>NZ_JBSGIJ010000005.1:0-557522 GCF_053605015.1 Nocardia sp. NPDC003979
CGCGAACAGCGCTCGAGACTTGCGCTTCGCGCGTGCGCTTCGAGCGCTGTTCGCGCGGCCGGGCCGCTGCGCCGCTGCGCGGCGGACCCTCCTCGAGGTCGGGTCGTGCGGGGTTGGGAGTGCGGTCATGGCGGACTCGAGTGGTGCTGTGTGGCCGGGAGCCCGGTAGGTGGCGGGCTCGAGTCGTGCCATGCGGGCTGGGTGTGCGGTTGGTGACGGGCTCGAGTAGTGCCACGCGGGCTGGGTCTGCGGTAGGTGACGGACTCGAGTAGTGCCACGCGGGCTGGGAGTGCGGTAGGTGACGGACTCGGGTGGTGCCGGGGCTGAGGAGCCTGGTAGGTGGCGCACCGGGGGCGGGTTTGGGCTGTTGTTGGGGAGGACCCGGTGGTGAGGGTGGCTTCGTGTCGGTTGCTCGGGGTGGACCGGTGGGTGGACCGGTCGGTCGCATCGCGGACCAAGCAACGGTTAGGGTGCGTAAGGATCGGGGACCGGCCGTGCGGTGTGGTCGGGGTCTGTCGCGTATCGATCGGCAATGGTGCTGGTCGTGGAGAGGAACGGCTATGAGCGAGTCCGTGGTGCGGGCGCGGGATGCGTCGACGGTGATGCTGGTGCGCGACGGTGCGCGCGGCATCGAGGTTTTCCTGCAGCAGCGGGTGAGCGGGATGGCGTTCGCGGCGGGGGTCACCGTGTTCCCGGGCGGCGGGGTCGACCCGGCCGACGGCACCGCCGACATCGCCTGGACCGGGCCCGAACCCGCCTGGTGGGCACAGCGATTCGGCACCGACGAGCAGTCCGCGCAGGCACTGGTGGCCGCGGCGGTGCGCGAGACGTTCGAGGAGTGCGGTGTGTTGCTCGCCGGCCCGACCGTCGACACCGTGGTGTGCGATTCGACGGTCTACCGAGAGACCCGTGGTCGGCTGGAGCGGCGCGAGATCTCCCTCGCGGGCTTCCTGGCCGCCGAGGGCCTTGTGCTGCGTGCCGATCTGCTGCGTCCGTGGTCGAACTGGATCACGCCCGAGGCCGAGCCGCGCCGCTACGACACCCGGTTCTTCGTGGCGGTGTTGCCGGAGGGGCAGATCGCCGACGGTGCGACCTCCGAGGCCGCGCACGTGCGCTGGCAGACCCCGGTCGAGGCGCTCGAGAGCTGGCGTGCGGGCGAGCATGTGCTGATGCCGCCCACCTGGTCGCAACTCGACGCCCTGTGCGAGTTCGCCGACACCGCCGCGGTGCTGGCCGCCGAGCGGCCGATCGCGCCGATCATGCCGAGGTATTCGCCGGGCGCCGACGGTCGCCCGCTGTCGGACTTTCCCGACAACGAACGGTATTTCGACCAGCTCCCGGACGTGGACGCGCTGCGCGGCCGGTAGGTTTGGCGCCATGGCCGAATTCGTCACCCTCGAGCTGCCCGCCGAGCCCTCCGCTCGCGGCGTCGCGCTGCTGCGCATCGATCGTCCGCCGCTGAACCTCGTCGACGCCCAGCTGGCCCGCGAGGTCGCGGCGGCCGCGCGCACGGTCGCCGACCACCCGGGGGTGGCCGCCCTGATCGTCTACGGCGACGAGCGGGTGTTCAGCGCGGGCGACGAGATGCGCGAACTCGCCGAGCTCGACTCCGGCCAGGCCGCCGCCATGGCCGCCGACCTGCAGGCCGCCCTCGGCTGCCTCACCCGCGTGCCACAGCCGACCGTGGCCGCCATCGCCGGCTATTGCCTCGGTGCGGGACTCGAGCTGGCGCTCGGCGCCGACCACCGCATCGTCGGCGACAACGTGAAGCTCGGTTTCCCTCAGATCAAGGCGGGCCTGATCCCCCTGTCCGGCATTCGCAGGCTCTCGCTGCTGATCGGCCAGAGCCGTGCCAAGGACCTCGTCTACACCGGCCGTTTCGTCGACGCCGAGGATGCCGCGACACTCGGCCTGGTCGACGAAGTGGTCCCCCCCGACGACGTGCTCACCGCCGCCCGCCGCTGGGCCGACCAGTTCGTCACGGCCGCCCCCCGCGCCCTCGCCGCCGCCAAAGCCGTCTTCGAAGCGGGCCCCCACGCCCACTCGACCGCCGTCACCGAGTGGTCGGCCCTCTTCGACACCGACGACACCCGCACCGGCACCCGATCCTTCGCCGCCGACGGCCCGAACAGCGCCGTTTTCACCGGACGCTGACTCTGGACCGGTCAGTCGACCAGCAGGAATGACGCGAAACAAGACCGGCGATTGCGTGCTGAGGGTCTCCTATTACTCTTGCGTGTTATGACGGTTCACCCCGATGATCCGGCGCCGAACCCGCACGCCACCGAGGCCGAGGTCGAAGCAGCGCTGAAGGACACCAAGCTCGCCCAGGTTCTGTACCACGACTGGGAAGCCGAGACCTACGACGACAAGTGGTCGATCTCCTACGACGAGCGCTGTATCGACTATGCCCGCGGCCGCTTCGACCTGGCGGTCGGCCCCGCTCCGCTGCCGTACGAGCGGGCGCTCGAACTCGGCTGTGGCACGGGGTTCTTCCTGCTCAACCTGATGCAGGGCGGGGTGGCCAAGACCGGTTCGGTCACCGACCTCTCGCCGGGCATGGTGAAGGTGGCGCTGCGCAACGCCGAGCACCTCGGCCTCGACGTGGACGGCCGCGTCGCCGACGCCGAGACCATCCCCTACGAGGACGACACCTTCGACCTGGTGTGCGGGCACGCCGTGCTGCACCACATCCCGGATGTGGAGCTGGCGCTGAAGGAATGCCTGCGCGTGCTCAAGCCGGGCGGGCGTTTCGTGTTCGCCGGTGAACCGACCACCGTGGGCAACTTCTACGCCCGCAAGCTCGGTCAGCTCACCTGGAAGGTGACCACCGAGGTCACCAAGCTGCCGTTCCTGTCGGGGTGGCGTCGTCCGCAGACCGAGCTGGACGAGTCCTCGCGCGCCGCCGCGCTCGAGGCCGTCGTCGACCTGCACACCTTCGATCCCAGCGACCTGGAGAAGATGGCTAAGTCGGCCGGTGCCGTCGACGTGAAGGCCACCACCGAGGAATTCGCCGCCGCCCTGTGGGGCTGGCCGGTGCGTACTTTCGAGGCGGCCGTTCCCGACGAGAAGCTGACCGTCGGGTACCGCATGGCCCAGTACCGTGCCTGGCTCGGCCTGAGCTGGCTCGACGAGAACGTGCTGCGCAAGGTGGTTCCGCGCGAGTTCTTCTACAACGCGATGATCACCGGCGTGAAGCCGGGCGCGGCGCAGAAGTAGGTGGGATACCGCTTCGGCCGCGACGATGTCGCCTTCCTCGGCAGCGCGGCGGGACGTGCCGCGCTCGCCGAGGTCGAGCGGCTGGAGCTGACGGCGGCGACGCACCTGCGCGATATCGAGCAGGTGCGTCGCTCGTTTCCCGAGCACGGTGCCGCCTTGATCGAGACCGTGCGGTTGCGGCGCAAGGCGCTGGCGAAGCTGCCCGCGGCGGGGGAGTGGCTGTTCACCGACGACGCGCTGCAACAGGCCACCCCCGCACTTGTCGCCCGGCATCGGGCCGCGCGGTTGGCCGGCCGTGCTGTGCACGACGTGACGTGCTCGATCGGTGCGGAACTGGCCGAGTTGGCGATGATGTGCCCCTTGGTGGTCGGCAGCGATCTCGACGATGTGCGGCTGTCCATGGCTGCGCACAATCTGGGGGTCGTCCCCCTCTCGCCGCCGGGGCCAGGATCTGTCGGCGCGTACCCGTCGGACTGTGGTGGCACTCATTCTGGCGGTGTCGTACCGCCACCTGCGGCTGATCGCGGGCCGGGCAGCGGCGGACAACCCGCAGCGATCATGCGGGTCGGTGTCCGAAACATTGTGCTGGCCAAGGCCGATGCCCTTGTCCCGACGACCCGCGACACTGTCGTCATCGCCGATCCGGCTCGCCGAGCCGACGGCCGCCGCACCTACGACCCCGCCAAACTCCAACCCCCGCTGCCCGACTTGCTCACTGCCTACGCGGGCCGCGACATCGCCGTGAAGTCCGCGCCTGGCCTGGACTTCGACCGGCTCGGGTGGGACGGGGAGATCGAGATCGTCTCCCTCGACGGTGCCGTTCGCGAAGCGTGCCTCTGGTCGCCCGGCCTCACCGAACCCGGCATCACTCGCCGCGCCACTGTCCTCGATTCTCGCGGTGGCGCAACAACTCTCACCGATGCCGAGCCCGACGACATTCCCGAACAAGCGCCTGGTGAGTGGATAATCGACCCCGACGGTGCCGTCGTTCGCGCTGGTCTCGTTCGCCACTACGCCGCGAAACACGGTCTCTGGCAGCTGGATCCGCACATCGCCTACCTCACCGGCGATACCGTGCCCGCCGGCATGCGCGGCTTCCGCATCGAAGACCGCTTCGATCTGCGTGAGAAGACCCTCCGTCAGGAACTGGCCCGCCGCGACTGCGGTGCCCTGGAAATCCTGGTCCGAGGCGTCGACGTCGATCCGGATGCCTTGCGCAAGAAGCTCAAACTCCGCGGCAACCGGCCCTTCACCCTGGTTGTCACCCGAATAGGCCGCAACGCCACAGTTTTCCTCTGCACCGCACAGGCGGCCCAGCTTTCCTGACACACCGCACCGCTACGGGGCCACGACTCGGTGCGGTTCGCCCGAATCAGGCCTCCATCTTCTTCACCACGCGCTGCACGGTGAGCCAGGTGCGGGTGGTGATGTCCTTGCCGTAGGTCTTCTCCAGCCGGGCCATGAAATCGGGCGTCTTGCCGGTGCTGTTGTCGATCACGGTGAGGAACGCTCGTGCGGCGGGGTCGTAGCCGATGACGCGGGTGAGCGGGTCGTCGGTGAAGGCGGACGTATCGGCTTCGCGCATGGTGTGTTTGAAGAAGGTGACGGTGAGATAGGAACCGCGTTCGTGGGTGAGTCCCTCGAAGGGGTCGCGATCGAGCAGCGCACGCAGTTCGGGGTGGCTGCGCACGATGGTGCCGCCGGGGATACCGAGTTCGGTCGCGAGCGCCTGCTGGATGCGGTCTTCGAGATCGTCGCGGTCGTCGTCGGTGCGGAACACCACGTTTCCGCTGCTCAGCACCGTCGCGACGCCCGCGAAACCGAGCCCTTCGAACACCCCGCGCAACTTGTCGTTGCGCATGTTCGGGTTGGTCGGCATGATCCCGCGCAGCAGCGCCGCATAACTGTCCACGTCGCGACCGTACCGACCGTCACCGACAGGAACGGTCCTGTCGGCGGAGTGTCGTTCAGGCTTGTGCGCCCGCGTTCTTCTTCCGTTCGATATCGGCCAGCGCCGCCAGGTAGGCCTCTCGTTCGGCGGCACCGGCGTCCCAGGCCACCTTGCGGTTCTTCACGACCTTGGCGGGTGCTCCGACGGCGATGCTGTAGTCGGGAACGTCGCCGCGCACCACCGCGTGCGCGCCGAGCACGCAGCCGCGGCCCACCCGGGTGTCGCGCAGGACGGTCACCTTCGCGGCGATCCAGGTGTCGGGGCCGATCCGCACGGGGCTCTTCACGATGCCCTGGTCCTTGATGGGCAGGGTGATGTCGTCCATCTTGTGGTCGAAGTCGCAGATGTAGCACCAGTCGGCGACCAGCGTCGACTCACCGATCTCGATGTCGAGGTAGGTGTTGACCACATTGTCCTTGCCGAACACGACCTTGTCGCCGATGCGCAGCGAACCCTCGTGGCAGCGGATGGCGTTGCCGTCGCCGATATGTACCCAGCGCCCGATTTCCATGCGCGCCAATTCGGGAGTGGCGTGGATTTCCACATTGCGGCCGAGGAACACCATTCCGCGCAGCACGATGTGCGGATTGGTGAGCCGGAATTTGAACAGGCGGTAATAACGCACGAGGTACCAGGGGGTGTAGGCGCGATTGGCGAGCACCCAGCGCAACGAATCCCTGGTCAGAAAACGCGCCTGCTGCGGATCGCGGCGGCGTGATCCACGCCAGCGCGCGCTCAGCGGCGCGCCCCACATGCTCGTCACGAACTACTCTCCCTCTTCCGACCTCGACGGCGTCCACCGGGTGAGCCCCGGGGATTCGGTCATCGGGTACACAGAGTACTTTCGCAGGGCACACTTACCGTGCCATACCCCGATCCTCGGCCCGATTACCCAGGAGATCAGCAGGTGCGAACTCGGACTCGCGTCGCCGCCTCGCTCGCTGCCGCCGGTGTGGTGGCGCTGGCCGGTTGCGGCACCGATGTGGACGACATCACCGTCGGCTCCGGAAAGGGTTGGCCCGCAGCCCATCACGACGGCCGCAACAGCGCGGCGAGCCCGGTGAGCGGTGCGTCGGCGATGACGTTGAGCTGGTCGCGGCCGGTGGGTGGGCCGATCGCCCAGCCGGTGACGATCGGCGGCGAGGGTCAGCTGTTCGTCACCACGAGCACCGGCAACTGCGCGGTGTTCTCCTATCAGATGCAGACAGGCCGCAAACGGTTCTGCAACCCGCTCGGTCCGTCGACGATCGAGGCGCCCACCGTGGTCGACGGCATCAACAATGTCTACGTCGGCGACGACGGCGCGGTGAATTCGTTCAACTACCTCGGTCAGCCGCGCTGGCGCACCCCCGTCGCCGGGGTGCCGGTGGCGATCCAGTTCACCGGTGACGGCCGCGTGCTCACGGTGACCCAGTCCGGCCAGGTCGACGTGCTCAGCCGCCAGACCGGCGAACGCGAGGTGCCGACCCTGCAGCTGCTCGGCGAACCCGACTTCCTGAAGTACCCCGGCCTGACGCGCCCCGCCTCCGGCGACGGCCTCGACGACTGCCAGGTCGGCGGCCCGCGCTGCGCGGTCGCCAACACCACCGCCGTCGACCCCGAGACCGGCCGTTTCTTCGTCACCGTGTGGGAACCGGGCAAGCCGATGGCGTCGCTGCGGGCGATGTCCTACGCCGACGGCACCGTGACGCAACTGTGGAGCGCCGACATGCTCACCGACGGCAGCGCGACCAGCCCGGCCCTGTCGTCCGACGGCGCCACCGTGTACGTCGGCGACAACAGTGGCCGCCTGATCGCGGTGAACACCGAGGACGGCAGCACCCGCTGGACCCACGCGCTCGGCTGGACCCCGCGCGGCCGCATCGCCCTGGTCGACGACCTGATCCTCCCGTCCGGCGACGACGGCTACCTGGCCGCCATCCGCGATCACGGCGACCGCGCCGACCGCGCCTGGGAACGTAAGGACCTGGCCCAGCGCGGCACCCCCGCCCTGACCTCCGGCGAGATCGGCTACACGGTCGCCGCCATCGGCGCGGGCCTGAATCTCATCACCTTCGACACCACCACCGGCACCACGATCGACTCCGATCCGCTGCCGAACGCCACCGGCACCACCACCGGCACATCGATGGGGCCCGAGGGTCAGGTCGTCGTCGCCACCCGCCTCGGCGAGATCTTCACCTTCACCCCGGACGCGTAGCTCAGTACGGGTTCGCCTGCGCGGTGAAGCGCGGGTTCAGCTCGCCGGCGAGGGCGCGGGGGAACGAGACGCGCGTCGGGTTGCCGTCGGCGGTGTAGCGCTGGTCGGGGTGCGCCGCGAGATGATCGAGCCAATGGGCCGAGTCGAAGGGCACCGCACCGCGGCCGGAACGGATGCGTGGCACACCGGCCGGATCGAGCCCGGCGTAGGGCGCCGGGGCCGGATTCGAGCCGACGAGCATCACGGCGTCGAAGGTGTAGGTGGTGCCGTCCCAGCTGCCTGCCGTGGTCAGGGATTGGTTGTCGGGGTGGATGCCGAGGGGTAGCGCCATCGTGCGCACGGTGGCGCCCGGCGCGGCGGCCGTCACCGCGCGCACGTTCTCGGCGAACTCGCGTTGCACGCTGTTGTCGTCCAGCGTCGACAGGTTCGGGTGCGTGGCCGTGTGGGCGCCGATCTCGTGACCGTTGGCCACCAGCCAGGGCAGGGCGCGCGGATCGCCCTGGAACGGTTCGTTGTTCACGTAGAAGGTGGCGACCGGCCGGAAATCGGGGTAGCGGGCGCCGAATTCGGCGAGGATGCCCGCGGCGCTGTCGGGGGCGACGGCGCCGGAGTCGGTGAAGGCGAGCTGGCTGGTGGTCGAATCGTCGAAGGTGAGGACCACCGGGTGGGTGCCCGCAGGGAGGTCGAGGCGGCCGGACACGTAGTCGGCGGCGGTCACCGGGCGGTAGCCCTCGCGGTAGAGACGTTCGAGTTCGTCGCGGAATTCGGCTGGGGTCTGGTCGTATTCGCCCGCCGGGTTCGCCGAAATCTGGTGATACATCAACACCGGGACGAGACCGAGCTCGTTGGCGCCGACTTCGGCCGGGTTCGGGGGTGCCGCCGTGGTGCTGTGGGCGGCGGGTGGGTCGATCGAGGCCGCCTCGGTGCTCGTGTCCGTGCACGCCGCGAGGGCGGTGGTCAGCGCGAGGATCGGCAGCAGTCGCGAAAGAGCAGGAGAACCACCTGTCATCAATGCGATATTACGCGGCGGCCTCGGTTTACAGTTGATCTACCGATACCCGCCACATCCGTGTCGGAACCGCGAAATAGTTGGCGTGTCAACAGTATTGGAAGGCGGTGTTGGCGTTGGGGTTCTCATTCCGTTCGGCCGTCCGGTGGCGGTGGACGAGCACCGTCGTCGGAGTCGGCCTGGCGATCGTCGTGGTCGCGCTCGTGGCCGGATTCGCTTTGAGTAGATCGGCCGTGGTGCCGCTCGCCGACACCACGCCACCGACGCTGACCGTGAACCCCGCCGACCCGGTGACGTCGTACCGGTCACCGGTGGTGGTGCGAGGCACCGCCGTCGACGCCGTTCGGGTCTCCATCGGCGCGGAATCGGTGACACCGGCCGAAGACGGGTCGTTCGAGTTCGCGGTGCCGTGGGCGCCCGCCTTCGAAGTGGTCGCCGCCGACGAGGAGGGCAACGCGGCCAGCAGCACCGTCGTCACCGCGCGGACCCTGCCGAGGATGCGGGCGGTGCACGTCACCGCACACGCCTGGTCGCACGACGGGCTGCGTGAATCGGTCCTCGACCTCGCGCGTGAGGGACGCATCGACACCGTGCAGCTCGACATCAAGGACGAGGACGGAGTGGTCGGCTACGACTCGCAGGTGCCCCTTGCCCGGGAGTCCGGTGCCGCCACGAAGATCTACGACGCGCCCGCCGCGCTTCGGCAGTTGCACGACATGGGTGTGCAGGTGGTCGGGCGCATCGTCGCGTTCCGCGATCCGACTCTCGCGTCGTGGGCGTGGCACAGCGGGCGCAACGACTGGGTGGTCCAGAATCCCTCCGGCCAACCGTATTCCAGCCATTACGGGCCGATCGCCTTCACCAATTTCGCCCATCCCGACGTGCGCCGCTACAACATCGACCTGGCCGTGGAAGGTGCGCGGCTCGGGTTCGACGGCATCATGTACGACTACGTCCGTCGCCCCGACGGCAGCCTTACGAGCATGACCTTCACCGGCCTCACCGACACGCCGTCGGCGGCGATCGCGGCCTTCCTCGCCGAGAGCAGGCACCCGGTGAACAGCGCGGGCGCCCACCAGAGCGCAGCCGTCTACGGCATCGCCTCCACCCGCCCCGACCAGATCGCCCAGGACATCCCTCTCATCGCCCGCCACGTCGACTTCGTCGCCCCCATGATCTACCCCTCCCACTGGAACCCCGGCGAATACGGCGTCGCCAACCCCAACGCCCAGCCCTACGACATCGTCTACCGCTCCCTCCAGGACTTCATCACCCAGACCAAGGGCACCAACGCAGGCGTCATCCCCTGGCTCCAGGACTTCTCCCTCGGCGTGAGCTACGGCGACGCCGAAGTCAAAGCCCAGATCGATGCCACCCGCGCCGCCGGTATCGACGGGTTCTTCTTCTGGAACGCGGCTACCCGCTACCACGGGGGTGGAATCCACCCCGCGTGACAGCGGGTCGACGACGTCGGGTCAAGCCTCGGCTTGACCGATATCGGCTTGCCGTGGCGCGGCGGGAACCCATTCGCGCAGCGGCTGAACCACCGTCCCGTAGAAGGTGTCGGTCGCGGAGGTGACGCTCGAGATGAAGCTCGCCGCGGTTCCGGCGCGACGGTTGCCCATCGGGAAGCTCTGCTCGAGTGTGAACGACACGATCGAGCCGGTTCGTCCCTCGATGAGCGACTTCGGGTTCGCCCGCACGACGTCGAGCAGTTCGCAGCTCTCGGTGCCGCGTTCGGAGAACACGGCCTCCACCTGCACCCGGCCCGGTGCCTCGGCGAGCTGCTTGATCAACCAGGACACCCGGCGCGCCGAGGTGCCTTCGTCGGGGGCGGCCATCGCGATGCGGCAGCGCACCTTGTTGGTGCGCACGTCGGCAACCACCGTGAGATCGCCGACGGTGTCGGGGATGCGCAGCACCGCCTCGAAGCAGCCGTCGGCGGCCAACCGTTCGGCGACGGCCGCGGCCCTAGCTGCCGGATCGGTATGGAACTTGCGCGGCAGAATGTGTTTGACCTCGACGCCGAGTTCGGCGGTGAGCCGCAGCGCGAGATGCCTACACAGCGAGACCCAGGTATCGGCGACCGTCAGCGCCTTCTGATCGCCCGCGCGCAACGTGCCCGCCATGACCGCGTCCCGCACGACGACCCAGTGCCTGCCCATGTCGACGAATTCCGCCGCGCCGGAACGGGGATGGTCGAGGTAACGCAGGAACTCGCCGAGAACCCAGGTCTGCAGCGGGTCGTCGATACTGCCGTGCGAGAGCAACATGCGTGCCTCGTGCGCCACCTCCGCCCACGACAGGTGCCGCAGGGCGACCTTCGTCAGCTTGCGGCGGTCGACCTGGACCGGCAGTTCGCCCGGACCGGCCGGGATATCGTTGGACAGGCTGACCACGACGTCGTACTTGCGGCGTCGCGCGACATCGAGATAGCTCTCGAGCTGGTCTTTCCTGAGCTTGCCGTTCCCGGTCTTCACCTCGAGCAACCCGGTCCACTGCTTGCTGCCCCGGCTCACCCGTAGCACGGCATCGGGCACCACCGTCGAATCGCCTGCCTCGTACTGCACTTCGATATAACCCTCGAAGGCACCGACCGGTGCACCCATCCTCGCGCAGACCGCCCGCGCGAAGGGGCGCACGGCCTGCATCGTCGCGACGAGCGCCGAAGTGGTACGCCGTTCCTGTTCCTCACCTGCACCGATGCCGAAGACCGAGAACAGCCGGGCGGGCTGCCAGGTGTCGGATTCGGCCTGGCGGAACTCGATCGGCTTCGACTTGCGCACCGGTCGCTTGGCGGTGCGTACACCACGTGCGGGCGCGGCGGCAGGCGCCGGCTCGGTGACAGTGGTCGCGGGCGCGTCGTGAACCGGTTCGGCCGCTGGCTCGCCATCGTCGATCGACACCCCGAAATCCGTTGCCAGTCCGGCCAGTCCGGATTCCCAGCCCTGCCCGACGGCGCGCACCTTCCAGACGCCTTCGCGGCGGTAGACCTCGCCGAAGACGAAGGCCGACTCGGTGTCGGCGTCGGCAGTCACGTACTCGGCGAGGGAGCGGCCCGCCGCGTCGATCACATGCAGGGCGAGCTTGCCGAGTGTGCCGAAGGTGCCGGTGCCGACGCTGCCCGCCAGCGCGACGGTGTGGATGCCGGCGGGAAGTGCGGAGAGGTCGATCGAAATCCTGGCCTGCCGGCCTTCGTCCGTCACGCTTGTTCCGAGGAATCTGACCGAGCCGTCGGGAGATTCGGGCTGGTTGTAGAAGACGAAATCGGCATCGGAGGCGACGCGTCGGTCGGCGCCGAGTAAGAGTGCCGAGGCGTCGAGTTCGACAGTCGGCTCGGGCCAGCCGATGACGATGTCGACGCGTTCGACATCCGTCGGCAATGCGATGTTCTGGCCCTTGGACAACAGCGGAGACGACACAGCAGCTCACCCTTCGAGGCTCGGCACGACGATCACCGCAAGGCGAATACGGCCGACCGGCCGCCGACCCCCTTGCCGCACACCGCGATTCAGCGGTGGCCGAAGGATGTCGGCCGCGAACCCCGCACTGTTACACAGCTCACGTTTAGAACCTCAACGCATTGGGAAATCGTCGGCGTCATGTGCGTAAGCGACGTCTACTTCGGATCCCGCTCCGGGAGAGGGCGTTCGGGGATGGTAGGGCGGCCGAGTGGGGTGCGGACCCGGCGTTTGGCCGTGGTGTAGACCTGGGTGGTCTCGGCGGCCACCACGTCCCAGGCGAAGTCGGCGGTGAGGCGTTCGCGGGCGGTGTAGGCGCGGTCCTGGGCGGTGAGCGGGTCGTCGAGGACGGCGCGGGTGGCGTCGACCAGGCCGTCGATGTCGGCGGGGGCGAAGGAGGCGCCGGTGACGCCGTCGATCACCGCTTCGCCGAGTCCGCCCGCGGTGGAGGCGATCAGGGGTACGCCTGCGGCGGCGGCTTCCAGGGCGACGATGCCGAACGGTTCGTAGCGGCTGGGCAGGACGATGGCGTCGGCGCCGTGCAACCAGCCGAGCAGTTCGGTGTGGCCGAGATTGCCGACGAAGTTGACCGCACGCGCCACCCGGTGCACGCGAGCACGTTCACGCAGCCAGTCGAACTGAGTGCCGATCCCGGCGACGGTGAGGGTGGTTCCGGGATGCGCGCGCCGGATCCTCGGCAGCGCGGCGATCGCGTCCTGCACACCCTTCTCGTACTCGAGCCTGCCCACATACAGCAGCCGGGGCGGTCCGGAACGTGGTGCGCGCGGCCGGAACGTCCACGACGTGACGTCGATGCCGTTGCGGATCACCGTGATCGGGGGAAGTTCGGGGCCGTAGAGCCGCTCCACCTCGTCCTGCATGGATGTCGAGCAGGTGATGAGCTGATCGGATTCGTTGGCGAGCCACCACTCCACCGAGTGCACCTGCCGGTTCACCCGCCCCGACACCCAGCCGCTGTGGCGCCCGGCCTCGGTGGCGTGAATGGTCGACACGAGTGGCACGTCGTAGAACTCGGCGAGCGCGATCGCAGGGTGGGCGACGAGCCAGTCGTGCGCGTGCACCACATCGGGCGTCCAGCCGTCACCGACGCCGGGTTTGCCGAGCGCGACGCCCGCGCGCACCATCGCGTGCCCCATGGCCAGCGTCCAGGCGAGCATGTCCTCGCCGAAGTCGAAGCACGGCGGGTCCTCGGCGACCGCGACGACGAGAACACCGTCGGCGATATAGGAATGGGTCGGGTGGGTGAGCGAATCGGTGCCGGTGGGCCTGCGGGCGAGCACGACCACTTCGTGTCCGGCCGCGGCCAGTTCGACGGCCAGGTGATGCACATGCCGACCGAGCCCACCGACCACGACCGGCGGGTACTCCCACGACACCATCAAAATCTTCATGACGATCCTTCGGCGACCGACGGGACGGCGGTCGGCAACCGCCGTGCGTCCAGACCTGGGAAGAGTCCGTCGGCCGCGCTCCATCCTGCCGCGAGACGGGTCGCTTTGGCGAACTGACCGGCGCCGATCGCCTCCGCGAGTTCCCGCACCGCATGCGCGTGTTCGTGGGCGCGGTCGCGCGCGTAGCCCGCGGCGGAGTCCTTGCTGACCATGAACGCCCAGTCGCTGGACACGGTCAGGATCGCTTCGCGCAGCAATTGGTCGGCGACCGGATCGCGCAGCGCACCGTCGCGGCGCACCTTGTCGAGGGTGTCCAGGGCCAGCCGAACCACGTCGGCATTGAGCTCGACGAGGTCGGCCACCTGATCGCCCGCCCACACCCGCCAGTCCTTGCCGGAACCCCACGACGAGTCGTTGAGCTGCACGGGTTCGCCCACGAACCCGTTGGCCCTGGCATCGGCGAGGGTGCCGACGGTGACCCCGGCCTCGGGCAACGCGCGCAGCACTTGCTCGAGCCACTGCGGTCCCTCGTGCCACCAGTGGCCGAACAGTTCGGTGTCGAACGCGGCGACCACGAGCGCGGGCCTGCCGATCCGTTCGGACTCCTCGATCAGCCGGGCGCGCACGGTCTCGACGAAGTCGGCGACATCGCGGGTGACGGCTTCGGCGGCGAGTTCGGGATCGTAAGGGGCCTTGTCAGGACCGGCGACCGTTTTGCCGGTGACCCGCGACGGCTTGAGTCCGGTCGCATGGTCGTAGTGGTGGAAATCGCGGTACGCGCTCTGCCCCGGATAACCCTGTTTGGGCGACCACACGCGGTAACTCACCTGCAGATCGCGACCGAAGGCGACCACATCGGCGTCGCGCACCGGCCTGCCCAGGCTGGTGTCGCCGCGCAGCGACGGTCCGTCGACCATGAAATGCGTCACACCGGCGGCGTCGTAGCCGAGTTCCATGCCCGGCGTGTAACCGCACTCGGGCGCCCAGATTCCCGTGGGGGTGGTGCCCCAGCGCAACCGCGCGTCGGCGAGGCCTTCGGTCAGCTGGTACTGACGCAGGCGGGGGTCGAGCAGCGGCTGGAAGGGGTGCGCGAGCGGACCGCCGAGCAGTTCGATGGCGTCGGCGTCGATCAGCGACCGCCAGACCGGCGCGCTGCCGTGGCGCCAGTCCTGCTCGAAATCGGCGAGAGCCGTTGCGGCGAGCCGGTGTTCGTGCCTGCCGAGCGCCACATTGCCCGCCATGGATGCCTCGTCGGCACGCAACTGCCAGTTGCCGAGCCAGTGATGCATGCCCGCCAGACAGTGCGGGTCGTCGAGCTGGGCGGCGAGCACGGGGGTGATCCCCAGGCTGAGCAGATGTGAGCGACCTTCGGCGGCAAGGGTTTTCAGCACCCGGACCAGGGGAAGATAGGACGCGGCCCAGGACTGGTACAGCCACTCCTCACCCACCGGCCAGCGCCCGTGATGGGCCAGCCAGGGCAGATGCGAGTGCAGGACCAGTGTGAACTGGCCCGGGACGGAGCGAGAATCTGTCAACGCCTTGCCTTTTCGGCGATCGCGACCAGGTCCAGGCTGGCATCGATATCGCCTTCACGCAGGTCGAAATCGTCGATGGTCACGGCGGCGACGTCGGCGGTGAGGTCGGCGGGCCACGGTTCACCGGCCAGCGCGCGCTCGATCTGGGCGTCGATGAACGACCCACCGTGCTTGGCGTCCAGCGCTTTCAGGGCGTCACCGTGGTGCACACCGAGCATCCGCGACACCGTGAAACCGGCCTCGACCAGCAGCTCGGTGAGTTCGGCGGCGTTGAGTTCGCGCGTGTGGAACGGGTTGAGCGGGGTGTCGCGACCGGGGGAGAAGGTGATGCGGTTCGGGGTGCTGATGAGTAGCCGCCCGCCCGGGCGCAGCACGCGCAGGCATTCGCGCAGGAACTGCGCCTGGTCCCACAAATGCTCGATGACCTGGAAGTTCACCACCACGTCGACCGATTCGTCGTCGAGCGGGAGGTCGGCGAGATTGCCCTGGATCATCTCCACGCGCGGGTAGCGCGCGCGTACGTGCGCGACGGCGCCCTCGTCGTAGTCCACGCCGATCACCCGCTGGGCGACCCCGGCGATCATGTCCGCGCCGTAGCCCTCGCCCGAGCCCGCCTCGAGCACGGTCTTGCCCGCGCAGTGCTCGAGCAGCCGGGCGTAGGCGATCTCGTGCCGACGGAACCAGTAGTTCTCCTCGGCGATACCCGGCACCGTCCGCTCACCGGTCAGCGGCAGTGGGTCATGTGTTGCGTCCACCGGTGCGGCAGGGATCACAGCCTCGCTCATGGCCTCGACGTTACTGGTACCGATGGTCCGCTCCTGAGCCAGGGACCTGTTGCGCAAGTAGGTTACCCACCGGTAACTTAGCGTAGGGTACTGTTCCCCTCTGAGCACCCACACGGACGTACGGCCCAGCTCGTGCGGCCCACCACTCACGTGTAACCCAGAAGGAGGTCGACGAAGACCGATGCCGAACATCGTCGTACTCATCAAGCAGGTCCCCGACACCTGGTCCGAGCGCAAGCTGACCGATGGTGACTACACCCTCGACCGTGAGGCCGCCGACGCCGTCCTCGACGAGATCAACGAGCGCGCCGTCGAGGAAGCGCTGCTGATCAAGGAGGCCCAGGGCGGCGAGGTCACCGTGCTGGCCGCCGGTCCGGATCGCGCCACCGAGGCCATCCGCAAGGCGCTGTCCATGGGTGCCGACAAGGCCATCCACATCAACGACCCCGCGATCCACGGCTCCGATGCCGTGCAGACCGCCTGGGTGCTCGCCGGTGCGCTCGGCCAGGTCGAGGGCGTCGAGCTGGTCATCGCAGGCAACGAGTCCACCGACGGCCGCGCGGGTGCGGTCCCGGCGATCATCGCCGAGTACCTCGGCATCCCGCAGCTGACCCACCTGCGCAAGCTCACCGTCGACGGCGACAAGATCACCGGCGAGCGCGAGACCGACGAGGGTGTGTTCAAGCTCGAGGCGAGCCTGCCCGCGATCGTCTCGGTGAACGAGAAGATCAACGAGCCGCGCTTCCCGTCCTTCAAGGGCATCATGGCCGCGAAGAAGAAGGAAGTTCAGGTCTTCACCCTCGCCGACCTGGGCATCGACCCGTCGACCGTCGGTGTGGCCAACGCGGGCACCGCGGTCACCGCCGCCACCCCGAAGCCCGCTCGCACCGCGGGCGAGAAGATCGCGGACGAGGGCGAGGGCGGCAACCAGATCGCCACCTACCTCATCGGCCAGAAGATCATCTGATCCGGACCGTCCGAGAACTTCCTAGGAGAAAGAACAATGGCTGAAGTACTTGTGCTCGTCGAGCACGCCGACGGTGCCGTGAAGAAGGTCAGCACCGAACTGCTCACCGCCGCACGCGCGCTCGGCACCCCGGCCGCCGTCGTGACCGGTGCCCCCGGCACCGCCGACAAGCTGGCCGCCGCCCTGGCCGCCGCGGGCGCCGAGAAGATCTACGTCGCCGAGGGCGACGAGGTCGAGAGCTTCCTGGTCACCCCGAAGGTCGACGTGCTCGCCTCGCTGGTCGAGTCCGCCGCCCCCGCCGCCGTGATCGTCGCCGCCACCGCCGAGGGCAAGGAGGTGTCGGGCCGCCTCGCCGCGCGCATCGGCTCCGGTCTGCTCGTCGACGTCATCGGCGTCAACGAAGACGGCTCCGCCCTGCACTCCATCTTCGGTGGCGCGTTCACCGTCGATGCCAAGGCCACCGGCGACGTGCCGGTGATCTCGGTGCGCCCCGGCTCCATCGAGGCCGCCCCGCAGGCCGGCGCCGGTGAGCAGGTCGCCGTGGCCGTGCCCGCGCAGGAAGAGGGCGTCGTCAAGGTCGTCTCCCGTGAGCCGGTCGTCGCCGGTGACCGTCCGGAGCTCACCGAGGCGAGCATCGTCGTCTCCGGTGGTCGCGGTGTCGGTTCCGCCGACAACTTCTCGGTCGTCGAGGCGCTGGCCGACTCGCTCGGTGCCGCCGTCGGCGCCTCGCGTGCCGCCGTCGACTCGGGCTACTACCCGGGCCAGTTCCAGGTGGGCCAGACCGGTAAGACCGTCTCCCCGCAGCTCTACATCGCCCTCGGCATCTCCGGTGCCATCCAGCACCGCGCGGGCATGCAGACCTCGAAGACCATCGTCGCGGTCAACAAGGACGAAGAGGCTCCCATCTTCGAGATCGCCGACTACGGCATCGTGGGCGACCTGTTCAACGTCGCCCCGCAGCTGACCGAGGCCGTCAAGTCCCACAAGGGCTGACACCGCCGATCCGCAGGCCACTCCCGGCTCGCGAAATCTGTTGTCGCACAGGCGCAGCAGATTTCGCGAGCCGTTCGTGTTTCTGGTTGCGTGAAACGTCAAGTCCTACTGACACTGCGGTGGGTATGCGGCCCGTGCGGTGCAGCGTGTGACGGCGGGATTCTCGGGTTGCCGGGGCTTGATCGGGGTGACCAGTACGTTGTTGTCTCTGTCTCTCGGGTTTATCGGATCGCTGTGCGGCGTTACGGTTTCGGTGATGAAGCGGGGCACATCATGGTGGGATTCGGAGCCACAGGGGATAGAGCATTTTCCGGCCGACGAGTACGTGACGCAATGCGGAAAATCGGCGGGGCAGTTCCCCGCTCATCCGAGGTGGTGGAAAGGGGAGTTCGCGTTGTCGGTGATAGCGGGAGCGTTGCCGGTGGAGAAGGCGGTATATGCCGCGTTCGGTCGGTCGCTCGTGCCCGGCGACTGCGTTCGACACTTTCGGGTCGGTATGTTGACCACCGCAGAATATTGGGCCTACAGGTTCCCCACCAGGCGGAACCCGGCACATGGACGGATCTCCGCGCCGGTGACCGGTGACCGTGTTGTTGATCATCAGTGCTGGTGGGAGCGGGCCGACCGTGTCACACTGGAGAAACTCGAGGCAGGGCCGGAGGTGGCGCATGTTCCGTAACCGCAGGCGCGCTCCTTTCGATTGGATGAAAGGGTTCGACGTCGGCGAGCTCGCCGGCGCGCGCGTTGTCGCGTTGAACGGATATTCGGCGATGGCCAAACTCGGCAAAGGTGCATTACTCAATTGGGTTTTCGACCAGCCCGGCGCCGACACGACTTTCCACCTTTTCGTCTACCTCACCGACTCCGAATCTCAGCGGGTATTCGACGCCGAATACGACGCGGGCATGCTCGAGCCGGTGCGTCTCGATCTGCGGCACCGGGGTGCAATCCTGGCCGTCGAGACCGACGGCGAGGTGAGTACCCGCCGATATGTCATTCCGGATCGCGGTCTGGAAACCGAGTTCATCGCCGATCTGATGGTCGCCGCCAAACATCTTCCCGAATACGTTCAGGCCGTTCGTACCGGGTCGAACGCTCAACTGGAAATGCTGGAGCGCGACGAAGCTTCTGCTGAGACGAGGGGTTCGGCAGGCCGAGACAGCTGGACGCAATTGACACCCGGTTTGCATTCGCGAGCCCGCCACCGCGCCGGCTTGCGAGACAGGCTGAACGCAGTGCTGGACCGGGCAGACAACAGCCCCGACGACGAAGCGGTACGCAACGTGCTGCGGACGACCTTCGCTTGAATTCCGATCGAACTGCTTGACGCGCGGTTCGATCGGGGTCTGGGCTGACTCACTGTGCGCCGAGGGCCATCCAGTGCTCCGGGTTGCTGAGTGGCTCGAAGCCGAGTTTCTCGTAGACGCCGTGGGCGTCGTGGGTGGCGAGCATGATCCGGCGCAGGCCGTAAGGGGCGAGGTGGTCGCGGACGGCGGTCACCAGGGCTGTGCCGAGGCCTTTGCCCCGGACCGAGCGGTCGACGTACACGTCGCAGAGCCAGGCGAAAGTGGCGCGGTCTGTGACGACCCGGGCGTAGGCCACCTGCTCGCCCGAAACACTGTCGTAGACACCGAAATTGAGGGAACCGGCCATCGCGCTGTCCTGCTTCTCCCGCGTTCTGCCCTTCGCCCAGTACGAGTCGGTGGACAGCCAGGTGTGGACGCGATGCGCGTCGATGCGGGCGGTGTCGGTGGAGACTTCGTAGCCGGATGGGAAGTCGGGGGTCAGCGGATCCGTCATGTTCGGAAGGCTGTCAGGTTCGGTGGTGGTCTGTCGAGGGCTTTGGAATTCGATTGACGGCAGGAGTCGGCGTCGGCAGGGTGGGCTGATGGTGCCGGGTGGATTGTCTGTGGAGTTGCCGTCGGCGGTCGAGGAGACGGTTCGAGCGGTGTTCGGTGCGGCCGGTGCGCGGTGGATCGACGAGTTGCCGGACGTCGTGGCCGGGCTGGCCGAGCGGTGGGCGCTCAGCGAGTTCACCGCGCCGTTCGGCGGCGGAACGCACGCCTACGTCGCCGGGGCCCGGCGCGGCGACGGACCGCATGCCGTACTGAAGGTGCCGATGGTCGACGAGGAGAACATCGCCGAGGCGACCGCCTTGTACGCCTACGACGGTGACGGCGCTGTCCGGCTGCTCGAATTCGACCCGACCACCGGTGCGATGTTGCTCGAATGGGCCTTCCCCGGAACGGAACTGCTCACCCAGCCCGGCTTCCCGAGCCTCGAGGGACGGCCGGAGAACGCAGAGAAGGTGAAGGCGGCATGCGAGCTGTACCGCAGGCTCCGACGACCGGCGCCTGCCGTTCCCGACAGCTTTCCGGCCTTCCCCGCCGCGACCGACGTCATAGACGGCCTCCGGACCGGGCTCACCGACCCTGCTGTGGCGCAAGCGATCTCACCGTCTCTACGGACGTCGGTGGAGCGCTGGTGCGTCACACTGAGCGAGCCGGACGGTCCCCTCCTGATCGTCAACCGCGACACCCACCTCGGCAATATCGTTGCCGCCGAACGCGAACCATGGCTACTGATCGACCCGAAGCCGTGCCTCGGTGAAGCGTCCTTCGACGCGGGCTTCCTCCTGATGATCCAGATTCAGTCCGACCCGACCCCCGAGCACGCCGACACGGTGATCGCCGCCACGGCAGCAGCACTCGACGTGGACCCCGAACGCGCCCGCGGCTGGGCCCTCATCCGCACCGTCGAGGAACTCACCTGGGCAGTCGAAGACAACGACCCGGAAATGCGCGATCTCCACGCCGCGGTCGCCAACGCGCTGGCGCGACTCCCGTTCGAACGCACAGCCGAGTGATCCCCTAGCCGGCGAGAAGGGTTTCCAGCGCGGATCGCAAGCAGGCGCGGGTAACGTGCTCACTGCGAGCGGGGGAGCGGTGAGGAGTGACGGTGCTACAGACGGGGGCGAGTTTCGCCGGGTACCACCTGGAAGGTGTGCTGGGACAGGGCGGGATGGGGACGGTCTATCTGGCCAAGCATCCTCGACTGCCGCGCAGTGTGGCGTTGAAGGTGCTGAATCGGGAGTTCAGTGCCGATCACGAACTGCAGCGGCGGTTCGAGCGGGAAGCCGATGTCGTTGCGCAACTGGACCATCCGGGGATCGTCGGGATCTTCGATCGGGGGACCGACGACGGGTACCTGTGGATCGCGATGCAGTGCGTGCGCGGCACCGATGCGGCCACCTGGGACGCGCGCGCGTACCCGGCGGACGTCACCGCGCGGTTGATCGGGGAAACGGCCTCGGCCCTGGACTACGCCAACCAGCACGGTGTGCTGCACCGCGACGTGAAGCCGGGCAACATCGTGATCGCCGACCCCGAGCACGGACGCGACATCCGCGCGATCCTCACCGATTTCGGGATCGCCCGGGTCGCCACGGCCAACACCCAGCTCACCGCGACGGGCACGTTCACCGCCACCCTGGCCTACGCCTCACCCGAACAGCTCTCCGGGGAGGTCGTCGATCATCGCAGCGATCAGTACTCGCTGGCCTGCACCCTGTTCGCCATGTACGCCGGTCACCCGCCCTACACGGCGACCAACCCGGGCCAGGTGGTGGCGGGACACCTGTCGCAGCCGGTGCCGCGACTCACCGCCCTCAGGCCCGACCTACCACCGGCCGTCGATGCGGTGATCGCCCGCGCGATGGCCAAGCGCCGCGACGAAAGATTCAGCAGCGCCACGGAATTCACCACAGCGGTCAGTGACGCGCTGGAGGGCAGGCATGTGGCGGCGCCGTTGCCGAGCCCCTCGCCACAGCCGCACGTATCCGACGGGCATGCGTGGCAACCGGGACCCGACGGCGCGTACCCGGCGCACAGCTCCGGTGGGCACGTGCGGCAGTCGTGGAGCGCTCCCGGACAACACGCGCCCGCCGACAACTACGGGCAGCAACGGTCTGGCCGCACACCCCGTCCCGGTGACGCCTTCGGCGGATATCAGCCGTCGGGAATGGACTACGCCGCACCCGTGGGGACTCCGTGGCGACCGCCCGTGGCGGCGGTGAACCCGTGGAACGCCCACGGGCCGGCGCCGTCGAAAGCCACCGCCGTATTCGCCGGTGTCATGACCCTGGTGGCCGGCCTCGGTGTCCTGCTCTTCCTGATCTACGGCATCACCGAAACGCGCGCCGAGATCGACAGGGGTGACGATCCGGCCGGATCGTTCATCGCGATCGGCGTCATCCTGTGTGTGCTGGCGTTCACCACGGCGGGCGGTGTCCTGATCCTGTGTGCCCGGACCGCGGGGCGGGTCATGTCGATCATCGCCGCGGTGCCGCTGGTGATCCTCGCGCTCGTGGCGGTGGTCGGATCCGCGACGAGTGCGTACTACGGCACGACCGCCGGGGCCGCGGTGGGATTCGTGCTCGAGGTCGCGGTGATCGCCTGCGCGGCGTCGCGGTCGACCGGGAACTGGATCCGCCACCACAAGACCCGGCGCGCCGCGCGATGGTGACTCACCGTCGCGAAGGCCTGATCAGTGGTGGTGGAGCGCGTCGAGCAGCGTGCGCACGATCGGATTCTCCCGCGCGTCCTCGCGCAACACCGCCGACACCGGGATCCGCAACCGGTGGTCGGTGAGGTCGAGGGTGAGCAATCCCTTGGTCGGTCCCTCGTAGAGGATCGTCCAGGACTCCGGCCGGTTGAGTAGCTCCATGGTCGCTGTGTGGTCGGGTGGGATCGGGGGACCGAAGGTCGGGCCGGTCGGGAGGTCGGCGAAGGCCGAGCGGATGAGTGTGTGCAACAACACCTGCTCCTGTTCCGGGGGGAGCAGCAGGGGGTAGGGGCTGAGTTCGGCGAGGGTCACCGCGCCGCGTTCGGCGAGCGGATGATTGCTGGAGATGGCGATCACGAGGTCCTCCACCCACAGCTGTTCCACGGCCAGACCGGGCTGCTCCACGCTGCCGCGGATCAAGGCCAGATCGCAGTCGCCGTCGGCGACGGCGGTGATCCGCTGACGGAACGGTTTGATGACGTATTCGATCTCGGCGTCGGGGTGCGCGGCCCGCGCGGTGGCGATCGCGGACAGCGACGGCGCCGCGAAAGACATGTTGGCGGCCAATCGAATTCGCGGCCCGGTGGTGCGCACGGCCGCCCGGATCGCCGACTCGAGACTCAGCATCTGCTTGGCAAGGGGGAGCAGTCGCAGCGTCGCTTCGGTGGGTACGACGGCCCGGGTGGTCCGTTCGAAAAGCTGGGCGCCGAGGTCGCGTTCCAGGCGCGCGATCTGGTGGCTGATGGCCGACTGGGAGATGAAGCAGCGGCTCGCCGCACGGCTGAAACTGAGCTCCTCGCAGACCGCCACGAAGTACGAAAGTTGACGTAGTTCCACCTGCTGACCTCCCATATATTAGTTATGCAGATAAGAGTCATCTTCATTATGCGCCCACGCGGGGGAAACGTTTGCGTTCCGCATCGCGTTTACTCATAGGAAAGGATTCATTACCGATCTTGGAGAGCGCGCGATCATGGAACACACCGATGTCGTCATCGTCGGCTCGGGCTTCGGCGGACTTGCCGCAGCCAAGCAGCTGGCCAAGTCGCGAATCAACTTCGTGTTGATCTCGAGCACCCCGGAGCACCTGTTCCAGCCGCTGCTGTACCAGGTGGCGACCGGCGTACTCGACTCCGAAGAGATCGCCCCGCCGATCAAGAACGTACTGCGCCGCCACCCCGAGGCCGACGTCCGCCTGGGCAAGGTCACCGGCATCGACGCCGACGCCGCCGTGCTCACCTACGAGACCGCCGAGGGCACCCGCCAGATCCGCTACGGTTCGCTGATCGCGGCCACCGGCGCCAGCCAGAGCTACTTCGGCCGCGACGACTTCGCCGACAAGACCTTCTCGCTCAAGACCATCGACGACGCCGAACGGCTGCGCGACCAGATCGCCACCGTCTTCGCCAAGGCCGAGCACGCCGACGAGGCGACCAAGCGCAAGCTGCTCAGCTTCGTGGTCGTCGGCGCGGGCGCGACCGGTGTCGAGGTGGCGGGCCAGATCAAGGAACTCGCGAAAAGGCACTTCCACCAGAAGGTCTCGGTCACCCTGGTGGAGGGCGCCGACGCGGTGCTCCCGCCGTTCGGCGGCGGGCTCTCGGAGTACGCCAAGCGGTCGCTCGAGGGTAGCGGTGTGCAGGTGCTGCTCGGCACCTTCGTCACCGACATCGCCGAGGGCAAGGTGACCGTCCGCGACAAGGAGGGCATCGAGCGCGGTATCGCCGCCGAGACCGTGGTGTGGTCGGCGGGTGTGCAGGCGGGCGGCTTCGCGACGCTGCTGGCCGAGGCCACCGGCGCCGAGACCGACCGCGCGGGCCGCATCCTGATCAACCCCGACCTGACCGTCGGCGGGCACGCCGACATCTACGCCATCGGCGACATGACCTCGCTCAACGGCTACCCCGGCCAGTCGCCGGTGGCCATGCAGGAGGGGCGCCACGCCGCCGACATCATTCGCGGCAAGAAGGACGCAGGCACGCCGTTCGTCTACTGGGACAAGGGCAGCATGGCGGTGATCAGCCGTTTCAGCGCCGTGGTGAAGCTCAACGAGCGCATCACCTTCCGCGGCACCATCGCCTGGGCGATGTGGCTGGCCGTGCACCTGCTCTACCTGGTGGGCTTCCGTAACCGCTTCGCGGCGGTCGCGGGCTGGTTGGTCGCCTTCATCGGTACCGCCCGGCCGGGCTTCGCCGAAGCGGCCGAGACGCAGGTCGACGCGCCTTCGGCCGCCGCCGGTACCCGGCCCGGGGTCGAGGACAACGCCGACCGGCGCGAGCGCGTCTCTGTCTGACAGCTACGACAACGACCCGTCACCGCGTGACGGGTCGTTCGTCGTTCGCCCGGGCACGTCAGTGATGTGACGTGGCCGCGAACGTGGGCACGCTGGCCAGCAACTGCCGGGTATAGGCCGCGGACGGGCTCCCGTAGATCTGCGCGCACGTCCCGGATTCGACGAGCTTGCCGTGGCGCAACACCGCCACCGCGTCACTGACGTGGCGCACCACGGCAAGATCGTGGGAGATGAACAGCATCGTCAACGCGAGGCGGTCGCGTAGATCGAGCAGTAGATTGAGCACCTCGGCCTGCACCGAACAGTCGAGCGCGGAGGTGATTTCGTCCGCGACGATCACCTCCGGTTCCACCGCGAGTGCCCGTGCGACTGCGATGCGCTGACGTTGACCACCGGAGAACTCGTGCGGATAGCGCCGGGCGACAGCGGGATCCAGCGATACCGTCGCCAGCCAGTGCTCGATCGCCGCACTGTGCCTGCGCGGATCGGCGCGCACCGGGTCGACGGCCTCGGCGATGGCCGCGCCGATGGTCATGCGCGGGTTCAGCGACGCGTAGGGATCCTGGGAGATCAGCTGTACGCGTCGCCGCAACGCGCGCGACGACTTCCCGGTGAGCGGTTGCCCATCGAGGGTGATCTGCCCGGCGGCAGGCGTCACCAGCCCGACCACCGCCTTGGCGATCGTGGACTTGCCTGATCCGGATTCGCCGACCAGACCGAGGGTTTCGCCGGTCGGCACCCGCAGCGAGACATCGTCGACCACGGTGGTCGCTCGCCCCTTCGGGCCGTAGGCGATGCTGAGTCCGGTGATTGCCAGACCTGTGTTCATCGTGCCGGAACCTCCTGTGCTGTGGGCGCATTGACGACGTGGCAGGCCACCCCGTCGATCCGCGGCGGTAGCTCGGTCGCGCAACGCGGCACCGCGAGCGGGCACCGTGGCGCGAAAGCGCAGCCCGCCGGGCGGTCGGCGGGTGCCGGCGGGCGGCCGGGAATGGTCGCCAGCCTGGCGCCGGACGCGCTGCCGTCGAGGGTGGGGCTGGCCGCCAGCAGCGCCCGGGTGTAGGGATGGCGTGCCTGCCCGGCTCGTAGTTCGTCCGCGGTCAGCTCTTCGACCACCCGCCCCGCGTACATCACCACCACGCGATGGCACAGCGTGCCGACCACCCCGATGTCGTGGGAGATGAACAGCATGCCGGTGCCGCGGTCGTTGATCTCGCGCAGCAGGTCGAGAACTTCGGCCTGCACCGTCACGTCGAGTGCGGTGGTCGCTTCGTCGGCGATGATCAAGCGGGGATCCGGCAGGACGGCCGCGGCGATCATCGCGCGCTGACGCATCCCGCCCGAGAGCTGGTGCGGGTACTGGCCGAGTACGGTCTCTGGTTCACGCACATGCACCCGGCGCAGGGCTTCGGCTGCCGCCGACAGAGCCTCGCGACGGCTGGATCCGCGGTGTACACGCAGTACTTCGGTGAGCTGGGTACCGATGCGCAGCGCCGGATTGAAGGAGGCCGACGGGTCCTGGTAGACGATGCCGATGGCGGTCGCCAACCGCACCGGGTCGCTGTCGGCGCCGGTCAGGTCGAGCCCGTCCAGATCGAGGCAGGCCGCGCGCACGGTGAGCTCGTCGGGCAGCAGCCGAGCCACTGCCATCGCCGTCAGCGACTTGCCCGAACCGGATTCGCCGACGAGGCCGACGATCTCGCCCGGTGCCACCTGTAGGGATACCGAATCGACAAGGCGCACACCACTGTCGAGCTCGACGCTGAGGTCGGTGACGGTCAGCAGCGCGCCCGGCTCGGGCACGGTCGGGGCCACCGGCTTCGGGGCCGCCGTGGTGCGTCGTGGTCGGGTGCGTTCGCGCGGATCGAGCGTCGCGGCCAATCCGTCGCCGATCAGGGAGGCGAACACCCCGGTCAGCGTGATGGCCACGGCGGGACCCAGCGCCTCCGCCGGTGTGGTGTACAGCGAACGCAGGCCACCGTTGAGCAGCGAACCCCAGTCGAATTGGGGATTCTGCACGCCGAGCCCGAGAAACGACAGGCCCGACAACGCGACCAGGACCTGCGCGTAGGCGGAGGAGAACAGCACCAGCAGCGGCCCGGCGATATTGGGCAGCAGATGCCTGGTCATCACCCGCAGCGGAGACACACCGAGTAGCTTCGCCGCGGCGACGAAGTCGCGCCCGGCCACCGAGCCCGCGAGATTTGCGGTGAGCCGCGCGAACGACGGTGAGCCGCCGAGCACGATGGCGATCACCGAGGCGGTCGGGCCCGCGCCGAGGATGGTCGCCACCACGAGCGCCATGATCAGTGTCGGTGCGGTGACCATGATGTCGATGACGCGCAGCCCGACTTCGCGTACTCGCGGACCCGACACCCACACCGCGGTGCCGATCGCTATGCCGAGCGCCGCGGCCAGCACGGTGGCCACGGTGGTCAGCACCAGCGTGAGCCGCGCCGCGACCAGCGTTCGCGCCCACACATCGCGCCCGAGCGAATCGGTCCCGAGCCAGTGCTCGGCGGTGATGCCCCCGCGGACGGTGTCGGACATGGCGGTGGCGGTGTCGCCGAGCAGCGGTGGCGCGAGCAGGGCGACGAGCACGACGGCGGTGAAACCGACGGCACCGGCGACCAGGGAGGGATGGGGACGGGTCTTCATCGGTTGCCTCCGACCAGCGAGGAGCGCGGATCGAGGATCGCCAACGCGATATCGACCAGCAGGTTCAGCACGGCGGCCAACAGGCCGAGGACCAGGACACAACCCTGGATCACCGGGTAGTCGCGGACCAACAGCGCGTCGACCACCCGCTGTCCGATGCCGGGCCAGGCGAACACAGTCTCCACGATCACCGTGCCGCCGAGCATCGAGGCGAGCACCAGGCCGCTCAGTGTCATGACGGCCGTGAGTAGATTGGGCAGCACGTGGCGCAGGTAGAGCCGCGACGGGGGCAGCCGCCTGCCGCGCGCGGTGCGGATGTAGTCCTGCGACAACACGTTTCCGGCTTCGCGCCGTACCACCCGCGCCATCACACACATGCTCGGCAGGCTGATCGCCAGTACGGGCAGGATCAGGGACTGCGTGGTCTGCGCACCACCGGCGGGCAGCACGCCGAGAGTGATCGCGAAGACCACCACCAGCGCGGTACCGACCACGTATTCCGGTATCGCACCGAGTAAGCCGGTCGACAGGGTGAACACTCCGTCGGTGCGCCCGCTGTGTCGTGCGGCGACCGCGATGCCGAGTGGCAGCGCGACCGCGAGGACCAGGATCAGCGAGAACACCGCCAGCTGTGCGGTGAACGGCAGCCGCGTCGCGATCACATCCGAGACGGCCTCCCTGGTCTGGAACGACCGGCCGAGGTCACCGTGCAGCAGCCCCGACACGTAGTCGGAGAAGCGGGTGAGCAGTGGCCGATCCAGGCCGAGCTCGGTGCGGATGCGGGCGATATCGGCCTGGGTCGCGTTCTGACCGGCCAGCGATTCGGCCGGATCGCCGGGAATGAGCTGGATCATGCCGAAGGTGACCACGACGAGCACCACCGCCACCGCGAGGAGTCCGGCCGCGCGGCGCACCGCGAAGCCGAGCCATCCCGTCACGAGCCGACCCGCAGGGTGCTGAGGTCGATCTGGCCGTTGGGGATATGTGCCCGGACACCCTCGCTGAACACGTAGCGCACGTTGAGCGTCGACAGCGGCACGATGTCGACCGCGCTGAGCAGGCCCGCCTGACCCTGCTGCCAGGCGGCGCACTTGGCCGCCTGATCGGTGGTGACGACGGCGGCGCGCAGCCCCTGATCGAAGACGGCGTTGTGGGTGGCGCCGTAGTTGCGCCCGTGCGGCGGTTCGGCGCCGGTGAGCAGGTTGGACGCGGTGAGCAGCGTGGTCGACAGCGACGCCATCACGTTGATGTCCCAGTCACCGCCGGGCAGCACCGAGGAAGCCCAGGTGTTGTTGTCGACGTTGACCAGCTTCACTTCGGCACCGGCCGCACGCAGCGCCTCGGCGACGTAGGTGTTTCCCGCGCCGTCGGCGATCGCGTTGGTGCCGGTCACGGTGATCTTCTTGCCTGCGAGCACCCGGCTCGCGGCGGTGAGGTCGTGCCGGGTCAGCAGGGCCTCGTCGGTGTTGGCGCAGACATTGGCGGTGTTGTCGACATAGCTTCTCAGCAGCGTTCCAGAGCCGCCGAGAACCTTGTCGTAGGCGGCCGCGTCCATGGCTTGCGCGACGGCCTTGCGGAATTGCGCATCGGCACCCGGCTTGCCGGCGCGCTGGTTGAAGAACAGGAAGTTGCGCACCATCGGCGCGGTGGCGGTGTCGAAGCCCTGTTCCAGCCGGGCACCGTCGGGGCCGGTGAAGCCGGCGAAGTCGAGCTGACCGGTCTGCAGCAGGTTGGCGGCGGCCGATTCGCTCTTGACGATGCCGAGCTCGATCGTGGCGGGCGAGCGGCCCGACCGGTCGGCGGCGAAGTCGGCGAACGCGTCGAAGCCCTCGCGCAGGGCCAGCGTGTAGCGGGAGCCACGTTCGCTCGCGGTCATGACGTAGGGCCCAGTGCCCGCGCCCGCCACCGAGCCGGTGGCCAGACCCGTCGGGTCTGCCAGGCCGGGCGCGCAGATGATGCCCGAGTTGACCAGGCCGAGCGAGGGGAGCAACTCCGACCACGGCGTGGCCATGCGCACCGAGACGGTGCCCGCCGCGTCGTCGCCGGTGATGGTCGTCTTGTCACCGGCGTTGGCCGGGCCGAACGTGTACGCCGCACCCGGGGCCGTCTTGCGGAAGTACTCGAGTGAGGCCGCGACCTGGCCCGCGGTGAGGGGAGCGCCATCGGAACAGGTGAGCCCCTTCTTCAAGGTGAAGGTGGCCTGCGTCGCGGTGACGTCCCAGGCGGAAGCGAGCCGGGGCACGACGACGTTCTTGTCGTCGAGGCCGACCAGAGTCGAGTAGAGCAGCCGGTCGACGGCGTATTCGGAGGACCCGGCCGCCCGCGCGGGGTCGAAGCTGCCCACGTCGGAGGTCAGGGCCAGGCGCACCGCGGCCTCGTCCGCCGCACCGGGACCGGCGGTCTGCGATGTCGTGCACGCGGCGAGTGTCGCGACCGCCGCGACACACGCTGCGAAGAGGGGGCGTTTCATGCGAACTCCTTGATGCGTGAGGTGACATCAAGGAATCAGCGCCGCTGCCGAGCCCCGTTGTAACGCAAATATCAGCCAGCGGGAGTGGAAGCGCGCTGAAGATCCGCCTTTCGAAGGGGGCGGGCCGCCGATATCCGCCACAGGACGGATCTATGTCACACCCGCTCGATCGCCGCCTCGGGCCGACGAGTACGTGGACCGAATGCTATGGGGCGACAGCCGTGTCGGTCGACGTGGAGCGGCCGCGCAGGATGTCGACCAGGGCGTCCTCGGCACTCGACGCCGCGCTGTCCTCCCAGCGCCCGATCGGGATGTGCCGCAGGTGGCGCCCGTGCGGGTCGAGCAGGGTGGCGCCGATCTTCAACGGCCACAGGGCCATCGATCGATCGGCGATGGCCAGATCCGGCAGGTCTTCGGTCAGGCGGGTCTCGAACGCGGGCATGTCGGCCATCGTGCGCAGCCAGACATTGAAGATCAGGTTGCGCGGTCCGGTCAGCGAGTAGCACATGCGGGTCTCGCGCATGGCGGCGATGGCGGCGCCGATCTCCGGGACGCGGGCCAGCGGCGCGGCGGCCCAGAAGGTGACGCTGAGCGGCCAGCCGGAGGCGAAACGGGCCACCTCGCAGCGATAGGCGATGGCGTTGTCGTGCTCGAGCCTGGCCAGCCGTCTGCGCACGGTGGTCGGGCTCATTCCGGTGCGCTCGGCCAGTCCGGTGACCGATCGGCGGCAGTCGCGGCTGAGTTCGGTGACCAGCGGGATGTCCTCGGCGTGGATGGAGCCGTAGCCGGGGGAGCGGCGGTGCGGCCGGGTGAGCAGCGAGGTGTGTGCCATCCGGGCCCGGTCGAGCCGCCACCTGCTGCCCTCGGTGAACGAGTTGGTCACCACCTGGGATCGGGTGGTGACCACGCCGTCGAGGGTGCCGAGCCGGAAGGTGATGTAGCGGGCCAGCGAGGCGTGGTCGAAGAAGGCAGCGGTGACCATCAGATCGCGCGCACCCGTGGTGAGTTCCACGGTCACCAGGTTCACATCGAGCGCGAGTTGCGCTGCTACCTCGTGCAGCCGCCCTGGGGCGCAATCGATTTCGATGACCGCGAGGATCGGTGACACGCCGTCGATGCTGAGCGGATAGCAGGTGAGCCAGGCCAGTCCCGCACTCTGCAGGCGTGCCCAGCGGCGTGCCGCGGTCGACCCGTCGATACCGAGGGCGCGCCCGATCTGCTGCCACTGCGCCCGCGGCGCCACCTGCAACGCTGCCACCAATTGGTAGTCGAGTTCGTCGAGGGTGGGCGGAATTCTGCATGCTCGGGCCTTTCGATGGCGAGATCCGGCGAATTCTATCCGCCCGCCGACACGGTGGGCACGGTGATGTCGCCCCGCCCATTCCACCGAGGAGCCACCGTCGTGAACGACATCAGCACAGCACCCACACCGTCCCCGCTCGCCGGGCTCGGTCGTTCGATCGTCGCCGCGCCGACCGAGGACCGCTGGCAGCGGGTGTACCGGCAGCTGCACGCCAACCCGGAACTGTCGGGCGCGGAATTCGCCACCGCGAGTCTGGTGGCCGAACAGTTGCGCGCGCTGCCCGGCTGGGAGGTCACCGAACGAGTCGGTGGCACCGGCGTTGTAGGAGTGCTGCGGGGTGGGCCGGGCCCGGTCGTGTGGATGCGAGCCGACATGGACGCGCTGCCGGTGCAGGAGGACACCGACCTGGACTACGCCTCGACAACCGCCGGAGTCATGCACGCGTGCGGACACGATGTGCACGTCGCTGCCCTGCTCGGCGCCTGCGCGGAACTGGCCGCGGACGGTGTCGTCACCGGAACGGTCGTCGCGATCTTCCAGCCCGCCGAGGAGACCGGTGCGGGCGCCGCCGGGATGCTGAACGACGGTCTGCTCGAACGCTTTCCGCGCCCCGACAGCTGCCTGGGGCAGCATGTCGGGCCGATGCCTGCCGGGCTGGTCGTCACCCGCGGCGACGTCGTGATGGCCGCGTCGGACTCGATTCGGGTGCGGCTGGCGGGCACCGGTGGTCACGGGTCGAGTCCCCATCTGGCGGTGAATCCGTTGACCATGGCCGCGTCGCTGGTCCTGCGCTTGGAGGGCTCGGTCGCGCGCCAAGCCGCTCGGGGATCGGGCCCGGTGCTCACCGCGGGATCGCTGCACGTGGGCACCAGGCCCAACATCATCGCCGAGACCGCCGAACTCCTGCTCACCCTGCGCACCTTCTCGGAGCGCTCGCGCGCGCAGATGATGGACGAGATCGAGCGGATCGTCGCTGCCGAGGCCGCCTCGGCGGGCACTCCCGTCAAGCCCGAAATCGAGTTCTACGACCACTTCCCGATGACGGTGAACACTCCTGGTGTCACCGAACGGGTGATGGGAGAACTCGCCACCACGGGTCTGGCCGTCCTTCCGTTGCGCCGACCGCTCACCGGCAGTGAGGATTTCGGACTCCTCGGCACCGCGGCGGGCTGCCCATCGGTCTTCTGGCACGTCGGTGGTTTCGCGGCCGAGCGGTTCAGTGCCGACGATGCCGCGTATATGCTCGACGAAGGAACTCTGCCTGCGCGTTTCCCGATGAATCACTCGTCGCGTTTCGCTCCCGATCCGGCGGTGGCCCTACCCGCCGCGATCACCGCGATGGTCGCCGCGGTACGGGCGGAACTGGGTGTCGGCGAACGTTGCGCGGCCGTGAAATGAACGCTCGGTGTGACCCCCGTCTCGTTCACCGAACGGGCATCGACACGACACTGGAGCGTCGCCCCGATGCCAAGTCGGGCTGGCTTCATCAAGTGCATGACAATTTCGTCCGTGTTGACCGCGCCGGCGCCGGACTCCGGGGTGGGGAAGTCTCGCTACTCGCTCGTCGTCGCCTCCGACGCCGAGCATCGCGAAGCTGCGCAGCGCCTGCGCTTCCAGGTCTTCGCCGCCGAACCCGGTTTCCAGATGCCCGACAACGGTACCGGTCTCGACGCCGACCGGTTCGACGAGCACTGCGACCACCTGCTCGTCCGTGACGAGTTCACCGAACAGTTCGTCGGTTGCTACCGGATGTTGCCGCCGGACAAGGTGATCGCGGCGGGCGGCTACTACACCGCCACCGAATTCGATCTCACCCGCCTCGATCCCGAGGGCCACCGCATCGTGGAGATGGGCCGGGCGTGCGTGGTGCCCGACCACCGCAACGGCTCGGTGCTCACCCTCATGTGGGCGGGCATCCTGCACTACATCCAGCTCACCGGTTACGACTGGGTGATGGGGTGTGTGTCGGTGCCCATGCAGGACAGCCCGCAGGACCCCGCCGGGGTGAACGTGCGCGGCGTGCGCGACATGCTGCTCGGCCGCCACTCCTGCGACCCGGAACGCTATGTGGAGCCGTACAACCCGGTCGTCGTCGACGGACTGTCCCTCGACCAGCTGACCCCGCCGAGCCGCCCGAAGCTACCGCCGCTGTTACGCGGCTACCTGCGCCTGGGCGCCGAGATCTGCGGCGAACCGGCGCACGACCCCGATTTCGCGGTCGCCGACTTCGTCGCGCTGCTCGGTATGGAAACCATCAACACCCGGTACCTGGAGCGGCTGCAGAGCGCGGCCGCCAATTTCGACGGGAAGTAACCGCCATGGTGTTCGACGCGCCGCCCGCCCCCCACTCGCACTCGTGGATGCCGTCGAGCCCCTGTGGTTCCGGCTGTATCGAACCGATCGACGAGGTCGGTACCGCCAGAATGCTGACCAGGCTGGCCGGGGTGGCCGGACTGGTGCTCGGTTTCCCGGTCCTGACAGTCGCCACCCCGAAGGCGCGTCGCGAGGACATGCAGCGCCGGTACGCCCGAGCGGCGTTGCGCTGCTTGGGGATGCGACTGCGCGTCGTCGACAACCGCGGAGCCGACGCCTCGGCGGCGGGGTTCGCCGATCCGGGCACGCCGATGATGGTGGTGGCCGGGCACATCGGCTGGGCCGACGTGGTCGCGCTGGCCGCCGTACAACCGGTGAGTTTCGTGGCGCGTGCCGACATGGTCGAGTGGCCGCTGCTCGGCAAGCTGGCCCAGCTCACCCGCGTGATCCCGATCGAGCGCGCCCGGTTGCGCGAGTTACCGGGTGTGGTCGGGCAAGTCGCGCAACGGCTGAGTGCGGGCAATCGGATCGTGGTGTTCCCCGAGGGCACCACCTGGTGCGGCCGGGCCTACGGTTCGCTGCGCCCGGCGATGTTCCAGGCCGCCGTGGACACCGCCACCCCGGTGCAGCCGGTGCGGTTGCGCTACCTCGACCGCGACGGAATGCCGTGCACCGTCCCGGGTTTCGTCGGTGACGACACCTTCGCCGACTCGGCGAAGCGGGTGCTGCGCAGCAAAGGCATGACCGTCGAGATCGTGCTGGAACCGCGCGAGCACCCCGGCACCGACCGTCGCGATCTGGCACGCCGGTGTGAGCGCGCCATTCGCGGCGCCGACCGCTCGCGCCACGGTGTGCTCGACACGGAATGGATCGAATCGGGCAATACGCGCGTGCAGGATCCCTCGGTGACGCAGTTGGAGCCGGTGTCCACCGGAGCTACTGCCTGGTAACCCTCCCGGTCTTGTTTCGGTGGCGGAGGTCGCGATCGCGGCCTCCGCCACCGGTATTTGTCCTGCCGCGGAGCAGGTGCCGCCCGCAAAATGTGAAAAGGGCGCTACCGCAGCGTGTGCGTGCGATGCTGCCCTGATCACCGCGTGACCTGCGAAGCTGACCGAAGAGTCCCCTTTACCCACTTCTCTGTGAAGTGAAACCTGTGAATTGGCTATGCCATGAACTAAATGAGATATTTGCGGTACCGTCACGCAGGATTTTCCCGATACGCCGGGTGTAGTCGTCGCCCGGCGGCGTGTGAGCAGTGCGAACGCATGGGTCGATCCATGGTGAAGGGAAGCGTTTCCGGTGACCGAGCAAGTTTCTGGCGTCCGTCGACCCCGCCCCGTTCGACGTGGACGAGTATCGACTTCCGCCACCCTGCCCCGGCTGCTCATGGCAGCTGTCGAGCGCGCCCCCGAGGCCACCGCGTTGCGGTTCGCCGGCCGCTCGCTCACCTACACCGAGCTGGACCAGTGGTCCTCCCGGCTGGCCCGTGTGCTCATCGCCCGCGGGCTCGGCCCCGGTGACCACATCGTCCTCGCGCTCACCCGCTCGATCGAATCGGTGGTCGCGGTGTGGGCGGCGGCCAAGTGCGGCGCCACCTTCGTGCCGGTCGACCCGCGCTACCCGGCCGAACGCGTCGCCCACATGCTCAGCGACTCCGGCGCGGGCTTCGGCCTCGCCATGGCCGACGACGCCGCCCGCCTCGACACCGGAATCCGCTGGCTCGCCATCGATTCCGCCGCCTACCAGGCCGAACTCGCCGCCGCGTCGGACGAACCCGTGTGCGCGGGGGAGCGCACCGCCGCTCTGCGTCCCGACGAGCTGGCCTACATCATCTACACCTCCGGTTCCACCGGTGTGCCCAAAGGCGTCTCGGTCACCCACAACGGTCTGGCGGGCCTGTGTGCCGAGCAGGTCCGCCGATTCGGCATCGATACCGATTCGCGCACCTTGCATTTCGCCTCACCCAGCTTCGATGCCAGCATGCTCGAACTGCTGCTCGCGGTGGGGGCGAGCGCGACGATGATCATCGCGCCGCCGGATGTGTACGGCGGTGACGAACTCACCGAACTGTTGCGTACCGAACGGGTGACCCACGCCTTCATCACGCCGGCCGCGCTGGCCGGCCTCGATGCCACCGTGCTGCCCGAGCTGCGTGCGCTCGCCGTCGGCGGTGAGGCCTACCCGCCGGAGCTGATCGCGCGGTGGGCGCCGGGTCGCGCCTTCTTCAACGTCTACGGCCCGACCGAAACCACCATCGTCTGCGCCATGAGCGACCGGCTCGACCCCGGCGACGTGGTGACGATCGGTGACACGATCCCCGGCATGACGGCGGTGGTCCTCGACGCCCGGCTGCACCCGGTGCCCGACCGCGTCCCCGGCGAGCTGTACCTGGCAGGCGTCGGGCTGGCCCGCTGCTACCACGACCGCGCCGGGCTCACCGCGAGCCGCTTCGTCGCCGACCCGGCGGGCGGCGGCAGGCTCTACCGCACCGGTGACCTGGTGCAATGGGAGCCGGTGCCCGGTGGGATGGGCCTGAAGTTCCTCGGCCGCACCGACGCGCAGGTGAAGCTGCGCGGTTTCCGCATCGAACTGGGCGAGATCGACGCCGTGCTCTCGGCCGACGACTCGGTGCACTTCGCCGCAACGCTGATCAGGACGCTGCCAAGCGGGGTCGACGCCCTCGTCGCCTATGTGGTGCCCGCGCCCGGCGCGACCGTCGATCCGGCGGCACTGACCCGGCTCGCCGAGCAGCGGTTGCCGCAGCACGCGGTGCCGTCGGCCGTCGTGGTGCTCGACGAACTGCCACTGACTCCGGTCGGCAAACTCGACCACCGCGCCCTGCCCGACCCCGAACTGACCACACGCGAATTCGCCGAGCCGCGAACCGAGGCCGAACGCACCGTCGCCGAGGTCTTCGCCGAGTTGCTCGGCACCGACCGGGTGGGCCGCGACGACGACTTCTTCGTGCTCGGCGGCAATTCCCTGCTCGCCACCCGCCTGGCCGGGCGCCTGGGCGCGCTCACCGGCGTCAGGGTGCCGGCGCGCACCGTGTTCGAGCACGCGAGTGTGGCCGCGCTGGCGACCGCGCTGGCCGACCTCGTCGCCGACACCTGTGTGCCGTTGACCCGCCGCGAGCGTGGTGCGCGGATTCCGCTGTCGCTGGCTCAGCAGCGCATGTGGTTCATGGCCCGCCTCGACCCCGACGCGAGCACCTACAACATTCCGGTCGCGCTTCGCCTGTCCGGTCCGCTCGACACCGCCGCCCTCACCGCCGCCCTCGACGATGTGCTCGAACGCCACGAAGTGCTGCGTACGGTCTACCCCGAACACGACGGCCAGGGCTATCAGCAGGTCCTCCCGGTGGCCGCAGCCGGTCTCGAGGTGGCGGTGACCGCGATAGAAGAGTCCGACCTGCGCGGCGAGCTCGCCAGGCTCACCTTCGGCGGATTCGACGTGTGCGCGCGGGTTCCGGTGCGCGCCACCGTCTTCCAGCTCTCGGTGACCGAGCATGTCCTGGCCGTGGTGGTGCACCACATCGCCACCGACGGTTTCTCCCTCGGCCCGCTCACCCGCGACCTGATGACGGCCTACGTCGCCCGCACCGAGGGGCACGCCCCTGCCTGGTCACCGCTGCCGGTGCAGTACGCCGACTTCACCCTGTGGCAGCACGAACTGCTCGGTGCCGCAGAGGATCCCGCCTCGCTGCTGGCCCGCCAGCTCGACTTCTGGCGCACCGCGCTGGCGGGCGCGCCCGCTCTGCTCGAGCTGCCGACCGACCGTCCGCGCCCACCGATCGCGAGCACCAGGGGCGCCGCGCACCACTTCGCCCTCGACGCCGACCTGCATCGGGCGCTGGAAATCCTTGCCCGCGAACACAATGCCTCGCTGTTCATGGTGGTGCGCACCGCACTGGCCGTACTGCTGGCCCGGATGGCGGGCACCGACGACGTCACCCTCGGCGCCCCGGTCGCCGGTCGTGGTGAGCCCGAACTCGACGACCTGGTCGGCATGTTCGTCAACACCGTCGTGCTGCGCACCCGGATCGCGGCGGGGGAACCCTTCGCCGCTCTGCTCGGCCGGGTCCGCGAGAGCGATCTCGCGGCCTTCGGGCACGCCGACGTGCCGTTCGAACGTCTTGTGGCCGAACTGGATCCGCCCCGCACCCAGGCGCATCATCCGCTGTACCAAGTGGCGTTGTCGTTCCAGAACTTCGGTGCCGCGCGCCTGGAACTGCCCGAATTGAGTGTGGCGGCAGTCGATCTGGGCGACGAGGTGGCCCCGGTCGACCTGCAGTTGACGGTGGTTCCCCAGGAAGACGGGGACGGACCGGCCGGGCTGCGGTGTTCGTGGCGTTACGCCACCGCGCTGTTCGACGAGTCGACCATGGCGGCACTCGGCGCCCGCCTCGGCACGCTGCTCGCGGCCGCCGTGGCCCACCCGGACCGCGCCGTGGGTGATCTGCCGTTGCTCACCGAGTTCGAGCGGACCGAACCGGCCGGTGAGCTGCGGCTGGTTCCCGACGTGACGCTGCTCGACGAGTTCCGCACACAGGCGTCGCGCACGCCGGAGGCGCCAGCGGTGACCTTCGCCGATCGGACCCTGACCTACCGCGAGCTCGCGAGCCGGGTCAACCGGCTGGCCCGGTTGCTCGTGGCGACGGGGGTCGGGCCGGGCCGCACCGTCGGGGTGGCGATCCGGCCGTCGCTCGATCTGGTCGTCGCCATGTACGCGGTCTTCGCGGCGGGCGGCGCGTATGTGCCGATCGACCCGGAGTCGCCCGCCGAACGCCGCGCCGACATCCTGACCGCCGCGCGCCCGGCCTGCGTGCTCAGCACGGTCGCCGACACCGTCGAGGTCGACGACCTGCCCGTGATCTCGGTCGACCTGGTCGCGAATTCCGGTGCGCTGAACGCCTTCTCGGACACGTGGCTCACCGACGCCGACCGGCTGCGTCCGCTGCGGACCCTCGACCTCGCCTACGTGATCTTCACCTCGGGCTCCACCGGCAAACCCAAGGGTGTCGGGGTACCGCATTCGGCGATCGTGAACCAGACCGCGTTCATGGTCGGCGAGTACGCGGTCGGCGCCGCCGACGTTGTGCTGCAGTCGATTCCGTTCACCTTCGACGCTTCGATGATCGGTTTCGCGACTCCACTGCGCGCCGGGGCGCACATGATCGTCGCCGCCGCGCACGGACTCACCGACCCCGCCTATCTGGCGGATATCATCGCGCGCCACGGTGTCACCGGCACGACCATCGTGCCGTCGGTGCTGCAGATGCTCCTCGATGCCGCGCCCGCGGGCGCTCTGCGGTCGCTGCGTGCGGTCTGGGTGGGCGGTGAGGCGCTGCCGAACGCGACCATCGCCCGTTTCGCCGCCGCCACCTCCGGCCGGATGCACAACCTGTACGGGCCGACCGAGGCGACCGTGTCGATCACCGCCGCCGACGTCACCGAGGTGGGTGACGGCATCGTCCCGATCGGGTTGCCGCACTGGAACTCTCGCGCCTATGTGCTCGACGCCCGGCTGCGGCCGGTGCCCCTCGGCACACCCGGCGAGCTGTACCTGGCCGGTGCGCAGCTGGCCCGCGGGTACCTGGGAAGCCCCGGTCGCACGATGGAGCGGTTCGTCGCCGACCCCTACGGTCCGGTCGGCGAACGCATGTACCGCACCGGTGACCTGGTGCGCCGCCTGCCCACCGGCGAACTGACCTACCTCGGCCGCACCGACGTACAGCTCAAGCTGCACGGCCTGCGCATCGAACCCGGCGAGATCGAGGCGGCACTGCGCGCGCATCCGTCGGTGGCCGGTGCGGCGGTGACGGTGCACCACGAACAACTCGTCGGTTACGTCACGCCGTCCGGTGTCGATGTCGCCGAGGTGCTGGCCGGCGCGCGAACTCTGTTGCCGCCGTACATGATCCCGCACCGGGTGCTCGCGCTCGACGAGTTCCCGCTCGGCGCGACCGGCAAGCTCGATCGCAAGGCGCTGCCCGCACCCGCCCGCGAGATCCGCGAGTACCAGGCACCGGTCACCGACGACGAACGCGTCGTCGCCGAGGTGTTCGCGAGCGTGCTCGAGCTCGAGCGGGTGGGCCGCGACGACGACTTCTTCGTCCTCGGCGGTACCTCGCTGTCGGCGGTCCGGGTGCGCGCGAGCTTGGCCGAACGGCTCGGCATCGAGGTCGCCTTGCGACTGCTGTTCAGCTATCCGCTGGTCAGCGACCTGGCGCTGGCCCTGCGCGACGAGAAGGCGGCCTCCTCGACCGGCCCCGATCCGGCGCTCGACCGGGTGCTCGATCCGTCGATCACGCTCGACGGGTGCACCCCACCGCGCTCGGGCGAACCGGCGAACATCCTGCTCACCGGCGCCACCGGATTCCTCGGCAGCTTCCTGCTGCGCGAACTGCTCGAGCACACCACCGCGACCGTTCACTGCCTGGTGCGCGCCGCCGACGCCCACACCGCACTCGACCGGGTGGTCGCCACGGCGGCCGGTTACGGCATCGAAGTGGACCGGGCCCGATTGGCCGGTGTCCCAGGCGATCTCGCCCGGCCGCAGCTCGGCATCGACCCGCGCCGCTTCGCCGAACTGGCCGACCGGATCGACGTGATCTACCACAACGGCGCCCTGGTGAATCATCTCGAGCCGTACGGGCGGATGCGCGAGGCCAATGTCGGTGGAACCACCGAGGTGCTGCGCCTGGCCACCACCACTCGCGTCAAAGCGGTGCACTACGTGTCGACGACGTCGGTGCTCGCGGGCATTCCGCAGGCCGACGGCGTACCGGCCGGGCTTCCGGGCTATGCGCTCACCAAGTGGGTCGCCGAACAACTGATGCACACGGCGGCCGAGCGTGGTGTGCCGATCGCGGTGTACCGGCCCGGCCTCATCACCGGTGATTCCCGCACCGGCGTCGCACCGGCCGAGGACGCCTGGTGGACGATGCTGCGTTCGATGCTCGTGCTCGGCACGGCCGTCGACGTGCGCTCGGTCGCGATCGGGATGGCGCCGGTCGACTACGTCGCGGCGGGTATCGTGCGGCGGTCACGTGACGATTCGGCGCTGGGACAGGTGTTCCGTGCGGCGGGTCCGGAGGTGCCGCTCGGCATCGTCTACGACGAGATCGTGCGGCGCGGTTACCGTTTCGACTTCATCGATCCGATGGAGTTCGGGCAGATCCTCACCACGGCCGCCGAACAGCCGGGGGTCGACCCGATGCTGGCGCGTGCGTCGGCACTGAGCGGCAATTATGTGGCGGCGGTCGCGGCGGCGGGGGCGAGCTCGGTGCTCGGTGCGGTCGAGTCGAGCAGCGTCGAGTCGGCCGAAACGCTGCCCATCGATATTCCGGCGGTCGACGCGGCCGTCATCGCCCGCTATTTCGACCACTACATAGAGACCGGGTTCTTCCCGGCCCCGGCGGGCGTGGCCTGAGCCGGTCCCGCGCCCGGACGGGCGCGGGACCAGGTTCTCACTTGGCGTAGTCGTAGAAACCGCGACCGGTCTTGCGGCCGAGGCGGCCCGCGTCGACCATGCGGCGCAGCAGTGCAGGCGGGGCGTAGTGCGGCTCGGCGAACTCGGCGTACAGCGACTCGGCGGCGGCGAGCGCGATGTCGAGGCCGACGGTGTCGAGCAGCGTCAGCGGGCCCATCGGGTAACCGCAGCCGCCCTTCATCGCGGTGTCGATGTCCTCGGCGGTCGCGTAACCCGACTCGAGCATCCGGATCGCGGAGCACAGGTACGGGATGAGCAGCGCGTTGACGATGAAACCGGAACGGTCACCGGCCTGCACGGTCAGCTTGCCGAGGGTGTTCTTGGCGTAGTCGGTGACGGCCTCGGCCGCCTCGGGCGCGGTGACCAGGGTGGAGATGATCTCGACCAGCGGCATCACCGGCACCGGGTTGAAGAAGTGCACGCCGACCACGCGCTCGGGGCGCTGGGTGGCACCGGCCACCTTGATCACCGGGATCGAGGAGGTGTTGGTGGCCAGGATGCCCTCGGGCTTGACGATCTTGTCCAGCTTGCCGAAGATCTCGTACTTCAGCGACTCGATCTCCGGGGCGGCCTCGATCACCAGGTCACGGTCGGCGAACTCGTCCATGTCCAGGGTCACCCGCACGCGGGCGATGGCCGCGTCGGCGTCTTCCTGGGAGATCTTGCCGCGCGCCACACCCTTGCTGATGGACGTGGCGATGCGCTGCTGCGCGGCATCGGCGAACTCCTGCTTGGTCTCGAGGACGAGCACCGAGCTGCCCGCCTTGGCACACACCTCGGCGATACCCGCACCCATCGTGCCGCCACCGATTACACCGATCAACTCCACTGCAGAACTCCCAACATCGCGTTTCCCTGGCTGTCCCGGCGATTATTTCACCTCCCCTGGCACTCAGTGCCAGGGGAGGTGGAACGTGGCCTATCCCACTGGTGTCAATTCCGGCTCGTCCGGATCCGGTCGTCGGCGACCGAGCACGGAATGCCTGCGGCCGTAGGCGAAGTAGACGACGACACCGAGTGCCATCCAGATGACGAAGCGCAGCCAGGTCTCGATGGAGAGGTTGACCATCAGCCACAGGCAGGCCAGCGCGCCGAGGACCGGAACAACCGGGACGAACGGCACCCGGAACCCGCGCGGCAGGTCGGGGCGGGTGCGGCGCAGCACCAGCACGCCCACCGCCACCAGCACGAAGGCGACCAGCGTGCCGATATTGACCATCTCCTCGAGCGTGCCGAAGTCGACGAACCCGGCGAGCAGCGCGCAGATCACACCGACGATCACGGTGAGCCGCACCGGCGTGCCCTTGCGACCGGTCTGGGCCAAGCTGCGGGGGAGCAGTCCGTCGCGGGCCATGGCGAACAGCACCCGGGTCTGCCCGAGGAACATCACCATGACCACCGTCGAGAGCCCGGCCAGGGCGCCGATGGCGATGATGTTCTTCACCCAGGTGGCGCCGTGGATGGCGAAGGCTGTTGCGAGGGTGGCATTTCCGTCGGCGAGCTGGGTGTAGGAGACCATGCCGGTGAGGACCAGCGACACCGCGATGTAGAGCACGGTCACGATGGCCAGCGAACCGAGGATGCCGCGCGGGATGTCGCGCTGCGGGTTACGGGTCTCCTCGGCGGTGGTGGCGACGACATCGAAGCCGATGAAGGCGAAGAACACCAAGCTGGCGGCGGCGAGCAGGCCGTACCAGCCGTAGCTGGTGCCACCGGACCCGGTGACGAAGGCGAACAGCGACTGCCGCAGCCCCTCGGCCTTCTCCGACGGCTCGGCGGGCGGAACGTAGGGCGACAGGTTCGACGGCTCGAAGTAGGTCGCGCCGACCACGAGCACCAGCGCGATCACGCCGAGCTTGATGGCGACGGCGATGGCCGAGACCCGCGACGACAGCTTCGTCCCGGTGGCCAGCAGCACGCCGACCACCGCGATGATCACCACCGCACCCCAGTCGAAACTCACCGACCCGATGTGCACCACCGGCGCCGACGACCCGAGCACGTCACCGAGATATTGCGACCAGCCCTTGGCGACCACGGACACCGCGAGCGCGAATTCCAGGATCAGATCCCAGCCGATGATCCAGGCGATCACCTCACCGAAGGTGGCGTAGGCGAAGGTGTACGCGCTGCCCGCCACCGGAACGGTCGAGGCGAACTCGGCGTAGCAGAGGGCGGTGAGCCCGCACGCGATGGCCGCGAAGACGAACGCGAGCGAGACCGCGGGCCCGGCCACCGTGCCCGCGGTGCGTGCGGTGAGGGTGAAGATGCCCGCACCGATCACCACCGCGACACCGAAGATCGTGAGGTCCTTCGCCGTCAGGTCCTTGCGCAGCTTGGCATCGGGATCGTCGGTGTCCCGGATCGATTGCTCGACAGATTTCGTGCGGAACAACCCGCTCGTGATCGCCACTGTGTCTCCTCCTTGAAACTCGGGCGCGCTCAGAGCGAGCGGGGGATGGCGTCGAGACGGCGTTCGGCGAATCGATTGGCGGCGGCGCCCGTGCCGATGCCGTCGGCTTTCGCCGCGGCGATGATCTCGCGGCAGCGCGGGAAGATGTCGGTGACCTCGGCTTCCACCTCGGCGGGTGGGGCGGCGCGCAATTCGCCTGCCACCTGGACGAGTCCGCCACTGTTGGCGACGAAGTCGGGGACCCAGGTGATGCCGCGTTCGGTGAGTGCCTGCTCCACATCGGGGGTGGCGAGCTGGTTGTTGGCCGCGCCGCAGACGAGTTTGGCCTCGATCGTCGCGGCGGTCGACGCGGTGAGGGTGGCGCCGAGCGCGCAGGGGGCGTACACGTCGACCGGTGCGGTCGAGACCGTGGACAGCAGCCGGACCTCGGGGTGCTCGGAGGCGATGCGGCGCAGTGCCGCTTCGTTCACATCTGTCACGCACACCTCGGCGCCGTCGGCGAGCAGCAGGGCGGTGAGCTCGCGGCCGACCTTGCCGACGCCTTCCACGCCGACGGTGCGTCCTGCCAGTGTCGGTGCGCCCCAAACGGATTCGGCGCCCGCGCGCATGGCCTGGAACACGCCGAGCGCGGTGAGCCGGGCGCTGTCACCGCTGCCGCCCGCGGCGACGCTACGGCCGGTGACATAGCGGGTGTGCCTGCCGATGATGTCGAGGTCGTCGGTGGTGGTGCCCACGTCGCCCGCGGTGATGTAACGGCCGCCGAGGGTGTCGACGAAGCGCGCGTAGGCGGCGAGCAGTTCCTCGCTCTTCATCGTCGCCGGGTCACCGATGATGACGGCCTTGCCGCCGCCGAGGTCGACACCTGCGGCAGCGGCCTTGTAGGTCATGCCCCACGACAGTCGCAGCACGTCCTGCAAGGCCGCGGATTCGTCGGCGTAGGGGTAGAAGCGGGTGCCGCCGAGAGCGGGGCCGAGCGCCGTGGAGTGGATGGCGATGATCGCCTTCAGCCCGGACCTGTCGTCCTCGCAGAACACCACCTGCTCGTGGGCGCGGGCACTGAACTCGTGCGATCGTCCGAAAACTCCTGCTTCGGGGTGTGCGACGGTCACTGTCGATCCTTTCCGGTTGCCTCCACCACGGGTCGTGTCCGGGTGGTTCGTTCGTGCCGCGGGTCTGCGGCCTGATGTTGTGCTGTTGGGCGCCGATGGATTCGGCGCCGTGATCACTCAGAAGTCGATGCCGAGATCGCGCAGCCCCGCGCGGTACAGCTCGACATTGGCGAGTTTGATGTCCTCGTAGCCGCGCACGACGTCGGCGAGAGCGGCTGCCGCAGTTGCTGTCTCGTAGTTCTCGGGGGTCAGTTCGGCGGCGAGCCGCGTCACCATGCCGGTGTAGTGGGCCAGGAGTTCGCGTTCGACCTTGCGCACGTGGGCGTAGCCGAAGGGGTCGAGCTTCGTGCCACGCAGGAACTTGCCCTTGGCGAGGACCTTCAGCGCCACATGAGATTTCGGCGCGAGCCCGATCTTCTTCTTCCGGCCCATCGCGCGCAGGACGGGCGGGTGCAGCTTGTAGGTGAGCTTCTCGCCACCCGGCACCTGGGCCTGTACCTCGGCGAGGAACGCCGGGTCGACCAGCAGCCGCGCCACTTCGTACTCGTCCTTGTAGGCGGTGAACTTGTAGAGCCCGCGTGCGACGGCCTCGCTGAACTCGGTTCGTTCGGTGACGGAACGTTCTGCGGCCCAGATTGTTTCGACGGTGTCGATGTAGCGCCGCGCGACCGTCATGTTCTGGTAGCCGACCAGCTCACCGGCTCGCCGTTCCACGATCCGTCGTACCTCGCCTTCGAAGCCGGTGTGCGCCAACAGCTCAGCCGGTGCGGTCGGCGGAATCCGCCGCGGCTGCCCCTCGTCGACAGCCGCGGCGAAGGCCGCCGGATCCGCGACGGCGACACGACCCCAGCGGAACGCGGCCAGGGTGGCCGACACGGCGACCCCGTTGATCCCGATGGCCTCCTCGATCGCCGCCACGGGCAACCGCAACCCGCCCGCTTGCACCGCCGCGCCGACGACGAGGAAATTGGCGGCCGCGGTGTTGCCGAACAGGGTCTCCGCGGCCGCGAGTGCGTCGAAGTGGTCGATCGAACGCGTTACGGCGGCAAGGCGATTCAGCAAAGCATCGGTCTCGGGGTAGGACGTCGACTTGTCGTACACCATGTCGCCGGTCGGTGTCTTGCTCGTCGACGCCACGGCCACCGTGCTCGCCGCGTTGCCGTAGCGCAGGTATCGGGGATCGGTGGCGGTCAGCAGGTCGACCGCGAGCAGGCAGTCCGCGCTGCCCGGGGTGAGCCGGTTGGCCGGTTCCAGCTCCGAGCCCGAGAACCGCAGGTGCGACACCACCGGCCCGGCCTTCTGGCTCAGCCCGATCTGATCGAGCGTCTCCACCTCGTACCCGGCGCGCAGGGCGGCCGTAGCCAGCACCTGGTTCACCGTGACGATGCCGGTGCCACCGATACCCGCGATCAGCACGTTCTGGGTGCGCTGCGGCACGCCCGGTGCCGGATCCGGAACGGCGGGCGGCTCCAGGGTTTTGCGGCCGGCACGCTTGTCGGGTGACACCTCCACCGTCACGAACGACGGGCAGTCGCCGTCCAGGCAGCTGTAGTCGGTGTTGCAGGAGCTCTGATCGATGCGGGTCTTGCGCCCGAATTCCGTATCGACGGGCTGCACGGACAGGCAGTTCGACTTGGTGCCGCAATCGCCGCAGCCCTCGCAGACGGCCTCGTTGATCACCACGCGGGTGTTGCGGACCGGCAGTGTGCCGCGTTTGCGCTGCCTGCGGGCGTCGGCGGCGCAGTGCTGGTCGTAGATCAGCACGGTGACGCCCTCGATCTCGCGCAGCATCCGCTGGGCCTCGTCGAGCCGGTCGCGATGCCACAGCAGCGTCCCCTCGGCCAGCGCCCGCTTGCTGTGCCGCTTCGGCTCGTCGGCACAGACGATGATCTGCTTCACGCCCTCCACGGTGAGTTTGTGGGTGAGCTGCGCGACGGTGAGCATGCCGCCCACCTCCTGCGCCCCGGTCATCGCGACGACCTCGTTGTAGAGCAGCTTGTAGGTGATGTTCACCCCCGCCGCCACGCACGCCTGCACGGCCAGCTGCCCGGAGTGGAAGAACGTTCCGTCGCCGATGTTCTGGAACAGGTGCGGCACATCGGTGAACGGTGCCTGCCCGATCCACTGACTGCCCTCGCCGCCCATCTGCGTCAGCCCGGTGACGGCGCTGTCGGCGCGGCCCGACATGGTGACCAGCGTGTGACAGCCGATGCCGCCGCCACCGATCGAGCCCTCGGGCAGGGCGGTGGACCGGTTGTGCGGGCAGCCGCTGCAGAAGTACGGCGTGCGCTTGGTGCTGAGCACCTCCAGCGGAAGTGCTGGCGGCGCAGCCCTTTTCAGCTCGACGCGCTCGCGCAGCACCCGGCGCAGCGGGGCGAGCAGCCGCCCGGCGTCGAGTTCGCCGTCGACCGGCATCAGCCGGGCACCGCGCTGGTCGTGCTTGCCGAGGATGCGTGGGGTGTGCTCGGTGCCGTAGAGGATCTCGCGGATCTGGGTCTCGATGAAGGCGGTCTTGTCCTCGACCACGATCAGTTCCTCGAGTCCGCGGGCGAACTCGGCCACCTTGGCCGGGCCGATCGGGTAGGGCATGCCGATACGCAGCAACCGGATTCCGGCCCGGTGCATCGCGGCCTCGTCGACGCCGAGCTCGAGCAGTGCTTGGCGCACGGCGTCGAATGTCGTTCCGGTGGCGGCGATGCCGACCTTCGCCTCCGGCGGGTCCACCTCGATGCTGTCGATGGCATTGGCCGCGCCGTAGGCGTGCACCATCGCCCAGCGCGGGCCGTACAGGTCCGCCTCGGCGAGCAGGCTGTCGGTCGGAGCGGCCATCGGGCGCTGCCGATATGTGAAAGGCCTTCCCTCCCACTGCACCTCGGGCACCGTCACGGCGAGGTCGGCCACGTCGGCGTCGACCGTCCACGCGCCGTCGGCGACATCGGCGACGATCTTCAACGCCACCACGCACCCCGAGGCCCGCGACAGCGCGATGCCCTGCATACCGAGGGTGATGATCTCCTCGGCATTGCGCGGGAACAACACCGGCACACCCATCGCGGCCAGCGAACGTTCACTCACGGCGGGCACGGTCGACGACTTCGACGACGGATCGTCACCGACCAGCAGCAACACCCCGCCACGCGGGTTCACCCCGTACATGTTGGCGTGGCGGATGGCGTCGGTCGCCCGGTCCACACCGGGGCCCTTGCCGTACCAGACCCCCACCACGCCGTCGTGGGTCGGGCGCCCGGCGGGCAGGTCGGCCTGGCTGCCCCACACCGAGGTGGCGGCCAGTTCCTCGTTGAGTCCCGGCACGAAGGTGATGTCGTGTTCGGTGAGCACCTCCGGCATGCCGAGCAGCATCTTGTCGACGCCACCCAGCGGGCTGCCCTGGTACCCCGAGACGAAGGTCGCGACCCGGCGCCCGGCGCGGATGTCACGCACATGCTGTTCCACGAGCAGCCGGGCGATGGCCTGGACGCCGGTGAGCAGGACCGGACCCGCACCGGACCGATACCGGTCGGCCAGATCGTAGGACGCGGCCGGTTCGGCCAGCGGTCGGGCGGTGGAACAGACGACGCTGGTCATGAACACCTCACTGCACGAAGGAAAACTGCTACCCGTGCTGCGAAATGTGCCGTGAAGGGGTGAACTGTGTCAACAGTCACACAAAAAGTTGATCAGACTGCTCAAAAGTGATCTAGGACACTGAAGCGGATGCGTCAATCTGCTCGAGTCGAGAGACCTAGCTCACATCGTCGTCGGATCGACGTGCCGTCAGATCCTCGACCAGCGGCAGGCTCCGGTACCCGATCGGTGTAGCCAGCGCGAGCATCGTCTCGGTATGGTTGACCCCATCGATGGCGTGTACCCGCTGAATGATCTCCAGCAGATCCTGCTGTGAGCGCGCGGCCACCCGGACCAGCAGATCGGCGCGACCGGTCGTCGCGTGGACCTCGAGCACATGCGGGAAGTCGCGCAACCGCTCGATGATCGGGTCCATCTTGTTCTGATCGAGCTCGATTCCGAGAAACGCGTGCACCGCGAACCCGATCGCCGCCACATCGATATCCGGCGGATACCCCCGCACCGCCCCCGAGGACTCGAGCCGCTTCATCCGCGCCTGCACCGTGTTGCGCGCGATCCCGAGCCGCTGCGCCAGCTCGAGAATCGGCGCCCGGGGATCCCGCGCCAGCTCGGCGAGCAACGCGGCGTCGACAGCATCGAACTTGATGGCCATCCGCGCATTCTGGCACAACGGAAATGGAGTGAAAGAGATGAAGACCGAACGGATTACCGATGGTGGGGAGCGGCTGCTTCTCGAGAACATGCTCGACCGCAACCGCGAAGCGCTCATCGATACCGCGCGCGGGTTGTCGGAAACCGACGCGCGCAGACGTCTCGTCCCATCGCTCACCACACCGATCTCGCTCCTCAAGCACGCCGCGGGTGCGGAACGGATCTGGTTTCAGCGGTTCTGGGCCGGGCTCGCGGAGTCCGAATGCGACGGGTACTCGCGCCGCGACGAAGGTACGTTCGCCGTGTCCGACGACGAATCGCTGGACGACGTCATCGCCGAGTTCGAACGCGCGAGTCGCCGCTCCCGCGACATCGCCGCCCGCTTCGACCTCGACGACACCCTCGACATCCCCGGCGAGGGGAGGGTCAGCATGCGCTGGACACTGCTCGCCATGATCGAGGAGTTCGCCAGGCATGCGGGCCACGGCGATATTCTTCGCGAGCAGATCGCGGCATCGCACGCCTACCCCAATTCTTCGGCCAGCCCGATCAGCAACCCTTCGGGACCGCGCACGTAGCAGAGCCGATAGACATCCTCGTACCGCACCACCTCGTCGACAACCCGCGCACCGTGCTTGCGCAAGCGTTCGAGGGTGTCGTCGAGGTCGTCCACCTGGAACATCACCCGCAGGTAGCCCAGCGCGTTCACCGGGGCGGTGCGGTGATCGGCGACCACCTCGGGCTCGAGAAAACGCGAGAGTTCGAGCCGACTGTGCCCATCCGGCGTGCGCATCATGGCGATCTCGACCCGCTGGTCCCCGAGCCCGGTCACCCGCCCGGCCCACTCACCCGCCACCACGGCCCGCCCCTCGAGCTCCAAACCGAGCTCCTGGAAGAACTCGATCGCCACCCCGAGATCCTCGACGACGATGCCGACATTGCTCATGCTGACTGCCATGCGGTTCATCGTAGGGGGCATCGCCGCGCCGAATCCGCGATCGCGCGATGCATACCATCATCGCCATGAGTTCGACCAAGCTGTCCGCGGAATCCCGGGCCAGACGGAGCGCCGAGATGAAGGAGTTCCTGCGATCTCGGCGGGCCCGAGTGAGCCCCGAGGATACCGGCCTGGCCGTGGGCGACACTCGGAGCCGACGCACTCCTGGCTTGCGTCGCGAAGAGGTCGCGGTGCTCGCCGGGGTCGGGGTGTCTTGGTACACCTGGCTCGAGCAGGGGCGGGATATCAACGTGTCCGGTGAGGTGTTGGATGCGATTGCCAGGGTGCTTCGGTTGGACTCGGCCGAGCGGGAACATCTCTATCTGCTGGCCGGGCTCAATCCACCCCGACAGGCGCCGTCGGCCCGCCCGATTCCGGAGGGTATGCGCCAGGTCATCGATTCCTGGCTACCGCGCCCGGCGTACCTGTTGGATCGGCATTGGAATCTGGTGGTGGTCAACCGTGCGGCCGAGGTGGTGTTCGGGTACGGCGAGGAAGAGCACAACTGCCTGGTGACGTTCTTCACCAGCGCCCGCTACCGGTCCTCGCTGTGCCACTGGCACGACGGGGCCCGTGCGATCGTGGCCCAGTTCCGGGCCGATGCCGCGCGCTACCCGGACGACGCGGAGTTCGGCCGGATCGCCGCCGACATGTGTTCCGTGAGTGCCGAATTCGCGGAAATCTGGGCCGAACACGATGTTCGTGACACGACGACGGGCAGGAAGGTCCTCCTGCACCCGGAGGCCGGTGAAGTCGTCTTCGACTACACCACTTTGCTGTTGCCCGACCTGCCCAGCCATCGCCTGCTGCTGCACACCCCGGCCGCCGACACCCCGACACAACTGCGGTTGGACCGTTTGCTCGGGGCGGCCGCACGGTAGTTCGGGGAGCCACGGGCGGGCCGTGGGTGGTGGTGGCAGACCCATGTTCGTCCGGCACTGCTGAAACACCGCAGTGGAACACAGGATCGTCGGTATGAATCGTTTTGCCAACCGCACCGTTCTCATCACCGGCGGCACCTCGGGCATGGGCCTGGCCACCGCGCGTCGCCTTCTCGACGAAGGCGCCTATGTCGTCATCACCGGACGGGATGACACCCGATTGCGCAGTGCCGCAGCCGAACTCGATGCGGGTCAGCGGGTACTGACTGTTCGCGCCGACGTGGCGAACCTCGACGACCTCGATGCCCTGATGCGCTCCATCCAGCGTTGGCGCGGCCACCTCGACGCCGTCTTCGCCAACGCCGGTACAGGAATCTTCAAACCCACCTCGGAACTCACCGAGGCCGATGTCGACCAGTCCGTCGACATCAACTTCAAGGGCGTGTTCTTCACCGTGCAGAAGGCCCTCCCGCTCCTGAGGGAGGGTTCCGCGATCGTCCTCAACGCCTCGTGGACGCTGTACCGCGGCCTACCGGTCGCCTCGGTGTACTCCGCGACCAAGGCCGCGGTCCACAACCTGGCCCGCACCCTCGGCTCGGATCTCGCGCCGCGCGGTATCCGCGTCAACTCGGTGAGTCCCGGTTTCATCGACACACAGATGTACCGCGACGCCACCACCGACCCCGAGGCCGACGCACGCAACGCCGCACAGGTACCGCTGGGCGCCGTCGGTCACGGCGCGGAAGTCGCTGCGGCGGTGGCTTTCCTGGCTTCCGACGACGCCTCCTACATCACCGGGCAGGACCTCGTCATCGACGGCGGACTCGTCGGTTCGTTCCCCAACCGGTGACCCTCACCGGAAGGAGTCGATGTTCTCCTCGGCCCACTGCTCGAAGGTCCTGGCCGTCGACCCCGTGACCCGAGCGACGGTGTCACGCACCCGCAGCAGCGCGTGGTTGACATCGCCACCCGTCACATCCAGAACGGCATCGGCGGCGTCCTCCCCGAAGACCGCGACCATCCCTGCCCGGGCTTCCTCGCGGGTGATCTCGGTGACCTCGACGTCGCGGTGCAGCAGCCCGGCGATGGTCGTCACCTGCTGACGCGCGCTCACCGGTGCGGGGCCGGTGAGCGCATACCGTTGCCCTCGGTGCCCGGGTTCGGTCAGCGCGACCCGGACCACCGAGGCGATATCGGCGGGATGAATCGTGGGGAGCCCGACGTCGGCGTAGGGCAGCTGGACGGGCTGCCCCGCCTGGATGGTCGGCGCCCACATGAGCGCATTGGACGCGAACTGCGTCGGCCGCAGAATCGTCCAATCCATCCCACTGGCCTCGAGAATCTTCTCCACCGACGCCTTGTCGACTGCGGGACCGAGGTGAGGGTGGGTCTCCACGGTGATCGACGACACCAGAACCACATGCTCGACGCCGGCTCGGCGGGCGCGGTCGATGATCTCGGCGTCCGGCCCGATACCCGGCACGAGGAACATCGACCGCACCCCCGTCAGCGCCGTCGCCACCGAGGAGGGGTCGGCCAGGTCGCCCTCCACCGCCTCGATCCCCGCCGGGAAGGTAGCGCCGGAAAGATCACGGGTGAGTGCCCGGATCGGCTCGGAGCTGAACGCCCGCAACTCTTTCAGCAATGGGCCTCCGATATTTCCGGTGGCCCCGGTAACCAGAATCATGAGCATGTCCTCTCGCGTGGTGATCGACGAACGTCACGCTAAGACCTCAACTCGACTTGGGGTCAAGGGTTCGGACTGGTGCACCGGCCGGGCACAGTCGCGTCCCGTTCTGACAGCATGGCGAGGTGATGAAGGCCCTGGGTTCGGCGCGAGACAAAGCACGTCGGTTGCCGGGCGCTGTCTGGTATCTGGCGGTCGGTGGTGTCACCGCTCTGCTCGCGCTGTTCGCGGTGGTCGGCCTGCTACTCGTCGGCGCCTTCTGCCTGATCGGGGTCGGGATACCGGCCCTGCCCGAGGCTGTTCGGCTGGTCCGCCCGTTGGTGTCGTTCGACCGGCGCCGGGCGGCCCGGTATCTCGGTGAGCCTGCGGTGCGGGCCTATCAGCCGTTCACCGGTGGGCTGCGGCAGCGAGTCGCGACGGTGTTCACCGATCCGGCGAACCGCCGGGACTTCGGCTGGCTGGTCGCCCACGCGCTGACCGGCCTCTACCTTGCCGTGTTCGCCCTCGCCCTCCCGCTCAGCACCCTCATTCAGCTGACGATCCCCGCATTCTGGCAGCTGATGCCGCCGGGGGAGGAGTTCGCCAGTCTCGGATTCACGGTCGACTCGTGGCCGATGGCGATACTGAGCTTCGTCCTCGCAGTCCCGGTGGCCTTGGTGACCCTGCAGCTCCCCGTCGCCGCGCGCTGGCAGGCGATGGCCACCCGCGCCCTGCTGAAACCGCCCGAGGGTGCCCTGTTGGCCGACCGGGTCGCGGCCCTCACCGCCACCCGCGCCGCCGCACTCGACGCGCACGGCGCCGAACTGCGCCGCATCGAACGCGACCTGCACGACGGCGCGCAGGCCCGGCTCGCGGCGGTGATCATGCAGCTCGGACTGGCCGACCAGCTGCGCGACCAGGACCCGGACACCGCGCGCGAGCTCGTGCGCAAGGCACAGGACACCGCCACGGCCGCGCTGGCCGAGCTGCGTGATGTGGTGCGCAACGTGTATCCGCCGGTGCTCACCGACCGTGGGCTGGCCAGTGCCGTCGCGGCGGTGGCCGCTCGCAACCCGATCCCCTGCACGCTCGACCTCCACGAGGTGGGCAGGCGACCCGCCGCGGTGGAGGCGGCGGCGTACTTCGTCATCACCGAGGCACTCACCAACGCCACCAAGCATTCCGGTGCCACGGGCATCTCGCTGGTGCTGGGCGGTGCGCCCGGGCTGTTGACGATCGAGATCCGCGACGACGGCGTGGGCGGCGCGTTGGAAACCTACGGCGGCGGGCTGGCCGGAATCCGGCGCAGGGCCGAGGCGCTCGACGGCCGGATGACGCTGACCAGTCCACCCGGTGGCCCTACTGTAGTGCGGGTGGAGTTGCCGTGCGGGTCATGATCGCCGAGGACAATGCCCTGCTGCGCGAGGGGCTGGTGCTGCTGCTGAGCACCGCGGGAATCGAGGTGGTCGCCGCCGTGGACAACGCCGACGACTTCCTCACGGCGGTGGCCGCTGATCGCCCGGACGCGGTGGTCGTCGATGTGCGCCTGCCGCCCACCTTCACCGACGACGGCTTACGCGCGGCCGTCAGCGCGCGCAAACTGCACCCGGGGCTGCCCGTGCTGGTGCTGTCGTCCTGGGTGGAGGACAGCTACGCCGCGGAACTGCTCGGCGACGGGATGGGCGGTGTCGGCTATCTGCTCAAGGAGCGGGTCGGCAAGGTCGATCGCTTCCTCGATTCGCTGCGCCGGGTCGCGGCCGGTGGCACCGCGATGGACCCCGAGGTGATCTCGCAACTGCTGGTGCGCCGCAAGGCCGACGACCCGATGGCCGCGCTGACCGCCCGTGAGCGAGAGGTGCTCGCGCTGATGGCGGAGGGCCACAACAACGCGACCATCGCCGAGCGGTTGGTGGTCAGCGAAGGCGCTGTGCACAAACACATTCGGAGCATTTTCGCGAAGCTGGGGCTGTCTGCCGAGGACGTCGGCCACCGTCGGGTTCTCGCTGTGCTCGCCTACTTGAACGCGTGAAGCCCTGAACCCGTGCAGGGTTCAGGGCCACACCCGAGTCCGGTCAGTCGGCTCGACAGGTCATGTCGTCGGCGGGCAGTGTGCCGTCGCGGAAGTAGGTGTTCACGGCCGAGTACACGCAGGAGTTCGGGTAGCGCCCGAAGATCCAGTGGATCGGGACGTCCTGGAGGGTGACCATGCGGGAAGCGCTCAGATCTTCGTGCAGGGCGACCGCCCCATCGTAGGTGGTTCTGGTGTCACCGGTGGACTGCACGATCAGGGCAGGCACCGAGTTGCGCACCACCGTGGCCGGTTCGACGGGCGGCGCCCAGAACGCGCACGGAGTGATGTTGTTCGTGAACCCGGCGAACAAGGGCTGGGTGGCGCGGGCGGCCTCGATATTGCGCCGGTAGAACTCGGGATCGCGCGGCGTGGCCACATCACCGCACATGATCGCCATCTGCGACGAATTGTCTTTCGGCCGTGCCTTCAAGGCGAATCCGAGGGTGGAATCCAGTGTCTCGTCGGGCTGGGCGGGTTTGCCCGCCGCGGCGTCGGCGATGGTCCGGATCTGGCGTGCCACCATCTCGTACTGGTCGGGGCTGTCCAACCCGACGAACAACACCACCGGCAGCCAGTGTTCGTCGATCTCATACTCGCCCAATCGGATCGGCGTGACGGCGGCCTGCCCGATCAGCGCTCGAACGGCCTCGCGAACCTGGGCGCGGCTGGTACCGAAGTGGTATTCCGCGTCGCGCGCCGCGACCCAATCAGCCCACAGGTCGAACGCGGCCTCGTTGAGCGGACCCATGGCCCGCATCATGCCGACCGGCCCGTACTCGTCCGGGTCGGCCGCGCTGTCGAGCACCATCCGGTCGCTGCGGTCGGGGAACATCTGCATGTACACCGCACCGAGGTAGGTGCCGTACGAGGTGCCGAAGTAACTGATCTTCTCCGCGCCGAGAAGGCCGCGGATGACGTCCATGTCCCGTGCGGTGTTGCGGGTGGTGATGTGAGGCAGCCGCGTCCCTTCGGTCGCGGCACAACGGGCGGCCAGATCACCCTGCATCGCAACGGATTCCGCGAAGCCGACCGCGTCGAGCCCTGCCGAATGCAACCCGAAGCCGACCGGCCACTTGCAGTCGACAGCCGACGAGCGCCCGACACCACGCGGATCCATCCCGATCAGGTCGTAGCGCGCCCGCACCTCGGGCGTCATCGCCTTGCCGACATCGACCATGAAGTCCAGGCCTTCACCACCGGGACCGCCCGAATTGGACAGCATGACGCCGTGCTGGGGGTCGGTACCGGCGATCCGGGAGATCGCCACCGTCAGCGTCGGGCCCTGTGGGTCGGCGTAGTTCACCGGCACGGTGACGTCGGCGCACTGTGCCCCGGCCTCGTCCAGTTTCGGAACCCCGCAGTCTTTCCACTCCAGTTGCTGACCGGTGAACCGGTCCGGGACCGGGGTGTGTGGGCCCGCCTCCGCCTCGGGACCGGCACAGCCGATCAGGGCGGCACAGGCCATCAGGCCGGACAGGGCGACCGTCAGCCCTTTCGCGCGTTTCACTGTTTCTCCTCGTAAGTTGTTCGGCCGCATAGGTCTTGGTGACGGGCGATCACGAAGCGCACAGGGCGGCATCCAGCACGCTGTCCAGCGCGTCGGCTTCTTCGTCGCCGGCCGGCAACTTGTTGACCGTGACGGTCACCGCGGTGCCCTCGGCCGTCACACCGTTGCGGGTCGCGAAGCCGGGAATGCTGCCGCCGTGCCCCCACGCCTGCGCACCGCACGGCGTTGTTCGGTGGATCAGGGCCAGTCCGTAGTCCGCGCCCGGCATCCGGTCGAACGGCACGGTGCGCTGCATCTCGGCCAATTGCGCGGGCGGCACGAGCTTTCCGGACAGCAACGCGATGAAGAAGCGGTTCAGATCGGTCGCGGTGGCGACCATGTCACCGGCGGTGGCGGCCCAGGACGGGTCGAAGTCGGTGAAATCGACCGACTCACCGTCGACCCGGTGGTAGCCACGGGCATGCGGGCCACGGATGCCGGTTTCGCGGGAAGCGGGCACATAGGTGTCGCGCAGACCGAGCGGCTCGAGGATCCGGCGCCCGATCTCGTCGGCGGCCGGATTGCCCGTCACCCGCTCGATCAGCAGGCCTGTCAGCAGGTAGTTGGTGTTCGTATACACCGATTTCGCGCCCGGTTCGAACTGCGGCGGTGCCGTCATCGCCCGCCGGACCAGCTCGGTCATCTCGAAGTGCTGCCACCGCAGCGCCTCCTCGTCCGGGTCGAGCTGTTCGGAATCCTGGGCTGTGATGCCGTCGCCGGAACCTCGGCCGAGGTAGTCGGGCACCCCGCTGGTGTGCTGCAACACCTGCCGCACCGTGATCCGATTGCCGTCGTTACCGTTGCCGCGCACTACCCCGGGCAGGTAGCGCTCGATCGACGCGTCCAGGTCGACCTTGCCCTCGGCGACCAACTGCATGATCACCGTGGTCACATAGGTCTTGGTATTGCTCCCGATCCGGACGCGCGCGTCGTCCGGGAACGGTGCGCCGGTGCCCAGATCACCGACGCCCGCACTGAACGTCCGATGCCCGCCGGGCCCATCGATCACCACCTGGACACCCGGGAATCCCTGGCGAACCACCGCGTCCATCGCGGCGGCCACCGCGGGCGGCGGCATCGTCACCACCTCGTCCGATGCCCCCACCGACGTCCCACCCCCGCACGCGGCCACCGCGAGCACCGCACCCACCACAACAACTGAAAGGCCCGCTTTACCGGAGTTCCACCGAAATCGGTTCATGAGCAGTGTCTTTTCTCCTGTTCGAGCCGGAAATCATCGGTGCGTTTCCGACAATTTCGAGCCTAGGAATCGACAACCCGCCCGCCCATGCCACGCGCACCCGAATACGGGCTCCCGCCTACTGCCGCGAAGTGGTAGTGCCAGCACCACCACGCCTGCTCACCGGCCGTCCGATTCTCGACTGGCTCGCGGTCCATGAACACGCACCGCTCCTGCGGCGGCTGCCACCTTCCCGCCATGCCGGGGTACGCCATGGCGAGGAATCTTGCGCGGATTCGAGCCGACGGAAAGCCGTGCGCTGACCCCGGGTGCGTGCGCGACGCTAGATGTTCGAGGTGACGCGTCGACCGATCGCCGCCAACGCGAACTCGGCCCAGCGAATGTTCTCCTATACGAAGGAGATTCCGCGCAGCAGGGTGAGATAGGGGCCGATGCGTTCGGCCTCGGCGAGGTAGGCCTGTTCGCTGCGAGGTCAGGAGAATATTCAAATGTCCATGTAGGGGGGATGCGCTTAGAGGCAAAACCTCGCTACCGTCAACACGCGATACACAAAAAATTGACTATGGAAGGTGAGGGAATGCATCCCTTCCGAGCAGCCGTGGAGGCCCACGACGAGGCCGCGATCGAAGCCGTGCTCGCTGAGAACGTGGTGTTCACCAGCCCGGTGGCGTTCAAGCCGTACCCGGGCAAGGCGATCACCGCGGCCATCCTGCGCGCGGTGATGCGCGTATTCGAGGACTTCCGCTACGTCCGCGAGATCGTGTCCCCGGACGGGCGCGATCACGCGTTGGTGTTCGAGGCGAGCGTGGATGGCAAGCAGATCACCGGTTGCGACTTCCTGCACTTCGATGCCGACGGCCGCATCGATGACTTCATGGTGATGGTGCGTCCGCTGTCGGCGGCGCAGGCACTCGCAGCACGCATGGGCGAGCAGTTCGAGCGGATCGAGGCCGAGGCCACCGCCCAGATCGCACGCGAAGGAGCCGGTGCGTGATCGACTAGCGGGAACACGACTTGTACCGGGCGGTGATCCCCGGTCAGCTGGACCTGACCTTGCCTGCGGACTGGGACGGTGCGCGGCGGACCAACTTGGCAGGTACCCCCAAAGGTGAGTTGGTCGATTTCCGCATTCGACGCCCGACTGGTCCGCGCCAGGCCGGCTAGTGCTCAGCAAGTCACAGCCCCTGCGTCGAGAACGGCATGCTCCTCGGCAATACGGCGGCCGATCGTGCGACGGCGATCGATCGGGCCATCGAGCGGCTTCGGGCGGACCGTCGGCGCGGCTGACCCGCTTGCACGTCAAAGGGCCCCTGGCTTAGTGGTCAGGGGCCCTTTGATCGCTCTTGGTCAGCGCGGCGACGCGGCCTCGTCGGCATGCTCGGCGGCGTACTTCTTGGCCGCCGGGTAGTTGGCCTTGCCACTGGGCTGACGCATCATCTCGTCGACGGTCCAGTACGAACGGGGCGCCTTGTAACCGGCGATCTTGGTGCGGGCGTGGGCATCCAGCTCGGTCAGGTCGATGGTGGCGCCGGAGCGGGGCTGGATGATCGCGGCGACGGTCTGGCCGTACCGGTCGTCCTTCAGGCCGATGACCAGCGCGTCGAAAACGTCCGGGTGCGACTTGAGTGCGCCCTCGACCTCCTCGGGGAACACCTTCTCGCCGCCGGTGTTGATGCATTCCGAACCGCGACCGAGCAGGGTGACGGTGCCGTCTTCCTCGTAGCGGGCGTAGTCGCCCGGCACGACGTAGCGCTTGCCGCCGGTCTCGACGAAGATCGTCTTGGTCTTCTCCGGATCCTTGTAGTAGCCGATCGGCACGTGACCGGTGCGCGCCATCCGGCCGATCGCACCGGGTTTCGGCTCGACCAGGTTGCCGTCGTCGTCGATCAGCGCGGCCTGCGCACTGAACTTCACCCGGGGACCCTGCGAATGATCGGAATCCTTGGTCACCACACCGAGGCCCGTTCCGCCGCTCTCGGACGAACCGATGACATCGGTGATGAACACATTCGGGAACAGTTCGAGGTATTCCTGTTTCAGTGACTGCGAGAACAGCGCGGCATGGCTCGTGAACGCCCACAGCGACGACGAATCGTAACTACCGGCCTTGTAGGCGTCGAGCAGCGGCTTGGCCATGGCGTCGCCGACAACGGTGAGGACATTGACGCGATGCTTTTCCACCGTCTGCCACACCACATCGGCATCGAACTGCGGAATGAAAACGACGGTGCCACCGGAGTTCAGGGCGATGAACGCCGCCCACTGAGCCGCACCGTGAATCAGCGGCGACAGCGGCGCCATCACGATACCGACCGGGGACTGCTTGGCGTTGTTCGCCAGTTCCCATTCGTCCTTCACGTATTCACCGGTGACATGGTTGATACCGCCACCGAGCGCGCGCCACACATCTTCGTGCCGCCACATCACGCCCTTGGGGAAACCCGTTGTGCCACCGGTGTACAGGATGTAGGTGTCGTCGGAACTGCGCTCGCCGAAATCCCGTTCGGGCGATTGCGCGGCGATGGCTTCGTTGTATTCGACGCCGTTGTAGCGACTGAAATCGGCGTCCGAGTCGTCGTCGACCACCACCACGTCGGTGAGCTTCGGCGTCTGCGGCAGCACCTCGGCGACGATGTCGGCGTAGCGACGTTCGTGCACCAGCGCCACCAGGTCCGCGTTGTCGACGATGTAGCGGACCTCCTCGGCGGTGTAGCGGTAGTTGATGCTGACCGAGATCGCGCGCAGCTTGTACGTCGCGATCATCGTCTCGAGCGCCTCGATCGAGTTGCGCGAGTACACGCCGACATGGTCACCCTTGCCGACGCCGCGCGAGGCGAGATGGTGCGCCAACCGGTTGGCGCGCTCGTCGAGCTCACGGTAGGTGACCTGCCGGTCTCCACAAATGATTGCGGTGCGATCGGGCACCGCGTCCACAGCATGTTCGAGCAGATCAGCGACGTTCAAAGCCATATCAGCAAGATAGAACGTGTTTCAGTTTTAGGCAATAGAACGGGTCGGATCCGGGTTGGTGTAGAGCAGTCCGTCGGACCACACGTACCGTGTGCCACCCCACCGAAGGGCCGACGCGACATCCGGGAAGAAGCCACTGCCGTTGAGGTTCGCGCTGGTGTTGCAGAGCACGGGGACGCCTGTGAGTGCCTCGTAGGCGGTCAGGATCCGGGCCGCGGCGGTATCGTCGGTTCGTTGGACGGTCTGCAGCCGTGCGGTGCCGTCGAGATGGATGACCGCCGGGATGCGATCGACCCAATCGGGGCGAATTTCGTGCTCGAACAGCATGTAGGGATCGCTACCCCCCGGCGTGAAGATTTCGGTGGCCCGGTCGGCGAGGCATATGGGCGCAACTGGTCGATAGTCGGCTCGATCCTTGATCAGGTTGAGTCGCTGCTTCATTGCTGCGTCCCGAGCGGGTGCCAGAATGCTGCGATTACCCAGTGCCCGTGGGCCGAGTTCGGCGCGGCCGGAAAGGACGACGACCGGCTCGTCGTATTCGTGCAGAATTCTGGCTACCCCGGCTTCATCGCAGGGCGTGACCGTCCATGATTCCGGAACCGTTCCGGTGCGAATGGGCGGACCGCTGAAGACGGACCAGTCGAGCGCTGTCAGCCCGTTGTGCCACATCTCGCAACACGCTGTGCCGATGGCGGCCCCGGCATCGTTCGGAAATGGTGGTACCCACACGTCGGTGAACAGTCCCGACGCTCGTATCCGGCTGTTCCATTTGATATTGAGTGCGCATCCACCACCGAGACACAGGTTTCGGGGCGCGCCGGGAAAGTGTTCGGCTACGACGCGAGCCAGTGCCGCGAGTAATCGTTGTCCCAGGTATTCCTGGAAAGTGGCGATGATGTCCGCATCGGACAGGCCGGGTAGGTAGGCATCTCGTTTCGCCAGTATGGCTCGAGCCATCGCTGCGGCGTTCTGTGGAACGACGCTCGGGAAGCTACCGAGCAGATCGTCGAATGCCGGGAACGCCACTTCCGATGGGGTGCCGAGGGCGGCGTAGGCCATGGCTTTGCCTGCCACGGAAAGGTGGTGGCGGATCATGGCGTTCATGTCGAGGCCGCGGCCGTCGAGACGGAAGGGGCCGAAATGCGCGTTGAAGTCGGAGAAGAAGTTGCCGGGTACCCGCAGCAGCGAGGAGACGGCGCGGACCGACCGATCCGCGGGCCGGACGTCGTAGAGGCGCGGGGTCGTTCCGCCGTCCCACACGAGCACCAGCGAGTCTTCGTTCCGCTGCGCGAACGGGCTCGAACAGTACGACCCGAGTAGGTGGTTGGCGTTGTGGAAGTAGCTCGTATAACCCTTGCCCGAGCCGAAATCGTGTGCATCGAAGTGGTAGCGCTGAATCGGCTCGGAACGGCCCGGGGAGTCGGCGTAGGCGGCGACCGGCAGGTGAACGGTCATATCGTCGCGTCGAAGCGGTACGGCCGGTTCGAACGGATCCTGGCCGGGCTGGGCCCACCACCCGTCGACGACGTAGGCGTCGACATCGCGATGGTCGATGCCCGCTGTGCGTAGGAGCTCCGGGACGCGCGCGGCGTCGCCCAGTGGGGTATAGCGATCGAGATTGTCGATCTTCTCCATTTCGATGCTGGTGACCAACCGGCCGTTGTCGATAAGTGCGATGCCCCCGTCATGGGTTGCTTTGATCCCGCAGATCAGCATCGGATCCTCCTTCGTGTCGTGGCTGCCCGAGAACCGAGCGTGACTTCTCGAACGGCGTCGTCAGCGCTCGGACTCGCGACTCAGCACGAACATGCGCAGCTCTCGTTGGGATCGGGCGGCGTAGTCGGTGTAGTCGGGCCAATGCTCGATCACGTGGGCCCACAGTTCGGCGCGCTGCTCCGCGCGCACCGGATGTGCGATCACGGAGAACGTTTCACCCTCGACGCGGACTACCGCCCGCCCTGCGGCGGCCAGGTTGGCGGTCCATGCGGGGTGGGTGGCCTGGCCGAAATTGGAGCCGACCACGATCATGTCGTCGCCGTGTGGCACGTAGAGCAGCGAGACGGTCCGCTCGGCTCCCGTCTTGCGCCCCTTGGTGGTGAGCAGCAGGTTGGGAAAACCGCCGAGTGTCAGCAGCCCGACGCGTCCTCGGGTGAGGCGCTGGGCTGCGAGGTCGACCTTGGCCGCGAATTTGACGAGGGTCAGATAGTAGGGACTGTCTCCGAACGCCCGGACGAACCTCGACTGCGACTCCATAACACAATTCCCCTCACTTCAACTTGCAAGAACTGCAACAGGTTTCACTTACCAGAATGTAACGTGTTCTACCGCAGTATGTCTGGCATTGTCCAGGCTACGTACAGTCGATGTAGCGCATGTGGGGAGCATCTGAATGAAGCACGAGCGACCAGTTGTCGTGGTGACGGGAGCATCGTCGGGGATCGGTGCCGCCGTGGCGCTGCGCCTCGGTGCGGCAGGTTGCCGAATAGTCGCCACCGGGCGCGACGCCGCGCGGCTCGACGGTACTGTCGCAGCGATCCGGGCCGAGGGCGGAGCGGCGACAGCTGTCTGTCTGGATCTCACGGCCGCCGCTGAGATCGAGGCGTTCGCCGCGGGTTTCGGCGAGTCCCACGGTGCGGTCGGCGCACTGGTTCTGTGCGCCGGTGACGCCGACATCGCCACGGTCGAGGAGCTTTCTCCTGCTGGTCTTGCGGCCATGGTTGACGTGAATCTGCTTGGTGCACACCGGCTTATCCATGCTCTGCTGCCGGGGATGATCGAACGCCGTCGCGGTGACATCGTGGTCGTCAGCAGTGAGAACGTGACCCGGTTCAAGCCGATGATGGCTGCCTACACCGCCTCGAAGTGCGCCTTGGAAGCGCTGGCGGTGACCATGCAGAAGGAGTTGGAGGGGACCGGAGTTCGGACGTCGATCGTGCGGCCGGGATCGACGCGCACCGCCATGGGGAGCACCTGGGCGCCCGCCGAGCTCGGTGCGCTGTTCGGGTTGTGGGGGCGGTGGGGTCTGGCTCGTCATTCGGGGCGGATGGATCCCGACCATGTCGCGCAGGTGGTCGAATTCGTCCTCGGCGCGCCGAGGGGAATGAATGTGGCCTGTGTGGAGGTGCAGCCTGAAGCGCCGGTGGCTTCGGTCGAAGAGGTGAAAACTGTTGCGGCAAAATAGAACCTGTTCTACTGTGCATATTGGTACCGGTTCTTAGAATCGTGAACGGGTCGATGGGGAAATCTTGGCCTGGCGCTGGGTAGTAGAACCGCCCAGAGTGATTTGCAGACTGAACGGTCTGCGGAGGGGAAATTGTGGCTCTTTTCGTGCGCACGGCGGGGACCAGCCGTCCGAGTGGCTACGCCCGCAGCCAATGGGATCCCGAGGCGGTGAACGGCACGGCTGTCGCAGCCCTGGCCGGGCAGGAGCTCGGCGACCATGCCTCCGGCGCCGGTCTCGTCCCGGCCCGCTTCTCATTGGAACTCCTGCGTCCGGTTCGCTTCGCGGGCCTGGAAACCACAGTGGTGACCACCCGCAAAGGCGCGAATATCGAAGTCCTGGACTGGGCTTCGCACCAGGAAGGGCAGCTCGTGGCGCGGGCGACCCTCACACTGCTACGCGAGTCGCGACAGCCACCCGGCGAGTTCTGGACAGCCGAGCACGGAGCGCGACCACCGTGCCCGCCCGGCCCGCCGACCAGGCCCGGCCTGTGGTGGAACCACGACAGTGCCGGACCGGACCTGTGGACCGAGCAGCCACGCGATGTGCAGAACGCGCAGCGCAAACGCATCTGGATCAATCATGTCGAGGCAATCGAGGGAGTGCCGATGTCCTCGGTCGCCCGGTTGGCCGCGACCGCCGAGCTCACGAACACGATCACCGCCTTGGGATCGACGGGCATCGGCTACATCAACCACGACACGACAGCGGCTTTCACGCGCGTACCGGCCGCAGGCGGCCTCGGGCTCGAAGCGCACCAACACCTGGCCGCGGCTGGGCTGGCTGTCAATGTCGCTCAGCTCTATGACGCCGAAGGCGTACTCGGAGTCGCCGTCGTGAGCTCGCTCTCGGTGGCCGAGCGCCGATTGGACCTCTCCGAAACGGACCCCGAATGGGCCGACTCAGGCAACCTGTCGCGGGCGCATCGCGCCAGTTAGGACTCGACATGACCCTTGTTCACTGGGACAAGTCTCGCATCATCGATGAAACATGCCGCGAATACGGCGAACTCGGCGATCGTTTCGCCGATATCAGTGTGCGCGAACTCGACAACCCCACCCGCTGTTCGGGCTGGACCGTCCGCGGCGTGCTCGCCCATCTACTCGCGACCGGCGAAGACGTCATCGACGGAACGATCGGTACCCGGCCGCCGGACGTGCAGGCCCGCGGCTACCCGCAGGCCACACCGCAGTTCTTCGCATCGGGATTCCGCTCGGTCGCGCAGCGTCTGCGACCGCACCTGGAATCGCTGGACGACGCGATCTGGGCAGCGGACACCTACGGTGTCGCCGGGCAGCCCTTCGGAGTCGGAGTGCTCACGCTCGTGCACGAGATCGCCGTGCACGCCGATGATGTGGACGACGCGCTCGGCAGGCGAGTTTTGTTATCCGACAGCGCTGTCACGACCTCGACCGAGTGGTTGTCGACCGAATTCGATCGCCTCGACTACCCGAAAACCAGGGTCGTCCTGTCCACCGGCCAGGAACTGACGGCCGGCAGCGGCGGTGAGGAGATGGTGCTCACCGGTACGCCACTGGAATTCATGCGCGCCGCCACGGGACGCATCGACGCCGAGGTGGTCGGCGGACCGGCCGATCTGAACATCTACGGCCGGGATCGCAGACATGAAGGGGTCTAGGGAAGGGAGTGGCAGCTGATGAGTCCTAGTGTCGTAGAGCTCGGTACATCACCGGCGGGAGATCCCAGCTGGGTGGTGAAGGATTATCAGACGATCCGTCGTCTGCTGTCCGACGGCCGACTCAACAGGTTCCCGCCGGTGGATGTCGAATGTCCGCCCCGGTTCACCCACGCCGAGATCATCCGGTTCAAGCACCTCGATCCGAACGCTCCGCCGCCGCCGGACGACCTTATCCGGCGCACCGTCGCGCACGCGTTCTCCAAGCGCCGGATGCACGCGATCGAAGCCAAGGTCGAGGCGATCACGACGTCGTTGATCGACGCGATGATCGCCGCCGGACCGCCCGCCGAACTACGTCGGGACTTCGCTGGACCGCTCTCCTCGCAGGTGATCTCCAGCCTGATCGGCGTCCCGGACGAAGATCACCAGCTGATTCAAGAGTTGTCCCAATCGGCGGCCAACCTCGCCGAACCCGAGATCTCCGCGCCGGCCGACCAGCAGCTGAAGGATTACATGCGTCAGCTGGTCGCCAAGAAGGAAGCCGACCTCGGCGACGATGTCATCAGCGACATCATTCGTCTGCGGGTCGACCACCCTGCCCTGGAAAATGTCGACCTCGTCATCGGATTGGCTACCGGCTTGCGCTTCGCCGGACAGATCAACACAGTGACACTGATCGACCGTGGCATCGTCCATCTGCTTCGCAACCCGGAGTTCCAGGCCGAGATAGTCGTCGGCGACCGTGCCGCGCGGGCACGGGTGGTCGAAGAGATCCTGCGGTTGCCGCATCCGGTGCAGGGTCGCCTCGCAGGTGTACCACGCTATGCCACTGCCGATTTCGAGCTGGGCGGGTGCACGATCCGGCGCGGCGATCTGGTGGTCATGGACATCGAGGCGGGAAACCTCGATCCATCGGTCTTCGCTGACCCGGGTGACTTCTGCCCCGCCCGCCCCGCCACGTCGCATCTGTCCTTCGGAGCGGGAACGCACTACTGCGTCGGTGCCGCGCTGGCCCGCTGCGAAATGGAGACGGCGTTCGCGATGCTGCTCGGGCGCTTGCCGGAACTGCGGTTCGCTGTGCCGTTCGAAGAGCTCGAACCGCTGAGCCACGAGCTGTCCGGCGGAGCGACCCGCGTCCCGATCACCTGGAAGGTGTCCCAGTCGTGCTGAAAGACGAAGAGATCACCCAATTCCCTTCTGCGGCATGCCGATCACTCGGCTTGGATCCAGTGCTGCGGGAGATGCTGGCACAGGGGGAGCGCGCACGGAAGGTCCAGCTTCCTCACGGCCCGCAATCCTGGATCATCACCGGCTACGACGACAACCGGGCGATCTACAGCCGCCCCGAGTTCACCCGCCAGGGTATCGATACCGAGGAAGCGCCCCGCCTGACCGCCGGATTGATGCTCGCGGGGGCCATCGGGTGCCAGAAGGACAAAACACACGCCGCGCTGCGGCAGGCCGCGACCAGGGTCCTCGATCGCACGATGATCTCTCAGGTCGAGGACATCGCCCTGCGAACCGCGAACGAACTCGTCGACTCCATGCGTGAGCGTGGCGACCGGTGCGATTTCGTCCGGGATTTCGCCAGGCCGTACTCTATCCGTGTTCTGTGCCAAATCCTCGGGATACCCGGCACCGACGAGGAATTCGTCATCGAGATGGTCGGCGCGATCCTCGCTGGTGGGCACAGCGGAGACGCCGGGACCGCGACCGAGGCGAGCACCCGGTTGGGTGTCTACATCATCGAGCTCGTCAACGAACGCCAGCGGAATACCGGCTCGGACTTCATCTCCCGGGTCGTCTCGCACACCGCCCTTTCCACCTACGAAGTGGTGGTTCTGACCTACGCGATGGTCATGGGTGGGTTCGAGACGACAGCCAACATGCTGGCCAAGTCGCTGGCCAGACTGCTGGTCGAAGAAGAACTCGTCGAGCGGGTACGTCACGAACCGGCGCGGATCCCCGACATCATCGATGAGCTCTTGCGGCTCACCTCGGTGGCAGGCGGCGAAGGAATTCCGTGGCTCGTGCGCGAGCCCGTCGAGATCGCCGGAATGCAACTGCAACCGGGTGAGTACGTCGTTCCGGCGCCCGGTGCCGCGAATCGGGACCCGGCTGTCTTCGACAATCCGGAGGAGCTGCGGCTCGGCCGCGACGAGCGCCAACATCAGACACTCGGCTACGCGGCGCATTACTGCTTGGGGAACAAAGTCGCCAGGGTAGAGCTCGACACGGCGTTCCGTGTTCTGCTCGAGCGATTCAGCGGCCTGCGCCTCGCGGTCGATATCGACGACCTGGACTGGGACGAGGAATCAGCCATCTGGCATCTCCGTGCGCTCCCGATCGCCTGGCGCGGGTGACGGTGACATGACACCAGAAGTGGGCGCGGCGGCGTCGGACCCCGCGGCGTCGCCGATTCCGACCGAGCGGACCTGTCCATTCGATCCACCCGACGGTTTGCGTGGACTGCCTGCGGTGAGCCCGCTCAGATTCGCCAGCGGTGCCGAAGGCTGGTTGGTCACCGACTACCGGATCGCGCGCAGCGTCCTCAGAGACTCCCGATTCAGCACCGACCGGAAGTTGACCGAAGCGCCGATTCGGGAACTTCCGCCGATCCTGCGCGAATACGGCACACCCCCGGGCATGTTCAACTGTCTCGACGGCGATTCCCATGCGCGGTACCGACGGCTCCTCGCGGGGTACTTCTCGGCGGGGCGGATCGCGGAGTTCGCGCCGCGGGCCGTCGACATCGTCGACGAACAGCTCACGACAATGGCCGAGGTGCTCGATTCCGCCGGTGAAGCCGATCTGCTTGCCGTGTTCGCGATGCCGGTTTCGTTGCGCCTGATCTGCGAACTGCTCGGGGTTCCCGATCGACTCAGCGGGGATATCGCACGGCTGGCCTCCGTATTGTTCGATCTGTCGGCGTCGGGCGACTCGATGATCGCGACCATTCTCGAGCTCCGCGAGATTCTGCTTGACGCCATCAGGCATACCCGCACCTCGCCGTCGAGTGGGCTGATCGCCGACCTTGCGCGTGATCCCGAGATCGACGACGAAGAACTGTTCCAGATCAGCCAGGTTCTCCTGCTCGCCGGATTCGAAACGACCGCGAACATGTTGGCACTGAGCACATTCGCGTTGTTGTCGGCGCCGGATCAGCTGCGTCGATTCCGTGCCGGGGAGGTATCCGCCGCGGCGGCTGTGGACGAACTCCTTCGCTATTTGTCGGTGGCCCATATGGGCCCGGTCCGCGCGGCGAGTGAATCTGTTCGCCTGGGGGAGGTGACCGTTGCGGCGGGCCAATCGGTGATGATCTCGGTCCCGGAGGTGAACCGCGACCCCGCATTGCTCGACGACGCCGACAGATTGCTCCTCGATCGTCCACCGGTGAACCACATTTCCTTCGGGGTCGGCGCACATAAATGCATCGGCCAATACTTGGCGAGAACCGAACTAGAGATCGGGCTGACGCGACTGTTCGCGCGGTTCCCGACCCTGACGCTCGCGGTGCCACCCGAGCAGGTACCGCTGCGGACAGACATGTTGGTCTACGGCGTGCACGAGCTGCTGGTCGGCGTCGAAGGCTGAGACAACGCACCGGATGAGGAGAGAACCGTGGCACTGAACATCGCAGATCTGTTCGAGCACACAGCGGATTCGGTACCCGATCTTCCGGCGGTGAAGGTGGGGGCGCGAGCGCTCACGTTCCGCGAGCTCGACGTCGCCGCGAATCGGCTCGCGCATTTTCTCGCCGAGCGGGGGATCGGGCCCGGGGATCATGTGGCGTTGTATGCGAAGAACAGCATCGAGCATGTGGTCGCCTTGCTGGCGACGTTGAAGGTGCGCGCTGTTTCGATCAATGTGAATTATCGCTACGTCGAAGGCGAACTCGACTACCTGTTCGATAATTCCGACGCCGTCGCGGTGCTGCACGACCGCACCTACGCACCGGTGCTCGCGCGCTGTGTACCCCGGCATCCGAGGATTCATACGTGTGTGGCGCTGGTCGATCCCATGGCTCCCGACGACGAATCGGACCTGTCGGGTTTCGGCGGCCTCACCTATGCGGAGGCGATCGATGGCCGGCCCGGTACGCGTGATTTCGGGCCACGCAGCGGCGACGACATCCATATCATCTACACGGGCGGAACAACCGGGTTCCCGAAAGGCGTGATGTGGCGTCACGAGGACTATTGGCGGGTGTTCGGCGGTGGCACCGATTTCGAAACCGGTGCGCTCCTGGGCGAATTCGACCAGTCCGAGGCAGCCGCGAAAACTCACCGGATGGTGAAGTTCCCGCTGAGCCCCCTTATGCACGGCGGCGCCCAGACCGGGCTCCTCCGGCACCTGTTCGTCGGCGATCTGACAATTCTCGAACCCAAATTCGACCCCGCGACCACCTGGGACGTCATCGATCGCGAGCGCGTCCAATTCCTGTTCCTCACCGGCGACGCCATGGCCCGACCGCTGATCGAGGAATATCAGCGACGCACGGCGAACGGTCTCGGCAGTGGTTCCAGCCTCGTCGTGGTGGCGAGCAGCGCCGCGGTATTCAGCCCCGAGGTCAAGAACAGGTGGCTCGACAATTTCCCGAACACCGTATTCACCGACTCGATCGGGGCGACCGAAACCGGATTCCAGGGCACAGCGGCGCAGTCCCGCGAGAATGTTCGACAGGACGGCCCCCGCGTCGCCCTCGGCCCGGATTCCGTCGTCCTCGACGACAACGGCCACCTCCTCGATCTCACCGCCGACGTCGGCGCCATCGGCCAACTGGCCCGCGCCGGCCGCATCCCCCTCGGCTACTACAACGACCCCGTCAAGACGGCCGAAACGTTCAAGACCATCAACGGCATCCGCTACGTCGTCCCCGGCGATCGCGTCCGCATCGAGCCCGGTGCCCGCGTCACCCTCCTCGGCCGCGGCTCGAACTGCGTCAACACCGGCGGTGAAAAGGTCTACGTCGAGGAAGTCGAGGCGGCAATCAAAGCCGTTGCGGCGGTGTACGACTGCATCGTCGTCGGCGTGCCGGACGAACGCTTCGGCAACGCTGTCGCCGCGGTCGTCGAACTACGACCGGGACACCAGTTGACTCTCGACGAACTCCGTGCCTCCCTACGCACCTCGCTGGCCGGGTACAAGCTCCCGCGCGTGATGACGACGGTGCCGAAGGTCCCACGCAACGACGCCGGAAAGGCGCAGTACCCGCGAGCGCGAGAGCTGGCATCGTCAGCCGCTGCGCGATGGCTGTGAATCTTCCACGATTGGTCCGCCTCGACTCCCGAACCTCGAGGTCGCCGCCCGGGTCAGCTATGAGGCATTCAGCTCTCGGACGCCGACAAGAACGCCGCGAAACTGCGTCTCGTCGAGTCGCAGGCCTTCTCGAACGGCCTGCAGCTCTACGCCTTCGACGTCAACGGCTGACCATCGCCGTCTTGACGCGGCCGCCGGCGCACCACCAGCGGGCACGGCGGTGGCTTCGCCGGTCTCGGTGCAAGGTCGATGCACCGGTGACGAGCGGAGTCCCGACTGTCACGGGGATCGCCTGATCGAGACGCAGATCCGCGACGGTTGCTTCGTCGACGGACACCGACTCCACCGGCGATGGCTCCCGCGGCCGGACAACACTGTCAGCGCGCACCGGCGCCCCGTCACACGCCGGGCGGCATTCGCAGCCGCCAGAGCCGGCCTCGAACGTCGATACCAGAGGCTGGGTAGCCCGTACACAGCTCGTCAAGCGACCTCGTCCAGGCCTTTACGCGGCGGTACGACGACAACCGTGCCAAGTGATCTCGGGTCCGCCCGTGCATGCACCGGTGGCGGCCCGCCACGGCTGTTGTCGGCAGCTGCACGGGCGTTCCCGGCCTAGCAGGCGTGTGCGCTGCAGGCAGCCGTCGGCGGTCCGAGGAGCATCTACACGGGTGCGGATCTCGCATCATCTGACTACCGGGTCGCCGGGCCGCTGTGGTCCGACAGCCCGGCCTTCGCTCGCAAGCTATCTCGACCATCTCACCGGCCCACTCTTCGCCGATTCGGGAATGAAAGTAGGCGATACACGTGTTGGAAGTCCTGGGTAAATCGTAGAAAAATCGTAGAAGGCAGGGGTGGACCCCGAAGATGACCAGGTCAGCGGTGGTATAGGCTTTGTCGGTCATGAAGTCGGCTTATTCGGGTGCGCCCAAGACGGTCTACCTCGATCATGCGGCGACCACTCCGATGTTGCCTGCCGCTGTCGAGGCGATGACGGCTGCCTTGGGGATGGTGGGGAACGCCTCGTCGCTGCACGGGTCGGGGCGGGCGGCGCGGCGGACGCTCGAAGAGGCGCGCGAGTCGATCGCGGCTGAGCTCGGGGCGCGGCCATCGGAAGTGATCTTCACCTCTGGGGGCACCGAGAGCGACAATCTCGCGATCAAGGGGATTTTCTGGGGGCGGCGGGCTGCCGATCCGCGCCGGACCCGGCTGGTGGTGAGCTCCGTCGAGCATCACGCGGTGCTCGACGCCGTGGAGTGGCTCGAGCAGCACGAGGGCGCGCAGGTGAGCTGGTTGCCCGTCGACGGCGAGGGTGTGGTGTCGCCGCACGCGCTGCGCGAAGTGCTCGCGGCGCACGGTGACGAAGTGGCGCTGGTGAGTGTGATGTGGGCCAACAACGAGGTCGGCACCGTGCAGCCGATCGCCGAATTGGCTTCCGTCGCACAGGAATTCGACATTCCGATGCACAGCGACGCGATCCAGGCGGTGACCCAGGTTCCGGTCGCTTTCGGGGTGAGCGGGCTGGCCGCGCTGAGCGTCGCGGGGCACAAGGTCGGTGGTCCGCACGGAATCGGCGTGCTGCTGCTGGGCCGGCAGGTGCCCTGTGTGCCGCTGATCCACGGTGGCGGGCACGAACGAGACCTGCGTTCGGGAACCTCCGACGTGGCGGCCGCCGTCGGCTTCGCCGCTGCCCTGCGCGCCGCCTCCGTCGAGGCCGCGCACAGCCTGAAAGCGTTGCGAGACAAGCTGATCGCCGGTGTGCTCGCACTGGAACCCGACGCTGTGCTCAACGGTCCGGCCGACGAACGCAGACTCCCCGGCAACGCCCACTTCACCTTCCCCGGTTGCGAGGGCGACTCCCTGCTGATGCTGCTCGACGCCGCCGGTATCGAATGCTCGACCGGCTCGGCGTGCAACGCGGGGGTGGCCTCGCCGAGTCACGTCCTGATCGCCATGGGTGTGGAACCGTGGCAGGCGCGCAGTTCGCTGCGGTTCTCGCTGGGCCACACCTCGACCGAAGCCGATATCGACACATTGCTGACCGTGCTGCCGCAGGTCATCGAAAGGGCCAGGGCCGCGGGTCTGGCCGGCGCTAGAGGAGGTGCCTGATGCGAGTACTTGCCGCCATGAGTGGTGGAGTCGATTCGGCGGTGGCCGCGGCGCGGGCCGTGGACGCCGGTCACGAGGTGGTCGGGGTGCACCTGGCGCTGTCGGCGTCGCCGGGCACCCTGCGTACCGGCTCGCGTGGCTGCTGCTCCAAGGAAGACGCCGGTGACGCCCGGCGCGCCGCCGATGTGCTCGGCATCCCGTTCTACGTGTGGGATTTCGCCGACCGCTTCAAAGAAGACGTGATCGACGACTTCGTCGCCTCCTACGCCGCGGGCGAGACCCCGAACCCGTGCCTGCGCTGCAACGAGAAGATCAAGTTCTCCGCCCTGGCCGACCGCGCGCAGGCCCTCGGCTTCGACGCCGTGGTCACCGGGCACTACGCCCGCCTCGAAGACGGTGTGCTGCGCCGCGCGGTCGACGCCGACAAGGACCAGTCCTATGTGCTCGCGGTTCTCACCGCCGAGCAGCTGTCCCGGGCCATGTTCCCGGTCGGCGACACCCCGAAGCCGCGCATCCGCGAGGAGGCGGCCGAGCGGGGTCTCGCCGTGGCGAACAAGCCCGACAGCCACGACATCTGCTTCATCCCCTCCGGCGACACCCGGGCGTTCCTCGGCGCCAAGATCGGCATCCGCCCCGGTGCGCTCGTCGATTCCGACGGCACCGTGCTCGGCACCCATGAAGGCGTGCACGGGTTCACCGTCGGTCAGCGCAAGGGCCTCGGCCTGAGCCACACCGCCGCCGACGGCAAGCCTCGCTACGTCACCGGGATCGACCCCGATTCCGGCACGGTGAAGGTCGGTTCGGTGGAAGACCTGCAGGTCGACGTCATCACCGCCGACCGCGCCATCTGGACCTCCGGCGTGCGCCCGACCGAACCGGTCGAGTGCGTGGTGCAGGTGCGCGCCCACGGTGGCACCGCGCCCGCTGTGGTCGAACCGGTGGGTGACGGGCTGGTCGCGCGGCTGCGTGAACCGCTCAGCGGCGTCGCGAAGGGGCAGGCCATCGTGCTCTACCTGCCCGATACCGACGGTGGCGACACCGTGGTCGGCAGCGGCACCATCAACGGCACCGATCGTGCCGGGGTCGACGCGGGGATCACCGACGCTTCCGCCTGAGGAGCGCGCCGTTCGACGACACGAAAGGTGTTGTGCACGTGACATTGTCGCGAAGCAAGAACTCCGAGGAGAGCGCGCCCGCGGACCTGCTCGCCGGCGGCATCGCCACGGGCATCGGGTCGTGGCCGGGCACCGATCCGAGGGAAGCCGCCGCGACGATCATCGGTGAACTGCCCGACCTCGCGCACCTGGTCGAACTGCCGCAGCGCGGAATCGGCGCCGACATGATCGGCCGGGTTTCGGCCTTGCTGGTCGACCTGCGCTTCGATTCGACAACGCGCGGATACCGGCTGGCCGCCCGTCCCGGTGCTGTTTCACGCCGAGCGCGCGATCTGCTCCAGTTCGACCTCGACGCCATCGAAGAGGCGTGGGAGACAGCAGGTCTGGTCGGTACCGGCCGCGTCGTGAAGCTGCAGTCGGCGGGGCCGCTCACTCTGGCCGCCGAAGTGGAACTGCCCGGTGGGCATCGGATTCTCACCGATCCCGGTGCGGTGCGCGATCTTTCGGAATCCCTCGCCGAAGGTTTGGCGCGGCACGCGGACGAGTTGCGCAGAAGGCTAGGGGCCCAGGTGGTGATCCAGCTGGACGAACCGCAGCTCACCACGGTGCTCGAAGGTTCGTTGCAGGGACCGAGCATCCTCAACACCATTCGCGCGCTTCCCGAACCCGACGCCCTGCGCATTCTCGACACCGTGATCGAGGCACAGAATGCGCCGGTCCTGTTGCACACCTGCGCATCTCGTCCCGCCCTGGCCACCATCGGCCGCACCGCCGCCGCAGGCATCTCCTTCGACGCCGCGACCATAACCACCGCCGATCTCGACGCCCTCGGCGACATCGTCGACCGGGGCAAGAAGATCGCCCTCGGCCTCACCCCGGCCGAGCAGCCGGCCGCGCCGATCACCTGGCGCGCGATCGCCGAACCCGCCGTCCGCCTTGTCGACCGGCTCGGCTTCCCCCGCACGACCCTGGCAACCCAGATCCTGGTGACTCCCGCCTGTGGGCTGGCCGGTGCCTCTCTCGAATGGTCCCGCCGCGCACTCGCGCTCAGCGCCGAGGTGGCGCGCGCCTTCGCCGAGGAACCGGAGTCGTTGAACGTCGAGTAGCGGTCGCCTGGCCGGTGCCGTAACCAGACGGGCGCTTCGGCGTCCAGGGGTTCGGACCTCAGTGGAAGACGGGTCGGCGACGGGCCCGGACGGTCGCCGAAAGTGTCGGTGGCCTCCACTAATGTGCTGGGTGTGAGTGAGAGCGACAGCGCGGTTTCCGTGAGTGCCGAAGGTGCCACCCCCGAGCAGCGGGTGCGGTGGCAGCAGTTGGCCGACGAGGTGCGTGAGCACCAGTTCCGCTACTACGTGCGGGACTCGCCGATCATCACCGACGGCGAGTTCGACGCGCTCCTGCGTGAACTGCAGGCGATGGAAGAGGCGCACCCCGATCTGCGCACACCCGATTCGCCGACCCAGCTGGTCGGCGGCGGATTCGCCACCGAGTTCACCGCGGTCGACCACCTCGAGCGCATGCTGTCGCTGGACAATGTGTTCGACTTCGACGAACTGCGCGCCTGGGCCGCCCGCGTGGAGGCCGAAACCGGTCCCGACCTGCACTACCTGTGCGAGGTGAAGATCGACGGTGTGGCCCTGAACCTGGTGTACGAGAACGGCAGACTGGTGCGCGCCGCCACCCGCGGCGACGGGCGAACCGGTGAGGACGTCACCCTCAACGCCCGCACCATCGACGACATCCCCACCGAACTCACCGCCACCGAGCAGTTCCCCATCCCGGAACTGCTCGAGGTGCGCGGCGAGGTGTACTTCCGGCTCGAGGATTTCCAGACGCTCAACGCCCAGATCGTGGCCGAAGGCAAACCGCCCTACGCCAACCCGCGCAATACCGCCGCCGGCTCGCTGCGCCAGAAGAACCCCGCGATCACCGCCCAGCGCAGGCTGCGGATGATCTGCCACGGCTTCGGCCGCATCGACGGTTACCGCCCCACCTCCATGCACGAGGCCTATCAGGCGCTCGCCGCGTGGGGACTGCCGGTGTCGGAGCACACCCGTCTGGTGCAGGGCGTGGACGCGGTGATCGAACGGGTCGCCTACTGGGGTGAGCACCGCCACGACATCGAGCACGAACTCGACGGGCAGGTCATCAAGGTCGACGAGATGGCGTTGCAGCGGCGGCTCGGCTCCACCTCCCGTGCCCCGCGCTGGGCCATCGCCTACAAGTACCCGCCGGAAGAGGCGACCACCACGCTGCTGAACATCGAGGTGAACGTCGGCCGGACCGGGCGCGTCACCCCGTTCGCCGTGATGGAACCCGTCACCATCGCGGGGTCGACGGTCGCGATGGCCACCCTGCACAACGCCTCGGAGGTGAAGCGCAAGGGTGTGCTGATCGGCGACACCGTCACCATCCGCAAGGCCGGTGACGTGATCCCCGAGGTGCTCGGCCCGGTGGTCGACGCCCGCACCGGCGACGAACGCGAGTTCGTGATGCCAACCCACTGTCCCAATTGCGGCACCGAACTGGCGCCCGCGAAAGAGGGCGACGCCGACATCCGCTGCCCCAACCAGCAGTTCTGCCCCGCTCAGCTGCGCGAGCGCGTGTTCCATCTCGCCGGGCGCGGGGCCTTCGACATCGAGGCGCTCGGCGACAAGGCGGCCGACGCTTTGCTGCGCTCCGGCGCCATCACCGACGAAGGTGATCTGTTCGACCTCGACGAGCAGAAACTGCTGTCGGTTCCGCTGTTCACCAACAAGGAAGGCGGCTTGTCCGCCAACGGCAGGCGGCTGCTGGAAAATCTGCAGGCGGTGAAGGACCGGCCGCTGTGGCGGGTGCTTGTCGCGTTGTCCATCCGGCACGTCGGCCCGACCGCCGCCCGCGCGCTGGCCGCCGAGTTCGGCAGCCTCGAGCGCATCGAATCCGCGACGGGGGAAGAACTTTCGTCGACCGACGGGGTGGGCCCGACCATCGCCGCGGCCGTGGTCGAGTGGTTCACCGTCGACTGGCATCGCGCCATCGTCGACAAGTGGCGGGCCGCCGGTGTGCGCATGGAGGACGAGCGCGACGCCTCGATCGAACGCACCCTCGAGGGGTTGTCGATCGTGGTCACCGGCTCGCTGCAGACCTTCACCCGCGACGGCGCCAAGGAGGCGATCCTGGTCCGCGGCGGCAAGGCGGCGAGCTCGGTGTCGAAGAAGACCGCGTTCGTGGTGATCGGCGATTCCCCCGGTTCCAAGGCGGCCAAGGCCGAAGAACTCGGTGTCCCGATCCTCGACGAGGACGGTTTCCGCCTGCTGCTCGAGCAAGGGCCGGAAGCGGTCAGCACACCGGCCGAATCAGAAGCCGAGTAGCGACCCCGGGCCGGGTTCGGCTCAGCGCGGGGTGACGGTGACCGTGTTCGCCATCTGGGTGCGGATGTCGAACTGGGCGCACTGGCCGTTGGTGAGTTCCACGTGCCGGTGCGTCTTCTTCGAGTTGCCCTCGATGTCGACGACGACGTCGCTACCGGTCATCGAGCACACCTTCGACACCGGTGCCTCGGTGTAGCTGACGGTCCCGGCCCCTTGGCAACTGTTCGTCGAGTTTCCCAGGAACACCCGTGCGGTCCCGTCCGGACAGGGATCGGCCGCCGCGGTCGGCGCACCCACCATCAGCACCGGAACCACGGCCCCGGCCCCCAACGCCGCAACAACCAGCCCACGAATCATCACTGCAGCTCCGCCTCTCACCGATTTTCGGCCAGACTACGCCAGACCCACACCCCCGCGCGCGACATGCACACGATCGCAAACCTGGACACTTCCCCGAGACCCAGCGACTCTCAGCCGCCCAGGGGTGCCGATGACACCTGCTACCGTCGGTCCACACAGACCTTCTGACGTCTGTTCGAAGCCTCGGGCATCGACTGTCGCGTCGACAGCAGGTGAGAACATGGGTAACTCACCGGGAACGGGCGACGGTGACCTGCTACATGGTCTGGCCGCCAACGGGAGTCCTCCCCCCACCTGAATCTGGCCTAGATTCTCGGGGAGGCGGAATAGAGAGGCGGACAAGCACTTGTTGCGGAGTTTTCAGGTGGCCAATCATGGGTCTTTGGCCGAGGCGCAGCAATTGCGGCTGACCAAGGGGGCCGGTGGACCGCTCGCGGTGCCGGTGACGGCGGTGTACGGCGTCGCGGCGTCGGGGAAGACCAGTGTGGTCGACGCGCTCGCGCAGATGCGTGATGCCGTCTTGAATTCGGTGAGCGGGTGGGATCCGTACGCGGGTCCGGTGCGTCGGCCACATCTCGGATTCGCCGACCGGCCGACCGAATTCGTGGCCGGTTTCGTGGCGGAGGGCGTTCCGTATACCTACGGCTTCCGCCTCGACAGTGCCGATGTGATCGCCGAGTGGCTCTACACCCATCCGCGTTCGCGGAAGCGAATCGTGTTCGAGCGCAACGGGGATCAGGTCAAGATCGGCCCGATGTTCGAGGCGGCCCGGTACGGGGTGACGGCGCTGGTGCCGTTGCTGCGGCCGAACGCGTTGCTGCTGAGCCTGGCCGGTCAGTTGTACGCGGAGGCTCTGGTACCCGCGTATCGCTGGTTCGCGGCGAATCTGCAAGTGCAGCAGGGCGATATCGGTGCGGAGGCGTTGGCGTACGAGCTCGGCAGCCACATCTCTCGTTCGCCCGACAACGCCGCGCGCCTGCTGATGCTGTTGCGCACAGCTGATCTAGGGATCGAGGATCTGCTGATCGCCGAGCACGACCCGATGTACGCCGACTACCTGCGTGACATGGATGCCGGAATCGCCTCGCTCACAGCACAACTGGACCAGGGCGGCGCCGATGCCGTGCTGGTGGAGCGGGAACTGAGCACGCTGCGTGCCGCCCGCGACACCCTGTACCGCCGCATGGTCGACCGGCGCGGCCCCGGCCTGAGCCTGGTGCACGAGGGCATCGACATCGCGTTCGACCTGGCCGACGAATCGACGGCGACCCGCGCATTGCTGCGGGTGCTGCCCGCGATGCTCGAGGCGCTCGACACCGGCGGTGTCCTCGCCGTCGACGATCTCGGTGCGGGCCTGCCGGTGGAGGAGACCGACCGTCTGGTGCAGCTGTTCCAGAACCCGGAGACCAACGCCCGCGGCGCCCAGCTGATCTACACCACCGCGAATCGCGCGCTCATCGACCGTAACAACGGCCGGTCCCAGCGCACCAGGACGGCGGTGTGGCAGGTGCGCCGGACGCAGGGCGTCAGCGAACTCGTCGGTCTGTAGTCGGCCTACCATGGGGTCATGCTCGAAGTGGTGATGGCGGCGGCCATGGTGACGATGCTCGTGGTCATGATCGGCGCCCTCCTGACCAGGCGTGGCGGCGGTGGCGGAGTTCAGGTCGAGCACGGGTCGCTGTCGGTGACCGGGGTGAGCCCGCTGCCCGCCATGACCGGCGAGCACTACGTGACCATCACCGGCACCATCACGGGCCCGTCGGTGCCCGCGAAGGTCGTGTACGGGCGGTTCGCGTGGGACGCGGCGCAGTGGCCGTCGATCGGTGACCAGCTCGATGTGGTCTACTCACCGCGCAACCCCGACCGCTGGTCCGCACAGCACCCGGGCCTGCGGCCATATCTCGGTAGCTGAGACGGTCCCGGTGGTCGGGACGGGTGCGTCGAAGCTCACAGCCGCCCGGGTGCGATCATGCGGGAATGCACGGCAACAACCACGCAACAGTGAGCGGTCCGCAGATCCGGACCGCGCAGCCCGACGAATACGACGCCATCTCCGCCCTCACCGTCGACGTGTACGTCGGCGACGGGTATGTGCCCGCCGACAACGACTACACGCGGGAACTGGGTGACGCGGCGCACCGGGCCGCGCACGCACAGGTGCTCGTCGCCCTGCACGAAGGGCAGGTCGTCGGATCGCTCACCATCGCCGAACCCGGCAGCCCCTACGCCGAGATCGCCCGCCCCGGCGAACTCGAGTTCCGGATGCTTGCGGTGTCGAAGCGGGCGCGTGGCCTCGGGGTGGGAACGGCGTTGGTGCGCACCGTGATCGAGGAGGCGAAGACTGGTGGCTACGAGGCGGTGGCGCTGACGACCATGTCCACCATGGTCGACGCGCATCGCATCTACGAGCGTCTGGGCTTCGTCGCTGTGCCCGAACGCAATTGGCGCACCGACGACGGGCTGCCGCTGTTCGTGATGCGGTTGGCGCTCAGTTGAGCACGGTCGCCACGATGCCCGCGAGGTAGCCGAGCCGCGCGACCTCGGACGGGCGGAAATCGGGCCCGCCCGGGCGGCCGAGCAGCAGCGCTTTACCGGATCCGCCGAGCGGTGCGGCCGCCAGCTTGGTGTCCATGTCGCGCCAGATCTGCGGCACCCATTCGGCTTCGCCGTCGAGCCACATCGGCTTCTCGATGGGCATCCACGGAGCCGAACCGGCTTGTGTCTCAGGGGCACTCGGGCTGCCGACCACCCGGTAGGCGCCCGAGGGGCCGAGCGCGATGATGGTCGACCAGCCCGCCCGTAACACCCGTGGCACCCCGTCGACGAGGACCTGCATGCGGTCGTCGCGCGCGCCGGCGACCTGATCGATCAGCTCGAGCTCGCGATGGGTGTCGAGGACGCCGGAGTACGGGCGGATGGAGTCGACACTCACATCGCGCACGGATTCGGCGGCGGTGATGAGGGTGTCGGGCAGTGCGCCGGTAGGCACTTCGACGACCAGATCGTCGATGGCGAATCCCGCGCCGCGCTCGACGACGTCGAGCGAGAGGATGTCCGCGCCCACTCCGCCGAGTGCCAATGCGAGGGAACCGAGGCTTCCCGGTCGATCCGGAAGTTGCACGCGGAGCAGGTATGACACGTGCGTTCCTTTCCTTGACGGCCGAGGCTGTTCGAGACGAATACCCGGTGAAGCAATACTTACACCCCCAACCGAGGGATCTCGACTCGAGTATGACCCCATCGCGCCGAGGAGGGTGAAGTTTCGTGCGAGGCGGGTGCGTCCGGGGCTGTTCGCCCACCTCGTTAGGCTGTACCGGAAGTTCTTCCCACCCGAAGCCGAAAGGGGTCCCGCGGTGCCCGCAATCTCCCGCGACGAGGTCGCTCACCTCGCCCGGCTGTCCCGGCTGGCGTTGACCGACGCCGAACTCGACCAGTTCGCCGGTCAGCTGGATTCGATCCTCAGCCATGTGCGGACCATCACCGAGGTCGCCGCCGATGTCCCCGCCACCGCGTCGCCGAACCCGACGACGAATGTGACCAGGCCCGATGTGGTGGTGCCCGGTCTCACCCCCGAGCAGGCGCTGGACCAGGCGCCCGCCGTGGAAGAGCAGCGTTTCCTGGTCCCGCAGATTCTGGGAGAGGGCGAATGAGCGAGTTGACCACGCTGTCGGCGGCCGAGCTGGCCGGCAAGATCCACGGCGGCGAGGTGTCTTCCACGGAGGTCACCCAGGCGCACCTGGATCGCATCGGCAAGGTCGACGGCGAGCTCAACGCCTTCCTGCACGTCGCGAGCGAGCAGGCGCTGGCCGCGGCCGCCGTGGTCGACGCCGCGATCGCCGCGGGGGAGCAGCCCGCCTCGCCGCTGGCGGGAGTTCCGTTGGCGCTCAAGGACGTTTTCACCACCACCGACATGCCGACCACGTGCGCGTCGAAGGTGCTCGAAGGGTGGATGTCGCCCTACGACGCCACCGTCACCACCCGGTTGCGCGCCGCGGGTATCCCGATTCTCGGCAAAACCAACATGGACGAGTTCGCGATGGGCTCGTCCACCGAGAACTCCGCCTACGGCCCCACCCGCAACCCGTGGGACACCACCCGCATCCCCGGTGGTTCCGGCGGTGGTTCGGCCGCCGCGCTCGCCTCGTTCCAGGCGCCGCTGGCCATCGGCACCGATACCGGTGGGTCGATTCGTCAGCCCGCCGCCGTCACCGCCACCGTCGGCGTGAAGCCCACCTATGGCACCGTGTCCCGGTACGGCCTCGTCGCGTGCGCGTCGTCGCTCGACCAGGGTGGCCCGTGTGGTCGCACCGTGCTCGACACCGCGCTGCTGCACGAGGTGATCGCCGGGCACGACCCACGCGACTCCACCTCCCGCAACGTGCCGGTGGCCCCGGTGGTCGAGGCCGCACGGCAGGGCGCCAACGGCGACCTGACCGGTGTGCGGGTCGGCGTGGTGCGCGAATTGCATTCCGACAGCTACCAACCCGGCGTGCTCGCCTCCTTCGACGCCGCCGTGGCGGTGCTGAAGGAACTGGGCGCCGAGGTGATCGAGGTGTCGTGCCCGAGCTTCGAGTACGCGCTGTCCTCGTACTACCTGGTGATGCCCTCGGAGGTGTCGTCGAACCTGGCGCGCTTCGATGCCATGCGCTACGGCCTGCGCGTCGGTGACGACGGCAGCCACAGCGCCGACCAGGTGATGTCGCTGACCCGTGAGGCCGGTTTCGGCCCGGAGGTCAAGCGCCGCATCATCATCGGCACCTACGCGCTGTCGGCCGGCTACTACGACGCCTACTACGGTCAGGCACTCAAGGTGCGCACGATGATCGCGCGCGACTTCGACGCCGCCTACGAGAAGGTCGACGTGCTCGTGTCGCCGACCAGCCCGTTCACCCCGTGGAAGCTGGGCGAGAAGGTCGACGACCCGCTCGCCATGTACCTGTCGGACCTGTGCACCCTGCCGACCAACCTTGCCGGGCACCCCGGCATGTCGGTGCCGTCGGGGCTGTCGGCCGACGACAACCTGCCGGTGGGCCTGCAGATCATGGCGCCCGCCCTGGCAGACGACCGGCTGTACCGGGTCGGTGCGGCCTATGAGGCGGCCCGTGGCCCGCTGCCCACACCGGGCGCGGTCTGAGAGTTCGTACCGAGCGGGGCTCGTCGAGGATGAGAATCCTTGACGGGCCCCGCTTTTCGTAGGCGCGGACAGCGAGTTCGGTTCGCGGCCGGGCGGTCATCGCGCCGAGTCCAGCGCGCGGGCGACGTTACGAGACGGCGCGAGCGGCGACCCCGGCCGTCATGGCGTCGAACCCGGCACGCAGGTGCTTGCCGAGCGCCAGGGTGACGACGGGGCTGAGCCAGCCGGCCAGGGTGAAGCGCGATTCGTAGCGGCAGCGGTCCTCGCCGAGCGGGACCACGGTGTGCGAGCGCAGGCTGTGCAGCGCGCCCAGCGGCACCGGCTTCATCGCGTAGCTGAACTCGACGCCCGGCGTGTGGGTGCGGATCCACTCGCGCTGGGCGCGCTTGTTGCCGCCGAGATTCACCATCATGTCGATCGGCTCGCCGGGCACCAGGGTGCTCGAGGCCTCGTAGCAGAAGGTATTCCACTCGCCGTAGTGTGCGAAATCGGTGAGCACCTGCCAGACTTTCGCGGCGGGGGCATCGATCTCGACCGTCTCGTCGATCACCAGAGTCATGCGTGAAAGCTAGAACAAGTTCTAGAAAACGGCAATGTGCTCAGACCACGCGGCGGCGTTTGCGCAGCGCGTCGATGATCACCGCGCACGCCGCCGTCACCGCGAACAACCCGAGCACGGTGCGTGCCAGCGGCCACAGGTTGGGCCGGTCGGCCGGGTCGGTCTCGGCGAAGACGTTCTCCACCACCGGTGCGGCGTAGTCCTGCCTGCGCGAGTTCACGTCGACGGCGGTGAAGGCGATATCGGCCATCACACCGCAGCGCGCGCGGGAGAACTCGTCGTCGCGCAGCTCACAGGCGGCGTGGATGCGCCGGTTCAGGGCCGCGTCCACCGAGCGCCGTGCCCACGGGCCGAGCGGCTCGTCGACCCGTTCGGCGTAGCGCAGCATGTCGTAACCCAGGTCGTGGGCCTTGCAGGCGGCCTCGAACTCGCCCGGCAATGTCACGGGGGAGGAGCAGCCGCCGTTCGGGTTCACCAGCATGCCGTCCTGCTCGGCGGGGTCGTACCCGAACTTGAAACCGAAATCGCGGGGGATGAGCGCGGGCGCGTCCGGGTCGTCGTCGGTGAGGGAGCGCACCACGGCGGTGGCGGCCGCGTTCTCGACCCCGCTGCCCGGGGTTGTACCCATCGCACCCGGTGCCGACATGACGACCGCGGAGGCCATCGCGAGCCCGGCGGTGCACAGCGCGATGCCACTGCGGCGGCGATGGGGAGTGGTGGTGTCGGCGGGCGACGCGGAAGCTGTGGCACGGGCGCGGCGAGCGGCGGGTGCCGGGCGAAGCGGGGTTTTCATGGCCTCCGACAGTAAGGAGCGGGTCGTACGGCGGCATCCCGCTGTGGACCGGTTTCGCGAGGCGCGCGGGTGGTGTCCCGGCGCCGGGGTCACACCAGGGTAGGGGGTCGGAGTTCGTTCGTGGGTATGAGGTGGGTCGACGGCCCGTTTCCTAGGCTCGTGACCATGACCGGACAACTGCGCACCTCGGCACGCCGGATCGACGCGAACACCTGGTTCGATCTGGCGACCGTGCTGGTAGCGCTCATTTTGTACAGCGTCGCGTGGCCGACGCTGTTCGTCACCCACGAGGTGCCCTCGGCGGTGGCACCGCTGATCTCGGGGCTCGCGGTGTTCCCGCTTCTGCTCGTCCGGATCAACCCGTCCCTCGGCTGGGCCATCTCCGCCGGCGCGGCGCTGCTCATCTCGCTGGTGCTCTCGCCGATACCGGGCAACGATCTGCCGTTCCAGGTGGTGCACGTCATCGTGCTGTTCGTGCTGCTGTTCGCGGTGGCCTTACGCGCGCCGCTGCCGGTGGTGGTCGTCGCCTGGGCGGGGCAGTCGATGCTGTTCGCCACGACCATGCCCGGTTCTGCCGACGGTCCGCTGTGGGGCTGGCCCATCGGGTTCGGCGCGCTGGCCCTGCTGGGCTACCTGTTCCAGACCGTCGGCGCCTCCCGCGCCAAACTCGAGCGACAGGCCGAGGTCACCGAGGTGGAACGCGCGCGCCGCGCCATCCTCGAGGAGAAGGCGCGCATCGCCCGTGACCTGCACGATGTGGTCGCCCACCACATGTCCATGGTGGTGGTGCAGGCCCAGACCGCGCCCTACCGGATCGCCGATCTGCACCCGGCGGCCGCGGCGGAATTCGAATCCATCGGCGTCTCCGCGCGCACCGCGCTCAACGAGATCCGCGGCATGCTCGGCGTGCTGCGCAGCGACGGGCAGCTGCCCGAACACGCACCGCAACCGCGCGCCGCCGACGTGCCCGCGCTGTGCGAGTCGGCCGCGCGTGCGGGTCTGCCCGTCGAGTGGACCGTCGACGGTGACCTGTCGGCCGTGCCCGAGACCACCGGGCTGGTCGTGTACCGCGTCGTCCAGGAATCGATGGCCAACTGCGCGCGGCACGCACCCGGCGCCCCTGTGCGCGTCGCGGTCGGCGTGCGGCCCGGGCTGGTGACGGTGACGGTCCACAACGACCCCGCCACCGGTGTGCCCAACAAGAGCACGGGCGGCGGGCACGGCATCGACGGCATGCGTACCCGGGTGGCGGCGGTCGGCGGACAACTGCTCGCCGGACCCACTGCGACCGGCGGATTCGAGGTCTCGGTGACGCTGCCGACCCCGTAAGGTGGTCGCGTGGCTATTACCGTCTTGATCGCCGACGACCAGGCGATGGTCCGGCAGGGCTTCGGCGCTCTGCTCGGTGCCCAACCCGACATCAGCGTCGTCGGCGACGCCCCCGACGGCAAAGTGGCGGTCGCCGAAGCGAAAAGGCTTCGCCCCGACGTCGTGCTGATGGATGTGCGCATGCCCGAGATGAACGGGCTCGACGCCGCCCGCGCCATCCTCGCCGCCGGTTTCGACCCGCCCGTGCGGGTGCTCATGCTCACGACCTTCGACATCGACGACTACGTGTACGAGGCACTGAGCCTGGGCGCCAGCGGATTCCTGCTCAAGGACGCACCCGCCGAGGAACTGGTGCGTGCGGTGCGGGTGGTCGCCGACGGACAGGCGCTGCTCGCACCGACGATCACCCGCCGCTTGATCGCGGACGTGACCCGGCGGCGCAACACCGTGCGCACCGCACCGGCGCCCGCCCTGTCGACACTGACACCGCGCGAACGCGAAGTACTCGAACTGGTGGCCAAGGGCCTGTCCAACACCGAGATCGCGAGCGAACTGTTCGTGGCCGAGCAGACCGTGAAAACGCATGTGTCCAAAGTCTTTTCCAAGCTCGGCCTGCGCGACCGGGCCCAAGCGGTCGTCCTCGCCTATGAATCCGGTCTGGTCGTTCCCGGCTGAGCGGGCCCGCTCAGCGCGGGCACACTCCGCCCCGCAGGTCGGGCAGATGACGTGCCAGCAACAGCGCCATCCGGTCGAGCAGGGCGGTGGTGTCCTCGAAGCTGCCCGAATCCGCCTGTGCGGCAAGGGCGACCGCCAATTGGCCGCTGCCGACGGGGATCAGCCCGAACTGGCGGACCGTGTACATGCCGGTGTCGTCGTCGGGACCCCAGCCGCCCTTGAACTCCGCGTGGTCGAGCAGGCCGAGGCCCCAGCCCTGCTCGGGGGTGATCTCGCCCATCAACCGCATCACGACCTCGGTGTCGGGCAGGCACGGCAGCTTGGAGGCGAAGCGCACCTGGTTGGCCAGCGACCATTCGGTGACACCGAAGGCCGTGTAGTCGAGTTCGGTACGCATCTCCGGCTTGTCGGTGTTCACCTCACCGGCCTCGTCGAGTACCTGCTGCACCGCCTCGGCCGCCGCCGTGCCGTCGCCGAGGGACTGCCACAGGCCGTAGGCGGCGTCGTTGTCCGACACCGTGATCGCGGCCTGCACCATCTCGAAGATGGACTGGTCGTGGTCGTGGCGCAGGGCGGCGACGGCGAGCGGAACCTTGATGGTGGACCAGGCGATGCCGGTGGTCCAGTCGCCGTAGATCGTCATCCGTCCGCCGCCGACCGGCATCAACGCCATCCCCACCTGGCCGGGCAGGGTCGCCTGCAGCTGGGTGAATTCGGCGGCCAGCGAGTCGGGCAGGATCACCGACTGACCGGGACGCCAGGCCTCGCCCTCGTCGCGCTGGACCGTCGGCGCCGTCGCGGCGGTCGGGTTGCCGGGCACCGCGCACGAGCCGGTCAGCGCCGCCGACATCAACAGCACACCGGACACGAGACCGCGACAGGCAGCCTTCACAGTAGAGCCAGCCACCTGAAAACCCTCCCCACCACCGGTTGCGCGGGGGCGCTGTGTTCCGGCGGTGCAAACTACTCGTCTAGCGCGCCCGGACGATCTCGGGCGTATGCCAGTAAGTTTCGCATATGCCGGGACGGTCGCGCTGTCCGGCGACGGGCGCTGAAAGGGGGTCGTGGTGCACGAGATCGGTGATGTGTTCGCCGGGTTCACCATCGAACGGATGCTCGGCCAGGGCGGTATGGGGACGGTGTATCTGGCCCGGCACCCGCGCCTGGACCGGTTGACCGCGTTGAAGCTGCTCAACCGGGATCTTTTCGCGGACGCGCGGATTCGGGCCAGGTTCGAGCGTGAAGCGGATCTGGCCGCGGCGCTGGATCATCCCGGCATCGTCACCGTGTTCGATCGGGGCGCCGAGGACGAACAGCTGTGGATCAGCATGCAGTACGTCGACGGGATCGACGCGGCCACCGTCGATCCGCGTACCCTGCCACCGCAGCGCGCGGTGCAGATCATCGAAGGTGTCGCCGACGCACTGGATTACGCGCACGGACACGGTGTGCTGCACCGGGACGTGAAACCGGCCAACATCTTGCTGGCACGATCCGGCGGCGGGCAGGGGGAGCGGGTGTTCCTCACCGACTTCGGGATCGCCCGCCTGCGCGCCGACTCCACCCACCTCACCCAGCAGGGCATGTTCACCGCCACCCTGGCCTACGCCTCGCCCGAACAGATGACCGGCGCCGAGCTCGACCACCGCTCCGACCAGTACTCCCTGGCCTGCACCCTGTACTGGCTGTTGACCGGCCTGGCGCCCTTCGACTCGCCCGACCCCAACGAGATCATCCGGGGCACTCTCTACGCACCCCCACCGCCACTCGCCTTGCGCCGAACGGGCCTACCTCCCGCCATGGACGCGGTTCTCGCCGCCGCCATGGCCAAACATCCCGCGGCCCGCTACGAGTCGTGCACCGCCTTCGCCAAGGCGGCCCGTCGGGCCCTCACCTCGTCCAAGCCGCCGGTTCTTCCTGCGTCGTACTCGCCGCAACCTGTCCCGGGGCAGCCGGCATCCATGCCGGCCCCTGGTTATGCGCCACCGTTACCCGCTGCCCCCCAACCGAATTGGCACCCGGCGGCACCTCCAGTGGCACCGGCCGGCCCGCCCGCCGGGCAGCCCTACGTCGGCCAGCCGCCGGTGCAGCCGCCTGTGGCTCAACCGCCGGTGCAGCAGGGTCTGGCCCCGCAGCCGCTTCCACAACAGCCTGGGATTCAACCGCCTGCACAGCAGCTCGCGCCTCAGCCTCCGCCGCCTCAATTGCTCGCGCCGCCTGTGTCTCACCAGCCTGCGGCCCAACCGTCGGCCCAGCGACCACCGGCTCAGTCTGTCGCGCAGCACCCTCCGGTCGAGTCACCAGCCCAGCCCGCTCAGCAGTCGGCGCCACCGCCGGGTGGTGCTCCGGGGGCAGCGAAAGCCGCTGCGGCAGACGGTTCGTCGTCGGTCGGCAGTGCAGTCGTGCCCGCCGAACCCGTCGCAGAGGAGGTGTCGAGCACCGCTGCGACCGATGTCCTCGGTATGCCGAACCAGGATCGCTCGGACTCCGAAAATGCCTCGGCACAAACGGAAGTCACTGCTGTTCCCGGCATGGCCGCGACCAGGCAGGACAGCGCACCGGGAGCAGCCGGTGGTGCGACGCACACGACGACCAGCGGTTCGGAAGCGGACTCGCCGGTCATCATGGCTGACGGAGGAAGTGCCGCCAGTTCGGCTGTGGAAGCTGCCGAGCCGGCGGCCCCGCGCGCAGAGACCGCCTGGGAGGAGGCGGCGGTGAGCGCGCGGTCGACGTCGACCGGAAGTGGAACCCCAGCGGTCGGCGGGGCGGAAGTCGGGAACGCACGCACGCACGTCGATATGCCGGACGGTTCAGCGGTTTCGGGTGCTGGGGAACACACCGCCGATGCCGAGTCGGACACCGACGCCGGCGCTGAAGAACTGCCCGATCGGGGCGATTCCGTTGCGCCGGATCTGAAAGACGAGTCGGATCAGGGTGCTTCCCCTGCCGGCGGCCCCATAACAGGTGCCGCGGCGGTGGACCGACCGTTTGCGCTCGGCGGCGTGCCGGGGTCGGACGGTGGTGAGAAGGTGGCGTCGCCCCCGGTTGCTGGGGAGGCGGCGCAGGGCGGAGAAGGCTCCGACGTCCCGGATTTCGGTGCGCACCGGGATGGTTCGGGTGGCGGTGAGCGCGGGCACGATGTCGGGGCGGTGCCTGCGCAGGCCGCGGCCACACCGGTCGCGTCTGCGGGGATGCCGATGCGACCGCCGGGGGGAGGGCCGGGAATGGGTGGTCCTGGGCGGCCTCCGCAAGGACGGCATCCTTGGCCGGTTCCCTATCGTCGGCAGTCGGCGGTGTCTCGGCCGGTGTCGGGGTTGCAGCGGCTCGGGTGGGTGGTGCTCGCGGCGCTGGTTGTCGTGTTGGTGACGGTGGTTCTGGCGCTGGTCGTGGTGGTTCTGCCGGACGGGGACGACGACGAGGGGGCCATCGGAGGTGTGGTGACGGGGCCGTCGAGTGCCGTGGCCGAGGCGACCGATTCGTTCCTGGCGAGCAGGCGGGTGTTCCCGACGCTGGTCCCGCAGGGCACCGGGATCGAGGGACAGGGGTATCGCGGGGCGAATTGTGTCGGGGTTCGGCAGGTGAGCGAATTGGAGTGGAAAGAGCCTGCGCTGCAGTGGAACCCGATCAGCGCGGGATGGCAGTGTGAGCGGGTGGAGAACGGGCTCGGCGCGGTGAGCTATCTCGTCCTCGAATACGCGAACTCCGCGCAGGCCCGCTCCGCCATGGACGCATTCCCCGCCGCCGTCCGCTTCGGGGCGGAGAAGGACGGTGTGCCGGTGACGGTGCGGCGCTGGGTGGTGCCCGATCCGGCCACCAGCCGCATGCAGACCGCGCACCAGGTGATCGGCTTCCCCGGCGACCCGGACCGCGACAACTATCTCGTCGTGGTGAGCCGCCGGGGCAGCAGCGGGACCGGCGGCGCACCGCGGCCCTCCGCCCAGGACGAGGTGATCGCCTGGTGGGCGGAGGTGCCGCTGTGACCTCAGTCGACGGCCAGCGCAGCGACGATCGGCATGCGCGACGCGCGCACCGCGGGCGGGATGGAGCCGAGTAGCGCCAGCCCCAGCGCGACGATGCCGTAGACGACGAGCAGCGGGCTCGGCGCGTAGGCGATGTCGATGGTCATGGCGTGCCCGATCGCCACGGTGCCCAGGTACTGGACCGCCGCACCGGTGACCATGCCGATCGCCGCACCGACGATCCCGATCCCCGCTGCCTCAGCGAGTACCGAGCGCAGCAGGAACTTGCGATTGGTGCCCATGGCGCGCAGCACACCGAGCTCGCGGCGGCGTTCGAGCACCGAAAGCATCAACGTGTTCAGCAATGCCACCGTGGCCACCAGCACCACGATCCACAGGATCATGGTGCTCATCGCCGCACCCTGCTCCACACTCGAGGAGATGGCCGCGACCTGGGCCGCACCGGTGTCGACGTGGATCTCCTCGGGCACCACCGCCCGCACCGCCGCGTGCACGGCGGCCGGATCGGCACCCGGTTCGAAGCGCACCGCGAGCACCGTCTCGCCGGGCCGCTGATACCACTCCCGCATCTGGTCCAGGCTCATCATCACCACGCCGGAGATAGCGGTGAAGTACGGAATCACTTGGAGCACAGTGGATTCACGCTCGCCAGAAGGGGTGGGCATGGTGATCTGATCGCCGACCTCGAGGTCCAGCGACCGGGCCACGTCGCGGGTGACGACCACGCCCTCCCCGCGCGCCATCCGGTCGATGACGGCCGGGTCGACGGCGCCGAGCCTGCTGTCCTCGACCCGCGGCGGGTAACCCTGCAGCATCACCCGCCCGCTGCCGATGGTCGCGAACGCCATCTGTCCCGGGCTCACATTGGCCACACCGGGCACCGCGGCGACCTTGTCCGACACGTCGGCGGGGAGCACGGGCCCGGTGGGGAACTGTTCGACCGGACTCGGACTCACGTACAGATCTGCTTCACCTAGACTCTGGAACGAGTCGGTCGCCGAATCGACCATGTTCTGCGACGCGCCACCGAGCGCGACGACCGCGGCTACCCCGATCGTCACCGTCATCGCCGTCGCCCACACGCGGCGCGGCGCACGTTCCAGTGTGGTCGCACCGAGCGCTCCGGGCGCACCGAACCAGCGGGCGATCGACCCGGCCGTCCGCACGATCGGCCCGGTCGCGGCGAAGCACAACACCACCGTCGCGGTGAACGACACGGTGATCGCCGCCAACGAGAGCCGGCCGAGATCGATGTAGGCCAACGCGACGGCCGCGCCGATGAGACCGATACCGCCGACCAGCGCGGCCCACCGCAGCCCGCGCCCCGCGGCGGCGACATCGCCCGACTCGACAGGGGCGAGCGCCTCGACCGGCGCGACCTGATACACCTGCCGGGCCGCGATCGCCGCGGCCAGCACGGTCGCGACCACACACGCGGCGATCGCGACGGGCACCGCGTAGTTCGGGACGAGGAACTCGGTGCGTGCCTCCACCGACTGCACCATCGCGGCAGGCAGCCGGTCGATGGAGAACCGGCCCATCACGGCACCGATCGCCGAACCGATCGCGCCACCGACGAGCCCGAGAATCGCCGCCTCCACGAGCAGATCACGCACCATCGGCCCACGCTGACCGCCGATCGCGCGCAGCAACGACAGCATCGGCCTGCGTTGTGCCACCGCCATACTCATCGCGTTGTAGATCAGGAACGCCGCCACGATGAGCGCTGCCGCCGAGGACATCAGCGTCGAGTACCGCATGATCTGGATGGCGCCACCCGCCTGCGCCGTCCGCAGGCTGGGTTCGGCGACCACGGCCCGTCCGTCGACCGCCGCGGTGAGCGCCGCGCGCAGCTCGGCGATATCGGTGCCGGGCTTCGCCATGATCTGCACCGAATCGAGCCTGCCGACGCGGTCGGTGAGGAACTGGGCCAGCGGCAGCGGCGCGGCGACGACGTGACCACCGTTGAGACGATCGGTGGCCGACTCGTCGAGCACAGCGGCGACCGTCGCGGTGCCGCCGCCGATCGGGATCGAGTCACCCTCGCGGTAACCCGTCGCCGCACCCACCAGCACGCCGCGCGGTGTGCTGACCAGCTTGGCCGTGTACTGCGACATGGGTCCGGTCAGATCGCCGCCGAGCGCGCTGATGTTCTGGTCGGCACCGATCAGCAGAGCCCGGTCGGGGCCCGCGCCGAGCGTGCTGCGCAGCATGGGAGCCGCCGTCGCCACACCGGGCGTGGCCGAAATAGCAGGCAGCAGAGACTGTTCGAACCCCGCGTCGGTGATACCGGTGATCTCGAGGACCGCATTGCCCGCGAGCCCCTTGGTGAGCCGGTCGACCGAACCGGTCACCGATCCGGAGATGCTCAGCACCGCGACGAGCAACGCCGCCGACACCGCCATCACCGCGGTCGACATGACGGTGCGCCCAGGGTGCCGGACGAGGTCACCGATATTGAACAGCCGCAACCGGTCCAGTGCCGCGATCATGCGCGCACCCGCGCGGGCACCTGGTCGTCGGCCCCGATCTGCCCGTCGCGCAACGTGATCACGCGATCGCAGTAGGCAACGGCACCCATGTCGTGGGTGACCATCACCACCGAATTGCCCTGCGCGGTGATGTCACCGAGCAGGCCGAGGATCGACTCACCGGTCTTGGAGTCCAGGTTGCCCGTCGGCTCGTCGGCCAGGATCAACGGCGGGTCCATGATGAGTGCGCGCGCCACCGCCACCCGCTGCATCTGTCCGCCCGAGAGCTCGGCGGGCCGGTGCTGCGCGCGGTCGCCGAGCCCGACGAGGTCGAGCAGTTCCAGCGCGCGCGGCTTGGCCTTGCGTAATCCGGTGCCGTCCAGCAGTTTCGGCACGGCCACGTTCTCCCAGGCCGACAGCGTGGGCAGCAGGTTGAAGAACTGGAAGACGAAACCGACCTGCTCGAGCCGGAACGCGGCCTGCCGGTCTTCGTCGAGATCACCGATCTCGGTGCCGCGGAAGCGAATCGAACCCTTGTCGGGCCGGTCGAGTGCGCCGAGCAGGTGCAGCAGGGTGGACTTGCCCGAACCGGACGGACCGATGATCGAGGTGAACTGCCCGGTCTCGATGCGCAAGCTCACGTCGTCGAGCGCGCGGACCTGCTGGTCACCTACGCGATACCGCTTGACGACGCCGGTCAATTCCAGCATCGGAGGTTGCGGCGTGCCGTTATCGGTCATGTGTTGTCCCCCAAGAGTATTCGGGTGGCGGGTGTCAGCGCGCCAGGGCGCGGTCGCGGGTAGTCTGCCCGATCGCGGTGTGCGCGTCGAGAAGAGCACGCAGCGCGGGCTGTTCGGCCGCGAGCTCGAGATACGCCTCGACCAGGGTTTTGCCGTCGAACTCGGCCTGCTCGACTTTGACGCGCAGGTGGTTGTCCCAGCGGTTCGCCAGCGCCCGGAGCAGGCCGTCGACGCCGCCGAAGAGACGGTCCAGATCCGGCAGACCGGCGAAGAGACCCGGGTCGTTCGGGTCGACCTGCGCCCTGGCGAGAACGGTGTGCACGATGTCGGTGCGTTGATGCAGCTCGGTCCAGGTCATGAACTTCACCTTCCGTGAGCGGGTGCAGCCAACGCTACGGAGCGCGACGCGGCTATTCGTCGTGCCGGAGACGCGACTTCTTCTCCTACCCAGGTAGGAGACGCGGACCGTTCCCGGGACGATGTCGCGGGCTGCCCAGGCGGCTAGCCTGACAGGATGGAGGTGATCGACACCGTTGCGGCACGGCGGCCGAGGCCGACGGCCCGGCTGCGCGCGGTGGCGCACCGGTTCACCGAGTCCGTGCGGACGCGGCTCGCCTCGTTGCCCTACGACTATCCGCCCGCCCTGATCGTGTCGGCCGACGTGGCATTGCTCGCGGTCACCGGCGCCGCGATCATCCAGCGCCACGAGTACTTCCCGACCGTGCTGCCGCTGCTCGCCATGTTCGCGGCGTTCCTGCCGGTCCCGCTGTACGCGCTGTTCGACATCAAGCCCTATCCCGTCCTGCTGAAGGCCAGCGGGCTGCTGGCCTGCGCGCTGTTCCTGCTGCAACCCGTCCCCGCCGACTTCGCCCCCTTCGTCCTCGTCGTCGTCGCGGGCGAGGTGGCCGCGGTGACGACCCGGGGCATGACGCTCGGTTTCACCCTGCTCGCGATCGCCGAACTGATCGCCTTCGACCTGGCCGGACACCTGGAGTGGGGTGGAGAACGGCTGGAAGGTCTGCCGATGTACGTGCTCGGCATCGTGCTCGGCACCTTCGTCGGGATGATGCTGCAGTACCAGCGCCGGTTCCTGTATCAGGAACGCGAGAACCAGGCCATCCGAGCCGGTCAGGCCGCCGACGAGGAACGACGCCGAATCGCGCGCGAAGTACACGACGTGATCGCGCACTCGCTCTCGATCACCCTGCTGCACCTCACCGCCGCGCGCCGCGCACTGCAAACCGACGAGGACGTCACCGAGGCGGTGGAGGCGCTCGTCGACGCGGAACGCCTCGGCCGCCAGGCCATGGCCGATATCCGTCGCACCGTCGGCATGCTCGACACCAGTCCCGCCCAGCCGAAGCCGGAACCCGGCGCCGCCGATATCGACGAACTGGTCGGTGACTTCCGGCGCGCGGGACTCACCGTCGATTACCAGCGCACCGGCGAGCTGTCGGTCGTCACCGGCGCGGTCGGCCACGCGCTGTACCGCATCGGGCAGGAATCGCTGGCCAATGTCGCCAAACACGCACCGGGTGCCGCGGCGACGGTGCGGCTGGACGTGACACCGGAACTCGCCGCCCTCGAGGTGCGCAACGCTCTGCCTCTCGGACCGCCACCACGCCTCGGCACCGGAATGGGCTTGCGCGGCATGCGCAAACGCACCGAACTGCTCGGCGGAACCATCAGGGCCGGAATCGACGACGACGGCTGGACCGTGCATGCCCAGTTTCCGCTGAAATCGGGCTCCTGCGGAACACTGTCCACCATGCTGCCCGGCTTGCTCCGGCCGAAAACCCAGGAGGACCAGTGACGGCCGCCGCGCCGATCGACAACCCCGTCTCCGTGCTCGTCGTCGACGACCAGGAACTGGTGCGCGGCGGACTGCGCCGCATCCTGCGCCGTCGCGACGGGTTCGTCGTCAGCGAATGCGCCGACGGTGACGAGGTGGCGGCCGCCGTCGCCGCCGAACGGCCCGACGTGGTGCTGATGGATCTGCGCATGAAACGGGTCGGCGGCATCGATGCGACCCGTTTGCTGCGCGCGCGGTCCGATGCGCCACCGGTCCTCGTCCTCACCACCTTCGACGACGACCAACTGTTGTCGGGCGCCCTGCGCGCGGGTGCGGCGGGCTTCCTCCTCAAGGACTCACCGGCCGAGGACCTCATCCGCGCCGTCCGCACCGTCGCGGCGGGCGGTGCCTGGCTCGATCCGTCGGTAACCGGCCGGGTGCTCACCGCCTACCGAACCGTGAAACACGCCGGTACCCGTACCGACCGCCGCCTCGGCGACCTCACCGCCCGCGAGTACGAGGTGCTCGAACTGATCGGACGCGGCCGGGTCAACGGCGAGATCGCCACCGAACTGGGCATCTCGGAAGTAACTGTGAAAAGCCATGTCGGGCACATATTCGGCAAGCTCGACCTGCGCGATCGCGCCGCCGCCATCGTGTTCGCGTTTGACCACGGCATAGTGACACCGGGAGAATCGTCGTTCTGAGACGCGGGTCCCACGGCCCGCAAGACGTGGGAGGCGGACGCCGGTGCAGGCACCTGGGTCACGGACGGGGAGCAGATTCGGCCCGTACGAGTTGCGGTCGATGCTGGGCAAAGGCGGTATGGGGGAGGTCTATGAGGCCTACGACACCGGCAAGGACCGGGTAGTCGCCCTGAAGTTGCTGGCCGCCGAACTCGCCCAGGACCCCGCCTACCAGGTCCGGTTCCGGCGCGAATCCCAGGCCGCGGCGAAACTGGCCGAACCGCACGTCATCCCGATCCACGACTGGGGCGTCATCGACGGGGTGCTGTTCATCGACATGCGACTGGTGCCCGGCACCGACCTGCGGAGCGTGTTGCGCGCCGGGGGGCCGCTGCACCCGGAACGCGCGGTCGCCGTGGTCGAGCAGATCGCCGCCGCCCTCGACGCCGCGCACGCGGGCGGGCTCGTGCACCGCGACGTGAAACCGGCCAACATCCTCGTCACCCCCGCCGACTTCGCCTACCTCGCCGACTTCGGCATCGCCCACACCGAGGGCGACAGCGCGCTCACCCAGGCCGGGATGGCCATGGGCTCCTACATCTACATGGCGCCCGAACGGTTCGACGCCGCCCCCATCTCGCACCGCGCCGACATCTACTCGCTGGCCTGCGTGCTGCACGAATGCCTCACCGGCGCATCCCCTTTCCCCAGTGCCAGCATGAGTGTGCTCATCCGCTCCCACCTGACCGAGGAACCGCCGCGCCCGAGCACCGTGATCGCCGGATTGCCCGCCGCGTTCGACGACGTGATCGCCGTCGGCATGGCGAAGGATCCCGCCGAGCGGTACCCGAGTGCCGGTGCGCTGGCGTCGGCCGCCAGGCAGGCCTTGGCGAGCGCACCCGGAGCAGGCCCGATCGTCGGCCGTGGGCCGGTCAATGCGCCCGGTCACGGGGTGCCCGCGGCGGCCGGATTCGGTAATGCCGCAGGTGGAATCATCGGTGGCGCCGCTGCGGCCGCGCCAGGAACCGGGGCGCGGGGCACCGATGCCGCCGCAAGACCAGGCACGGGCCGTGGCTCGAACGCGCCGCGTGAGCGGGACGACGAGGCACAGGAGCAGCCCAAACCGACGCCGACCGGGGAGTTCCGGGTGGTCGGCGCGGTGACCGCGACCGGCGGCATCGAGACCTCCCGCAGCCAGACATCCGCGACCGGCGCCCAGCCGACGCTCATCATCCGCCCGCCCGAAGCACGCACCGACACCGCGGGCTTCCACCGTGTTCCGGTCGAGGGCAGCGGCGAGGTGTCCATCCCCGCCGTCATCCAGCCCACCGGCCCCACCGAAATCCACCCCGCCGACACCTATTTCGCGCCCCTCCCGGCCGACGACGCCACCCCCGAACCGGTCGTCCCCACACCACCTCCCGCCTACACCCCCGACCAGGGCCTCCCGCGGATGCGCCCGTTCCCCGACGCCCACCTCTACGGCGACAACCAAGCAGGCGAAACCTCCTCGCCCGTACCGCAACCCAGCGCCCCGCACCCCGGTGGTCTGGCGTACGGCGGTGGTCGGCCGGGTGAAACTTCTTCGCCTGTCCCGCAACCGGGCGGTGTTCATCCCGGTGGTCTGGCGTACGGCGTCGGTCGACCAAGCGAAACTTCCTCGCCCTTCCCGCAACCCGGCGGCTCTCACCCCGGCGGTATCGCGTACGGCGGCGATCGCCCGGGTGATACTTCTTCGCCTGTCCCGCAACCCGGCGTCGCGAGGGGCTCTCATCCCGGTGGTCCCGCGTATGGCGGTGGTCTGCCGGGCGAGACCTCCTCGCCGGTCCCGCAACCCGGCGGCTCGCACCCCGGCGGTCCCGCATACGGCGGGGGTCGGCCCGGCGAAACCTCCTCGCCTGTGCCGCAATTCGGTGGTCCCGGCGACGCCAAGCGTGGCCCACTGGTGCCGCCACGCAGTGCCCCGACCCAGCGCTACTCCGGGGAGTACCCGGTGCCGGGTGGGCAGCCGCCCGCTGATTTCGGTTCCCGTCAGAGCCCGGGTGACCGTCCGGCCCCACCCGCCCGGCTGGTCTCCCCGCCGGCCCCCGGTGGCACCGGACCGAACCCGCTGGCCGGCACCGACCTGCCCGAGCGCAACCCCGGATTCGGTTCTCCCGCAGAACCTTTCGGTGTCGAGAACGGTCCGGAACCACGTCCGGGTCAGCCGTACGGGCCGCGACCGGGCGAGAGGGCGAACACGCCCGCGCCCGCGACTCAGAAGTTCGACGCGGATCGATTCGGCCCTGCTGCCGGGCAATTCGACGACGAGCGATTCCCGGGGCCTGGTCACGCACCGGATTCCCGGTCCGCTGGCGCAGCCAATCCGTTCGGTCCGTATGCGGCGGAGGCGAGTTCGGCGCACGGCGGTGATCGGTTCGGTCCGGACGGTGATGACCGGTTCCCGGCCGACGAGGACTCGGCTTCGCGGCGTCCCGATGCCTTCGGTCCGCCGACCGAGCAGTACGACCCACGGTCTGTCGACGACCAGCGAAAAGACCCGCCCCACGACCGTCGAGACCCGGCCCAGCCGGGCAGCGGCAACCACTTCGCCCCACCCACCGAGGTGTTCGGTCCGGAACATCGGCGGTCGGCGCCCACCGAGCACTACGGGCAGAACGATCAATTCAGCCCGCCCACCGAACAATTCGACCCGGCGAACATCGGTGACGAGCGGTCCGCGCAGACCCGGCACTACCCGGACGCCCAACGCTCCGCGCCCACCGAGCACTACCCCGGTGGCCCGGAGGTGCGCCGCTCCTCTCCGACCGAGCACTACGGGTTCGACGGGCCGGACTCGCAGCGCTCCCAGCCGACCGAGCATTACGGCTTCGACAGCCCGGACCCACAGCGCTCTCAGCCGACGGAGCATTACGGCTTCGACGACCCGGACCCGCAGCGTTCCCAGCCCACCCACCAATACCGTGGTGGCGCAGCGCCCTTCGGCGCGCACAATGCTGTCGACCCGGCGAATCCGTACAACGATCAGGCCGCCTACTCCCAGTACGACGACCAGCAGGCCTACGGCGACCACGCCTACCGCGACAACGACGGCCCCTACGGCCCCGAACCAGCCTATGCCCCGGAACCCGCCTGGTCCCAACAGGACTCGAACCGCCGATCCATGCTGCTGCCGATCCTCGTCGGCGTGCTCGCCGTCATCGTCGTCGCCATCGGCGGGGCGATCGGCTGGCGGCTGATGGCGGCCACCGACTCCACCGACACCGCGGGCGCGCCGTCGACCTCGCTGGTGCCCGCCGGACCGACCGGCACCACCGCACCACGGGCGACCACGGCCGCACCGACCACCTCGGCCGGCCCGGTCACCCTGCCCGCGGGGGCGCAACCGTGCGATTCCGGTTCGGACAGTGGCAGTTTCAGCAAGGCGGCGGTCGGCAACACCGTCACCAGCTGCCCGTTCGCGCAGGCGGTTCGCGAGGCGTACGCGGGCGGCGGCGCGAGCGGTGCCCGCGAGGTGGTGGCGACCAGCCCGGTGACCGGCCGCACCTACACGATGACGTGCACGCCCGCGGGCAAGCTCGTCACCTGCACCGGCGGCGAGAACGCGGTCGTCTACGTGTACTGACCACCGGCTTCGCACCACGCCGCGCCGACCTGCGGACGCAGATATGCGAATCGTTGCATACTGTCGGTATGGCTGATGACGACCAGTGGTACTACTGCCTCAAGCATCACAAGGCCGAGCAGGGCAAGTCCTGCTGGTACGGCGACCGGATGGGGCCGTACCCGGACCAGGCGACGGCCGAGCGGGCGCTCGAGATCGCGCGGGCACGCAACAAGGCCGCCGACGACGAAGACGACTAGACCCGGCCGGTTCGCCTACCGTCGTTCCGGCGACGACGAGCACCGCTCGTCACCGACTGATCGGCACACCTGATGAGCAGAGTCACCGCACGACGCAAGACCGTCCGGCTGTCACCGGCCGGGCGGGTCGAGCGCCCCGACACCCTCGCGGTCGAGGAACCACTCGAGATCAGGGTCGACGGGCAGTCGCTCTCGGTCACCATGCGGACACCGGGCAACGACATCGACCTGGTGCACGGCTTCCTGCTCGGTGAGAACGTCATCGGCACCGCCGACGACATCGTCACCGCCCGCTACTGCGCGGGCACCGACAGCGAGGGCCGCAACACCTACAACGTGCTCGACGTGCGGCTGCGCGATCCCGTGCCGCTACACCCGCGCAACCTCGTCACCACCGGCGGCTGCGGCCTGTGCGGCAAGAGCGCCCTCGACGAGGTCCGCACCCACACCCGCTTCCCGCTGCCGCCCGCGGTCCCGGCCGTCGACACCGAGGTGCTGACGCGGATGCCCGGCCTGCTGCGCGAAGGGCAGAAACTCTTCGACGCCACCGGCGGTCTGCACGCGGCTGGCCTGTTCACCACCGACGGCACCCTGCTCGCCCTGCGCGAGGACATCGGCAGGCACAACGCCGTCGACAAGGTGATCGGTTGGGCGGTGCGGGAGAACCGGATCCCGGCGCACGACCTGGTGCTCGTGGTGAGCAGCCGGGCCTCCTTCGAACTGGTCCAGAAGGCCGTGATGGCGGGCATCCCGATTCTGGCCGCGGTATCGGCGCCGAGTGCCCTCGCCGTCGACCTCGCCGTGGAGTCCGGATCGACGTTACTGGGATTCGTCCGTGGCGAATCGATGAACATCTACTCGGGTGAAAACCGTGTGACCTGACGGTTTACGGACGAAGTGGGCGTTGGGCCATACAGCCCAGTACGGTGTCGGACACGGCTACCCAGCACCGAAAGCCCGGGGGAGTTCACAAACGAAAATGCTTCACATCATGACGAACAACCGACGCCACCTGATACGGGTGGCGCTGTCAGCACTGCTGGGCGTTGCCGTATTGGTCACCGCGGGCTGTGGTTCCGACAGCAGCCCCGCCGCACCGCAGGTGACCACGAAGAGTCCGGCCACCTTGCCGGGCGGCCCGGTGACAGCCGAGGTCTCCGTCGCGGTGCCCGGCAGCCTGGCCGCCGACTTCGCCGATCTGCAACGCGGTCTGCGTGGCAGCGTGGGGATGGCGATCATGCCGGTCGCCGGGACCAAGATGGTCACCTTCGGCGACTGGACGACCGGCCCGGCCTGGTCGACGATCAAGGTGCCGCTCGCCATCGCGGTCTCGCGTCGCACCAGCGCCTACAACTCGTCGGTGAACGCCGCCATCACCGCCTCCGACAATGCCGCCGCCGACGCGCTGTGGTCGACCTTCGGCGACAACGCCGACGCGGCCGCCGCGGTGGAAGGGGTCCTGCGCGAAGGCGGCGACGCCACGACGACCGTGCCGACCGTGCGTACCCGCTCGGACGCCTCTATCTACGGCCAGGCCGAGTGGGCGCTGGCCGATCAGGTCCGGTTCGCCGCCCAGCTGCCGTGCCTGCCGCAGAGCGAGCGGGTGGTCGGTTTGATGCAGCAGATCGTCGTCAGCCACCGCTGGGGTCTCGGGGCATTCACCAGCGCCGAGTTCAAGGGCGGGTGGGGGCCGGATACGTCCGGAAAGTACCTGGTCCGTCAGTTCGGGCTGATCGATTCGCCCTCGGGCCGCATCGCGGTCGCCTTTGCGGCCAAACCCGATTCGGGCGCTTTCGCCGACGGTATGACCATGCTCGACAAGATGGCGACCCTGCTCTCGGGTCACCTCGACGAGCTCGCCGGAGGCCACTGCCCCTGATCCGCGCTGGTGGGGCAAGATGAACGCCATGCGCATCGGAGTCTTGACCGGAGGCGGAGACTGTCCAGGGCTGAACGCGGTGATCCGGGCGGTGGTCCGAACCGCGAACGGCCGCTACGGCGACGCGATCGTCGGGTTCCAGGACGGTTGGCGAGGCCTACTCGAGGACCGCAAGATCCGCATCCACAACGACGACCGCACCGACCGGCTGCTCACCAAGGGCGGCACCATGCTCGGTACCGCCCGCACCAACCCCGACGTGCTGCGCGCCGGGCTGCCACGCATCCAGCAGACCCTCGACGACAACGGCATCGAGGCCCTGATCCCGATCGGCGGCGAAGGCACCCTCACCGCGGCCAGCTGGCTGGCCGAGGAGGGTGTGCCGGTGGTCGGCGTGCCCAAGACCATCGACAACGACATCGACTGCACCGATGTCACCTTCGGCCACGACACGGCGTTGTCGATCGCCACCGAGGCCATCGACCGCCTGCACACCACCGCCGAATCGCATCAGCGGGTGATGCTCGTCGAGGTGATGGGACGGCACGCGGGCTGGATCGCGCTGAACTCCGGCATCGCCGCGGGCGCGCACCTGACGCTGGTGCCCGAGGAACCCTTCGATGTCGCGCAGGTGTGCGCGATGATCAAGTCCCGCTTCCAGCGCGGCGAGAAGAGCTTCATCTGTGTCGTCGCCGAAGGTGCCCACCCCGCACCGGATTCCGGGTTCACGCTGCGTGAAGGCGGAATCGACGAATTCGGGCACGAGCGGTTCACCGGTGTCGCGCAGCAGTTGGGGTCCGAGATCGAGCGCCGGATCGGCAAAGAAGTGCGCACCACGGTGCTCGGCCACGTCCAGCGCGGCGGCAGCCCCACACCTTACGACCGGATCCTGGCCACCCGCTTCGGCGTGCACGCGGCAGAGGCCGTGCACGCCGGACATTTCGGGATGATGGTCGCCCTGCACGGTACGACCATCGGTCTGGTCCCGCTGTCGGAGGCGACCAAGCAGCTCAAACGGGTTCCGGCCGAACGGCTCAGCGAGGCGCAGGCCTTCTTCGGCTGAGGGCTGCCTGGCGAGGCGTTGCGTGGACTTGTCGGTGGGCGTCGGTACCGTGGTTCCATGCGCACCGGTCGAGTGTTCGTTTCGGTTCTTGCAGTCCTCACCGCCCTGGTCGGCGGATGCTCCGGGTCCACACCGGATTCCGGGGAGACCACCGTGCACGGCAACTGGAACGGCGCGATCGAGGTGCCGGGGCAGCCGATTCCGATCGGGGTGAGTTTCGCCGAAGACGGTTCGGCCACCCTCGACATCCCCATCCAGGGTCTGCGTGAGGCGCCGCTGAAAGACGTTGTCGCCGAGCCGGACAAGGTCGAGTTCGCGCTCCCCGACGCGCCGGGTGCCCCGCGGTTCCGCGGCAAGCTCGAGGGGGAGCAGATCACCGGTGACTGGTCGCAATCGGGCCAGTCGGCGCCACTCACGCTGCGGCGCGGCAAGATCGAGAACGTCGCCCGTCCGCAGGACCCGAAGCCGCCGTTCCCTTACCGCAGCGAGGACGTCACCTATCGCAGCGGCGACATCACCATCGCGGGCACGCTCACCGAACCCGAAGGGCCAGGCCCGTTCCCGGCGGTGCTGATGATCACCGGCAGCGGCCCGCAGGACCGCAACGAGGAACTGCTCGGGCACCGCCCGTTCCTGGTGCTCGCCGACACCCTCACCCGCGCGGGCTACGCCGTGCTGCGCACCGACGACCGCGGCGTCGGCGGAACCGGCGGCAAGCTCGACGACGCCACCTACGACACCCTCGCCGGCGACGCCGCGGCCGGTGTGGCGTTCCTGCGCGAGCGGCCCGAGATCGACGACGCGAAGGTCGGCCTGTTCGGCCACAGCGAGGGCGGCTACCTCGCACCGCTGGTCGCGGCAAGACCAGGAAGCGATATCGCGTTCGCGATCCTGATGGCCGGCCCATCGGTGCCGGGTGCCGACGTGCTGATCGAACAGAACAAGGTCATCATGGCCGCCTCGGGTGCGCCACCGGACAAGATCGATCAGCAGGTCGACTACCTCACGACATGGACCGCGATGCTGCGCGCCGGTGACCTCGAGGGCGCCCGGGCGTACTCACAGCAGCACAACGATTCCTTACCCGAGAACGAGCGCGCACCGAAGGAAGCGGTCGATTCGTTCAACACCCCCTACATGACGTCCTTCATGACCTTCGACCCGCAACCGTCGCTGCGCGCGCTGCGCGTGCCGGTGCTCGCCTTCTTCGGGGGCAAGGACTTGCAGGTTCCCGCCACCCAGAGCGAGGGCCCCATGCGCGAGGCGCTGGCGGGCGCGCCCGACCCGACGGTGCACACCTTCCCCGGCCTCAACCACCTGATGCAGCCCACCGAAACCGGTAACCCCAGCGAATACTCGAGCATCGAGACCACCATCGATCCGGCCGTTCTCACCTATGTCACCGACTGGCTCAGCCGCCGTGTCCCGCCGCGCTAGGACCACCGGCCGCCGCCGTGAGCGGCTTACATAGACTGCTAGGCATGAGCGCACCCACGGTCGAGTTGATGGATTACGCCGATGTCATCTCCCGGTACGAGCCGGTGCTCGGCATGGAGGTCCACGTCGAGTTGTCCACGGCGACCAAGATGTTCTGCGGCTGCCCCACCGAGTTCGGCGCCGAACCCAATACCCAGGTGTGCCCGGTGTGCCTCGGGCTGCCCGGCTCGCTGCCGGTCGTGAACGAGAAGGCCGTCGAGTCGGCCATCCGCATCGGCCTGGCGCTGAACTGTTCCATCACCCCGTGGGGCAGGTTCGCGCGCAAGAACTACTTCTACCCGGACCAGCCGAAGAACTACCAGATCAGCCAGTACGACGAGCCCATCGCCACCGACGGCTTCCTCGACGTGGTGCTCGACGACGGCAGCACCTTCCGCGTCGACATCGAGCGCGCCCACATGGAAGAAGACACCGGCAAGTCGCTGCACGTGGGCGGTGCCACCGGCCGCATCCACGGCGCGAGCCACTCGCTGCTCGACTTCAACCGGGCGGGTGTGCCGCTGATCGAGATCGTCACCAAGCCGATCACCGGCGCGGGCGAACGCGCGCCCGAGGTGGCCCGCGCCTATGTCACCGCGCTGCGCGAGGTGCTGCGCGCGCTCAACGTCTCGGACGTGAAGATGGAGCAGGGCTCGCTGCGTTGCGACGCCAACGTGTCGCTGATGGCGATCGGCGCGAAGGAGTTCGGTACCCGCACCGAGACCAAGAACGTGAACTCGCTCAAGAGCGTCGAGGTCGCGGTGCGCTACGAGATGCGCCGCCAGGCCGCCGTGCTCACCGCGGGCGGGGAGATCGTGCAGGAGACCCGCCACTTCAACGAGGCCGACGGGTCCACGTCGGCGGGTCGGCGCAAGGAGACGGCCGAGGACTATCGCTACTTCCCCGAACCCGACCTCGAGCCCGTCGCCCCGGCCGCCGAGTGGATCGAGGAGCTGCGCGCCACCATCCCCGAGTACCCGTGGCTCGTTCGCGCGCGCATCCAGGCCGATTGGGGCCTGTCCGACGAGGTGATGCGCGACCTGGTGAACGCGGGTGCCCTCGACCTCATCATCGCCACCGTCGAGGCGGGTGCCCCCGCCAACGAGGCCCGCTCCTGGTGGGTCGCCTACCTCACCGAGAAGGCCAAGGAACGCGAGGTCGCCCTGGTCGATCTGCCGATCACCCCCGCGCAGGTGGCGGCGGTCATCGCCCTGGTCGAGGCGAAGACGGTGAACAACAAGGTCGCCAAGCAGGTCGTCGACTTCGTGCTGGCCGGCGAGGGCGAACCCGCCCAGATCGTCGAGGCCAAGGGTCTCGGCATGGTCAGCGACGACACCGCCCTGCAGGCCGAGGTCGAAAAGGCCCTCGCCGCCAACCCCGATATCGCCGACAAGATCCGCTCGGGCAAGGTCCAGGCGGCGGGCAAGATCGTCGGCGACGTCATGAAGGCCACCCGTGGCCAGGCCGACGCCGCGCGCGTCCGCGACCTGGTTATCGCGGCCTGTAGCTGAGAAACGAAGCAGCCCAACTGTTCTCGCCCGGTCGGGGGAGAACAGTTGGGCCGGCTTTCGACCGCCGGAGCTCTAGTCGGGGCCGCCCGCGCCGCCCTGGGGCGATGGGATGCGCACGACGCGGTCGTCGAATTCGCCTGGGGCGCCGTCGGTTTTGTTGACCGTGCTCACCCACACGGCGCCGTCGGCACCACCCGTGGCGCCGAGCAGCTTGCCGTACTTGTCCTGGGCGATCAGGGTGGGCGCCGTGGTGACCGCGAAGGTGGTCATGTCGGCGGTGACGGCGGCGAGCGCCTTTCCTTCGGTGAGGGCGACGGCCACACCGTCGGTGGTCGCCGCGCACCCGCCGACGCCGGGGCGGTCGGGCCAGGTCCACGACACGGTGAGGGTGCCGTCGGTGCCGAGATGCTGCAGTCGGTCCTCGGCGGCGGTGCGGTCGGTGACCCACATGCCGTCCTTGCCGTCACGGCACAGGTCTCCGGCGGTGCCGATGCCCGAGGCGAGCACCTGCGGAGTGTTCGCCCCCGACGACGGTGAATCCAGCCGCAACAGTTTTCCCCCGAGCGAGCCGGGATCGGCCGCGGCGCCGGGATTGCCCGCGTCGCCGGTGAGGACCAGCAGCTGGTTCGGTGTCGCCCATTCCAGCGCGCCGCGATTCCCGGTGGCGCCCTTGGGGATTCCGGTGAGAATCTCCTTCGGCGCGCCGTCGCGGGACAGGCGGACCACCCGGTTGTCGCTGCCGGTGGTGATGTAGGCGTACATCAGCCCGTCCTCGGAAAAGGTCGGGGACAAGGTGATATCGGAGATGCCACCGTCGCCCGACCCGTCGACGGGCAGCACCGCGACCTCCTCCGGCGGCGGCTGCGGAGTGCTCGCGTCGACCGGGGTCACCGACAGGATGCGACCGGTGCGCCGCTCGGCGACCAGCGCGCCGTCACCCACCGCGATCAGCCCGGCGGCCGAATCGAGGCAGGTGCCGATGACATTGGGATCGGGATCGATACACGGCCCGGTCGGGCGCGGCGCCTGCGAGGGCGAGTCCTGCGGCGGCTTCGGTTCCGCGTTGGCACCGCCGATCGACGGCTCGGTGGTGAACGGGCTCGACGCCGACTCGTCGAAACGGGCACACCCGGCGACCAGAATCGTGCCGAGCGCCAATCCGACTGCCACGCGGCCCGCGAATACCGAACTCATGGTGCAGACGTTACCGGCAGTCGAGCGGGGCTGACACGCCTGATGCGGCGAAGGGCGGCGCACCGCGATCCCACGTCCTAAGGTGAGACCGTGACCGACAAGTCGAACGACACTTCCCCCGATGACGGGACGGCGCGGGCCGGAGAGGCCGCCTCCGCAGCGGGTCGGCCGGTGACCAGCCCCTTCGATTCGCCGACCACGCAGATGCGCAAGCCCGACCCCAAGGACGTGCCGCGCACCGACGAGGACCTCGGCCTGGATCCCGGCGACGAGGTCCCCACCGCGAGCAGCGCCGAGACCGGTGCCGACCGCGACGACTACGGCTACGCGACGATCCCGCCCGCGACGGCAGCGTCGGCGGAATCGGTCCGCCTGCAGCGCCGCAACCGCGAGGCCCGGCGCGGCACCCTCGACTTCGGCCTGTTCGTGCTGCGCCTGGTGGTCGGCGGCACCTTCATCTACCACGGTCTGCAGAAGCTGACCGGCTGGTTCCACGGGCCCGGCATCGACGGAACCAAGGACATGATGGCCGGTGGCGGCTGGGACCACCCGTCGCTGGCCACCGCCCTGGTGATCGCCGGTGAACTCGGCGGCGGTGTGCTGCTGGTCCTCGGCCTGGCCACCCCGCTCGCCGCGGGTGCCATCCTCGCGACAATCTCCAACGCCTGGATGTGGAAGCAGGGCATGATCCCGGGCTTCCAGTACAACGCGGCGACCAAGTCCGGCGTGGAGATCGACACCATCCTCGCCGGTGCCGCGCTGGCGATCATCCTCACCGGCCCGGGCCGCTGGTCCCTCGACCGCACCCGCGGCTGGGCCACCCGCCCCGCGTACGGCTCCTTCGTGGTGGTCCTGTTGGCGATCGCCGCCGCCATCGGCACCTACTGGTTCCTCCACGGAGGCAACCCCTTGAAAGGCATCGGCCCCTTCTGAGCTGACCCGATCAGTTGTCGCCCATGGCAAATGGGAAATGGCGGCCCTCGGATTTCCGGGGGCCGCCATCTCTTTTCGGCTTACGGCAGCTTGCGGACCGCGCCCTTGTCGGCCGATGTGGCCAGGGCCGCGTACGCGCGCAGGGCGGTGGTGACCGTGCGGTCGCGGTTCACCGGCTGCCACGGGCGCTCCGAGGCTTCCATTTTCGCGCGGCGTTCGGCGAGCACCTCGTCGGACACCAGCACCTCCAGGGCACGGGTGTGGACGTCGATGCGGATGCGGTCGCCGTTCTCGATCAGGCCGATGACACCGCCGGAGGCGGCCTCGGGGGAGACGTGACCGATCGACAGGCCCGAGGTGCCGCCGGAGAAGCGGCCGTCGGTGATGAGCGCGCACACCTTGCCCAGGCCGAGGCCCTTGAGGAACGAGGTGGGGTGCAGCATCTCCTGCATGCCGGGACCACCGGCCGGGCCCTCGTAGCGCACGACGACCACATCGCCGGGCTGGATCTTCTTGCCGAGGATCATCGACACCGCCTCCTCCTGCGACTCGACCACCACGGCCGGGCCCTCGAAGGTGAACAGCTCCTCGTCGATGCCCGCGGTCTTGAGGATCGCGCCGTCGGGAGCGATGTTGCCGCGCAGCACGCACAGCCCGCCTTCGACGGTGTAGGCGTGCTCGATGTCGCGGATGCAGCCACCGGCGGCATCGGTGTCGAGCGAGGACCAGCGGTTGCTGGTGGAGAACGGTTCCACCGTGCGCACCCCGCCGGGGGCGGCGTGGAACAGCTCGAGGGCCTCCTCGGATGCCTTGCCGGAGCGGATGTCCCAGGTGTCGAGGAATTCCTCGTAGCTCGCGGTGTGCACGGTGGTGACGTCGAGCTCGAGCAGGCCGCCGCGGCGCAGCTCACCGAGGATGGCGGGGATGCCACCGGCGCGGTGCACATCTTCCATGTGGTAGTCGGAGTTGGGCGACACCTTCGACAGGCACGGCACCCGACGGCTGATCTCGTCGATGGTCTGCAGATCGAAGTCGATCTCGCCTTCCTGAGCGGCGGCGAGGGTGTGCAGCACGGTGTTGGTGGAACCGCCCATCGCCACGTCCAGGGCCATCGCGTTGCGGAAGGCCTTGGCGTTGGCGACGTTTCGGGGCAGCACCGAGGCGTCGTCGTCCTGGTACCAGCGCTTGGCGATATCGACGATGACGGTGCCCGCCCGCTCGAACAGCGCGCGGCGCGCGGCGTGGGTCGCGAGGGTGGAACCGTTGCCGGGCAGGGCGAGGCCGAGCGCCTCGGTGAGGCAGTTCATCGAGTTCGCGGTGAACATGCCCGAACACGAACCACAGGTGGGACAGGCGGACCGTTCGACCTCGTCGAGGCCCTCGTCGGACACCGCCTGGCTCGCGCTCGCCGAGATCGCGCTCACCAGGTCGAGCGGTGCGTGCGCCACACCGTCGACGACCACCGCCTTACCGGCCTCCATCGGCCCACCGGAGACGAACACGGCGGGGATGTTGAGGCGCATCGCGGCGTTGAGCATGCCGGGAGTGATCTTGTCGCAGTTGGAGATACACACCAGCGCGTCGGCGGTGTGCGCGTTGGCCATGTACTCCACCGAGTCGGCGATGATCTCGCGGGAGGGCAGCGAGTAGAGCATGCCGCCGTGGCCCATGGCGATACCGTCGTCGACGGCGATGGTGTGGAATTCGCGCGGCACACCACCGGCGGCGCGGACCGCCTCGGCCACGATGTCGCCCATGTTCTTCAGGTGCACGTGGCCGGGCACGAACTGGGTGTAGGAATTCGCGATCGCGATGATCGGCTTGCCGAAATCGGAGTCGGTCATGCCGGTCGCGCGCCAGAGCGAACGAGCGCCCGCGGCATTGCGGCCGATGGTGGTGGTGCGTGAGCGAAGCGGTGGCATGGGAGTCCTCGTCAAGTGTCGCTGGGTGCGCTCGCGGCGAGCGCGCAGGGGGCTGACCTGCGCGGCACAGAGCGCGGGCGCGGTGCGTCCGGCAACCCTGCACGTTACTCCGGCGGGCGGTGGTCGCGTCGCGCCGGTCGTCGGTGCAGGGGTGGGGAACCGGGCTCGAGGCGGGAGTGTCGCTCCGGAGGGTGTCGCCGCGGTGGTGCCGTCGGCGCGAGGGTGCCCGGTGCCGTCAGCTTACCGTGCAACTCTGTGCGGCATCCTGTGGATTCCCACAGTGCGATCGGACCGCGTAGCTCTCGGCGCTGATGTGCCGGGTTCCGCGGGGCCCGGGTCACGGCGTCCGCGTAGGCGCGAGGTGGTCACCGTGTGGTGCCGGGCTCCCCGTTCTCGGCGGAGTGCGTTTCGGGCGCGGCATCGGTCTCGCCGGTGGGCGTCTCCGGCGCGTCGGCATCGGTGTCGGTCGACGCGCCGGCCTGCGCGCGCTCAGCGGCGAGACGCTCGGCTTCGGCAGCTTCGGCCGCCGCGAAGACATCCGGCAACCGGCCGTCGGATGCCTCGATCAGCTCACGCAACCGGTCGTATCCGACGGCAGGCAGCTTCACCTCGGAGTCGTCGGCGAGCCTGGCCCGGATGTACCCACGCTTGGGGATGCTGATGCCCTTGACCTGTGCCCAGTCGAGGTGCTTCGAGGAGACCATCGTGGAGAGGTCGAGCCCCGCATCGGAAACCGTTGTGTGCGTGCGCATCACCCACCACACCGCGATCACCGGCGCCAGCAGCAGCCACCACAGCGCGATCGGCCAGCCGACGAACGCGAAGAACACGCAGAACGCCAGCACCAGCACGCCGATGTAGGCCAGCCGGGGTACGCCGATCACATGCACACCGGGTGTCGGGGTGCTCGCCTTGCGCGGGATCAGCAACCAGACGACCACGGCGGTCGGCACGACGAGCCCGATCCGCAGCCCCAGCGACCAGTCCTGCGCGGTGCCGACGACGACGAAGATCAGGTACGCCAGTACCACCGCGGCGATGGCCGCGAGCCTGCCGGGACCGGCGGCGCGCAGGCCACCGGGTCGCGCGGGCCGACCCGTCGCGGTCGTCTCGTCGGCGGTGTGGGACGATTTAGCCGGTGGCACGGACTGATGCGGTGATGACACCCCACCATCCTCGCATCTCGGTATACGGACCCACGCAACCACTCGCGTCCCACATAATGGGACACGAAAGGTAGCCTGTTTGACTCATCGGTTCACACACGCATAACGTCGTAGCCGTGAATCGAAGCGAGCTCGTACTCGGCCGGCGCGTCCAGCGTTGAGCCTGACTGCCTGAGTCGAATACGTCAGCTCGCGTTGCGACGCGCCACCCTCGAACAGCCATGCGCTGATCGGGGGCTTTTTTGTGTTCCGGCGAATTCCGCGCCAGTCCGGAGTCAGAACAACACAGTTAGGAACGAAGACGGTGAGTGCACCTACCGCACGACCCGGGCCATCGGCCCGCAGGTCAGCGCCTTCAACGGGAGCCGCTAACCCGGCGACCACCCCCGCCCGTCGCCAGGTCGCGCCCGAGCGCGTCACCGGCGCGCAGTCGGTGGTCCGGTCCCTCGAAGAGCTCGAGGTCGACACCGTATTCGGCATTCCGGGCGGTGCGGTCCTTCCCGTCTACGACCCGCTCTTCGACTCCAAGAAGGTCCGCCACGTGCTGGTGCGCCACGAGCAGGGCGCCGGTCACGCGGCGACCGGTTACGCGCAGGCCTCCGGCAAGGTCGGTGTGTGTATGGCCACATCCGGCCCCGGCGCGACCAACCTGGTGACGCCGCTGGCCGACGCCCAGATGGACTCGGTCCCGATCGTGGCGATCACCGGCCAGGTGCCGTCGAGCCTGGTCGGCACCGACGCCTTCCAGGAAGCCGACATCTCAGGCATCACCATGCCGATCACCAAGCACAACTTCCTGGTGAAGGATCCCGCCGACATCCCGCGCATCCTGGCCGAGGCGTTCTACCTGGCCTCCTCCGGCCGTCCGGGCGCGGTGCTCGTCGACATCACCAAGGACGCCCTGCAGGCCCAGACCACGTTCTCGTGGCCGCCGGAGATGCGTCTGCCCGGCTACCGTCCGGTCACCAAGCCGCACGGCAAGCAGGTGCGCGAAGCGGCCCGGATGATCCTCGAGTCCAAGCAGCCCGTGCTGTATGTGGGCGGCGGTGTCATCAAGTCCGACGCCTCGGCCGAACTGCTCGAACTCGCCGAACTGACCGGCATCCCGGTGGTCACCACCCTGATGGCGCGTGGCGCGTTCCCCGACAGCCACACGCTGAACATGGGCATGCCCGGCATGCACGGCACGGTCGGTGCTGTTGCCGCCCTGCAGAAGTCGGACCTGCTGATCACCCTCGGCGCCCGCTTCGACGACCGCGTGACCGGTCAGCTGGACTCCTTCGCGCCCGACGCGAAGGTCATCCACGCCGACATCGACCCGGCCGAGATCGGCAAGAACCGCCACGCCGACGTCCCGATCGTCGGTGACGCGCGCGAGGTCATCATCGAGCTCATCGAGACCCTCAAGGCCGACCCGCAGTCCGGTGCGGCGCCGTTGCTGAACCTCACCGAGTGGTGGGCCTACCTCAGCGACATCCGCGACAACTACCCGCTGGGCTGGAAGACCCCGAGCGACGGTTCGCTGTCGCCGGAGTACGTCATCGAGACCCTCGGCCGCCTGGCCGGGCCCGACGCGGTGTACTGCGCCGGTGTCGGCCAGCACCAGATGTGGGCCGCGCAGTTCGTCAAGTACGAGAAGCCGCGCACCTGGCTCAACTCCGGTGGCCTGGGCACCATGGGTTACGCGGTGCCCGCCGCCATGGGCGCCAAGATGGGTGCTCCGGAGAAGGAGGTCTGGGCGGTCGACGGTGACGGCTGCTTCCAGATGACCAACCAGGAACTGGCCACCTGCGCGGTGGAGGGTGTGCCGATCAAGGTCGCGCTCATCAACAACGGCAACCTCGGCATGGTCCGCCAGTGGCAGACCCTGTTCTACGAACAGCGCTACTCCAACACCGATCTCGGCACGCACACCCTGCGTATCCCCGACTTCGTCAAGCTGGCCGAGGCGCTGGGTTGCGTCGGCATCCGCGTGGAGAAGGAAGACGAGGTCGAGGACGCCATCCGCCAGGCGCAGGCCATCACCGACCGCCCGGTCGTGATCGACTTCATCGTCGGCAAGGACGCCCAGGTGTGGCCGATGGTCGCCGCGGGCACCAGCAACGACGAGATCATGTTCGCCCGCGGTATCCGCCCGCTGTTCGACGACGACGAGCAGGTCTCCGAACCCGCCGTCATCCACGAGGCGATGGAACGTGAGCAGGGCGCATTCGAGAAGGGCACCGAAGCATGAGCACCACCCACACGCTGAGCGTTCTCGTCGAGGACAAGCCGGGCGTGCTGGCGCGTGTCGCGAGCCTGTTCTCGCGCCGCGGCTTCAACATCGAGTCTCTTGCCGTCGGTGGCACCGAGATTCCCGAGATCTCGCGCATGACGATCGTCGTCACCGTCGACGATCTGCCGCTCGAGCAGGTCACCAAGCAGCTCAACAAGCTGGTCAACGTCATCAAGATCGTGGAGCAGGACGCCGACGCGTCGGTGGCCCGCGAGCTGATCCTGGTGAAGGTGCGCGCCGACGCCTCGGTGCGCACGCAGGTGATCGAGGCCGTGCAGTTGTTCCGCGCCAAGGTGATCGACGTGTCGCCCGACGCGCTCACCATCGAGGCGACCGGTACCCGTTCCAAGCTCGACGCGCTGCTGCGCATGGTCGAGCCGTACGGGATCCGCGAGATCGTGCAGTCCGGTGTCGTGGCCGTCGGCCGCGGTCCCAAGTCCATCACCGCGACCCGCTGAGCCGACCTCAGCGACCTCCGCGATAACTTTTCTTAACCATCATCAGAAGGGACCAATCAAGTGGCAGTCGAGATGTTCTACGACGACGACGCTGACCTGTCGATCATCCAGGGCCGCAAGGTCGCCGTGATCGGCTACGGCAGCCAGGGTCACGCGCACTCGCTGAGCCTGCGCGACTCCGGTGTCGACGTGCGCGTCGGCCTGGCCGAGGGTTCGAAGTCGCGCCCGAAGGCCGAAGAGGCCGGCCTCACCGTCGGCACCCCCGCCGAGGTTTCGGCCTGGGCCGACGTGATCATGGTCCTGGCGCCCGACACCGCCCAGGCGTCGATCTTCACCAACGACATCGAGCCCAACCTGAAGGACGGCGACGCGCTGTTCTTCGGCCACGGCCTCAACATCCACTTCGGTCTGATCAAGCCCCCGGCCGGCGTCACCGTCGCCATGGTCGCCCCGAAGGGCCCCGGCCACCTGGTGCGTCGTCAGTTCGCCGACGGCAAGGGCGTTCCGGCCCTGATCGCCGTCGACCAGGACCCGACCGGCGAGGGCCAGGCCCTGGCGCTGTCCTACGCCAAGGGCATCGGCGGCACCCGCGCCGGCGTCATCAAGACCACCTTCAAGGAAGAGACCGAGACCGACCTGTTCGGTGAGCAGGCCGTGCTCTGCGGTGGCACCGAGGAACTGGTCAAGACCGGTTTCGAGGTCATGGTCGAGGCGGGTTACGCCCCCGAGATGGCCTACTTCGAGGTGCTGCACGAGCTGAAGCTGATCGTCGACCTCATGTACGAGGGCGGCATCGCCCGCATGAACTACTCGGTGTCCGACACCGCCGAGTTCGGTGGCTACCTGTCGGGCCCGCGCGTCATCGACGCGGGCACCAAGGAGCGCATGAAGGCGATCCTGTCCGACATCCAGGACGGCACCTTCGTCAAGCGCCTGGTCGCCAACGTCGAGAACGGCAACACCGAGCTCGAGGGCCTGCGCAAGGCCAACGCCGAACACCCCATCGAGGTCACCGGCGCCAAGCTGCGCGGCCTGATGAGCTGGGTCGACCGCCCCATCACCGAAACCGCGTAACTCGTTTTCGCGAAGGGCCCGTCCGCCGAAATGCGGACGGGCCCTTTTCGGTTTGCATGGTGTTTGCGGCGGTTCGATCGGCCGCGTCGACGGGCGGGTTCTTGCCGTTCGGGCCGTGTAGCGGAAGACTTGCCCGATGACAACCGTCGAGGAATTCGATCGTGATGCGGTGGAGTTGGGGCGTGCCGCGCGGAAGATGGTTTCGCGTTCGGGGTTGGGGGAGTGGCGGGCGGGGCCGAAGCGGGAGGATCCTGTCGCCGTTCTGGAGCGGCAGGGGGAGTCGCGGGTGCGGGAGTTGCTGCCCATCCGGTATGCGCGAATGGCCATCTCGCCGTTCACCTTTCTGCGTGGGGCGCCCGCGATCATGGCGGCCGATCTGGCGAGTGGGCCCGACACCGGGCTGACCGTGCAGCTCTGTGGTGACGCGCATCTGTCGAATTTCGGGCTGTACGCCTCCCCGGAACGCAACCTCGTCTTCGACGTCAACGACTTCGACGAGACCCTGCCCGGCCCGTTCGAATGGGACGTGAAGCGCCTGGCCGCCAGCGTCGCCGTCGCCGCCCGCGACAACGGTTGTTCCGACCAGCGGGCCGGACGAGCGGCCGAGGCCGCCGCGCGCGGTTACCGGGAGGCGATGGCCGCGATGTCCGAGCTCGATTCGCTCGCCATCTGGTACGAGCGCGTCGACGCCGACGTCGTGACGGCGACGATCCCGAAGGAGAAGCGGCGCAAGCTCGCGGAGAAGACGATCGAATCGGCGCGGACGCGCACCAGCCTCGACGCGCTGGAGAAACTCACCGAACCCGATGCCGACGGTGTTCCCCGGATCAAGAACCAGCCGCCGCTGCTGGTGCCGATCGAGGCCCTCACGGAGAAGGACATCAAGGCGGTCCTCAGCGACTACCGCCGCAGCCTGCCCGACGAGCTGCGCATTCTGTTCGACCGCTACACCGTCGTGGACATGGCGATGAAGGTGGTGGGCGTCGGCAGCGTCGGCACCCGCTGTTTCATCGTGCTGTTCATGGACTCCGAATCGGGTGCCCCGCTGTTCCTGCAGGTCAAGCAGGCAGAATCCTCGGTTCTCGCGGCGCACACGAAGCCGAGCAAGTACCACCATCAGGGGCACCGCGTGGTGGCGGGCCAGCGCCTGATGCAGGCTGCCAGCGACATCTTCCTCGGCTGGGCGACGGGCCCGGCGGGTAATTACTTCTACTGGCGTCAGCTCAAGGACATGAAGGGCTCGGTCGACATCGGCGCCCTCAGCCACCACGAGCTCACCGGATACGCGGGCCTGTGCGGCGGCGTACTCGCCCGCGCCCACGCCCGCTCCGGTGACCGCCTCGCGATCAACTCCTACCTGGGCGACAGCGACAAGTTCGACAGCGCGATGAGCGAGTTCGCCCTCGCCTACGCCGACCAGACCGTCGTAGACCGCGACGCCCTGCTCGCCGCGATCGATTCCGGCCGGGTACCGGCCGCCGCACACCCGTACTGACGCCTCAGGCTGATCGACACCCGGCGACCGCATCAGTTCCTCGAGCCGCCACCGCAGCCGTCGGGAACCCTCTCGATATACTCATTACTGATGAGTAACTTCTTTCCCTCGGTGGATCAGGTGACCGACCGGCTGGCAGCGGCCGGTTACCTGCCGTCCCTCGACATCGCGACGGCTGTCTTCCTCGCCGATCACCTCGGCAAGCCCCTGCTGATCGAGGGTCCAGCCGGTGTCGGCAAGACCGAGCTGGCCAAGGCTGTCGCCGCGGCGGCGGGCGCGGATCTGCTGCGGCTGCAGTGCTACGAGGGCATCGACGAGGCTCGCGCGCTGTACGAGTGGAATCACGCCAAGCAGTTGTTGCGCATCACCGCCACCTCGGGTGAGGGGTGGGACAGCACTCGCGATCATGTGTTCTCCGAGGAGTTCCTGCTGGCTCGGCCGCTCCTGGCGGCCATCCGCAATCCGGACCCCACCGTCCTGCTCATCGACGAACTCGACAAGGCCGATGTGGAGCTGGAGGGGCTGCTGCTCGAGGTGCTCGGTGATTTCCAGATCTCGATCCCCGAACTGGGCACGGTCAAGGCCGTGCGCCGGCCGTTCGTCGTGCTGACGTCGAACGCCAACCGCGACCTGTCCGAGGCCCTGAAGCGGCGCTGCCTGTACCTGCACATCGATTATCCGACCGCCGAACTGGAGCGTTCGATCGTCCGCTTGAAGGTCCCGGAACTGGACGAGACGTTGGCCGAGCCCGTGGTTCGCACGGTGGCCGCATTGCGTCAACTGCCGTTGCGCAAAGCACCGTCGATCGCCGAGACAGTCGACTGGGCGAAGACCTTGGTGGCCTTGCGTACCCGCGAGATCACCTCGTCGGTGGTGCGGTCGACCCTCGGTGTGCTCCTGAAGTACCAGTCCGACCATCGGGTCGCCGTCGAACGTCTGGCACTCGACGGGGAGAGCCCCCGGCCATGACCGCGCCCACCGATCGCCTGGTGGACTTCGTCGGTCTCCTGCGTGGGCACGGCATCTTCGCCGGTCCCAGCGAAACCATCGATGCCGCGTCGGCGATCGTCGCCCTGGGCATGGACGACACCGACCGCCTGCGCTCCGGTCTAGCCGCCTGCCTGCTGCGCCGTAACGGTCAGCGTTCGGTCTTCGACCAGCTCTTCGACCTGTATTTCCTCGGCACACAACTGCCGGTGCCGAGCCCGAGTGACGACCCGGAATCCCTGCGCGACCGCCTGATCGCGACCCTCGTCCAGGGCGCCGACACGGCCGAACTGGCCAGGGAGGCGCTCGACACTTTCGGCGCCTACGGCGGGGCAGGGGAGAGCGCGGGCCGGGTCACGCAGGCATCGGGTGCGGGCTGGTCGTCGTATCTGACGATGAAATCGCTTCGCCCCGACGAGATCTCCGAACAGGTCGCCCAAACCATGGGTGGTACCGGGCAATTCGATGCCGCCGTGCACACCATCGAAGCGCGTCGACGCGTCGACCAGTTCCGGACGGCGGTGCAGAACGAGGCCCGGCTGCGCTCGGCCGAACTGCGCGGCACCGATTACATCGCCCGCCGTGGTGTCGAGAACTCCGCGGACCGAACGGATTTCCTCGGCGCCCGCGAGCAGGACCTGGCCGAGATGCGCCGGTTGGTGCATCCGCTGGCGCGCAAACTCGCGACCCGTTTGGCGGTGCGCCGTAAGAAGGCGGTGCGCGGTCAGATCGATCTGCGCCGCACCCTGCGCCGTTCGATGGCGACCGGTGGCGTGCCCGTCGACCCGGTGCTGCGCGCCCGCAGACACGGTCGTCCCGATCTGGTTGTGCTGGCGGATGTTTCGGGGTCGGTGACCGGATTCTCCGAGTTCACCCTGCAATTGGTGCAGGCGCTGCAGGACCAGTTCAGCAAGGTCCGCAGTTTCGGTTTCGTCGACACGTGCGCCGAGATAACGCACTTCTTCACACCGGGTGAACCCCCACCGCCCGGCTTCGCGCAGAGCATTGTGCGTGAGGGCGGGGTGGCGCGTTTCGGGTCGAGCAACTACGGCGAGGCCTTCCAGGGTTTCGTCGACCACTATCTGGACGCCCTCGGCCCACGCACCTGCGTGCTGATCCTCGGTGACGCCCGCACCAACCGCACCGACCCGAATCTCGCTGCGCTGGAAGTGATGTCCGAGCGTGCGAAAGCGGTGTACTGGCTCAACCCGGAACCGTCGAGCTCATGGTCGACCGGTGATTCCGCCGCCGACACCTACACCGACATCGTCACCATGCACGAGTGCCGCAACGTCCGCCAACTCACCGAGGTGATCGGCAGACTCCTGCCCGCCTGATACTGCCCGGCCCATCGCTCGGTTCGGAGCTGCTCGATGGGCCGGTGGGCTTCCCCACGCATCGTCAGGCGGTGAGACGGACGACCGCGTACTCGCGGCCTGCCTTGGCCTGGTACTTGCCGTAGCGGGGCTGGGCGGTGGTGATCACGTCCCAGGCACTCGCCCGTTCGGCGTCGGTGAGCACGTGCGGGGTGACCGGAACCGGCTGGTCGCCGGGCAATTCGATGGTGGTCTGTTCGGGGTGGGCCATCAGGTTGCGGAACCAGTCGGGGTCGCCGTTCTTGCCGCCGGAGGCCACCAGCAGCCAGCCGTCGCCACCGTCGGAGAACCAGGAGATCGGTGTCTGGCGCGGCTCACCGCTGCGGCGGCCGACGGTGTGCAGGATGAGCACGTCCATGCCCATGAAGCTGCCGTTGCCGCGGCGGATCTTGCGGTTCATCCTGGCGTTCATCTTGTGCTGCATCCAGCGGGAGAAGTCGGTGTGGGTCTGCTGCTGCGTGCTCATCGCAAAGGTCCTTTCGGGTGGTGGGAGGGGATCAGCCCCAGGCGCCGGCGATCTGGCGGGTGGTGGCGTTGAGCCGGTTGAACATGTTGGTGATGCCGATCATCAGCACGATGGCGGCGAGCTGGCGCTCGTCGAAGTAGCTGGCCGCGTGGTCCCAGACCTCGTCGGTGACGGCATCGGCCCGGTCGGCCATCCGGGTGGCGGCCTCGGCCAGTTCCAGCGCGGCACGTTCCTCGTCGCTGAAGTAGGGCGTTTCTCGCCAGGCGACGACGGTGGCCAGGCGCTCCTCGCTGACGCCGGCTTTGCGTGCGGTCTTGGTGCCCGCGTCGACGCAGGAGCTGCATCCGTTGATCTGGCTGACCCGCAGGTGCACCAGCTCCAGGATCTCGCCTTCCACGCCGCCGGTCTTGATGGCACCGAAGATCTCCTGGATGGGGCCCATCGCGCCGGTCAGGATCATCGCGGGGTTCTGCATACGGGACTGCATGATGTTCTCCTCGGTTTCGCTCGTTCTCCGCTGCTCGCGGTGTGTCCCTATAACAGCCCGACGCGTGCTCCGAAACGAGGTCTGTGGGACACTCTGGGACAGTGGAAAACGGCTCTGACCTCCGGATTGTCGGCGGGAAAATAGTCGTTTCATACCGGGACACGGAGTGCGGAACAGTGGTGGTGCAACAGCGGGCGTACCCGCAGGACGAGCTGGCGGCGCGGCTGCGCATGCTCCAGGAGCTGTCCGGGCGCGGAGTCCGGGCGCTGGCGCGCGACACGGGGCTGAGTTCGTCGTCGCTGTCGCGCTATCTCAACGGGCAGACGGTGCCGCCGTGGCCTGCCGTGCTGGAACTGTGCCGTCTGGTGAAGCGCGACCCGCGCCCGCTGCGCCCGCTGTGGGAGCGCGCCAACAACCCGCTGCCCGCTCCGCCCAAGACGAGCCGCCAGGTGGCCCCACCCAACCTGCCCGCCGAAGCCGTCCCTCCGCGCAACGACCTGCCCCGCGACGTCCCCGACTTCACCGGTCGCGAAGAGGCTCTGGCCGAGGTGCTCGCCGCCGTGCGAACGAACCGGGTGGTGGCCATCGACGGCATGGCCGGTGTCGGCAAGTCGTCGCTGGCGGTACACGCCGCACACCAGCTGACCGCCGAATACCCTGATGCCCAGCTGTATCTCGATCTGCACGGCTTCACCGACGGCCGTCAGCCCCTCGACCCCGACGCCGCCGTACGCGCCTTGCTCTCGGCGCTGCGCGTACCGTCGGAAAAGGTCCCGCAGGACGGCGGAGTCGAACTGCGCGCGGCGTGCTGGCGTTCGGAACTGGCCGGATTGCGCGCGGTGATCGTGCTCGACAATGCCGTGGACGCCGCTCAGGTGAGCCAATTGCTCCCGGGCGCAGGCGAATCGGTCGCCATCATCACCAGCCGCAACCGTCTGCTCGAACTCGACGAGGTGCCGCCGGTGACCCTCGACGTGCTCTCCGCCGAGGAGAGCGCCGAGCTGCTCGCCCGCGCCAGCGGCGATTCACGGGGTCCCGACGGCAGGCTGGCCAGGGAACCCGAGCAGGCGGCGGAGGTGTTGCGGCTGTGCGGCAATCTGCCCCTGGCCCTGCGGCTCGCGGCGGCCCGGCTGCGGCATCGGCCCGGCTGGTCGGTGGGCATCTTGGTCGAGCGAATGGCCGAAGGCGCAACGGAATTCGACACCGCGTTCGGGATGTCGGTGCGTCAGCTCAATCGCGACCAGCGTCGCCTGTTCCGGTTGCTCGGCCTGGTGCCCGGCTCCACCTTCACCGACTACGTCGCCGCTGCGGTGGCCGATGTGCCGCTGCGCGCCGCACGCGACATGCTCGAGGACCTGCTCGACGCCCACCTCGTGGAACAACCCGCCGAGGGTCGCTACCGGCTGCACGACCTGGTCCGCAGGCATGCTCGTCAGGCCAGTGCCGAACACGACACCGACGCCGACCGCGAACAGGCGTTGCGCCGCATCCTCGACTACTACGTGCACACCGCGGCCGCTGCCGATACCGCCATGCCGTTCCTGACGCCGACGCGTCCGGTCTCGGCCGGAACCGCGCCGAAGTCGTTGCCGCAGTTCCCGAATCGCGATGTCGCCTTCTTCTGGTTCGTCAGCGAGTACACCAACCTGATGGCGGTGTTCTACGCCGCCGTGGAGATCGGCGCCAACGAGCACGTCTGCGAACTGCCGCGCTTCCTGCGCACCTTCTTCGCCCGCCGCTGCGGCACCACTCACCTCAACGCGCTGTTCGAGCAATCACTCAGCGCCGCACAGCAACTCGGCGATCCACGGCAGCTCGCCGAAGCCCACAGCGACCTCGGCTTCGCCCGCTACAACGCAGGCCGCATGGCCGAGGCGGCCGCCGCCTACGCCGCCGCTGCCCCGCTGGTCGCCGCGGCCGGTGATCCGCTGCCCCGCGCCGAACTCACTATGCGCTGCGCTCAATTACGTTGGGACGAGGGCGATGTCGCCGAACCGCTCGAACTGTTCCGCCAGGCTCACGACCTGTACGCGCGCAGCGGCTGTCCGCTGAGCGCCGCCGACGCGCTCGCCGGCGAGGCCTGGGCGATGCTGCAACTCGGGAAACGCGACGAGGCGGCAGACCTGGCCAGGCGCGCCCTCGCCATCTCGACCGACGAGCCGGGCCGGCCGCCCTCGTTGCAGGCCCAGATCACCCTCGGCATCGCCATCGCCGCCGACGAACCCGATGCCGCTCTGGAACACCTGGACAGCGCGCTGGCCTCGGCCCGTGCCGACGGGCACAAGCACAACGAGGCGTGGTGCCTGAACTGCCGCGGTGTCGCACTGCGGGAGATGGGCCGCTACGACGAAGCCCTCGACAGTCATCGGGAAGCCTTCGCCTTGCTCGACGACCTCTTCGAACCGCACTGGAAGATCCACTTCCTCAACGGATACGCCGAAACATGCCACCTGGCAGGGCTCTCCGACGAAGCACTGCGGCTGTACAACGAAACACTCGACCTCGCACCGCGACTCGGCTACCGATTCGAGCAGGCCAGGGCCGATCTCGGCATCGCCGACGTCCTCGACGACACCGATCCGGCTGCCGCGCAACACCATCGCGCGGCAGCCGAGGATCTGCTGAGCGAACTCAGCCCATCGACTTAGCCCCGTCCAGGGCTTCCCGGATGATGTCGGCGTGGCCGGAGTGCTGCGCGGTCTCGGTCATGATGTGCATGAAGGTGCGTCGCGCGCTCCACCGGCCGCCGGGTTCGAACCAGGGCGCCTCGGGCAGCGGCTGGGTGGCGTTCAGGTCGGGCAGGGTGCGCACCAGTTCGTCGGTGCGGGCCGCGACCCGGTCGTATTCGGCGAGCAATCCATCGAGGGTCTCGCCGGGCAGCATGCGGAAGGCGTTGCTCCATTCCGCCATCTGCTCCTCGGTCATCGAGTCGAAGTCCGGGCCCGCCGCGGGTCCGTCGACGATGAACTTCGCCCAGTTGTCCTCCACCGCGGCCACATGCTTGATGAGCCCGCCCAGGCACAGCTCGCTGACGGTCGTGCGCAGCGCGGCCTGTTCGTCGGTGAGGTCGCGCGTGGTGTTGCGCAGGAAGTAGCGGTGCTTGGCCAGCATCTCGAGGAGGTCGGTGCGTTCGGCGTCGAGCAGGATGGCGGTCATGGGCAGGTCCTTTCGTAGGGTGTGAAACCCAAGGTAAGCCCTATTGCGGCCAGTTTCTGTCCGCAATAGCGCGATACTGGAAAACATGGCCGACACGAGTGCACGCACCCTCCGCCTGCTGTCGTTGCTGCAGACCCACCGCTACTGGCCGGGCACGGAATTGTCCGAGCGTCTCGGTGTTTCACCGCGCACCCTGCGCCGCGACATCGACCGCCTGCGCGACCTGGGCTACCCTGTCGACGCCCGCCCCGGCATCGACGGCGGCTATCAACTCGCCGCGGGCGCGGCCCTGCCCCCGCTGATGCTCGACGACGACGAGGCCGTCGCCATCACCGTCTGCCTGCAGGCCGGTTCCCAGGGTGCGGGTGACGGCCTCGCCGAACCCTCCGTGCGCGCCCTCGGCAAACTCGGCACCGTCCTACCCGCCCGCCTGCGCCGCCGCGTCGACGCCCTGCGCGCCATGACCGTCTCCGCGGGCTGGCACGCCGTCCCGCTCTCCGACGTCGACCCCTCGGTCCTCACCGACCTGGCCCTCACCTGCCGCCGCGAGGAACGCCTCACCTTCACCTACACCGCCGCCGACGGCCGAACCAGCCTCCGTGAAGTCGAACCCCACCGCCTGGTCTCCCTCGGCCGCCGCTGGTACCTCGTCGCCTACGACCTCGCCCGCCACGATTGGCGCTCGTTCCGCGTCGATCGTTTGGCCGACTCCCACGCCACCGGCGTGCGCTTCCGTCCCCGCGAACTCCCCGCCGCGGACGCCGTCACCTTCGTGCGCAACGGAATAGGCGGCGCCAGAACGGGTTACACCGTTGTCATCGAGGTGGACGCCACCCCTGAGTACGTGCACTCGCGCGTCGGCCGGTGGTGTCGCATCACCCCACTGCCCGACGACCGCACGCTGATCGAACAGTCCGTCGACTCCCTCGACTGGCCCGCTTTCCTCTTGGGCCGGGTGGAAGCCGACTTCACCATCCTCGAACCCCCGGAACTCGTCGAGACCGTGAAGGATTGGGGGTCGCGATTCGTTCGCGCGACTCACCCCTGAGCGATTGCCGGTCTGTTCGCTATCGAGGGCGGTACCCGTCCTGCGGACGCTGCATCGGCGGGTTGCCCCACTGTGCCTGTGCCGCAGGGTGTCCGGGGACGTTCGGGTGCTGGTACGGCCTGCCCTGCGCGTTCGGCGCCCAGGTCGGCCGGTGATTGCCTGCTCCGCACCACCGTCGGGTCGACGGCAGGAGCGCGAGCAGGAATGTGACCGCGGGGAATACGAGCAGCAGGATCGGCAGGAACCACGGCAGATCGACGTACGATCCGAGCAGGGATCTCACCGCCGACTGCCCGAACGTCAACTCGAGGAAGATCTTGCTGCCGGGGTCGAATCGGCCGAACTGCGCGACATTCGAAATCACGCCGACCACGTAGGCGCCGACGACTCCCGCACAGCCAAGCGCCACTATCGTCGGCCCTGGTCTGCCGCGCCGCAACAGCATGATCGCGCCGATCAGCAGCAGCACAGCGGCGATGACATCGACCACCATCAGCACCGCGGAGACAAAGGAAGCCCACGCGGGCGCGAACCCCCACGCGAACAGCGGGTAGTCCGAAGTCGCCATCCACACGACCGCGGAGATCAACTCGATGAGGCCGCCGACCAGCGCCGAGACCCCGGCGATGATCGCTGTTCCCCCGCTCGGCGGTCGTTGTGCCAGGTCGGGATGCATCAGGGGTCCTCCAAGATTCGGTTGCAACCACTGTGACCCATACCCGGCCAACTGTCGTGCCACGCCTCGGGGTCACCCCCGATGACGCTGCGTCCGCCGACGTTCGAAGAACAACTGATCCACTTCCACCGGCTCCACCATCGCCGTGATCTCGGCCAGCCTGCTGTCGTACCGATGCTCGGTGATGCACCGGTGCAGCCGCGCGCGCCGCTCCGGCCCCAGCCCGCCCCACACCTTCCCGAAACGATTCTGTGCCTCGGGTCCCGACGCGGCGACGAGATCGAGTAGTGCGGGCCAGCAACCGGTTTCGGTCGCCCGCGCGGGCAGCTCCGCGACCGCTGTGTCCGACAGTGACGCCAGCGTATCGCCGACCTCGTTCCTGGCCCGCTCATCCATGCGCGAGGCCAGGGTGAACAACCCGCGCCAGCTCTCGACATCGTCACGATGTTCCAGCGTCGACACCACCCGCGCACCGACACCCGGCTCGTCGAACACCCGGTTGCCGACCAGCGACCACAACCCCAGCGGTGTCAGATGCCCTACCAGTGTGAGGAATTCGGGTATGGCACCGACGGTCAGCGCGTTCCGCACCAGTTTGGTGACGTCGGCAGGCTGGGCATTACCGAACAGCACGTCGCCCACTCGGCGCACCACGTCGTCCTCGCAACGCGAAAACACCGACAGCGCCGCATGTTGCAACCCCGGCGGCCCGTTGAGCACCGTCTGCAGCATGCGCGGGATCCGGTGGTGCGGTCCGTCGAGCAGCTGGCGCACAACAGCACTCAGCACTTCGGCATCGAACGAATACGCCGCCGAGTAGATCAGCCCCGCATCGTCACCCACACCGGCCTCGACCGCCGCGATCAATTCCGGTGTCGCACAGGACAGGAACGGCCCCGCCGTCACATAATCGCGCCGCCGCAACAACTCGTTGACGATCCGCACCACCGGCCGCGCGGGCGCCTGATCAGCCAACTGCGCGATCGCCCGAGGATCCAGATACGGTGCGCAATCCGCCGCGTAACTCGTATCGAGCATCGCCAACGTCTCCACAGCCTTCTGCGGATGCTCGACCCCCACAGCCCCCGCCGCCCGCCCGGTCATCATCGGCGGAACCAGCTTCTGCACCAACGGAATCGAAATAGTCAGCGGAATATACGGCACCAGCGCACTGATCCGCCGAAACGTCGTCGCGTGCTGATCGAACAACACCGCCGACACCTGCGCCTGCAACTCGTGCAACCGTGCGGCCCCCAGATACCGCAGATGATGCACCCGCTGCGGATGCACATGCAACGTCCGCGCCAACAGAATCAACTGCGCCCGTGTAGTCAGATCCGTCATCGCCCACCGAACATGATCTTCTTGGCCACCCGCCGCAACGGCCGAGGCAACGCCCCCACCAACGAGTCGATCGACCTGTCCATAGTCGCCGCCTCGAACGCCCCCGCCGCCCTCACCAGCTCGAACAAATCCCTGGCCTCGCGCACCGGCAACCGCTGCAGCGCAGGCAACCCAGCCGACCCACCCTCATCATCCCCACGACGGATGGTCATACGAGCTCCCCAATACACAGTCCTAGCACTTCGAGGATGCGTCTTACCCTGCACGTTGGACAGCGTTTCCGTGAATCGCTGTGTGGGGCAATGAAAAGGGTTGCCCAAATACATGTAACCCACGCTCACGGAAGTGTCACGCCGGACGGACGGCACCCGCGATGCTTAACGGTCAGGACTATGTCGCCGCGGAATCGGACCGGATTGGACCTTTAAGTCGATCTGGCGTGTTGAGGATCCGCTGTGGCTGCCGAGCCCATGGGAAATCCGACGGTGATCGGCTTGAACCGTTGCACATCAACACTTACACGGGTAGCAGAGGTCGAGCCGGTCTCGACTTTCATGAATTGGGCAAAGCGCTCTTCGAGCCGCGCAGCTGACGGCCGTAACGACTTCTTGTCCGGCAGGGTGAGTTGAGCGGCATGCATGCCTTTCAAAGCAAACTCGAGAACCGGCCCTTCGTCTGCAGCCTCGGCCAGCGCCGGCCCGATGTAGACCTTGTAGTCAGGGGATATGCCCATGAGATTCAGGTCGTAGGCGGCGTGATGGATCTTGCAGAGGCTCAGACCGTTCGGAATATCGGCGATGCCGTGCACCTCCTTGTCGCCGATGATGTGCGCGGCCTCCAGTAGTTGCGGCCGTCCGAGTCGACAGACCGCACACCGGTTCTTGTAGGCCAACAACACTCGACTGCGAAACTGAGGCTGGTGAAGTCGCTGCTTGGTGACGCGCTGCACATACCGACGTTCTGTCTCGGTCAGATGCTGTGGGTCGTTCACATCACGTAGCGACTCGTCCAGCGCGAGCAGGATCCGCCGGTTGGCGGGATCGTCGGCGACAGCGTAGACCGGGAACACGGGCAGGTACCGGATATCACTACCCACCTTGATCCAGCGCAGCAGGATCAGCGGTAGTTCCGTGACAACAGATTTCCGCAACTTGACGTTGTCGCCGCGGTCGATCGGGCCCTCTCGGTAGGCATACGAGAACAGCGATTCGCCGACCTCGGCATCGACATACGGACTGCCCGGTTTTGACATGATCGACAGCGTTGAAGCGAAAACCTTCGGGTTGCGTATGCCCCGATTTCGGTCGATCAGCTGGATCGAATAGCCCCCGACCCGAAACGCCAACAGGTCGTCACGAGTTACCGATCCGCCCCTCTCGTCTACCAGTTTCGTCAGTGCATCGAAGATATCAAATCGAAGCGCCCGTTCATCCCCAAGTTCCACGAGTGAAGTGTGTCATGGACATCCGACAAGTTCCGATGGTCGCGGGATGCCCAGCTTCGAGAGATGCTGTCCGCCAACGAATCGTAGGGTTAGGTGTCTGTCTTGCGATCGGGATGAGGGATCAGGCGGATCACGGTCGGTAGGCTGCCGGGGTGATTCCGGTTGGGCACCGGCTTCGACATGCAGGCGGCGCACAATTGGTTCATGAATAGCATTGTGCAGCAACTGATCACCGTGGCAGGTGTCCTACTGGGGGCAGGCGTGACCTTCGCCGGTGCCGCATTCACGGAACGGGTGAAGTGGCGTCGGGCGCAGCAAAGTCGATGGGACGATCGGCGGCTGGTTGCCTACAGCGAGTTCGCGCACGCGCTCAAGAACTATTCGGTGGTGTCTATGCGGATGGCTGCAGGCAGGGGCTTTCCGAGCGCCGGGCAGTCGATCCCGGCCGAGGAAGGAGAACGTCTTTTGCTCGAGGCCGACTCCGAGAAGACGTTGAAGTGGGAGATGGTGTTGCTCCTCGGGTCCCCCGAAGCTGTTGCCGCCGCGCGGGCATGGAACAAGGCAGTGTGGGAGTTGAGCCTTGTGGCGCGTGGCGCCGAAATCAGTCATGAGGACTACATCCGTGCGTTCGAAGCAGCAGGGCACAAACGGAACGCCTTCTACGAGTGCGCACGCAACGACCTCGGGGTTCGAACCGGTGAGTTGCCGTTCGGTGACGGGCCATGGTTTCCGCAGCATGTCGGTTTCGGGGTAGTCGCCGGAGGCGCGGTGGGGTCGCCGCCGGCCTGAGTTGAACGAGCTGTGATGATAGCGAATGCGCTATCACCGAGGGGTGGCAACGGGCTATGGCACGCAGTCGACCGCGGGGAGCCTGGTTCGCGAGGCTCGACGTCGTCGCGGGTTGCCCCAGCGTGAATTGGCGAAGCGCGCAGGGGTTGCGCAGTCGACAGTGGCGAATGTGGAGGCGGGGCGGAGGCAGCCCTCGTTCGCGATGGTCGAGCAGTTGTTGGGTGCGGCGGGGTTCCGGTTGGGGACTGCACTGGTGAACGCGGTGCGCCCGAGCGTGCTGCTCGAGGAGCGCCGGAGTGAATTCGAGGCCGTCCTGACGCGCTATCCGGTGACCAATGTGTGGTTGTTCGGGTCGGTTGCCCGGGGAGAGGACCGGCCGGACTCCGATCTGGATCTGCTGGTGGAGTTGGCGCCGAACTCGTCGGTCCTCGACATCCTGGACCTGGACTCCGAGCTCCGCGAGCTGCTCGGGTGTCCTGTCGATGTGGTGACGACGGCTGATCTAGAGTCGAACGAACTGCTTCGCCGTGTTGTCGATCGCGGTCCGAAGCGGCTGGCCTTCGCCGCGTGAGTGACGAACGGGTCGAACAGCGGCTGCTCTATGTCGACGCCACATTGAAGGAATCGCCGACCTGGCCGCTCGAGGACGAGCCTCGTTCGATGCCGACATCGCGGTGGCTGGTGCCTGCGCCTGATCAAGGGGATGCGCAATCGGATTGCACACAGCTATTGGCTTGTAGATGACGACATCGTCTGGGTCGTCGTCGATGTGCATGCGGCTGATCTGCACAGGCTCTTGGCCTATGAAATCGAAGCGGCCCGAATTCGATTGGCGGAGTAGTTCGTGTTCATAGGCGTGAGGTTGGGCGGATCATGGTCTGTTGGTAGACCTTTGATCCTTGGTAGCGCAGGCCGGGGACTGCGGCAGGGGATCCGTGGGCGGTGAAGCCGTGGCGTTCGAAAAAGCGGACAGCCCGGGGGTTTTCGACGAGGGTTTGTAGGTAGCAGCCGGGGGAGCCGTTCTCGCTCAGGTGGTCCAAGAATTGGCGCATCAGTGCATCGGCGGCGCCTGTTCCGCGGGCGGCTGGGGTGAGGTTGATGTGGAGGTGGGAGGGCCAGCGGGGGTCGGTGAGTTCGGTGGCGAGGGGGTGTTGGCGGAGTTTGGCGATGGCGGTGTCGGTGAGGGCGCGGGCGAAGAAGGTGGAGGGCTTGCGGCGGAAGAGCAAGCGGTGGTGGCGGATTGCGGATTCGAGGCGGGCTTCTTCGGTGGGGAAGGTGGTGCTGTCGACGCAGCCGGTGAGGTAGCCGACCAGGCGGCCGTCGTCCACCGCGAGGAAGAGGGAGTCGGGGGCGAGGTCCATGTAGGGGGTCAGGTACACGGCTTTCTCGGATTCGGGGTGGCCCCAGAGGGTGGCCGTGGGGGAGCCCTCGCCCACGTGGGAGGCCAGGGCTGTCAGCTCGGGACGGTCGGCCTCGGTGTACCTGCGGATCTCCACGGATCCAATGTACGCACGAAAGCTGCTGCCCACTTGGGAGTTTCAGCCACCCGGGCAGATCTTGATGGCGTCGCGGGAGATGCACACGTCGTATTCACCGGGGGAGGCGATGACGGCGTTTCCGTAGGCCGAGCGGATAAAGGGCGAGGTGTACCAGCGGTTTTCGCGCATGTCTTCGAAGAAGTCGCGGTCGGAGCCGTTGAGGAAGATGTGGGATTGGGTGGTGGGCTTGCCGTCGAGGCGCTGGCCATAGAGGCGGGTGAGGGTGTAGCCGGAGTGGAAGCCGAGGGCGTTGACCCAGGGTTCCAGTTCGACGATGGCCGCTTGCATCACCCACAGGTCGCCTTCGATGCGGTGGGTGGTGCGGTCGGTGACGGCGCCGTCGGTGTCGAAGGTGGTGACGTCGAGTTCAAGGGATTGGTCCCCAACGGTTTTCGCGACCACGTGGGCCGCTTTTATCTCGCCCGTCAGGCCGAGATAGGTCTGCAGGAGGGTGGCGATCCACAGCAGCACGGTCGCGGCCAGGAGGAGGGCGAGGCCGGGGATCGCGCGGCCCAGCACGGATTTGAGGCCGCGGCGGCGGGCCAGGGCCGCCGCGACGAGCAGGGCGACGCCTACCGCGAGCAGGACGAGCAGGCCGATCTGGGGGAGCCCGAAGGACACCGGGAAACTCATGAACTGGGTATACCCCGAAAGCTGTTGCGGCAGGCCCTGACTAGAGGGACTGATCCGGCAAGGAGGGCTGACGCCGGCGCAGGATCAGGGCGACGATGGCCGCGCAGACGAGCGCGATGATCACCGCGACGGTGCCGGGCACAGGTCCACGGTCCACCTCCGCGGTGCGGTACCAGGCCGAGGAGTAGGCGAGGTGGCCGAATTCGGTGTCGCTCAGTGCGACTCCGAGAGAAGGGACGAACAGCACGCAGAAGCCGACGACCGCCGACGAGGAGTTGGCCGGAACCGCACTGCCCACGCCGTAACCGCAGATGGCGCCGAGCGCGAGGCAGCCGACGGCCGCGGTGAGTGCCGCCGGCGGCGCGGTCACGTCGGCGGCGAGGGTGAGGCCGGCCAGCGCCACGATCCAGAGGGCGGCGGCGAGGGGACGTGGGCGGTGCAGGCCGAGGCCGAGGCCGAGGGCGATGGCGACGAGGGTGCCCAGGTCCACCCAGCCGTTGCGGGGCAGGGTGATGACCAGGCTGCCCGCCACCGAGAACGATGACATCAACGCGGTGAGCACGCCGTCGCGCTCGGGCAGCACGAGGGCGGCGGCCGCGGTGGCGGCGAGCACGATGATCGAGGCGATCACCACGTGCCGCAGGCTGGTCTTGTGGTGCGACACGTTCAGCGAGGTGAAGATGATCGCCGAGTAGACGAAAACGGCGGCGAGCACCGGCGCGAGCGGGATCGCGGAATCGGTATGTGACGGGGCGGGCGCGGCGCTGGTGACCGCGAGATACGCGAGCGCGAGCACGCTGCCCCCGATGAACCACAGCGGCAGCGAGCCCGCGAGCGCCCCGTCGAAACCGCCGGTGGTGTCGTCGGTCGGCGTCTGGGTGATGTCACCGAGGACCGTGGCCCCGATCGCGGCGAACAGGAACGCGATGCGCAGCCGCTGCTCGTTCCACACCGCCACCGCGGTCGCGCCGAGCGCCATCCCGGCCAGCAGTGCGTCGACGAAGTTCAGGGTCGCCAGGGACACACCGCTGTCGAGACGGCCGTCGCTGCTGTCGCCCGCGGCGAGCAGGTGGCTCAGCAGAATCCCGGCGAGCGCGAGCAGGGCGGTCCAGCGGGCGGTGCGCACGCTGCCCACCGCCACGGTGACAGCGGCGGTGATGACCGCGATGAACGCGCCGCCGGTCATCGCGCGCGGGATGTTGAACACCAGCAGATCGTCGTGCGCGGACTCGCCCAGATCGGCGAAGCTGATGGGCATCATGATCGCGAGCACCGCCACGGAGGTGGCGACGACGATCGTGAGTGCCTCGGCGGCGGGCCTCGCCGCGACGCGGATCATGACCAGCCGTGCCGGAGCGGGGGTCGCGCAGGATGGTGAGACACCGGATCTCCGTTCTCGCGGACGAACCTGGCTGGAGTTTATCCAGCTCGGGTGCGTCGACCGGTCCGTGCGCTTTCGTGTCGCGCCCCACGGCATGCGAACATGAACGAATCGGCATGTCAGGCAAATGATTAGGAAGGTCGGTGGATGACCGGCGGCGTGGTGAGCTGGTTCGACGGCGGCAAGGGGTTCGGTTTCATCACCCCGGACGCGGGCGGGCCGCAGGTGTTCGTGGAGTACACCGAGCTCGTCGGCGAGGGGTTCCGCACGCTGCGGGCCGGTCAGCGCGTGGAATTCGCGGTGCACGAGACGCGCCGCGGTCCCGAGGCGCAGCGGGTGCGCGTCGTCGACTAGTTCTGACCGCTCGGCCAGAAACGGCTGGCGCGTTGCCCGTGGATCGGGCGGGTCAGATTCGGATCCTCGGCCTCGGTGATACCGACCTGCATGAGCAGGATCATGGTGACCATGCTGATGGCCACGATCAGTGGTGTGAGCAGCTGTGACGCGGTAGCGCCCGTGGCATGGGCGACGTGCGCGCTGGTGTGGGCGCTCATGGAGAACATGCCGGTGTAGTGCATGCCGGTGACGGCCACGCCCATCAGCAGAGCGGCGCCGATGGTGGCGAGGAAACCGTGGATGTGCAGGGCGAACCAGAGAGCCGCGGTGGCGGCGACCACGGCGATCACCAGCGAGGCGACCACGACGGTCGGCTCGTAGACGATCTCGATGTCGGTTTTCATCGCGTACATCCCGGCGTAGTGCATGGCTGCCACGCCGAGACCGGTGATCGCACCGCCCACCGGGAGCGCGGCGGTGTCCCAGCTGCGGCGCACGACGATCGACAAGCCGAGCCACACCACGGCCATGGCGACGGCGGCGCTGAACAGCGTGATCGGCACGTTGTAGCGGATGGTCGCGCCCTGCACGGAGAAACCGAGCATGGCGATGAAGTGCATAACCCAGATGCCGGTTCCGCCGAGTGCGATCGCGGCGGCGGTGAGCCATCCGCCGTGGATGCCGGAGGCGCGCGAGCGAACCATGCAACGCAGTGCCAGCATCGATCCGAGGACCGACATGAGATAGGCGAGCAGTGGGGTCAGCCAGCCGTAAGTGAAATGGTTGATGTTCAGCACGCTCAGCTCCTTGCGCGTTTTCTCGTCCGGGGGTGTGTGCGCCCTCACGAAACGGAAAGTACGCTGGTAGAGAATTTGCCGTACTGGTTTTATCGAAAATGTCTAGGGTCGCTGACGGTGGGCGGTCACCGCGCAATAGGGTTATCGATGGTGATGCGTGCCAGTCGGTTCGGTTCGTGTTCCGGACAATTCACCGCATCCCTGCGGCAACCGCATCGGCATCCGCGCAGCATCCACTTCGGTGACTATGTGACAGCACCAACTGGCAGCTAACAGGGTTGGCTTGCTCACAGCGCTCCGGTGGAGGTGTGGAGGAATTTCCGAAACCGTGGCATTGTTGAACAGTGAGACCGGGACCGGACTATTAGGACCTGGCTCGTCTACAGGAAAGTTTTTGAAATGGCTCAGGGCATTGTGAAGTGGTTCAACAGCGAGAAGGGCTTCGGCTTCATCGCGCAAGACGGCGGAGGCCCCGACGTCTTCGTGCATTACTCGGCTGTCAGTGGCTCGGGCTTCCGCTCCCTCGATGAGGGTCAGCGTGTGGAGTTCGAGATCGGCCAGGGTCAGAAGGGCCCCCAGGCTCAGGACGTCCGCGTCCTCTGATTCTGCGCGAACCAGCGTACGAACGTGAAGCTCCGCACCGGATGGTGCGGAGTTTCTGCTATTTCAGGGCCTCCGCGCGGAAGAACTCGTCGGTCACCGCCCGTGCCGTGCTGAGGTCGCGCGGCGCACGTGCGGTGAACTCTGTTGCCGCCCTGGCGAACTCGTCGTCGATGAAGGCGGGGATCAGGGCAGGCGGTGCGCCTGCACCCATCTCGCGGGTGCGCGACTTCAGGTCCGTGAGTTCGGAGATCGCCGCGACCAGATCGGCGGGCAGCTCGCACTGCGCCATCAATGTCGGCAGGTGCATGGGCGCCACCGCCGCGCCGGGATGCTCGCGCAACCAGCGCAGCGCCATCGCCGGGCGCAGCGAGTAGAACACCTTCTTCAACCCGCCGTTGCGCGCGTAGAGCCCCCACTGGCGGGCACCCAGGTGCAGATAGTGACGGGCGATGCGGTCGCGGTCGGCCACCTGAGCTGCGACTTCACGCAACCGGGCGCGGAAATCCTCGTCGCCGCGATAGACGATGGGTGACATCAGCCACTCCACCAGCACCGCGTTGCCCTGCACCAGCAGGCGCAGCGCCTTGGCCAGATCCCAGCCGTTCACATCGAGCAGGCCGGCCAGTGGCGTCTCGATCACATCGCGGGTACGCCACGGCGACAGATACGTCTCCAGGCCCGCGACATAGACGAAACGGCAGTCGTAATCGGAATCGGGGGACGGGAAACCCCAAGCGCGGCTGCCACTTTCGATGGCCAGACGGATGCGCACACCGTGCTCGGCGGCGACCCGGTCGAGCTCGGCGTCGACGGCGGCCACCACAGCCGGATCCATCGACTCGGGGACGGCGCGCAGCGACATGCGGTGATGTTAAGGGGCGCGGCTCCCAGGGTTCACCCGGTTTTCGGGCAGGGGGGTAAGGGGACCCGAACCCCGGCGACTATTCTGGGCCGCGGTAACTGCCGACCCCTTTCTTCCCCAGGAGTACCCCACAGTGAGCCAAGCAGGCCGTCCTGTAGTTCTGATCGCCGACAAGCTCGCCCAGTCGACCGTCGACGCGCTCGGTGACGGTGTCGAGGTTCGCTGGGTCGACGGCCCCGACCGCCCGGCGCTGCTCGCCGCGGTCCCCGAGGCCGACGCGCTGCTCGTGCGTTCCGCCACCACCGTCGACGCCGAGGTGCTCGACGCGGGCAAGAAGCTCCAGATCGTCGCCCGTGCCGGCGTGGGCCTCGACAACGTCGACGTGCCCGCCGCCACCGAGCGTGGCGTGATGGTCGTGAACGCGCCCACCTCCAACATCCACACCGCCGCCGAGCACGCGGTCACCCTGCTGCTCGCCGCCGCCCGCCAGATCCCGGCCGCCGACGCCACCCTGCGTGAGAAGACCTGGCAGCGCAGCAAGTTCAACGGTGTCGAGATCTTCGGCAAGACCGTCGGCGTGATCGGCCTCGGCCGCATCGGTCAGCTGTTCGCGGCCCGCCTGGCCGCGTTCGAGACCAAGATCGTCGCCTACGACCCCTACGTGTCGCCTGCCAAGGCCGCCCAGCTCGGCATCGAGCTGCTCTCGCTCGACGAGGTGCTCCAGCGTGCCGACTTCATCTCGGTGCACCTGCCCAAGACCCCCGAGACCAAGGGCCTGCTCAACGCCGAGCGTCTCGCGCTGACCAAGCCGGGCGTCGTCATCGTCAACGCCGCGCGCGGTGGGCTGATCGACGAGCAGGCACTCGCCGACGCGATCACCAAGGGCCACGTGCGTGCCGCGGGCCTCGACGTGTTCGAGACCGAGCCGTGCACCGACTCGCCGCTGTTCGACCTGCCGCAGGTCGTCGTGACCCCGCACCTCGGTGCGTCCACCTCGGAGGCCCAGGACCGCGCGGGCACCGATGTCGCCAAGTCGGTGCTGCTCGCGCTGGCCGGTGAGTTCGTGCCCGGCGCCGTGAACGTCACCGGTGGTGCCGTGAACGACGAGGTCGCCCCCTGGCTCGACGTCGTCCGCAAGCAGGGCGCGCTGCTCGGCGCCATCGCCAACGAGCTGCCCGTCAGCATCGAGGTGCAGGTGCGCGGCGAGCTGGCCGCCCAGGACGTGGCCGTGCTCGAGCTGTCGGCGCTGCGCGGTGTGTTCTCGGCGCTGGTCGAGGACCAGGTCACCTTCGTCAACGCGCCGTCGCTGGCCAAGGAGCGTGGCATCACCGCCACCGTCACCACCGCCACCGAGAGCCCCAACCACCGCAGCATGGTCGACCTGCGCGCCGTGTTCGGCGACGGCTCCACCCTGAACGTGGCCGGTTCGCTCACCGAGCCCGCCCAGGTGGAGAAGATCGTGAACATCAACGGCCGCAACTACGACATGCGCGCCGAGGGCCTGAACCTGGCCGTGCTGAACTACGGCGACAAGCCGGGCGCGCTCGGCAAGATCGGCACCCTGCTCGGTGAGGCCGAGATCGACATCCTGGCCGCTCAGCTGAGCCAGGACGTGGATGCCGAGGGTGCGACCGTGGTGCTGCGCGTCAACCGCGAGGTGCCCGCCGAGGTGCAGACCGCGATCGGCGAAGCCGTCGGTGCGTCCAAGGTCGTCCTGGTCGACCTGGCCTGAGATTGACGTCCCGGTTTGTCGCCGGGACATCGGCAGCTGCGCGCCGTCACCCCACGGTGGCGGCGCGCACTCGTATCCCGGTGGCGAACCGCCCCGGCTTCGAAACGGAGCTTGTTCATGAAACTCGCAGTCATCGCCGGTGACGGCATCGGTCCTGAGGTCATCGCCGAGGCGCTCAAGGTGCTCGACGTGGTGTCGCCCGGTGTCGAGAAGACCGAGTACGACCTCGGCGCCGCCCGCTACCACCGCACCGGGGAGATCCTGCCGGAGTCGGTGCTGCCGGAGCTCAAGCAGCACGACGCGATCCTGCTCGGCGCGATCGGGGACCCGTCGGTGCCGAGCGGTGTGCTCGAGCGTGGGCTGCTGCTGAAGACCCGGTTCGCGCTGGATCATCACGTGAACCTGCGGCCCTCGAAGCTGTACCCGGGTGTCACCAGCCCGCTCAGCGGCAACCCGGACATCGACTTCGTCGTCGTGCGTGAGGGCACCGAGGGGCCGTACACCGGTACCGGTGGCGCGATCCGCGTCGGCACGCCGCACGAGGTGGCGACCGAGGTGTCCAACAACACCCGCTTCGGCATCGAGCGCGTGGTGCGCTACGCCTTCGCCGCCGCGCAGGCCCGTCGCAAGCACCTCACCCTGGTGCACAAGAACAACGTGCTCACCTTCGCCGGGTCGCTGTGGCAGCGCACCGTCGACGAGGTCGGCGCCGAATTCCCCGATGTGGCAACGGCTTACCAGCACATCGACGCCGCGACCATCCACATGGTGAACGATCCGGGCCGCTTCGACGTGATCGTCACCGACAACCTGTTCGGCGACATCATCACCGACCTCGCCGCCGCCGTGAGCGGTGGCATCGGCCTGGCCGCCTCGGGCAACATCGATGCCTCGGGTGTGAACCCGTCGATGTTCGAGCCGGTCCACGGCAGTGCTCCTGACATCGCCGGCCAGTCCAAGGCCGACCCGACCGCCGCCATCCTCTCGGTGGCCCTGCTGCTCAACCACCTGGGCAACACCGAAGGCGCCGCCCGCATCGAATCCGCCGTCGCCAAGGACCTGGCCGCACGCACGGGCACCGCCTCCACCGTGGAGATCGGCGACCGCATCGCCGCCACCGTCTGAGAAAACCGACAAAGAAGGGCCCGCGCCGGCAACTCGCCGGTGCGGGCCCTTTCGTATGTGCGCATCGGCCCGGAAGACCCAGTGAACAGCTACCGCGGCGAAGGATCTGTAAGTCGTGTGCCGCCGTTGAGCTCCTTTAGAGTTCGCGGATCATCAGGCGCTGCTGGATGTGTCCCTTGGTCACGGACGGCTAGCGGCCCGACTCGGCGCGGCGCCAGGCGGAGGAGCTGAGGAGGCGCAGGCCGTTGAGGGCGACGATCACTGTCGATCCTTCGTGGCCTGCCACGCCGAGCGGGAGGGGCAGGTGGCCGACCAGGTCCCAGGTGACCAGGATCGCGATGAAGGTGGCGGCGATGGCGAGGTTGGCGATGACCAGGCGGCGGGCTCGGCGGGACAGGGCGATGACGGTGGGGATCGTAGTGAGGTCGTCGCGAACCACCACGGCATCGGCGGTTTGCAGTGTGAGGTCGGAGGCGGTGGGGCCCATGGCGATTCCGAGGTGGGCGGTGGCCAGGGCGGGGGCGTCGTTGATGCCGTCGCCGACCATGGTGATGCGGTCGCCGCCGGACTGCAGCGTCCGGATGGCGGTGACCTTGTCCTCGGGAAGCAGGTCTGTCCGCAGGTCGGTGATTCCGACGCGGGTGGCGAGATGGCTTGCGGTGGTGTGACTGTCGCCGGTGAGCAGGACCGGTGAGGTGCCCGTCGATTCGGTGAGTCTGGCGACGGTGGCGGCTGATTCAGGACGGTCGCGATCGGTGATGCCGAGGACCGCTACCGGGGAGCCGTCGCAGACGACGACCACAGCGGTACGGCCATGCGACTGCTGACTCGCAACCGCGACGGCAACATCGCGATCATCGAGTGAACTACCTTGCCCTGCTTCAATATTAGCGGGAGCCATGTCGTTCGGTACCCGGTCGGGCGAGCCCCCGTCATGGGCTGACGGTCGATCGGTGTGATCCGCGTGGCCTCGAAGAGATGCCTGCTCCCGGGACGCGGCGAGTAGCGCTGTGGGCGAACCGATTCGGATCGCATGACCGTCGACGGTGGCGGAAACACCGCGCCCCGGTTCGGACGTGAAGTTCACGGCATCGGGCAAGCCGAGGCCGCGCTGACGAGCCGCACGCACGATGGCTTCGGCCAACGGATGTTCGCTGCCGTGTTCGGCTGCCGCAGCCAGCCGCAGGACGGCGTCCTCGGTGAGCGCGGTACCGGGCAGCACATGGGTCTCGGCGACTTCGGGCGTGCCACGGGTGAGCGTGCCGGTCTTGTCGAACGCGACTCGCGTGGTGGTGCCGAGCTGTTCCATCACGGCGGCGGACTTCACCAGCACACCGTGGCGGCCTGCCGTGGCGATGGCGGCCAGCAACGGCGGCATGGTCGCGAGAACCACGGCACAGGGCGACGCGACGATCATGAAAGTCATGGCGCGCAAAAGGGATTCGCGGACCGGCTCGCCCCACAACAGTGGCACGACGAACACGGCGATCGTCGCCGCCACCATGCCGATCGAATAGCGCTGCTCGATCTTCTCGATGAACAGCTGGGTGCCCGCCTTGGTGCGCACGGCCTCGTCGACCAGGCCGGCGATCCGCGCGACCACCCAGTCGCCCGCCCGACGGTCCACCCGGATCCGCAACGTGCCGGTGCCGTTGAGGGTGCCCGCGAAAACCTCGTCGCCGACGGTCCGGTCGACGGGCAGCGGTTCGCCGGTGATGGTGGCCTGGTCGACCTCGCTCGACCCACCGACCACGGTCCCGTCCGCCGCGATACGGTCGCCCGGGCGGACCAGCACCACGTCACCGATGACGAGATCCGTCGCGTCCACCGTCTGTTCGTCGCCGTCGCGCAGGACGACGGCGACGTCGGGGGTGAGGTCGAGCAGTCCGCGCACGGAGTCCTCGGTCCTTGCGGTGGCCAGCGCCTCCATCGCGCCGGAGGTCGCGAAGATGACGATCAGCAGCGCACCGTCGGTCACCTGCCCGATCGACATGGCGCCGATCGCCGCGACAACCATCAGCAGATCGACATCGAGCGTCGTCTCCCGCAACGCCTGTAATCCGCCCAGCGCCGGCTCCCATCCGCCGGTGACGGCACAGGCCAGATACAGCGCCCACCACGACCATGACGGCGCACCGGACAGCTGCGCGGCCAGACCTACGAGGAACAGCACGAGCGAGGCAGCCGCCCAGCGGATTTCGGCGATCTCGAACAGCCGGGTCCGTCGCGATCGCGCGGGAGCGGCGGCGCCGGGGCGTGCCGCGACGGCGGTGGGCATGGCCACGGGAAACCTCCGTGAGACGGGAACAGAACAACCCGAGAATAACAGAACATATGAAGAGGTCTTCATTTCAACGCGTCGGTTAGACTCCTGCCATGGGACACGGTGTGGAGGGCCGCGACCGGCCGACCACCCGGCTGGACGCCGATACGGCCGCGCACGTCGCGACCACTCTGCAGGCCCTCGCCACCCCGAGCAGGCTGCTGATCCTGTCCGAATTACGCCAGGGCCCGCGCCCGGTGACCGAACTGGCCGAGGCGGTGGGAATGGAACAGTCGGCCGTCTCCCACCAACTGCGCCTGCTGCGCAACCTCGGTCTCGTCATCGGTACCCGCGCGGGCCGCAGCATCGTCTACAGCCTGCACGACAACCACGTCGCCCAACTGCTCGACGAAGCCGTCTACCACAGCGAGCACCTGCGCCTCGGCCTGTCCGACCGCTCCGGTACCGCCTGATCCGGAGACCGAGCGCCGAGCCTCCAGTCCGGCGCGGGCCGCGTCGCGGGCGCCGACCCGCGCCGGAGCTGTTGCGGGTGACTACCTTCCGGTGCCCCTCGGTACCAGTGGCACCGCCGCCATCGCCATGACGGCCGCGAACGCGAACGCCGCCGGGTACCCGCTCACCGTGATCAGCGCGCCGAACGCCGGTGGGATCGCGGCCAATACAAGGTTCTGGCCCGTGTTCTGAATGCCGAGACCACGTCCGCTCCAGAACGGTCCGGCGATCTCGGCGACCGCGGTGAACGCCAATCCGTTGTCCGACACCGAGATCACCGACGCCGCCACCATCAGTGGCACAGCGATCCACCCCCAACCGGTCCCCGCGGCGAGCGCCAGCGCGGCCATCGCCAACACCGCGGCGACAGCGACCTGACGCAGCGGCCCGAGCCGGTTGCCGACCCGATCCGACCACGCGCCCGCACCGATTCGTCCAGCGGCGCCCAGCAATTGGGTGACCGTCATCAGCGCGCCCGCCGCCGCCAGCGACCACCCCAGATCGCGGTGCAACCACATCAGCCCGAACGTCCACAGGGTGGCCTGCGGGAAGACCAGCAGGATGGACACCGCGTGAATGCGCCACAGCGTGGAGTCGCCGCGGTACGGGTTGGTGCGGTCGGCGGCCTTGGCGGGCGGACGCGGCGGGTCGACGATGCCTGTCAGACAACCGATCGCGCCCGCGCCTGCCAACAGCGCGGGCACCAGCAGGGCGGCCGCGATGCCATACCCATCGGCGACCCACGGGATGGTCAGCGCCGCCAGGCCGACGCCGAGCGGCTGGGCGGTCTGGCGGATACCCATGGCCAGCCCGCGCCGATCCGGCGGGAACCAGCCGACGATCACCCGCCCGCTCGCACCGTTGGAACTGGCCGCGCCGACACCGCCGAGGAACAGCAGCACGCCGAAGGCGATCGGGTCCTCGACCAGGGCGGCGCCGACACCGGCGGCGAACATCAGCGTCGTGCCCGCGACCAGCACGATCCGCTCACCGATGCGGTCGACGACATAACCCCACGCGATCAGCGTGCACACCAGACCGACGGTCGGCAGGGCGACCAGCGCGCCCGCGGCAGCCAGCGAATCACCGCGATCGGTGAGGGCGGGCAGCAGGAAAGGGGTGCCGTGCACGAAGGTGGCGCTCGACGTCTGCGCGAGCACGCCGAGGGCGAGCATCAGCCAGCGTCTGCGGTTGCTGATCTGGGACACCCCGGCCGTCGGCCGCGCGTTCGTCACGATACTCACCTCGCCGAATTGCACGATTGCATCTCACTATTTGAGATCGATGTCTCATGTTATGAACATCGAAGATCACGCTACACCGGTGACCCCGGTTTCCGGCGCTCGGCGTCGGTGTCTGACGGATCACATCCGGTGGCGACCGCGCGTAATGCGAATCACGAACGGCGGCAGGAGGTTCGAAATCACACGGATGTGACTTCGCTCGCGCTCGGAGTTCGGCCGCGCGAGGCGATCACGGGCGCGTTCGGGCAGGTGGGCGCGCCTCGATAGACTCCCCGGCATGCGCTTAGGTCGAGTTGCCAGTCCCGATGGAGTCGCGTTCGTCAGCATCGAAGGCGACGGAAGCGACGCCGTCGCCAAGGAGATCGCCGAACACCCGTTCGGCACGCCGACGTTCACCGGGCGGAGCTGGCCGCTGGCCGACATCCGCCTGCTGGCGCCGATCCTGGCCAGCAAGGTGATCTGCATCGGCAAGAACTACGCCGCCCACGCGGCCGAAATGGGTGGTGAGGCGCCGAAGGATCCGGTGATCTTCATCAAGCCGAACACCTCGATCGTCGGGCCGAACGCCCCGATCATCCTGCCGCCCAGCTCCTCTCAGGTCGACTTCGAGGGCGAACTGGCCGTGGTGATCGGCCGCCCCTGCAAGGACGTGCCGGCCGCCAAGGCCGCCGATGTGATCCTCGGTTACACCGTCGCCAACGACGTCACGGCGCGCGACCAGCAGCGCCACGACGGGCAGTGGACGAGGGCCAAGGGCTATGACACGTTCTGCCCGCTCGGCCCGTGGATCGAAACCGCCATCGACCCAAGCGATCTGGAGATCACCACCGAGCTGGACGGCGAAGTCCGCCAGCGCAGCCGCACGTCGCTGTTCCTGCACGACATCCCGAAGATCATCGAGTGGATCAGCTCGGTGATGACGCTGCTGCCCGGCGACGTGATCCTCACCGGCACACCGGAAGGCGTCGGCCCGCTGGCGGCCGGACAGAACGTGTCGGTCACCGTCGAGGGCATCGGCACCCTCACCAATCCTGTTGCCACCAAGCGCTGATAGCGGAGAAGAGAGTCATGACACAAGTACGGGTCCGTTTCTGCCCGTCGCCGACCGGCACGCCGCACGTCGGCCTGATCCGCACGGCGCTGTTCAACTGGGCGTTCGCCCGCCACCACGGCGGCAGCTTCGTGTTCCGCATCGAAGACACCGATGCCGCACGCGATTCCGAGGATTCCTACCGCGCGCTGCTCGACGCGCTGCGCTGGCTCGGCCTCACCTGGGACGAGGGTCCGGAGGTCGGCGGCCCGTACGAGCCGTACCGGCAGTCGCTGCGCCGCGACCAGCACCTCGACGTCGTGCGCAAGCTGCTCGAGGCGGGCGAGGCCTACGAGGCGTTCTCCACGCCCGAGGAGGTCGAGGCCCGCCATCGCGCCGCCGGTCGCGACCCGAAACTCGGTTACGACAATTTCGATCGAGATCTGACGCCCGAGCAGATCGCCGCCTACAAAGCCGAGGGCAGGCCCGCGGTGGTGCGTTTGCGCATGCCCGATTCCGACCTCGGCTGGAATGATCTTGTTCGTGGGGAAACCACCTTCAAAGCGGGCACGGTTCCCGATTTCGCGCTCACCCGTGGAAATGGTGATCCGCTGTACACACTGGTGAATCCGGTCGACGACGCGCTCATGAAGATCACCCATGTATTGCGCGGCGAGGACCTGCTCTCGTCGACACCGCGTCAGCTCGCGCTGTATGCCGCGCTGCAGCGTATCGGTGTTGCCGACTTCACTCCGGAGTTCGGTCACCTGCCGTTCGTGATGGGTCAGGGCAACAAGAAGCTGTCCAAGCGCGACCCGGAATCGAATCTGTTCCTGCATCGCGATCGGGGATTCGTTCCCGAGGGTTTGCTGAATTACCTCGCACTGCTCGGCTGGAGTATCGCCGAGGACCGCGACGTGTTCTCCATGCAGGAAATGGTGGCGGCTTTCGATATTTCCACCGTGAATTCGAATCCGGCTCGTTTCGACCAGAAGAAGGCCGACGCGATCAATGCCGAACAGATTCGTCTGCTCGAGCCCGGTGATTTCGGCCACCGTTTGCGCGAGTTCCTGACCGCGCAGGGGCATATCGGTGCCGAAATCGACGAGAAGACGTTCCTGGCCGCCGCCGAACTCGTGCAGACCCGGATCGTCGTGCTCGGCGACGCCTGGGACCTGCTGAAGTTCCTTTTCGTGGCGCCGGAGGAGTTCGCGATCGACCAGGCCGCTGGCACGAAGAACCTCGGTACCGAAGCCGACCAGGTGCTCGACGCCGCCATCGCCGCGGTGGAGCCGCTGGCCGAATGGACCACACCGGCCCTGGAAGAGGCCCTGAAGAAGGCGCTGATCGACGATCTCGGCCTCAAACCACGCAAGGCCTTCGCGCCGGTGCGAGTGGCGGTGACGGGCTCGCACATCAGCCCGCCGCTCTACGAATCGATGGAATTGCTCGGCCGCGAGGTCTCGCTCGACCGCTTGCGTGCCGCACGTGGTTGGCAGCCGACCGCGCAGTAGTCGTACGGCAGGCGGGTACGGCATGCGCCGTACCCGCCCGGCGGCCGCAAATCGCTCGAAAACCGGCCGCTGACCAGGCGATTTGTAGTTTACCCCCTGCTGTTTGGTAATCTTCTCATCGCCGCGGAACACGGCCTCGCAACACCGACAACCACTCGGTGAGCGCAGGGCCGAGCGTTTCCATCCTTGGGGTATGGTGTAATTGGCAACACAGCTGATTCTGGTTCAGCCATTCTAGGTTCGAGTCCTGGTACCCCAGCAAGGTTTCACTTCGGTGAAATCGTCCTGGCCCCGTCGTCTAGCGGCCTAGGACGCCGCCCTCTCAAGGCGGTAGCGCGGGTTCGAATCCCGTCGGGGCTACCAAGAAAGGCCCCCGGTCGAATCCGACCGGGGGCCTTCTTCGTTTCACAGTCGTTTGTGCAGCGCCTCCGCCGCCGCCACCAGATCGGCCGCCCAGCGCGCGCCCGGCCTGCGGCCCATCCGGTCGATCGGGCCCGACACCGATACCGCCGCCACCAGCACGCCCGAGGCGTCACGCACCGGGGCCGAGACGCTCGCCACGCCCTGCGCGCGTTCTGCCGCGCTCTGCGCCCAGCCCCGCCTGCGGACCTCGGCCAGCGCCCGCTCGCCGAACACGGCGTCGGCCAGGACGGTGCGCTGTAGCTCCGGGTCGGCCCATGCCAGCAACACCTTGGCCGCCGAGCCCGCGGTGAGCGGTAGTCGCGAGCCGACAGGCACCGTGTCGCGCAGGCCCACGGGCGGCTCCAGCGCGGCCACACACACGCGCGCGTTGCCGTCGCGGCAGTACAGCTGGACGCTCTCGCCGGTGATCTCGCGCAGCCGGGGCAGAATGGCTCCCGCCGCCTCGACCAGTGGATCTGCGGCCCCCGCCGACAACTCGCTGAGCGCGGGACCCGGCCGCCACAGTCCGTTGGCGTCGCGTGCCAGCAGCCGGTGCGTCTCCAGCCCGACCGCCAGCCGGTGCGCGGTGGCGCGTGGCAGCCCGGTTCGGGTGCACAGGTCGTTGAGACCGCAAGGTTCGTCGGCGACGGCGTAGAGCACCGCCACGGCTTTGTCGAGAACACCGATACCGCTATGCTGTCTCATAGAACGATACTAACTTCTCATATGTTGAGATACCAAGTATGCCCGTCGAAAGGTGATCAAGCAATGGCCGAGCGCGCCCGCACACTGGCCGAGAAGGTGTGGGAACAGCACGTCGTCGTCCCCGGCGACGGTGACGGTACTTCCCGCGAACCCGACCTGATCTACATCGATCTGCACCTCGTGCACGAGGTGACCAGCCCGCAGGCCTTCGACGGGCTCCGCGCGGCCGGACGGCCGGTCCGCCGGCCCGACCTCACCATCGCCACCGAGGACCACAACGTCCCCACGGCCGACATCGACAAGCCGATCGCCGATCCGATCTCGCGCATCCAAGTGGAGACGCTGCGCCGCAACTGCGCCGAATTCGGCGTGCGCCTGCACCCGATGGGCGACGCCGAACAGGGCATCGTGCACGTGGTCGGTCCGCAGCTCGGTCTGACCCAGCCCGGCATGACCGTGGTGTGCGGCGACAGCCACACCTCCACCCACGGCGCGTTCGGCGCGCTGGCCATGGGCATCGGCACCAGCGAGGTGGAGCACGTGCTGGCCACCCAGACGCTGTCGCTTCGCCCGTTCAAGACGATGGCCATCACCGTCGACGGCGAATTGGCGCCCGGCGTCACGAGTAAGGACCTGATCCTGGCCGTGATCGCCGAAATCGGCACCGGCGGCGGCCAGGGGTATGTGCTCGAATATCGCGGCGAGGCCATTCGCAAGCTGTCGATGGAAGCGCGGATGACGATCTGCAACATGTCGATCGAGGCGGGCGCCCGCGCGGGCATGATCGCCCCCGACGAGGTGACCTACGAATTCCTGAAGGGCCGTCCGCACGCACCGCAGGGCGCCGACTGGGATGCCGCCGTGGCCGCCTGGGAGGCGCTGAAGACCGACGAGGACGCGGTTTTCGACGCCGAGGTGCGCATCGACGCCAGCACGCTGACCCCGTTCGTCACGTGGGGCACCAACCCCGGTCAGGGCCTGCCGCTGGGCGCGAACGTGCCCGACCCGGCCCAGATCGCCGACGAGTCCGAACGCGAGTCCGCCGAGAAGGCCTTGCGCTACATGGACCTGACGCCCGGAATGCCGCTGCGTGAGGTGAGCGTGGATACCGTTTTCGTCGGTTCCTGCACCAATGGCCGGATCGAGGATCTGCGTGCCGTCGCCGATGTTTTGAAGGGCCGCCGCGTCGCCGACGGTGTGCGAATGCTGGTCGTACCCGGCTCGATGCGGGTGCGCGCCCAGGCGGAAAAAGAAGGACTCGGCGAGATTTTCACCGCGGCCGGTGCGGAATGGCGCCAGGCGGGCTGTTCGATGTGCCTCGGGATGAATCCGGATCAGCTGGAACCGGGTCAGCGCTGCGCCTCCACCTCCAACCGCAATTTCGAAGGCCGACAGGGCAAGGGCGGGCGTACCCACCTGGTCTCGCCGCTGGTCGCCGCCGCCACGGCGGTGCGCGGCACCCTGTCCTCGCCCGCCGATCTGGCCTGAGCGGCCCCGAACCACCACGATCGAAGGAGAATCGTTATGGAAGCCTTCACTGTTCACAAAGGCATCGGGGTACCGCTGCGCCGGTCCAATGTCGACACCGATCAGATCATCCCCGCCGTTTACCTGAAGCGCGTGACTCGTACCGGTTTCGAGGACGGTCTGTTCGCCGGTTGGCGTACCGATCCGGACTTCATTCTCAACACGGAGCCGTACCGCAGCGGCAGCGTTCTGGTGGCCGGGCCGGATTTCGGCACCGGTTCCTCGCGTGAGCACGCGGTGTGGGCGCTGTCGGACTACGGCTTTCGAGTGGTGATCTCCTCGCGTTTCGCCGACATCTTCCGTGGGAATGCGGGCAAGGGTGGTCTGCTGGCCGCACAGATGTCACAGAACGATGTCGAAATGCTCTGGAAGCTCATCGAGGAACAACCCGGCCTCGAATTGGTTGTCGACCTGTCGGCGCGCACCGTCACGGCGGGAACCATCGTGTTGCCGTTCGATATTGACGACTACACCCGCTGGCGTCTGCTGGAGGGTTTGGACGACATCGGCCTCACGCTGCGGCAAGGCGACGCGATCACCGAGTTCGAAAAGGGAAGGCCGTCATGGAAACCCGTGACGCTGCCGGAGCCTATTTCACCGGCGTAATCGGCTGGGGCGCTTAGGGGCGCTTCCCTGGGAGCGGTAGCTGGACGTGTGCTAAACCACATGAATTTTGGCGTGGCACATAGACTCTTGCTCAAACTGGGTTTACCGTGGTACCTAGTCGGTCCGACGACGGGCCATTAGTCTGCGGAGGATTCAATGAACAAGGCGGAACTGATCGACGTTCTGACCGAAAAGTTGGGTACGGACAGGCGCACGGCTACTGCGGCTGTCGAGAACGTGGTCGACACCATCGTCCGTGCCGTGCACAAAGGTCAAAGCGTCACCATCACCGGATTCGGTGTGTTCGAACAGCGCAAGCGTGCTCCCAGGGTTGCCCGTAACCCGCGTACCGGTGAAACCGTGAAGGTGAAGGCGACTTCGGTGCCTGCCTTCCGTCCGGGCGCTCAGTTCAAAGCGGTGATCGCGGGTAAGCAGAAGCTGGCCGCGTCCGGCCCGGCCGTGAAGCGTGGCGTGAATGCGCCCGTGGCGGCGAAGAAGGCGGCAGCCAAGAAGACCGCGGCGAAGAAGACCGCGGCCAAGAAGGCCACGCCGTCGAAGGGTCCGGCCAAGACCACGGCCCGCAAGGCCGCGACCAAGGCTCCCGCCGCCAAGAAGACGACGGCGGCCAAGGCCACCGCCGCCAAGAAGACCACGGCGGCAAAGAAGGCTCCGGCCAAGAAGACTGCCACCAAGGCCACCGCCGCCAAGAGCACCGCCACCAAGGCCACGGCGGCCAAGAAGACCACCGCTGCTAAGAAGGCTCCTGCTAAGAAGACTGCTGCGAAGAAGACAGCCACCCGTCGTGCTCGTTGATCCTGCCGCAGCGGGATCAGGTCGGGGAATGTGCACGTAAAGCCGCATCACCCACCACTGGACCGAGAACGGCCCCGGAATTCCGGGGCCGTTTCGGCTGTGCGGGGTAACTTTTGTTCAGCCGGTGACGATTCCCGTAGACAACGCACGATCCATATGGTTCGCCGCGACTAATCGGTCCCCGATGAACGACAAAGCCCAGACGCTGCCCTTGCGATTACGCGCGGGCGGCAGGGTGAGTCCGTCGCGCTGAGCCAGCCACTGCGTCAGATCGGGAATCACCCCGCCCTGACTGCAGACCACCGGTACACCCCGATCTGTTACCAACGACAGAAATCGTTGCCGCGCCGCATCTTTCGCTGAATCGTAACCTTGCTCGGAAAACATTGGCTCGCAATTGATTTCGGCGTTCAGATGCTCCGCCAACGGGGTAACGGTTTGGATACAGCGCAGGGGGTCGGCCGAATAGATCCGGGATGCTCCGAACGCCAGCAGATTCGGGACGAGAGCCTTGGCCTGCCTTCGCCCGGCGGCCTCGAGCGGACGCTGGTCGTCCGGACCGTCGAACTCGGCGCGCTTGCCCGCCTTGGCGTGGCGGACGAGCAGCACGGTGGCCGTTTTCGGTGGGTGACGGGCGAAGACGCGCACGATCTGGCGGTCCATCGGATATGACAGTTCGTCCATCACGTCGTCGAGCGGAATCCAGCGAAGCTGGTCGACTTCGGAGTTCTCGGTGAACTCGCCCTCAGCCGCCTCCGCGGCCCAGTAGTCCACCCGCTTGAGCTGTCGATGCCCCGGGATCGGATAGGTGACCCGGCCCAGATAACGCCCGAGCGTGCACGGCAGGCCGGTCTCCTCGCCGACCTCGCGCACGGCCGCGACCACCGGTGTCTCGCCGGGATCGAGCTTGCCCTTGGGGAGTGACCAGTCGCCGTACTTGGGCCGGTGGATCACCGCGATCTCCGGTCCGGTGGCGCCCGCACGCCACAGAACCGCCCCAGCGGCATGAATATTGGGCCGGACCCGCGGGTCGCGCATCGGTTCGGGCTTCTCCTGTGCGTGCTTGCTCACGGCTGTTCGGGACGACGCAACCGCATGAGGAATTCCTGGTGATCGCGCACCTGGTTGGCGTCGGCGTCGGTGGGGCTCGCCTGCCAGGAACCGTCGGGCAGCAGCACCCAGCAGCGCGTCATGGGGTCGAGCGCGGAATCGAAGACCACACCGAGCTGCTCGGTCAGGCGCGGATCCTTCACCTGCACCATCACCTCGACCCGGCGGTCGAGGTTGCGGTGCATCATGTCGGCGCTGCCGATCCAGGTCTGTTCCTGTGCCTGGAACTGCAGTACCCGCGAGTGCTCGAGGAATCGGCCGAGGATCGAGCGCACCTCGATGTTCTCGCTGAGGCCCGGCACGCCCGCACGCAGGCCGCAGATGCCGCGCACGACGATCTGCACCGGCACGCCGGCCTGGGAGGCGCGGTAGAGGGCGTCGATGATCTGCTCGTCGACGATCGCGTTGGCCTTGAGCCGGATGCGAGCGTCGAAACCCTCACGTGCCAGCTCGATCTCGCGATCGATCCGCTCGATGATGCCCGCCCGGACACCGAGCGGGGCGACCATCAGGTTCCGGTAGTCCTCCTTGCGGGAGTACCCGGTGAGCGAGTTGAACAGGTCGGTCAGGTCGGCGCCGATCTCCGGTGCCGCGGTGAACAATCCGACGTCCTCGTACAGGCGCGCGGTCTTGGGGTTGTAGTTGCCGGTGCCGATGTGGCAGTAGCGGCGGATGGTCGAACCCTCGCGGCGCACCACCAGGCACGTCTTGCAGTGGGTCTTGAGGCCGACGAGGCCGTAGACCACGTGCACGCCCGCCTGTTCCAGCGCCCGCGCCCATTTGATGTTGGCCTGCTCGTCGAAACGGGCCTTGATCTCCACCAGGGCCACCACCTGCTTGCCCGCCTCGGCGGCCTCGATCAGGGCGTTGATGATGGGGGAGTCACCGGAGGTGCGGTACAGGGTCTGCTTGATCGCCAGCACCTGCGGGTCGGCGGCGGCCTGTTCGATGAACCGCTGCACGCTGGTGGAGAACGAGTCGTAGGGATGGTGCACCAGCACGTCGCCCTCGCGCAGCGCGCTGAAGACATTGCGCGGGGTCTCGCGCTCACCGAACGCGGCGGGGGTGGCCGGTACGTAGGGCGCGTCCTTGAGTTCGGGCCGGTCGACGCCGTAGACCTGCCACAGGCACGACAGGTCGAGCAGGCCGGGCACCTGGATCACATCGGCGGGGTCGACCTCTAACTCACGTAGTAGCAACTCCAGCATGTGCTCGGTCATGTCGTCGGAGACCTCGAGTCGCACCGGCTTGCCGAAACGGCGACGCGCCAGTTCGCGTTCCATCGCCTGCAGCAGGTCCTCGTCGCGGTCCTCGTCGACCTCGAAATCGGCGTTGCGGGTGATCCGGAACGAATGGGTCTCCACCACGGTCAGGCCGGGGAACAGCAGATCGAGGTGGGCGGCGATGAGTTCTTCCATCGGCAGGAATGCCGCGATGGCCGACGGCGCGCCGGTGCGGCGCACGCGGACGAATCGGTCGACGTTGTCGGGCACCTTCACGCGGGCGAAGTGCTCGCCGCCGGTGCCCGCGTCCTTCACCGTCACGGCGAGATTGAGGCTCAGGCCGGAGATGTAGGGGAAGGGGTGGGCCGGGTCGACGGCCAGCGGTGTGAGGACCGGGAAGACCTGATCGGTGAAATAGTTCGAAAGGCGTTGCCGTTCGGCTTCGTCGAGGCCCGACCAGCCGATGATGTCGATGCCCGCGCCTGCCAGCGCCGGGTTCACCGAATCGATGAAGACCTTCGCGTGCCGCTCGGCGAGTTCCTGTGCGCGGGCGGTGATCATCTCGAGCTGTTCGGACGGTGAGCGGCCGTCGGCGGAACGCACCGACAGCCCGGTCTCGGCGCGGCGTTTGAGCCCGGCGACCCGGACCATGTAGAACTCGTCGAGGTTGGAGGCGAAGATCGCGAGGAACTTCGCGCGCTCCAGCAACGGCAGGGAGGCATCCTCGGCGAGGGCGAGCACCCGGGCATTGAAGTCCAGCCAGCTCAATTCCCGGTTGAGGTAGCGATCGCGTGGCAATCGCTGCGAACTGCCGTCGGCGCCCGAGGCGATGGCGGCCGCAGGTGGCGGGGAAATCGGGGGCAGGGACTTGATGGTTTCCGTGTCGCTCACGCTGTCAATCATCCCCTACGGACCGCGTGGTCCGCAGCATGACATCGGGTGAACTCCTGGTGCGGCGACCGGCTAGCACACCGTGTGGACGCCGATCGCTTCGGTGGTGGTGATTCCGAACTCCCGCAGCGCGTCGGCGGTGTGGACGCCGACGCCGAGCGCGCGCACGGCGTCCAGATCCTCGGGTGTGTCGACGTCACAGCGCAGGCCCGGCCAGTGGCCGGGCACGACGACGGCGCCGTACTCGCGGTGGGCGCGGGCCGAATCGGGGCCGAAACGTGGTGCCAGCGCATCCGGTGCGGTACCGGCCAGCAATGCCGAAGTGCCGGTCCCCGTGTGATCGATCACCACCGCGCGGGTGGCGGGCGCGACAGCGAGGAAGTCGGTGAGTTCGGCGGTGCGCAGGGCGGGCAGGTCTGCCTGCAGGGCGAGCAGGCGGACCGGGCCACTGCGGTGGCGCACGTCCTCGGCCGCGGCGGTGAGGGCGGTGTTGAGGGGGTCGCGGTCGACGGGCGGCTCGGCCAGGACGTGCGCGCCGAGTTCGCGTGCGCGGGCGGCGACGACGGCGTCGGGAGTGACGACGGTCAGCGAACCGATCGCGGGCACGGCGGCGGCCGCCTCGACGGTGTCGGCGAACATGGCGAGCACCAGCCGGGCGCGCTGGTCGGCGCTGAGCACGGCCGACAACCGGCTCTTGGCCCGGTCTCGGTGCTTGACCGCCATCACGGCGTGCACGGTGTGCATGGTCTCGATCCTTGCATGGCATATTGGGCTGATGACGAGGGCTGCGGTTATGGGTGCTGGGTCGTGGGGTACGGCATTCGCGAAGGTGTTGGCCGAGGCGGGTACCGAGGTGACGATCTGGGCCAGGCGCGAAGAGGTGGCTCGCGCGCTCGACACCGAGCATCAGAATCCGTTCTACCTGCCGGGCGTGCAGTTGCCGCCCGTGCGCGCCACCCACGATCACCGGATCGCGCTCGACGGCGCGGATCTGGTCGTGCTCGCGGTGCCGTCGCAGTCCCTGCGGGCCAATCTGGGCCACTGGAAGGACGATATCGGCGCCGATGCCACGCTGATGAGCCTGGCCAAGGGCATCGAGACCGGGACGCTGCTGCGGATGAGCCAGGTGATCGCGGAGGTGACCGGCGCCGAACAGGGCCGCATCGCGGTGCTGTCGGGGCCCAATCTCGCCCACGAGATCGTCGAACGCCAGCCCGCGGCCACCGTGATCGCCTGCACCGACACCGAACGCGCACAGCAGGCCCAACATGCCTGTGCCACCGGCTATTTCCGGCCCTACACCAATACCGATGTGGTCGGCTGCGAGATCGGCGGCGCGTGCAAGAACGTCATCGCCCTGGCCTGCGGCATCGCCTCGGGCATGGGACTCGGCGACAACTCCGTGGCCAGTCTCATCACCCGCGGGCTGGCCGAGGTGATGCGGCTGGGGGTGGCGCTCGGTGCGCAACCGGTGACGCTGGCCGGGCTCGCCGGCGTGGGTGACCTCGTCGCCACCTGTACTTCGCCGCTGTCGCGCAACCGGTCCTTCGGGTATGTGCTCGGACAGGGCGGGTCGATGCAGGCCGCGCAGGAGGCGACCAACGGTCAGGTCGCCGAGGGTGTGAAGTCGTGCACATCGGTGCGGTCGCTCGCGGCCGAACACCAGGTGGAGATGCCGTTGACCGACGCGGTGCACAAGGTGTGCCACGAGGGACTTTCGGTGAACGAGGCCGTCGGCAGCCTGCTCGGCAGGCGCATGAAACCCGAATAAGGCCGATGCCGCCGCGGCGGCGCGAACCTACTACGGTGACGTTCATGACGGAACGGATCAGGGTAGCTGTGGTGTTCGGCGGGCGCAGCAGCGAGCACGCCGTCTCGTGTGTGTCGGCGAGCAGCGTCCTGCGCAACCTCGATCCGCGGCGCTACGAGGTGGTGCCCATCGGGATCACCACCACCGGCAGCTGGGTGCTTGCCGAGGGGATCGGCGAACTCACGCTCAGCCACGGCGAACTGCCCGCCGTCGATGCCGCGGGAACCGCGCTCACCCTGGCCGCCGATCCCGGCCGTTCCGGCGCGCTCGTCGCTTTGGACGATCCGACCGCCACGCTCGGCACCGTCGATGTGGTCTTCCCCATCCTGCACGGCCCGTTCGGCGAGGACGGCACCCTGCAGGGCATGCTCGAGCTGGCCGGGGTGCCCTATGTAGGTGCCGGGGTGCTGGCCAGCGCTGCCGGGATGGACAAGGAATTCACCAAGAAACTGCTGGCCGCCGAATCGCTTCCGGTCGGTGTGCAAGTGGTGTTACGTCCCGGCACGCAGACCATGACCGCCGAGGAACGCGACCGCATCGGCCTGCCCGCCTTCGTGAAACCCGCGCGCGGCGGTTCGTCCATCGGCATCACCAAGATCACCGACTGGTCGGCCCTCGACGACGCCGTCGCCACCGCCCGCGCCCACGACCCCAAGGTGATCGTCGAGGCGGGCATCGTCGGGCGTGAAGTCGAATGCGGCGTCCTCGAATTCGCCGACGGCGACGTGCGCGGCAGCGTCGTCTCCGAGATCCGCATGCCCGACGCCGACGCCGCCGCCCCCGAGTTCTACGACTTCGCCACCAAATACCTCGACGACGTGTGCGAATTCGACGTGCCCGCCAAGCTCGACGACGCCGTCGCCGACGAGATCCGCGCCCTGTCGGTGCGTGCCTTCCGCGCCCTGGACTGCCAGGGCCTGGCACGAGTCGACTTCTTCCTCACCGCCGACGGCCCGGTGATCAACGAGATCAACACCATGCCCGGCTTCACCCCCATCTCCCAATACCCCCGCATGTGGGAAGCAACCGGCATCGACTACCCGACCTTGGTCTCCACCCTCATCGAAACCGCCGTAGCCCGAGGCACCGGCCTGCGCTGACCCCGCAGCAGAACAACCAAGGATTTTCGGCCGCCTCGAATCCGAGGGGCGAGACGTAACGGCGAAGCCGAAGTATCGCCCCTCGGATTCGAGGCCTTCCGGGCCGAAAATCCCGCGGCGCCAGCCGCCAATGTCACAACTCCCCAGGGTTGATCGGTTGGGCGGGGAGGGTCGCGGTGATCGTGTCGGAGACCGTTTGCACCGCGGCTGTGCCCGACCCGTCGGGGACCGTCAGGGCGATGTAGGTTTCGCGATCGACGGCGAACCACGTGCCCGTCTTGGCCGTCTCGTCGCGAACCTGGAACCACTTCACCCCGTCGACCTCCTGCAGCGGTGAGGCACGGTTGAATTCGAGTGGCCGGTCCAGGCCGCAGCGCAGCACGATCGGCTCCCCGCCTTCGGGCAGTTGCCAGGCGCGGGTGGCGGGCGGGGCCGGTTCGGCGAGGGTGGATTTGGTGTAGTCGCCCAGGTCGGCGGGCAGGGCGGGCAGCAGGGCCGCGCAGGCGGGGCCGTCGGCGGCGGGGGCGGGGACCGGTCCCAGCGCGAGCGGTTCGCGTTCGACGGGGGCGCGCAGGATCAGGAAGGCGGCCACGAGCACGCCCACGATCAGCACGATGGGCAGGGCGACAGCGGTGGCGATCAGCGCGGGGGAGTACTGGCTGTCGGCGGCCGGTGTGTCGTCGGCGCTCTCGTCGTCAGGGTGATCGGGCGGCTCCGCTCCTGGAGTGGCTTTGCGGAGGGCTGACGGTTCGGCAGTGTCCTCGGGCCCGGTCGCCTCGTCGCGATCGTCCGCTGTCGGGTCCGACGATTCCGCCATAGCCGCGTGGTCCTTTCCTCGTCGCCTGCGCCGCGCACCGTCGGTGGTGCCCGATCGCCTCCGAAAGGGTACCGTCGTGGCGATTTCGTCGGTCGGGAGCACAGCGGGAAGGAGTGGGTCATCAGCGAGGACAGCCGTTCGCAGACGGTGCGTGAGCTGGGTGAATTCGCCTTGATCGACCGGATCAACGCCGGTCGCGAGCAGGCCGCGCACGTGCTGCTCGGCCCGGGCGACGACGCCGCGCTGCTCGCCGCGCCCGACGGCCGGTTCGTGGTGAGTACCGACATGCTCGTGGAGGGCAGGCACTTCCGGCTCGACTGGTCGACGCCCGCCGATATCGGGCGCAAGGCGATCGCGCAGAACGCCGCCGACGTGGTGGCGATGGGCGCGCGTCCCACCGGCTTCGTGGTCGCGCTCGGTTGTCCCGGCGACACTCCGGTACGGGTCGTCGAGGGCATCGCCGACGGCATGTGGACCGAGGCCGTGCGGGCCGGCGGTTCCATCGCGGGCGGCGACCTCGTGCACAGCGAGCAGTTGGTGATCTCGGTGACCGCGTTCGGTGATCTCGGTGGGCAGGGTGCGCTCACCCGCTCCGGTGCGGTCGAGGGCGATATCGTCGCTGTCGCAGGCGAACTCGGCTGGTCGGCCGCGGGTCTGGCCGTATTGTCCGGCGGGGCAGATGTTTCCGATCCGGCCTTCGCGCACGCGCTGGCGGCACACCGGGTTCCGCAGCCGCCCTACTCCGAGGTGATCGATGTGTTCGGCGTCCACATCCCCAACGCCCTCACCGATGTCTCCGACGGGCTGCTCGCCGACCTCGGCCACCTCGCCGCCGCCTCCGGCGTCGCGATCGACGTGCACGCCGCCGGCCTCACCGACCCTGAACTCGACGCCCTCGCCGCCCGGCTCGAAGCCGATGCGGGGCAATGGATTCTGGCCGGGGGAGAGGACCACGCGTTCGTCGGCACGTGGTCGCCCGCGACCGCGCTGCCGCCGGGCTGGCGGCCGATCGGGGTCGTTACCGCAGGCAGCGGCGTCACCGTCGACGGTGCGCGGCCCGCCGGTGCCACCGGGTGGGAATCGTTCCGTGGGGCAGGCGCCACGGCCGAGCCCGGCAAACGATAGGTTGTGCGGTCATGGGTGCCAAACCACTGTCGGAGATCATCGACCCGGGCTGGGCCCGGGCCCTGGAACCGGTTGCCGACCGCATCAGCGAGATGGGTGAGTTCCTGCGCGCGGAGAACGCCGCCGGACGCGGATATCTACCCGCCGGGGAGAACGTGCTGCGCGCGTTCCGGCGCCCGTTCGACGCGGTGCGCGTGCTGATCGTCGGCCAGGACCCCTACCCGACTCCCGGCCACGCGATGGGACTGAGTTTCTCTGTCGCGCCGGATGTTTCGCCGATCCCGCGCAGCCTGTCCAACATCTTCGCCGAGTACACCAAGGACCTCGGCTTCGATACGCCCAAGTGCGGCGACCTGAGCCCGTGGTCGGATCAGGGTGTGCTGCTGCTGAACCGAGTGCTCACCGTCACCCCCGGCACTCCGGCCTCACATCGTGGCAAGGGCTGGGAAGCGGTGACCGAGCAGGCGATTCGCGCGCTCGTCGACCGCGACGAACCGCTCGTCGCCGTGCTGTGGGGCCGGGACGCGGGCTCACTGAAGCCGACCCTGGTCGCCGCCGAGGTCCCCTACATCGAATCGGCACACCCCTCGCCGCTGTCCGCCTCGCGCGGGTTCTTCGGGTCGCGACCCTTCTCCCGGGTCAACGAACTGCTCGACGAACTCGGCGCAGATCCTGTCGACTGGCGGTTGCCCTGACCCGGGGTGCCGCCCGCACGAGAAGAAAATGATGAAGGAGCACAACCGGATGCACACCACAACCGTTCGCGCCGCACTGGCGACCGCCGCCGTCGCCGCCGCCATCACCGCGGGCGCGGGCTCGGCCTCGGCTGCGGGCCTGCAGCTCGAGCCCTACAACGAGCAGGCGACCCCGGTCGCGACCAGCCCCGTCGGCGAGGAATGGACCTCCACCGGCACCTCGACCATCTCCTCCGGCGTCAACGCCAAGATCACCTGCCTCCTGCAGAACACCTTCAGCGCCCTCGGCGCTGCGTGCTGAGTCAATTGACTCCGCGATAGTCCGGCTTGCGCTTGGCGACGAAGGCGTCGACGCCTTCGCGCCCGGTGCTGCTGTTCGCGGCGGCGGCGATGCTGTCGCGTTCCGCGTCGAGCTGCTGGTCCAATGTTGCCGTCGGCGACTGGGCCAGCAGCTTTTTCATGGCCGTGTAGGCGGCGCGGGGGCCGGTGGTGAAGCCGGTGGCCACGCGCAGGGCCTCGGTGCGGATCTCGTCGTCGGGGACGATCCGGCTGAGCAGCCCGAGTCGTTCGGCCTGCTCGGCGCCGATCACGGCGTCGGTCAACAGGATCTCGCGGGCCCGGCCGGCACCGACGATGCGCGGCAGCGACCACGACATCCCGCCGTCGGGGGTGAAGCCGATGCCGGGGTAGGCGGGCCGCATCTGGGTCGACGGCCCGCCGATGGCGATGTCGGCCGCGCAGACCAGGCTCATGCCGGCACCGGCCGCCCAGCCGTGCACCGCCGCGACGACCGGGATGGGTGCGGCGGTCAGGGCGCGCACGAAATCGTGCAGCTGGGTGGCCAGCTCGTGCAGGAAAGCGCCTCGGTCGTCGGCACCGGCGAAGTGGCGGACATTGCCGCCTGCACAGAAGTTGGCACCCGCACCGGTGATCAGGATCGCGCCCACCTCGTCGCCGAGCGAACGCAGGGCGGCGGTGCCCGCGTTGATCAGGTCGAAATCGAGGGAGGTGCCCGCGGCCGCGGTCGCGATGGTCAGGTGCAGTACGCCGTCGACGACGACCGGTTCGCTACTCATGCCCGTCACAGTAGCGAGGGGCGCGCCGCCACTGTTGTTCGGGCAGCAGCGTGAAGGGGTCGGTGCGGCGCAGGCCCGTATCGGTGAAGCCGTGCCTGCGGTAGAAGGCGTGCGCGCGCGGATAGTCGCCGAGCACCCACAGCGTGCAGGGCGCATCGGGAACGGTGGCCGCGAGCAGGTCGTCGGCGACGCCGGTGCCGTGCCAGGCGGCGCGCACGTACAGCGCTTCCAGCTCGCTGCCGGTCGGCTGTCGGGACGCGGCGGCGAAGCCGATCAGGTCGTCGCCGTGGCAGGCGACGAGCAGCCGATAGCGGTCGTCGGTGCGGCGGCGTTCCCAGGTGATCGCCGAACTGTCGAGATCGAATGCGGCCAGCAGGTGGGCGGGGACCAGCGAGTCGTAGGCCTCCCGCCAACTGGCGATGTGGCAGGCCGCGAGCGCGGTGATGTGCGCGGCGCCCGCCGGGACGATCCGCCACTCAACCACGAATCACCCGTTCGACGACAAAACCCCGGACAACCCATGAAGGGTGCCGGGGCACTGTCGGCAGAATGTACGGGCCGGAAATCAGCCGCGAACGACCTTGCCCGCCTTCAGGCAGGAGGTGCACACGTTCATCCGGCGGGTGTTGCCAGGGGCAACCTGCGCACGCACGGTCTGGATGTTCGGGTTCCAGCGACGGTTGGTGCGCCGGTGCGAGTGCGAGACCGACTTCCCGAAACCGGGGCCCTTGGCGCAGACGTCGCAAACGGCAGCCATGTCGCGAGCTCCTTCATGTCATAAGCGGTCAGCGCGCACGTGTGCCGCTGAACCGGAAACTGATGTCGTCAAATGCCTTGCCGACTTGCATCGGCCAGCGCAGACCTGTCGAGGCCGCACGAGGCAACCCTGCAAGCGTAGCGGGCCCGGCCGGGAACTTCCAAACCGGGTGTCCTGCTCGACGGCGCGGACACGGGGTGCGTCCGTGGTCAGGGTACTGCTGTCGGTCGCTGGCGCTAACCTGGCTGCGATGCTCGGCGGGCGAGCACGGCCGACGGGGAACGAGGTGACGGTGACGCAGGTGCCCGAGGCGCTCGACGGCGCCGCGCTGCTGTCGTGGGCCAGGTCCTGCTGCGCGGGCCTCGAGTCCCGCCGATCCGAGATCGACGCCCTCAACGTCTTCCCCATCGCCGATTCCGACACCGGAACCAACCTCCTGGCCACGATGCGGGCCGCCCTCGCTGCCGCCGAGACCGACGGCGATGCGCAGGAGCGGTCGCGCGTGCGGCCCGGGCTCGGGCAGACGCGTTATGCGACCGACTCGTGCGGCGGCGCGCTGGGCGATGGCCGGGCAGGGGAGGTGGCGAAGGCGCTGGCCCGTGGCGCCACGGCCGGGGCGCGGGGCAATTCCGGGATCATTCTTTCGCAGGTATTGCGGGGAATCGCCGAGGCGGTGGTGGCCGGTCCGCTGACCGGGGAGCGGTTGCGGGTGGCGTTGCGGCGGGCGGCGGTGCTGGTTCGGCAGGGGCTGAGTGCGCCGGTGGAGGGCACGATTCTGACGGTGCTCGATCGGGCTGCCGTCGCTGCCGCCGAGTCCGGAGCCTCCTCGCTGGAGAGTGTGGCGAAGGCGGCGGCCGACGGCGCGGCTCGCGCGCTGAACGAGACGCCCGCCCAACTGGGTGTGCTGCGGGCTGCGGGCGTGGTCGACGCCGGTGCGCGCGGTCTGCTGGTTCTGCTGGACTGCCTCGTCGCCGAGGTGTGCGGTGTGGCTCCCGAACGTCATACCTACGCCCGTGAGCGAGGTAGCGGCGCGTCACCGGCAGTGGGTGCGGAGCGTCGGCACGGGCAGTCGATCAGCGCTTCCGAGCGCGGTCGTGGTGGGGGGCAGCTGCCCAGGTCGGTCGGCACGCATGCGGGTGGGGCCGATGCCCGGCGCGATCGCGGTGCGTCGCTCGGTGGTCGTGGGTTCGGCGCACACGCCGGGACGTGCGGTGACCACGACGAGGCGCCGGGGCGCTGGAATGACGAGGCGGCGGGGCGCCGGGATGACGAGGCGGCGGGACGCCGGGATGACGAGGCGCGCGGGGTTGAGGGCGGGCCGGGCGGCGAACTGGACGAGTCGTTTTGTGGTCGTGACGGAGTGCGCGGAGAACGCGACGGTCTACGAGGGGACGAGGACCGGGGCCGCGGCGCCGACCCGCATTTCGAGGTCATGTATGTGATCTCCGGCACGGATGACTTAGGCGCGGGGGTATTGCGGGAGCGATTGGCGGTGCTCGGTGATTCCGTCGTCGTGGTCGGTGACGGGGATACCACCTGGTCGGCGCATGTGCACTGCCGTGACGCGGGCGCGGCCATCGAGGCGGGGCTCGCGGTCGGGACGTTGAGCGCCATCCGGATCGAAAGCTTCGCCGTCACCGCGCACAACGGCGTCGGCGACCACCCGGAGTCGGCTCCGGTCGACGCGAGCTCGGTGGGGCGAACCACCCTTTCCATCGATGGGCTCGCTGACCGAGGGGTCGTCGCCGTTGTGGCCGGTGCTGATGCGGTGGAGCTTTTCGAGGACGCGGGCGCGGTGGTGTTGCGCGAGGACGAGGCCTTCGACGCCGACATCCTCCTGCGGACGATCCGGGCGATGCCGCACCGCGAGGTGCTGGTGCTGCCCAACGGTGCGCTGTCGGCACAGGAATTGGTCGCCGTCGGTGTGGCCGCGCGTGACGGTTCGCGCGACGTGCTGTTGTTGCCGAGCGCATCGATGGTGCAGGGGCTCGCCGCGCTCGCGGTGCACGATCGGGGGCGGATCGCCGTCGACGACGCCTTCGCCATGTCCGAGGCGGCGGCGACCACCCGCTGGGGTGCGCTGCGTGCAGCCCGGGTGCGCGCGCTGACGATGGTCGGAACCTGTTCTCCCGGTGACGGTTTGGGCCTTGTCGGCGAGGATGTGGTGGTGATCGACCCGGACGTGGTCGGCGCGGGACGCATCTTGCTCGACCGGATGCTCGGTCTCGGCGGGGAATTGGTGACCTTGCTGATGGGCGCGGGCGCCGGGCACGAACTGGGGCAGATTCTCGCCGATCATGTGCGCGCCGGATTCCCCGGCGTGGATGTGGTGGTGTATTCCGGTGGGCAGCAAGCGGATCTGGTGCAGATTGGGGTCGAGTAGACGATGACGACACTGAGCGACCGGCTCGACCACGTACTCGGCGTAAAGGCCGCCGACCGCCTGGCCGAAGCCTTCGACATGACCACCGTCGAAGACCTGCTGCGGCACTACCCGGCGCGCTACGCCACCCAGGGCCAGCCGCTGACGGAGGAGGAACCGGAAGAGGGCGCCCACATCACCGTCATCGGCCGGATCACGAAAACCGAACTGCGCCCGATGAAGAACCGCCGCGGCTCGCTGCTGAAGGTGCAGCTCGACACCGGCGCCGCCCGGCCGATCGAGGCCACCTTCTTCAACGGTGACAAGGTCCGTTATCTGGTGAAAGATGGTGTGCGGGCGATGATGTCGGGCACCGTGCACTGGTGGCGACCCGACCGCTGGAACCTCTCGCACCCCGACTACCTGATCTTGCCCGACAAGGCCGAGGCGGGCGTGGAGCAGCTCACGTCGGTGCGCGGCAGCGGTGCGTTGCGCGGGTTGGCCCAGAGCGCCAAAGGTGCCGGGGGAGTGGACGCTTCGTTCTTCGAGCGCGAGTTCGTCCCGGTGTATCCGGCGACGGCGAAGGTGCAGAGCTGGGATCTGCTGGCCTGTATCCGGCAGGTCCTCGACCAGCTCGACCCGATCGACGACCCGCTCCCGGCCGACCTGCGCGAGGAGCGCAACCTGCTCGAGGTGTCGGACGCGCTTCGCCTGATCCACCTGCCCGAACACAAGCTCGATATCGAGCGGGCAAGGGACCGTCTATGTTTCGACGAGGCCCTCGCCCTACAGTTGGTGCTGGCCGAACGCCGGCACGAGGTGGAGGGCCGCACCGCGCCCGCCTGCCCGCCACGCACCGACGGCATCGCCGCCGACTTCGACCAGCGACTGCCCTTCGAACTCACCGAAGGCCAGCGTCAGGTGATCGACGAGATCTCCGACGACATGTCACGCACCCGCCCCATGCATCGCCTGCTCCAGGGCGAGGTGGGTTCGGGCAAGACGATCGTCGCCCTGCACGCCATGCTCCAAGCGGTGGACGCCGGTCGCCAGTGCGCCCTGCTCGCCCCGACGGAAGTCCTTGCCGCACAGCACTACCGGTCGCTGCGGGCGATGCTCGGCGATCTCGGCACCGCGGGCGAACTCGGCGCCGCCGAGAACTCGACCAAGGTGGTGTTACTCACCGGCTCCATGTCGGCGGCGGCGAAGAAGTCCGCGCTGCTCGACGCGGTGACCGGTGAAGCGGGCATCGTCATCGGCACCCATGCCCTCATCCAGGACGCGGTCGAGTTCTTCGACCTCGGTCTCGTGGTGGTCGACGAACAGCACCGTTTCGGCGTGGAGCAGCGAGACGCACTGCGCGCCAAGGCCAAAGGCGGCGTGAGTCCGCATCTGCTCGTCATGACCGCAACCCCCATCCCGCGCACGATCGCGATGACGACCCTCGGTGATCTGGAAACATCCACGCTCACCCAGTTGCCCAGGGGGCGTTCGCCGATCACGTCGAAAGTCGTTGCGCGCAAACTGCATCCCGCCTGGGTCGAGCGGGCATGGGAGCGCATCGTGGAAGAGGTCGGCCAGGGCAGGCAGGCCTATGTGGTGTGCTCGCGCATCGGCGAGGATCCGGACGCGCCACCGGCCAAGGGGAAGAAGGCCGAAGAGAAGGAGGGCCCGACGACTCAGGCCGCGGTCGACATGTACGAGACGCTGAGTACCGGGCCGCTCGCGGGTGTGCGCGTGGGACTACTGCACGGACGGCTGCCGTCCGACGAGAAAGACCACGTGATGCGCCAGTTCAACGACGGCGCGATCGACGTGCTGGTGTGCACCACCGTCGTCGAGGTCGGTGTCGATGTGCCGAACGCCACCGTGATGGTGATCGTCGACGCCGACCGGTTCGGCGTGAGCCAGCTGCACCAGTTGCGCGGGCGCATCGGCCGCGGCAAACACCCCGGCCTGTGCCTGCTGGTCACCGATGCCGCACCCGGCGGCACCGCGATGGCCCGGTTGGAAGCGGTCGCCGCCACCACCGACGGCTTCGAACTGTCGGTACTGGACCTGCGCCAGCGCCGGGAGGGCGACGTGCTCGGCTCGGCCCAGTCCGGCACCGCGCGCTCGCTGCGCCTGCTCTCCCTGCTCGACGACCTCGAAGTCATCACCGCCGCCCAGGATCTGGCCCGCCGGATCGTCGCCGAGGACCCGGGCTTGGAGAAACACCCAGGCCTGGCGGGAATGATGAACGCCGCTGTCGACGGCGAACGACTCGAGTACCTCGCCAAGTCCTAGGAGTTCCGAGAGGACCACGCGGTTTGCCCGGCGCCCCGCACTGACGTTCGGCGCGGGCGATGTCGCGAAACCGCCCGCACGGCCTACCAGCCGCCGAGGCTCGGCGCAGGGGTCGACCGGCGCGCCCGCCCAGGGTTCACCGCGGCAGACGTGGGTACGGCAGGTCGGTCGCCGTGTGCTCGGCGACCGCCAGCGGCCGGCCGATCTGAGGGAACGCCCGCTGCGGGCAGGCCGGCCGCTCGCACACCTTGCACCCGGCCCCGATCGGCACGGCGATATTCGGGTCGTCCACCTGCATCCCCTGCGAGTACACCAGCCGATCGGCGTACTCGATATCGCACCCGAGCGCGACGACGAAGTTCTTCGCCGCGGTGCCGTATCCCTGTGCCGTGGCGGGTGTGGTGCGCGCGATCCACAGATAGCGGCGCCCGTCGGGCATCTCCGCGACCTGTGTGAGGATGCGTCCCGGGTGGGCGAAGGCCTCGTGGGTGACCCACAGCGGGCAGTTGCCGCCGACGCGGGAGAAATGAAAAGCCGTGGCCGACTGACGTTTCGAGATGTTGCCCGCACGGTCGGTGCGTACCAGGAAGAACGGCACCCCGCGCTGACCCTGTCGTTGCAGCGTCGCCAGCCGATGGCACACCGTTTCGAACCCCACCTCGAATCGCAACCCGAGCAGGTCGACGTCGTAGCGCAGTTCCTCGGCCGACCGCAGGAACCGCCCGTAGGGCAGGATCAGCGCCCCGGCGAAGTAGTTGGCCAGCCCCACCCGCGCCAGCGTGCGCGACTCCCCGACCAGGGCCCGGGATTCGGCGAGCACATTGTCGATCTCGCGGCCGTAGAGCAGCAGGCCGAGAGTGGACGCGATCTGGAACGCGCGCTGCCCGGGCCGCAGCCGCCGGGCCAGGGTGAGCGTTCGGGTATCCGGGTCGTAGTGGCGTTTGGGGATTGACGGGTCGGCGCCGTCGCCTCGCACGAGCACAGTGACGCCCGCCCGTTCCTCGGCGATCCGCGCCAGCTGCCGGTCAAGCGAACCGATGCTCAGCCCCGATTCCTCGAACAGCTGCTCGGCGGCGTGATCGAGGGTGGCGATGTGGTTGCGGTGGTCGTAGAAGAAGTCCCGGACGTCCTCGTAGGGCAGCGGTGTGCCCGGCGCGCCGGTCGGGGTGTCGACGCGGGAGGAGAGCAGATCGAGTTGATCGGTGGCCGCGCGCAGCCGCCGGTGCATGGCGATGACGATCCGCGCCACCTCCGGCAGCCGGGTGGCCAGCTCCTCCACCTCGGTGATCGGTGCGGTGTCGCCGCCGCCCGCCGCCTCGACGAGCACCTCGTGCAGGTCCGAGACCAGCCGCGCGTCGGAATCGGCGGCGAAGAACTGCACGTCCAGGTCGAAGGTCGAATTCAGTTTCAGCAGAACGGGAATGGTGAGCGGACGCTGATCGCGCTCGAGCTGGTTGAGGTAACTCGGCGAGAGATCGAGCGATTTGGCCAGCGCGGCCTGGGTCATCCGTCGTTCTTCGCGTAGCCGTCGAAGTCTGGCCCCCGCGTACATCTTCCGCACGCCAGGATCCTAGCGCCGCCGGTTCGCAATGTTCGCTGAAAGTGTGGAATGCCCTAGGAGAAGTGCAGTCCCGCAAGGGATTCTGCCCTGGATTACTCGTGCGTAACATGCGAAGCGGTCGTCGGCGCCGATCGCACCGGAGGCGGCACGCGGCGGTGAGATGTGACGGCCGCGTAACCGCCGGTTCGCAGGTGGGCGGGGGCGGCGGTGAAGAATGCTGCGAACCCACCTTGCGTGCCGGACGGGTCGATGCGGCCGGGTACCGTGGTCCAATGTTCTCGAAAGTCTTGGTCGCCAATCGCGGCGAGATCGCTATCCGTGCCTTCCGCGCGGCCTACGAACTCGGCATCGGAACGGTCGCGGTCTTCCCGCACGAGGACCGCAACTCCGTCCACCGGCTGAAGGCGGCCGAGTCGTATCAGATCGGCGAGGAGGGGCACCCGGTCCGGGCATACCTCTCGATCGAGGCGATCATCGACGCGGCCAAGAGCGCGGGCGCCGACGCCATCTACCCCGGCTACGGATTCCTGTCGGAGAACCCCGACCTCGCCGCGGCCTGCGCACGCGAGGGCATCACGTTCATCGGCCCGTCGGCCCAGGTGCTGGAGATGGCGGGCAACAAGGCGACCGCGATCGAGGCCGCCCGGGCCGCCGGTCTGCCGGTGCTGAAGTCGAGTGAACCGAGTGCCGACATCGACGAGTTGCTCGCCGCGTCCGAGCAGCTCGAGTACCCGATCTTCGTCAAGGCCGTGGCCGGTGGTGGCGGGCGCGGTATGCGCCGGGTCGCCGCGCCCGAGCAGCTGCGCGAGTCGATCGAAGCGGCCTCGCGTGAGGCCGAGTCGGCGTTCGGCGACCCCACGGTGTTCCTCGAGCAGGCGGTGGTGAACCCACGCCACATCGAGGTGCAGATCCTGGCCGACCAGCACGGCAATGTGATGCACCTGTTCGAGCGCGACTGCTCGCTGCAGCGCCGCCATCAGAAGGTCATCGAGCTCGCGCCCGCCCCGAACCTCGACCCGGCGCTGCGCGAGCGGATCTGCGCCGACGCCGTCGCCTTCGCCCGCCAGATCGGGTACAGCAACGCGGGCACCGTCGAGTTCCTGCTCGACGAGCGCGGCAACCACGTGTTCATCGAGATGAACCCGCGCATCCAGGTGGAGCACACGGTGACCGAGGAGATCACCGATGTCGACCTGGTCCAGTCGCAGTTGCGCATCGCCGCCGGGGAAACCCTCGCCGACCTGGGCCTGAGCCAGGACGAGGTGGCGATCCGCGGCGCCGCGCTGCAGTGCCGCATCACCACCGAGGACCCGGCCAACGGTTTCCGTCCCGACACCGGGCGCATCACCGCCTACCGCACGCCCGGCGGCGCGGGCATCCGGCTCGACGGCGGCGCGAACCTGGGCGCGGAGATCGGCGCCTACTTCGACTCCATGCTCGTCAAGCTCACCTGCCGCGGCCGCGACCTGCCCGCCGCCGCCGCTCGTGCCCGCCGCGCGCTGGCCGAGTTCCGCATCCGTGGCGTGACGACCAATATCCCGTTCCTGCTGTCGGTGCTCGACGACCCCGATTTCCAGGCGGGCCGGGTGACCACCTCGTTCATCGACGAGCGCCCCGAACTGCTCACCTCGCGCGGGTCGGCCGACCGTGGCACCAAGATCCTGACCTACCTGGCCGATGTCACCGTCAACAAGCCCAACGGTGACCGCCCGACCACGGTGTACCCCTACGACAAGTTGCCCGCCGTCGACCTGACGGTGCCGCCGCCGGACGGTTCGCGGCAGCGGCTGCTCGCTCTCGGACCGGAAGGTTTCGCGAAGGCCCTGCGCGAGCAGAAGGCCGTCGGCGTCACCGACACCACCTTCCGCGACGCGCATCAGTCGCTGCTCGCCACCCGGGTGCGCACCAACGGCCTGCTCGGTGTGGCGGGCCACGTCGCCCGGCTCACCCCCGAGCTGCTGTCGATCGAAGCGTGGGGCGGCGCGACTTACGATGTGGCGCTTCGCTTCCTGCACGAGGATCCGTGGGAGCGCCTCGCCGCACTGCGCGAGGCGGTGCCGAACATCTGCCTGCAGATGCTGCTGCGCGGCCGCAACACCGTCGGCTACACGCCGTACCCGGAGCAGGTGACGCGGGCGTTCGTGTCCGAGGCCGCCACCACCGGCATCGACATCTTCCGCATCTTCGACGCGCTCAACAATGTCGACCAGATGCGCCCGGCCATCGACGCGGTCCGCGAGACCGGCACCTCGATCGCCGAGGTCGCCATGTCCTACACCGGCGACCTGCTCAACCCCGACGAACAGCTCTACACGCTCGACTACTACCTGAAGCTGGCCGAACAGATCGTCGACGCGGGCGCCCACGTGCTGGCCATCAAGGACATGGCCGGTCTGCTGCGCGCACCGGCGGCCGCGAAGCTGGTCACCGCGCTGCGCAGCAACTTCGATCTACCCGTGCACGTGCACACCCACGACACACCCGGCGGCCAGCTCGCCACCTACCTCGCCGCCTGGCAGGCCGGTGCCGACGCGGTCGACGGCGCGAGCGCCGCGATGGCGGGTACCACGTCGCAGCCCGCGCTGTCGGCGATCGTCGCCGCGGCCGCGCACACCGAGCGCGATACCGGCCTGAACCTGCAGAACGTGTGCGATCTCGAGCCGTACTGGGAGGCGCTGCGCAAGGTGTACGCGCCGTTCGAGTCGGGGCTGCCCGCACCGACCGGGCGCGTGTACACCCACGAGATCCCCGGCGGCCAGCTGTCGAACCTGCGTCAGCAGGCGATCGCGCTCGGCCTCGGTGACCGGTTCGAGGAGGTCGAGGCCAAGTACGCGGCGGCCGACCGGTTGCTCGGCCGCCTCATCAAGGTGACGCCGTCGTCGAAGGTCGTCGGCGACCTGGCCCTCGCCCTGGTCGGTTCCGGTGTCGACATCGAGGACTTCGCCGCCGACCCCGGCCGCTACGACATCCCGGACTCGGTGATCGGGTTCCTGCGCGGCGAACTCGGCGAACCAGCCGGTGGCTGGCCCGAACCGTTCCGCAGCAAGGCCCTGGCCGGCCGCAACGAACCCAAGCCGGAAACCCCGCTCACCCCGGCGGATCAGGCCGGGCTCGACGGCACCTCCGAAGAACGGCGCGCCACCCTCAACCGGCTGCTGTTCCCCGGCCCGACCGCCGAATTCCTGGCCCACCGCGACAAGTACGGCGACACCACCGGCCTGTCGGAGAACCAGTTCTTCTACGGTCTGCGCCGCGGCGAGGAGCACCGCGTGCAGCTGGAGAAGGGCGTCACCCTGCTCATCGGCCTGGAAGCCATCTCCGAGCCGGACGAGAAGGGCATGCGCACGGTCATGTGCATCATGAACGGGCAGCTGCGCCCGATCGCGGTGCGTGACCGGTCGGTCGCCTCCGAGGTGCCCGCCGCCGAGAAGGCCGACAAGAACAACCCCGGTCACATCGCGGCACCGTTCGCCGGTGTGGTGACCCTCGCGGTCACCGAGGGCGACACCATCAACGCCGGGGACACCGTCGGCACCATCGAGGCCATGAAGATGGAGGCGGCCATCACCGCGCCGCGCGCCGGTGTGGTCCGGCGCATCGCCACCGCCAAGGTGCAGCAGGTCGAAGGTGGGGATCTGCTGGTGGAACTGGCCGCGCGCGAGTCGGAATGACCCGCATCATCGCCGGTGTGGCAGGCGGGCGGCGCCTCGCGGTGCCGCCCGCCGGTACCCGGCCCACCTCCGACCGGGTGCGTGAGGCGTTGTTCAGCGCGATCGACGCCCGGCTCGATCTCGACGGCGCACGGGTACTCGACCTGTACGCCGGATCGGGCGCGCTCGGGCTCGAAGCCCTCTCGCGCGGCGCGTCCCAGGCGCTGCTGATCGAGGCCGATCGCAAGGCTGGTGCGGTAGTGCGCGCCAATATCGCCGAGCTGAACCTGCCCGGCGCCGAACTGCGGCTCGGCAGCGTCGCCTCGGTACTGGCGCGTCCGGCTCCCGTGGCCTACGACGTGGTGTTCTCCGACCCGCCCTACGACGTGAGCACCGACGACGTCACCGCCGACCTGCGTGCCCTCGCCGAACACGGCTGGCTCGCCCCCGAGGCGCTCGTGGTGGTGGAACGTTCCATCCGATCGCCCGAAATCACCTGGCCCGCAGGGTATTCGGTGCTGAAGGCACGCAAATACGGGGAGACCAGGATCGAGCTCGCCGAGTTCGGTGCTAGCGTCTGAGCTATGGCTGCTGCAGCACTGTGCCCCGGTTCCTTCGACCCGGTCACCAACGGTCACCTCGACGTGTTCACCCGCGCCGCCGCGCAATTCGACGAGGTCATCGTCACCGTGATGGTGAACCCCAAGAAGCAGGGCATGTTCACCGTCGAGGAGCGCATGGAACTGCTGCGCGAATCGGTGGCTCACCTGCCCAACGTCCGCGTCGCGTCGTGGCAGGGACTCACCGTCGACTTCGCAAAGCAGGAGGGCGTCACGGCGATCGTCAAGGGCCTGCGCGACGCGGGAGACTTCGGCTACGAACTGCAGATGGCCCAGATGAACCACAAACTGGCGGGCGTGGACACCTTCTTCATCGCCACCAACCCGTCACTGAGCTTCCTGTCCAGCTCTCTGGTGAAGGAAGTAGCGGCCTACGGCGGCGACGTCACCGACATGCTCCCCCCGGCCGTCCACAAGCGCCTCCTCGACCGCCTGGCCGAGCGGCGCGGCTAGAAGACGAAGCCGCGCAGCGCCAGGAAGCGCAGACCGCCGACCGCGGCGGTAATGGTGAGTACGGCCAGCGCTTGGGCGACATCGCCGAGACCGGGGGCCCAGACGCCGAGCGCGCCGAGGCTCGCCGTCGTGATGACCAGCCCGAGCAGGGCGAGCCCACCACCTTCCCACTGCGCGGTGAACCAGCCGACGCGATCGGCGGCGTGGAAGGTGAGCTGACGGTGCAATTCGTTGGCGATCACGGTGCTCACGATCGAGCCGACCACATTGGCCACCAGCGGGCCCGTGCCGATCATCGTGAAGAACAGCAGCACGTAGGCGATATTGCTGGCACCGCCGACCAGGGCGAAGCGGATGAGCTGGGGGAAGGCGCGGTCGCCGCGCAGGTACTCGAGGGCGCGGTCGAGCCGAGGGTGGGCCGCGGGTGCGGCGGGCATCGTCGTCGGGTACGGGGCGAACCAGGGTGTGAAAACGCTCGTCACCGGATACTTCGGTGTTTCCAGGACGGTCATGATCGCTCCGATCGCGGTACAGGCGTCGACGCCGTTGTCGTGCCCTTCGATCGTAGCGAAGTGGAGGGTTGCACTCCACTTGATATTCGTGCGATCTCGGACACTGTCGCGACACACCGCGCCGACATTCGGCACACCGGCCGATCACGGGCAGACTGGGCACGGCGGTAGCCGTTTTCGCCGTGAGTCCGCAGGAGGGTAGTGAGCATGTATCGCGTATTCGAAGCACTCGACGAGCTCGTCGCCATCGTCGAGGAGGCGCGCGGCATCCCGCCGACCCGCAGCTGCATCGTGCCTCGAGGCGACGTCCTCGAACTCCTCGACGACGTCCGTGACGCCCTGCCCGGTGAACTCGACGACGCCCAGGACGTGCTCGACCACCGCGACAAGATCGTCGGCGACGCCCGCGCGGGCGCCGAGACCACCATCACCTCCGCCAACGAACAGGCTCGCACCACCGTCGAGGACGCCCGCGCCGAGGCCGACCGGATCCTGGCCGACGCCAAAGCCCACGCCGACCGCATGGTCGCCGAGGCCACCGCGCACGCCGACCGGCTCGTCGCCGCCGCGCAGGCCGAGGCCGATCAGGTGGTCGCCGACGGCAACGCCGAGTACGACGAACTCACCGGCCGCGCCCAGATCGATGCCGACCGCGCCATCGAGGCGGGCAAGGCCTCCTACGAACGCTCGGTCGCCGACGGCGAGGCCGAGCAGGCCCGGCTGGTCTCGCAGACCGAGGTGGTGCGGGCCGCGCACGCCGAGTCCGCGCGCCTGATCGACGAGGCACAGGCCGAGTCCGACCGGGTCCGCGCCGAATGCGACGAATACGTCGATCAGCGGATGGCCGAATTCGACGGCAAACTCGCCGCACTCGAGGAGACGCTCACCACCACCCGGCGCACGATCACCCGGGGCCGCAGGCACATGCGCGGCGCTCCGGCGCCCGACTATCCCGAATACGCCGCCGAGCACCGCCGGTGACGTTTTGAATTCGGGCGGGGTCCTGCATTACTGTTGAGTGGTTGCCCACGATCCCCTCAGCAGAAGTGAGTCTGTGATGTCCGCCCGTTCCGGTTCGCCTTCGCGTCCGCACAAGACCAGCAACGGTCCTGTGTCCGACGCGGGTTTCGTGCTGGATGTCCGCAATCTCGGCCGTCGGCCGGGAACCATGCGGGAGGTGCGGCGCACCGTCACCGAGCACGAGCGGATGGGTCTCGACCTGATCGCCATCCCGGCCGACGCCGAGGTGGACCTGGACCTGCAGTTGCAGGCCGTCTCGGAGGGCGTGCTGGTCACCGGCACGGTGTCCGGGCCGACGGTCGGGGAGTGCTCGCGCTGCCTCGAGCCGTTCGAGGACCGGGTCGAGGTTCGTCTGACGGAACTGTTCGCGTATCCGGACAGCAAGACCGAGCAGACGACCGAGGACGCCGAGGTCTACCGCATGGAAGACGACCTCATCGACCTCGAGCCGGTGATTCTCGACGCCATCGGGCTGGAGCTTCCGCTGCAGCCGCTGTGCACGCCGGACTGCGCGGGCCTGTGCCCCGAATGCGGTGTGCGGATGGCGATTGCCGGTCCCGATCATGGGCATGAGATACTGGATCCCCGCTGGGCCAAGTTGGCATCGTTCGCCACCGAGGCGCCCGGCACCGGCGATCCCGCCGAGGGTTCCACCCCCCAAGACCGATCCGCTCCCGGGGCAGACGACGCCCGTGTGGTCAGCGAAAACCAAGAGGAGAAGTAGCCGTGGCTGTTCCCAAGCGCCGGATGTCCCGTTCCAACACCCGGTCGCGGCGCAGCCAGTGGAAGGCCGTCGCGCCGACCCTGGTGACCTGCCCGAACCGTGCCTGCGGTGAGAAGACCCTCCCGCACATCGCGTGCCCGTCCTGCGGTACCTACAAGGGCCGCCAGGTCACCGCTGCTGTCTGATCGTCCGATCAAACGTAGCGACGTGACCGATCACGCCAGTCTCCTCGCCGCCCTCGGTGTCGACGTACGACCGGAGCTTCTGCGCCTCGCGCTGACGCACCGGTCGTACGCGTACGAGAACGGTGGCCTGCCGACCAACGAGCGCCTGGAATTCCTCGGCGACTCGGTGCTCGGCCTGAGCATCACCGAACGCCTCTACACCGAGCACCCGGAGAAGTCCGAGGGTGAACTCGCGAAGCTGCGCGCCAGTGTGGTGAACATGCACGCGCTCGCCGAAGTGGCGCGTGGCCTCGGCGACGGCGGACTCGGTCAATACCTGCTGCTCGGCAAGGGCGAAGAGCTCACCGGCGGCCGCGACAAGCCGAGCATCCTCGCCGACGGTATGGAGTCGCTGCTCGGTGCGGTGCACCTCGAGCACGGCATCGAGGTCGCGCGTGGTGTGGTGCTTCGCCTGTTCGCCGATCTCCTCGAGCGCGGTCCACGCATGGGCGCGGGCCTCGACTGGAAGACCAGCTTGCAGGAACTCACCGCCGAACGCGGTCTCGGCGTGCCCGCCTACGAGATCACCTCCACCGGCCCGGATCACAACAAGGAGTTCACCGCCACCACGGTGATCGCCGGGAATCCGTACGGTTCGGGTGTCGGCCGCTCCAAGAAGGAAGCCGAGCAGAAGGCCGCCGGTGCCGCCTACAAGGCGCTCACCGAGAAGACCGCCGCCGCGGACGAAGCCGCCCAAGCCTGACGTGCCCGAACTTCCCGAAGTCGAGGTGGTGCGGCGCGGTCTGGCCGAGCACGCCGTCGGCCGGGTCATTAAGGACGTGACCGTCACCCATCCGCGTGCTGTGCGCAGGCATGTGGCGGGTCCGGCCGACCTGTCCGCGCAGCTCACCGGGCTGCGCATCGACGCCGCCCACCGTCGCGGCAAGTACCTCTGGCTCACCTTCGACGAAGCCCGGCCGCACCGGACCGGCAGCGGCGACACCACGTCGGCGGCCGCAATGGACCTGGCCTTGGTCGTGCATCTGGGGATGAGCGGTCAGATGTTGGTTCAGCCCGCCGCGGCGCCCGTCGAGAAGCACGCCCACATCCGGGCGACCCTCGACGACGCTGCCGAATTGCGGTTCGTCGACCAGCGCACGTTCGGCGGGTGGTCGCTGGCCGGTCTCGTCGAGGTCGACGGGAGCGTCGTCCCCGACACGGTCGCCCACATCGCCCGCGACCCGCTCGATCCGCGTTTCGATCGCGAAGCTGTCGTCGCCGCGATTCGGGCAAAGAACACCGAGATCAAACGGGTGCTGCTCGATCAGACCGTGGTCTCGGGCATCGGGAACATCTATGCCGACGAGGCCCTCTGGAGGGCAGGCTTGCACGGCACCCGCATCGCCGCGAGCCTGACCCGCCCCGCGCTGCGCACCCTGCTCGACGCCGTCACCGCCGTGATGACCGAGGCACTGGCCGTCGGCGGCACCTCCTTCGACGCGCTGTATGTGAACGTGAACGGCGAATCCGGGTATTTCTCCCGGTCACTGGCCGCCTACGGCCGCGAGAACGAACCGTGCGACCGGTGCGGTGCGCTGCTGATCCGTGAGCAATTCATGAATCGCTCGTCGTTTTCCTGTCCGACGTGTCAGCGGAAGCCTCGTCGGCGCTGATCGCCGCGCGATACCGTTTCCCTGACAGATCTGCCGCAGGTGGGGTCCCCAGGAGGACGGGTATGCGCAAGCTGACGTATTTCGTGGCATCGACGATCGACGGCTTCATCGCCGCCGAGGACGGGTCGGTGGACTTCTTCCCGGTTGGCGGTGATCACGTGCCATCGATCATCTCGCAATACCCGGAGACGCTGCCGACCAAGGTGCGCGAGGCGCGCGGGGTCGCGGCGGGCAATATCTACTTCGACACCGTCATCATGGGGCGCAAGGCCCACGACTTCGGGGTGCGCACCGGCACCGCGAGCCCGTACGAGCATCTGCGCCAGTTCGTCGTGTCGACCACGATGCCCGAGCCGCCGGCACCCGGTGTCGAGGTGATCTCGGGCGATCCGGTCGCGGCGGTACGCGATCTCAAAAAGCAAGCAGGCCTGGGCATCTGGCTCTGCGGTGGCGGTGAACTCGCCCAGACCCTGCTGCCCGAGATCGATCAGGTGTTCCTGAAGCTGTATCCGGTGCTGCTCGGTACCGGCAGGCCGCTGTTCGGAGGGGGGATGAAACTGCCCGAGCCCGAACGCTTCCGGGTGATCACCAGCCGGGTGTATTCCGACGGTGTCGCCTTCCTCAAATACGGCCGGATCCGATAGCGATGACGGGCCTCGATCCGGTTGCCGCCCTGCGCGAGATCGCGTTCTGGCTCGAACGATCGCGCGCCCAGACCCATCGCGTGAAGGCCTACCGGCGGGCCGCCGACGTGGTCGAGGGGCTGTCGGAGGTCGAAAGATCCTTGCGCGCGGCCGAACACAGCTGGCAGGACCTGTCCGGTATCGGACCCAAGACCGCCACGGTCATCGAACAGGCCTGTGCCGGTGAGATCCCCGCCTACCTGGCCGACCTGCGCGCCGCCGCCGAACCCATCGGCCCTGCGGGCGAACCCCTGCGCACCGTGCTGCGCGGTGACCTGCACACCCACTCCGACTGGTCCGACGGCGGCAGCCCGATCGGCGAGATGATGCGCATGGCCGCCGCACTCGGCCACGAGTACTGCGCGCTCACCGACCACTCGCCGCGCCTGAAAGTCGCCAACGGGTTGTCCGCCGAACGGTTGCTTCGTCAGCTCGACGTGATCGCCGAACTCAACGACGAACTCGCCCCCTTCCGCATCCTCACCGGCATCGAGGTCGACATCCTCGACGACGGCACCCTCGACCAGCGCGCCGACCTGCTCGAACGGCTCGACATCGTGGTCGCCAGCGTGCACTCGCACCTGCGCGACGACAGCGCGACCATGACCAAACGCATGGTCTACGCCGTGGCCGACCCGAATGTCGATGTGCTGGGCCACTGCACCGGCCGGCTCGTGGAAGGCGGGCGCGGCACCCGCCCCGAATCCCGGTTCGACGCCGAACTCGTCTTCGAGGCCTGTCGCAAGTACGGCACGGCTGTGGAGATCAACAGCCGCCCCGAACGCCGTGACCCGCCCGGTCGACTGATCGACCTCGCCGTCGAGGTCGGCTGCTACTTCAGCATCGACACCGACGCCCACGCACCGGGCCAACTGTCCTGGCAGGGCTACGGATGCGAACGTGCCGTCGCGCACGGGGTGACGGCGGAGCGGGTCGTCAATACGTGGCCGCTGGACGACCTGCTCGCCTGGACGGCGGAATCCGGTGGGTGAAGGTTTGCCCAACAGCTGATGTCGGCGGCCGGGCGACGGGTTTCCCTCTGATACAACTCGATTCGGACGAGTTGCGTGGGGGACTGGTGAACTTTCCGATCGAGATCGTGCTGTCGGTGCTCGGCGTGGTGGTCGCGGTCGCGACCTTCCTGCGGCAGTTCGTGTTCCCCGGTTACAAACGCATCGGGTTCCGGGTGCAGATGGACACCCCGGTGACCGGGCAGATCCAGTTTCCCCCGCCGAGTTCGCCGGGCGAGGTCGATGTCACCGGGGCATTGCGCAATCTGCAGACAGGGGCGCCCGGCGGCGACGACTTGGAATTGCACAAGTTGTCGCTGGCACTGGTGCGCATCGAGAATGTCGGGTCGCTGCCCATCGAAAAGGACGATTACGCCCTTGCCGACCCCGCGCTTCCGAAAGCCGGTCTGCACCTGACATTTCCGGGCCGTCAGGTGGTCGCAGTCGCGGTCACGGAACTGGATGGCGTCTACGCGGGCAGCCTCGGGCCGGAGTCGGGAATAGGTTGGCGCAACGTCGATGCGGGCGACACGCTCGAAGGCATCGTCGACCTGCCGAAGGCGCCGATCGACCGTAAGGGCCACTACAAGATCCTCGCCGTCCTGAACAACAAACGCGGGCTCGCCGCGTTCGACAAGCCGACGCTGACGGGCCTGCGCGGTAGTGCGCAGCGGGCGAAAACGACGCGCAGCGGATCGCGATCGTGGCCCTTGATCGCGCTGAGCGTCTTCCTGCTGATACTCGTCCTGGTCCAGCTCGGCGTCGCGCTGACGCGCACCGACCCACCACCGAGCTACTGCGCCGACGGCAACCTCACCCTCGTCGGCTCCACCGCCATGGAGAAGATGGTCCGCGAGGTCGCCGAAAACTACGAAACGCACTGTTCCGGTGCCGACTTCGCCTTCGATTTCGCCGGTACCAGCGACGGTCTGCGTGTCCTCGACAAACCGGAGCAAGCACCGAACACCGTCGCCATCGGTGAGGGCCCCAAGCGCGACACCTTCCCCGATCTGTTCGAAACACCCTTCGCGGTGGCGCCGTTCGCCGTCGTCACCCACCCGGACCTCGGCATCGCCGATCTGTCGACCGCACAGATCCAGCGCTTGTTCCGCGGCGAGATCGACAACTGGCGAATGCTCGGTGGTCCGGATCTGCCCGTGGTCGTGGTGGATCGCCAGCACGGGTCGGGGTCGCGGTTCGCCCTCGAAGCCCGGCTGCTCGACTGGCAGCGCCCGCTCTACCATCCCGAATTCTGCGCGGGCAGATCGCGACTGGTGCACTGCGAGGTCGGCTCGACCGGGGAGATGGCCGAGGTGGTCGCCGCGACGCCGGGCGCGGTGGGCTATCTCGAGGCGACGACGGTCGGCGAGGGGTTGCGAGCGGTGACCATCAACGGTCAGGCCGCGACCAAAACCCATGTGGCCGAACGCAGCTACCCGTTCTACTCGGTGGAATTCGCCTTCCACGACTACCCGGGCGGCAACATGCCCGCCGGATCGCTAGCCGCGAAATTCGTCGACTATCTCGTCTATGGTGACGGGCGGCTCGTCGTCGCCGAATTCGGCGGCATCGCCTGCCTGGAGTTGGCCAAGCGATCAGAATGCGAACCGTAATCGAAGTGTGCTGATCGGTCGCTCAGTGCGCCGCGGCCGCCGGTTGACCGCGGCGCGACTCGGCCGTGACAATTCTCTGTACGGCGTAGACCGGCCGTGACGGCGGAATCTGCTGTCGCGGCAGGGAATCGCGTACAACAAAACCAGCAACATGCTGGTTTACTTTCCGGTAGCGGGGTACGTTCCTTGACGGCCCCTCTGATCAGGCGGGCACCCCAGCGGTGCGCTCCGCGCCTGGCCAGGCCAACCATGCCCCATGGACGGCGGTGAAGCTCTCGGTCTCCACCCCGCCGAGGCGGCCATCTCTTGTTCGCGCAAGTGTTGCGAGGTTGTGTCCCTGGAAGGAAGGTCATGAGTACAGATATGTCGGCAATGTCGCCGACCGGGTTCTCCAGTTCTGATCTCTATTCGATCGAGCACAATGGTGGCCCACTGCGAATTGCGATGGTCGTGCCACCGTATTTCGATGTTCCCCCCAAGGCGTACGGCGGGGTGGAAGCTGTTGTCGCCGAATTGGTCGATTCCCTGTGTGAGCGCGGCCATCACGTCACCCTGTTCGGTGCGGGTGAGGCCGGTACCAAAGCGAATTTCGTCCCACTGTGGGAACGGATCGTGCCCGAGCGGCTCGGCGATCCGTTCCCGGAGGTGGTCCACGCACTGCGCGTGCGCCGCGCGATCGAGCGACTGGCCGACACCGAGGGCATCGACCTGGTGCACGACCACACGTTCGCCGGACCGCTCAACGCCCCCGCCTACGCCAATCTCGGCCTGCCGACCGTGGTCACCGTCCACGGCCCCGTCCAGGACGACTGCTACCGCTACTACCGCGAACTCGGTGAGGAGTGCTCGCTGATCGCCATCAGCGATCGGCAGCGTGAACTGGCGCCGGATCTGGGCTGGGCCGGTCGCGTGCACAACGCGCTCCGTCCGGATCAGTGGCCCTTCCAGCCGGAGAAGGACAACTACGCGCTGTTCCTCGGCCGCTTCTCGATGGACAAGGGCCCGCACCTGGCCCTCGACGCCGCCCACGAGGCCGGTATTCCGCTGATCCTGGCGGGCAAGTGCTCCGAACCGCCGGAAAAGGCCTACTTCGAGGAATACGTGCGCCCCCGGCTCACCGCGGACGATCATGTATTCGGCCTCGCCGACGCGACCGCCAAGCGTAAACTGTTGGCCGGAGCTCGGTGTCTGCTGTTCCCCATTCGCTGGGAGGAGCCGTTCGGCATGGTGATGATCGAGGCAATGGTCTGTGGCACACCGGTTGTCGCCCTGCGCGGCGGCGCGGTGAGCGAGGTGCTGGTCGACGGTGTCACCGCGCGCATCTGCGAGGATCCCGCCGAACTGCCCGCCGCGATCCACGAGGTCGCCACCTACGACCCGGCCGCCTGCCGGGCGCACGTGGAGGCCAACTTCGGCGCCGACACCCTCGGCCGTGGCTACGAACAGGTGTACCGGGAAATTCTGGCGCGCACCACGATCGGATACGGCAACGCCTTCGCGATGCCGTCCGTCGCGGCGACCACCGGGCGCGCATGAGCCACAGCGACGCGCAGCCGAGCCCGACTCCGCTGAACGCGGGTGAACCGGCCGGGCTCGGCGGCCACGGCGGCAATGTGACCCTGGTCGAGGGCGGCACCTTCTGCCTCTCGGATCGGCTCGGCGACGTGGAGCCGGGCAAACCGCAGGGTTTGTTCTTCCGTGACGCGCGGGTCATCTCGCGCTGGGAACTGCTGGTCGACGGCAAGAAGCCCGAGCCGCTGTCGGTGCTGAGCCCGGAGGCCTTCGCGGCGCGTTTCGTGCTGCGCAGGCCGCCTCAGGCGGGCATGGCCGACAGCACCCTGCTCGTGGTGCGCGACCGGCTCGTCGCCGAGGGCATGCACGAGGTGATCACCCTCGAGAACATGAGCCGCGAAGCCACCGCGGTCGTGCTCGAGGTACACGTCGACGCCGACTTCGTCGACCTGTTCTCGGTGAAGGAGGGCCGTGCGGGCGGGCGCCGCGCGGAGATGACCACCGCCGACGGCGAACTGCTGCTGCACGACCGCGCCGACCTGGCGCGCGGGCTCGCCCTCACCTCGACGGTGGAGCCGATGGTGCTGCCCGGCACCATGATCTGGCGCATCGTCGTGCCCGCCGGCGGTCGCTGGCAGACCGAGATCGCGGCCCAGCCCGCGGGCGCGGCCCAGCGCCCGCCGATGCAGGGCTCGGTGGGTGAACGCTACCGGGCGAGCGAACCGGTGAAGAAGATCCAGGCCTGGCGGGCCACGGCCACCGACATCACCAGCGATTCCCTGATGCTCAACCGGATACTGCGACGCAGCGAGAGCGATCTCGGCGCCCTGCAGATCCACAGCGATTCCGGGACCGGCCGGCCGTTCGTCGCGGCGGGCGCGCCCTGGTTCATGACCCTGTTCGGTCGCGACTCGTTGCTCACCGCCTGGATGTCGCTGCCGCTGGAAACCGACCTCGCCCTCGGTACGCTGCAGCAGCTGGCCGAATTGCAGGGCGAGACAGTGGATCCGCTGGTCGAGGAGGAACCGGGCCGCATCATGCACGAGATGCGGCGTGGCCCGGCCGTCGGACAGGTCCTCGGCGGCCAGATCTACTACGGCACGGTCGACGCCACCCCGCTGTTCGTGATGCTGCTCGCCGAATGTCTGCGCTGGGGCGCCGATCCCGCGTCGATCGCCACCCTGCTGCCCGCCGCCGACGCCGCCATCGGCTGGATCACCGATTTCGGTGACCGCGACGACGACGGTTTCGTCGAATACGTGCGCGCCACCGACCGCGGACTCATCAACCAGGGCTGGAAAGACAGTTTCGACGGCATCAATTTCGCGAGCGGCCAGCTCGCGCAGGCGCCGATCGCACTGTGCGAGGTGCAGGGCTACGTCTACGCGGCGCTGCTGGCGCGCGCCGAACTCGCCGATGCCTTCGACGACGAACCGCTGGCCCGCAAGATGCGCGAACGCGCCGTCGCCTTGCGCACGAAATTCGCCGAGCAGTTCTGGCTACCCCAGTGCGGTTGGTACGCCGTGGCCTTGGACGGGAACAAGCGTCAGGTCGACGCGCTCACCAGCAACGCGGCACACTGCCTGTGGTCGGGAATCGCCACCGACGAGCATGCCGAGATCCTGATCCGGCATCTGTCCTCGCCGGAGATGGACTCCGGATTCGGTTTGCGCACACTGGCTTCCAACATGGGTGCCTACAACCCGATGAGCTACCACTGCGGTTCGGTGTGGCCGCACGACACGGCCATCGCGGTGGCCGGGCTCATGCGGTACCAGCACGTGCCGGGCGCGATCGAACTGGCCACCCAGCTCTCGGCCGGGTTGCTCGACGCGGCAGCGGCTTTCGACGGCCGCCTGCCGGAGCTGTTCTGCGGTTTCCCCCGTGGACGCTTCGCCGCACCCGTGCCGTACCCCACCTCCTGCTCCCCGCAGGCCTGGGCCAGCGCCGCGCCGCTGCTGCTCATCCGCTCCTTCGTCGGCATCGACCCGGACGTCCCCGCCAAGACCCTGACGGTTCGTCCGCGCGTCCCCGCCTCGTGGGGCATCGTGCGCCTGGCCGATTTCCGGCTCGGCACCGACACGATCGACATGGAAGTGCGTGGCACCGAGATACTCACCGCGAGCCTGCCCGAGGGTTGGGAACTGGTGATCGAGTAGCGCGACGATGCGCCGGGAACCCCTGTGGTGCCCGGCGCATCCGTTCAGCGCGACAGCGGGAACTGGTCGTCCAGTGCGAGATTGAGCTCGAGGACGTGCACGCGCGGTTCTCCGAGGAAGCCGAGCGTGCGACCGTGGGTGTGCTCGGTGAGTACCGCGCGCACCTGCTCGGGGGAAATGCCGCGCGCCCGGGCCACCCGGTCGACCTGGATGGCGGCGTATTCGGGGGAGATGTGCGGGTCGAGGCCGCTGCCGCTCGCCGTCACCGCGTCGGCGGGTACCGCCGGGTGGTCCGGTGCCTCACCGCGGAGGGGAACGAGCACACCCGTCGAGTAGTCCTCGCCGGTTCGCGCGCATTCCACCGCGACACCACGGAAGGTGGCGGTGAAGGGGCGCGTCGGACACGGCTCGTTGACGCTGACCACCCGCTCCGGCCGCGACACGTCACCGTCGGCATCGCGTGGACCGAGTACCGAGACAACCGCGCCCACACCGCTTTCCGTGCAGAACTGACGACGGCCGTCGACCCCCTCACGGTCGCCGACCTCCATGGAACGCGCGCAGACGGTGGTGAGCAGGCTGGTCCGGTCGTTCGTGTCGACGATGTCTTCCGGGCCGAGATTGCTCGCGGCGGAGGCGAGCGGGTCGTAGCCCTCGCCCGCCGCCGACGGACGGCTCTGGAAATACTGCCCGAGGGCGGTGCCGTCGGCATCGGTGAACGACTGCCCGATCAGGCTCGAGCCCACCAGCCTCCCGTCCCGCTCGACGAGCGATCCGGCGGCTCGGTGATCCAGACCGGGCAGCTGGGCGATCGTGAAAACCGCAAGGGGATAGATGATTCCGATGATCGCGGTGAGTACCAGCAGGGCACGCAGGGCGGCCAGGTGCTGGCGGAACCAGGTCGAAGTACGCATGTCAGGACATCCCGGGAAGGAGTTGGACGAACAGATCGATGACTTTGATGCCGAGGAACGGCGCGACGATGCCACCAAGCCCGTAGACGGTCAGGTTGCGGCGCAACAGGACCGAGGCGCTGCTGGGCCGGTATCCGACGCCGCGCAGAGCCAACGGGATGAGTGCGACGATGACGATCGCGTTGAAGATCACCGCCGACAGGATCGCCGACTGCGGACTGGCCAACCGCATGATGTTCAGCGCGTCCAAGCCGGGGAACAACGGCACGAACAGGGCCGGAATGATCGCGAAGTACTTGGCGATGTCGTTGGCGATGGAGAACGTGGTGAGCGCCCCACGGGTGATGAGCAGCTGTTTGCCGATCTCCACGATCTCGATCAGCTTGGTCGGATCCGAATCCAGATCGACCATGTTGCCCGCCTCTTTGGCCGCCGAGGTGCCGGTGTTCATCGCCACGCCGACATCGGCCTGAGCCAGGGCGGGAGCATCGTTGGTGCCGTCGCCGGTCATCGCGACCAAGCGGCCACCGTCCTGTTCCTTCTTGATGAGAGCGAGTTTGTCCTCCGGTGTCGCCTCGGCGAGGAAGTCGTCGACGCCCGCTTCGTCCGCGATCGCCTTGGCGGTCAACGGGTTGTCGCCGGTGATCATCACCGTGCGGATACCCATCCGCCGCATTTCGTCGAAGCGTTCCCGCATGCCCTGTTTGACCACGTCTTTGAGATGAACGACGCCGAGCACGCGGGCGGTGCCGCCGTCGACCTCACCGACCATCAGCGGTGTTCCACCGGACGCGGAAATACCGTCGACGATGGTGGACGCTTCGGCCGGTACCGAACCGCCCTGCGCGCGAACCCATTCGGCGACGGCACCGGCCGCGCCCTTGCGCAAGCGGCGCCCGTCGGCCAGATCGACGCCGGACATGCGGGTCTGGGCGGTGAACTCCACCCAGACGGCGCCCGACAGTTCGCCCGCGCCTCGCTCGCGCAGGTTGAACACTTCCTTGGCGAGGACGACGATCGAGCGGCCCTCCGGGGTTTCGTCGGCCAGGCTCGACAACTGCGCCGCATCGGCCAGCTCGTCGTCGAGAACGCCTGGCACGGTGACGAATTCGGCGGCCTGGCGATTGCCGAGGGTGATGGTTCCGGTCTTGTCCAGCAGCAGCGTGTTCACATCACCCGCCGCCTCCACCGCACGTCCCGACATGGCGAGCACATTGCGCTGCACCAGCCGATCCATCCCCGCGATACCGATCGCCGAGAGCAGGGCACCGATGGTGGTGGGGATCAGGCAGACCAGTAGCGACACCAGCACGATGCCGGTGATGCCGTCGCCGTCGAGCGCCAGGGTGTCGGCCACGCCCGGATTGTTGGACTTCGAGAAGATCGCCAGCGGCTGCAAGGTCGCGACCGCGAACACGAAGATGATCGTCAGCGCGGCCAGCAGGATGTTCAGCGCGATCTCATTGGGCGTGCGCTGCCGGTTCGCGCCTTCCACCAGGGCGATCATCTTGTCGATGAAACTGGCACCGGGTTCCTGGGTGATGCGGACGACGATGCGGTCGGAGAGCACGGTGGTGCCGCCGGTGACCGCCGAACGGTCGCCACCGGATTCACGGATCACCGGCGCCGATTCACCGGTGATCGCGGATTCGTCCACCGACGCGATGCCCTCGACCACATCACCGTCGCCGGGGATCACCTGGCCGGCCTCCACCACCACGAAGTCACCGCGACGCAGTTCGGGGGCGGCGACCCGCTGCTCGACGATCGGGGCGCCCGGTGTCCAGTCGGTGAGCCGACGGGCGACGGTGTCGGTCTTGGCTTTTCGCAGGCTCTCGGCCTGCGCTTTGCCGCGCCCCTCGGCGACGGCCTCGGCCAGATTCGCGAAGACCACGGTGAGCCACAGCCAGGCGACGATGGCCCACGCGAAGAACGACGGTTCGGCGACCGCCAGCACGGTCGACCACGCCGCGCCGATCTCCACGATCAGCATGACGGGGTTCTTCCAGAGGGTGCGCGGGTCGAGTTTGCGGATTGCCGCGGGCAGCGCCGTGCGCAACAGCGTCGGGTCGAGGACGGCACGGGCGGGCTGCTCGGTGCGCGGGGAAGCGAGGGTGGGAACGGACATGTCAGTGGATTCCTTCGGCGAGCGGCCCGAGCGCGAGGGCGGGCAGGAAGGTGAGCGCGACCAGGATCACCGTCACCCCGACCACCAGGCCGACGAACTGCGGCCGGTGGGTGGGCAAGGTACCGACCGAGGCGGGCGTGTGGCCCTGCGCGGCCAGCGAACCGGCCAGCGCGAGCACGACGATGATCGGGACGAACCGGCCGAGCAGCATGGCCAGCCCGAGCGCGGTGTTGAACCAGGTGGTGTTGCCGGACAGCCCGGCGAAGGCGGAACCGTTGTTGTTGGCGGCGGAGGTGAAGGCGTACAGCACTTCCGACAAGCCGTGCGGTCCGCTGTTGAGCATGCTGTCGCGCGGCCCGGGCAGGGCCGTCGAGACCGACGTCCCGACCAGCACGATCAGCGGGCTCACCAGGAAATACGTGGCGGCGAGCTTGATTTCGCGCGGCGTGATCTTCTTGCCGAGGTATTCCGGTGTGCGCCCGACCATCAGGCCCGCGACGAACACCGTGACGACGGCCAGGATCAGCATGCCGTAGAGGCCCGAACCCACCCCGCCGGGCGCGACCTCGCCCAGCTGCATGTTCACCATGGTCACCAGGCCACCGAGGCTGGTGTAGGAGTCGTGGAAGGAATTCACCGCACCGGTCGAGGTGAGGGTCGTCGCCCCGGCGAACACGGCCGAATCGGCCACGCCGAAGCGGGTTTCCACCCCTTCCATCGACGCGCCGACCGCGGTGGGAACGGTTCCGTGGTGTTGCGACTGGAACGCGATGAGCAACGAAACACTCACCAGCGCGATGGTTCCCATCACCGCGACGATCGCGTAGCCCTGCTTCGTGCTGCCGACCATGCGCCCGAAGGTGCGTGGCAGCGAGAACGCGATCAGCATCAGCGCGAAGATCTCCACGAAGTTCGTCCACGTGGTCGGGTTCTCGAACGGGTGCGCGGCATTGGCGTTGTAGAAACCGCCGCCGTTGGTGCCGAGTTCCTTGATCGCCTCCTGGCTCGCGACGGGACCGCCGGTGATCGTCTGCACACCACCGCCGAGGGTCTGCGCCACCTGGTCGTGCAGGTGGAAGTTCTGGATCACTCCGCCTGCCACCAGCACGACCGCGACGACGAACGCGAGCGGCAGCAGGATGCGCAGGGTGCCGCGCACCAGGTCGACCCAGAAATTGCCGAGCTCACCGGTGCGGTGGCGGGCGAAACCACGCACCAGCGCGATGGCGACCGCCATGCCGACCGCCGCCGACACGAAGTTCTGCACAGTGAGCCCGGCCATCTGCACCAGGTGGCCCTGGGTCGATTCGCCGGAGTAGTTCTGCCAGTTTGTGTTGGTGACGAAACTGACCGCGGTGTTCCACGCCAGCGCCGGGGTCATCTCGGTGCCCGGATCGTTCAGATGCAGCGGCAGTGCGCCCTGGACCAGTTGGAAGAAGAACAAGCCGAGCACGCCGACGGCCGAGAAGGCCAGCACACTGCGGGCGTACACCGGCCAGGTCTGCTCCACGTCGGGGTGCGCGCCGATCGCGCGGTAGATCAACCGCTCGGCACGGGAATGCCGCTCGCCGCTGTACACCCGGTACATGTAGTCACCGAGCGGCACGTGCGCCAGTGCCAGCGCGAGCACAAGGGCCGCGAGGAAGACGATCCCCGCTGTTGTCGTGGTCACTAGAACCTCTCGGGGAAGAGCAGGGCCGCCACCATGAACACGGCGACACCCGCGGCGAGCACCAGACCGACCAGATTCGCGATCACAGCTTCTCCAGCCCGCGCTGGATCAGGCCCAGCAGGGCGAAGACCGCCACGGTGAGCACCGTGAACACCACCACAGACATGTCCGACCTCCTCGCGCCCCACCGTGGGGCGCCGAGCCGAGTCAAGGCCTTCGGATGGGTGGCGCGGGCATTCCTTACGGATCCTTAGCGCGCTCCGGCGCCGCCTTTGCGGGTTGTTGACGGTGCCCCGGGCGATGATGAACCGGTGAAACGCGGTCGACTACGCATCTACCTGGGTGCCGCACCCGGCGTCGGCAAGACCTACGCCATGCTCGGTGAGGCACACCGGCGGCTCGAGCGTGGCCGCGATGTGGTGGCGGGCGTGGTGGAGACCCACGGGCGAGCGAAGACCGCCCAGCTGCTCGACGGGATCGAGCGCATCCCGCCGAAGGCGGTGCGTTACCGGGGCACCGAACTGCCCGAGCTCGACGTCGACGCGGTGCTCGCCCGCAGGCCCGCCGTGGTGCTCGTCGACGAACTCGCCCACACCAACGCGCCGGGCAGTGCGCACGAGAAACGCTGGCAGGACGTGGAGGCGATTCTGGACGCGGGGATCGACGTGATCTCCACGGTGAACGTGCAGCACCTCGAGAGCCTCAACGATGTGGTCGCCCAGATCACCGGCATCGAACAGCGCGAGACCGTACCCGACGCGGTGGTACGCGGGGCGGACCAGGTCGAACTCGTCGATCTGACGCCGGAAGCGCTGCGACGCAGGCTTTCCCACGGCAACGTCTACGCCGCGGACAAAGTCGACGCGGCCCTGCGGAACTACTTCCGCCCCGGAAACCTCACGGCCCTGCGCGAACTCGCGCTGCTGTGGCTGGCCGACCAGGTCGACGCGGCACTCGCGAAATACCGGGCCGACCACGACATCACCGAGCTGTGGGAAGCGCGCGAACGCGTGGTCGTCGCGGTGACCGGTGGCCCCGAATCGGAGACCGTGGTACGCCGGGCCGGGCGGATCGCCTCGAAATCCAGCGCGGAACTCGTTGTGGTGCATGTGGTCCGGGGCGACGGTCTGGCCGGAGTGTCCACGCAACGGCTGGCGCGGCTGCGCGAACTCGCCGCCGCGCTCGGCGCCTCGCTGCACACCGTCACCGGCGACGACGTGCCGACCGCCCTGCTGGAATTCGCACGCGAGGTCAACGCCACGCAGCTGGTACTCGGCACCTCGCGGCGCTCACGCTGGGCCAGGATTCTCGACGAGGGCATCGGCTCCACCGTGGTGCAACGCTCCGGCAAGATCGACGTGCACATGGTGACCCACGAGGAAGCCAACCGTGGGGTCCGGCGCAATCCGCTGCGCACACGCCAACCGGTTGTCGCCTGGGTGGCCGCCCTGCTCGTGCCCACGCTGGTGAGCGTGCTCTGCTGGGCGGTGCTCGACCGGCATCTGCAACTCGGTGGGCTCAGCGCGATGTTCTTCGTCGGGGTCGTCGCGGTCGCGTTGCTCGGTGGGGTGCTGCCGGCGATCGCCTCGGCCCTGCTGTCGGGACTGTTGCTGAACTGGTTCTTCACCACGCCGCGCTACAGCCTCACCATCGCCGAACCGGACAACTTCGTCACCGTGGTCGTGCTGTTGATCGTCGCGGTGGCGGTGGCGGCGCTCGTCGATCTCGCGGCGAAGCGAACCAGGCAGGCGCGCAAGGCATCCCGCCAGGCCGAGCTGCTCACCCTGTTCGCGGGGGCGGTGCTGCACGGCGCCGATCTGCCGCGTCTGCTCGAACAGGTCCGCGAGGTCTACGGGCAACGCGCGGTGAGCCTGCGCTGCGGTGACGAAGTGATCGCCTCGGTCGGAGCGGACCCGCCGCATCGGATCGCCGACGCGGAGACCGCGATCGAAGCGGGCGACGCGACCAGCCTGCTGCTGCTGGCCGGGCATCCGCTCGATCCGGGGGAGCGGCCGGTGCTCAACGCGGTGGCGAACCAGGCCGTCGGCTTGGTGCGTCAGCAGCGCCTCACCGAAGAGGCGGGGGCGGCGGCCGCGCTGCTCGAAGCCGACCGGTTGCGACGCGCGTTGCTGTCGGCGGTGAGCCACGACCTGCGCACACCGCTGGCCGGGGCCAAGGCGGCGGTATCGAGTCTGCGCAGCGACGACGTGGAGTTCTCACCCGAGGACACCGGCGAGCTGCTCGAGGCCATCGAGGAATCCGTCGACCAGCTCACCGCCCTCGTGGGCAACCTGCTCGATTCGTCGCGCCTGGCGGTCGGGGTGGTCACCCCGCAGACGCGGCAGGTGTATCTGGACGAGGCGGTGCATCGGGCGCTGGTCAGCGTGGGGATGGGCACGAGGGGGCTGCGGCGCGCGGCGATGGACCGGGTGACGGTGGAAGTAGGTGAGATCTCGGTGTCGGCCGACAGCGGATTGCTCGAACGAGTGCTGGCGAATCTGCTGGACAACGCCCTGCGCCACGCCGGACGCGACACGCCCGTGCGCGTGACCGCAGACCGCGTGGGCGACCGGGTCGTCGTCGCGGTCGTCGACACCGGGCCGGGCGTGCCCGCGGGCAGCGAGGAGCACCTGTTCGAACCGTTCCAACGGCTCGGGGACCGCGACAACACCACCGGCGTCGGCCTCGGGCTGTCGGTGGTCCGCGGCTTCGCCGAGGCCATGGGCGGTACCGTCCACGCCGAACCCACGCCCGGCGGCGGACTGACCGTGCTGCTCGACCTGCCTGCCGGTGCGTCTGCTTCGACCACCCCCGCCGCGCGACGAGAAAAGTGAGGACATGAGCAACTCATCGGGGACGGACGCGCCGCAGCCCGGCGAGTCCCGGTCGACGGGGTCCGCCACCCGCGTGCTGGTGGTCGACGACGAACCGCAGATCGTGCGCGCCCTGCGGATCAATCTGTCGGTGCGCGGGTACGAGGTGTTCACCGCGGGCAACGGCGCCGCCGCATTGCGCGTGGCCGCGGAGAAGCAGCCGCACGTGGTCGTCCTCGACCTCGGCCTGCCCGATCTGGACGGGATCGAGGTGCTGGCCGGGCTGCGCGGGTGGACCTCGGCACCGGTGATCGTGCTCTCGGCGCGCACCGATTCGGCCGACAAGGTGGAGGCGCTCGACGCGGGCGCCGACGACTACGTCACCAAGCCGTTCGGGATGGACGAACTGCTGGCACGGCTGCGGGCGGCGGTCCGGCGCGGTGCGGGGGCGGCCGACGAGGCGGAACCGGTGGTCGTCACCGACTCCTTCACCGTCGACCTGGCCGCCAAACAGGTCACCAAGAACGGCGCACCCGTCCACCTGACCCCCACCGAATGGGGAATGCTCGAGATGCTGGTCCGCCACCGCGGGAAACTGGTGGGCCGCAAGGAATTACTGCGCGAGGTATGGGGCCCGGCCTATGCCACCGAAACCCACTACCTGCGGGTCTATCTCGCCCAGCTGCGCCGCAAACTCGAGGACGACCCCGCCCACCCCCGCCACCTGCTCACCGAACCAGGCATGGGCTACCGCTTCCAAGAATGACAGTCGGCTCGTGACTTCGTCGGCACATGGGTAACTCGTCGGGCACGTTCGTCACTCGAGCCCCATTCACGCAGGTCCGGTACGTGACTTTCGCGGCACTTGCCGGTCGGCATGAGTCGCGGGGAGGCGGGCATGCCAGGATCAGGCCTATGGCAGTTGAGCAGAACGCACCCGTGACCACCGCGCCCGTCGAACTGTGGGTCGAGCGCACCGGAACCCGGGCCTACACCGGACGCAGCAACCGTGGCGCCGAAGTACTGATCGCCTCGCAGGGTGTGCCCGGCGCGTTCACCCCCGGTGAGCTGCTGAAGATCGCCCTCGCCGCGTGCACCGGGCTCAGTTCCGACCTGCCGCTCTCGCGTCGCCTCGGCGACGACTTCGACGCGACCATCCGCGTCTCCGGCGACGCCGACCGCGAGAACGAGCTGTACCCGCAGCTCGACGAGGTGTTCGAGCTCGACCTGTCCGAACTCGACGAAGAAGCCCGCGAACGGCTGCTCGTCACCGTGCAGCGCGCCGTCGACAAGGTGTGCACCGTCGGCCGCACCCTCAAGGCGGGCACCAAGGTGACCTTGAACTTCGACATCGACGCCTGACCGGCGAGGAGCCGCTGTGACCGAACCTGTCCGACTGTCCGCGTGGGTCCACGGGTACGTCCAGGGCGTGGGTTTCCGCTGGTGGACCCGCTCGCGTGCACTGGAACTCGGGCTCACCGGGTACGCGCGCAACCACGCCGACGGACGGGTCCACGTGGTGGCCGAGGGACAACGAACCTCGGGCGAGAAGTTGCTGGAACTGCTACGGTCCGGCAAGGCGCCTGGGCGGGTCGACCTGGTTGTGGAAAGCTGGGAGCCCGCGCGCGGTGACATGACCGGATTCGAGGAGCGGTAGAAGTGACTTCGGGGGTTAGGCGGCAGTGAGCACACACAACCCTGGTTCGCCCGACCAGCCGGACGAGCCGGGCGGATCCTCGCCCTGGACGCCGCCCGATCCCGGCGCGGGCTGGACGCCACCCGAGCAACCCGCCCGCGCGACACCGCCCACGTGGCCGCCGCCACCGCAGCAACCTCCGGAACCCCGCCCCGGCCGGATGTCCAGGCAGGAACCAGGCGTCACCCAGCCTCGCCCGCCGACGGTCGCCGAGGCACGGGCGCGCGAGAAGGCACGCAAACAGGCCGAGCAGGCCGAACGGGCCGCCGCCGAAGCCGCGGAAGCCAAGCGCCGCACCAGGAAACGGGTGATGATCGGCGGTGTCGCCGTGGTCGGTGTCGCGGCCCTCGTCGGCGGCGGCTACCTCGCCTACCGGGCGGTCAACGCGCCCGAACAGGTCACCGCCTCCTGCGTGCAGATCGACCAGAACGGCCAGGAGGTCGTCGTTCCGGACGAGCACTGCGGCGACGGCAAGACCAACTTCCGCAGCGACAGCTCCGGTGGCATGGGCAGCCTGATCCTGCTCGGCTGGCCGCAGTACCGCTACCACTACGGCGGCAACGCCACCATCGGCCGGCCGCCGAGCGGAGGGACCTCGGTGAAACCACGCAACGCCGAGATCAAGACCAAGTCCGGCACCACCGTTCAGCGCGGTGGCCTGGGCAGCAAGTCCGGCGGGAGTGGGTCTTAGTGCGACGTGTCGCGAGTACGCCCCGGCCGGGCTGGCAGCAGATCATCGAGAGCCAGGGACTCGTCTACGGCGTGCCCGGCCGCGATGCCAGCGGTCAGCCGCGGCCCTACTGGGACGAATCGGTGCACTACGAGTTCTCGATGGACGAGATCCTCGCGCTGGAAGCCGATGTGGAACTGCTGCAGTCGATGTGCCTGCACGCGGCCGAACACGTGGTGCTCACCGAGCGGTACGCCGATTTCGGTCTGCCCGAATGGAGTTGGGGCCCGATCGCCGAATCCTGGCGGCGCAGCGACCCTTACGTCTACGGCAGGTTCGATCTGCGCTACGACGCACGCCGTCCCGCCAAACTGCTCGAGTACAACGCCGACACCCCCACCTCGCTGCTCGAGGCGGCCATCATCCAATGGCACTGGTTGCAGCAGGTGTATCCCGGTGGCGACCAGTGGAATTCACTGCACGAGAAGCTGGTGGAGCGGTGGGGCGAGCTGCGTGACGTGCTGCCCGGTACCGAACTGCACTTCACCTGGTCGGGCGCCGACGCCACCGGCGAGGACAACGTCACCACCGCCTACATGCAGGAAACCGCCGCCGAAGCGGGCTTCGACACCGTCGCGCTGCCGATCGAGGAGGTCGGCTTCGACACCGACCTCGGCCGCTTCGTCGACCTGGCCGAGGCGCCGATCGAATCGATCTTCAAGCTGTACCCCTGGGAATGGATACTCGACGACGACTTCGGCAAACGTGTCGTCGCGAGCATCCCGCAGACCGCCTGGATCGAACCACTGTGGACCACCCTGCTGAGCAACAAGGCGCTGCTGGCGATCCTGTGGGAGATGTATCCCGGCCACCCGAACCTGTTGCCCGCCTACCTCGACGACCCACACGAGCTCACCGAATACATCCGCAAACCCAAGCTCGGCCGCGAAGGCGCCAACATGACCATCGTCGGTCCCGGCATGGAGACCGCGACCGGTGGGGTGTACGGCGCCGAGGGCTTCGTCTACCAATTGCTCGACCCGCTCCCGGAATTCGACGGCATGCGTCCCGTGCTCGGGGCGTGGGTCGTCGGTGACAACGCCGCCGGGCTCGGTATCCGCGAGACCGCGGGCCTCATCACCGATGACGGCGCCGCGTTCGTCCCGCACCGCATCGTCGACTGACCACAACACTGTTTCGAAAGGACCACGATGACCGCCCTCGCCCTGGAATCGGGTTATTGGAGTGCGCTCGGTGAAGGCGTCGGCGCCATCATCCTGTACTGCCTGATCGGCCTGATCCTGATGCTGATCGGCTTCTTCGCCATCGACCTGACCACCCCCGGCAAGCTGCGCGACCTGGTGATCGCGGGCAAGCCCAACGCGATCATCGTCTCGGCCGCGGGCATGATCAGCATGGCGTTCATCGTCGTGTTCGCGGTGCTGGCCACCGATCCGGGCGCCAAACTGACCCAGGGACTGATCACCGCGGTCGTGTTCGGCCTGGTCGGCATCGTCGCGCAGGTGATCTCGGTGCGCGTGGTCGAGAAGGTCACCGGCATCGACATCGGCCGCACCCTGCACGCCGACACCTACACCCCCGAGGTCCTCGTCGTGGCCGCCGCCCACTTCGCCCTCGGCCTGGTGGTGGCCTTCGCCATCCTCTGACCCGCCTCCCCGGATATTCAGGCCGGACTCAGGTGTGACAAGGCTTGCGTCGGCGGCCAGACGAGGTAGCGGGTCACGGTAGCCCGTGCCCGGTGAGTTACCCATGTCCTTGCGCGCGGCGGTCGTTGCGTCAGTGAGGATTGATGTGCTTCAGCTGCTTTTGCAAGTGCCGTAGGTGGGTGGCGGTGCCCGGCTGGGCTTCCCAGCCGGTGACCACGCGGAACAGCAGGACCGCGCCCCACGGGCCGATCACCCACATCGGCCAGAAGTAGGTGAGTTCACCTGCGGTCAGCGAGATCAGGCCCCAGATGACCAGCACGATGATGCTCACACCGAGCCAGCTGCCCGCTTCGATGCGCTGCCACACGGGGATGCGCGGCGCCTGCTTCGGTGGGGTGGCGGGCTGCTTGTCCGGGAGGGTCGGCAGGTCCGACAGGACGAGGGCGAGGTCGTCGCGGGTGGTGGTCGCGTAGACCTTCGCGACGCGCTGGTCGTACTCGGCCAGATCGAGCCTGCCGTCGGCCAGGTGGGTGCTCAACTGGGCCACGATCGCATTGCGCTCGGCATCGGACGCGCGCGTGCCGGGGGTGATGTCCATACCGACAACCTCTCGTTCACCAAACACAGTGATCTGCTGGTACCAAGCGTCCACCCTCCACTGTGTAATGTCAACCCTTCGTCCACCGACCGGCCGGAGGTTCACGGCGCCACGACGGCGATCGGATAGGCTCACGCGAGCACACGGGCGGCAACACAGCCCGGTGCGATGTTCCAACCGCAGGCCGCGTGTCTTGCCCTCTCGCACCTAGGTCTGGCCAGAACTCCCGGAGAGGCGGGTGGCGTTGCATCTGAAGAGCTTGACGCTGAAAGGGTTCAAGTCTTTCGCGTCCGCAACCACGTTGCGCTTCGAACCCGGTATCACCTGTGTCGTCGGGCCCAACGGGTCGGGCAAGTCCAATGTCGTCGACGCGCTCACCTGGGTGATGGGCGAGCAGGGCGCCAAGGCGCTGCGCGGCGGCAAGATGCAGGACGTCATCTTCGCCGGGACCAGCGGACGTGCACCCCTCGGGCGTGCCGAGGTGACGCTGACGATCGACAACTCCGACGGCGCGCTGCCCATCGACTACGCCGAGGTGTCCATCACCCGCCGCATGTTCCGCGACGGCGCGGGCGAATACGAGATCAACGGCAGCAGCTGCCGCCTGATGGACGTGCAGGAACTGCTGTCGGACTCCGGTATCGGGCGCGAGATGCACGTGATCGTCGGACAGGGTCAGCTCTCGGCGATCCTCGAGTCGCGGCCCGAGGACCGTCGCGCGTTCGTCGAAGAGGCCGCGGGCGTGCTCAAGCACCGCAGGCGCAAGGAGAAGGCGGTCCGCAAGCTCGACGCGATGCAGGCCAATCTCGCCCGCCTCACCGACCTCACCACCGAATTGCGCCGCCAGCTCAAACCGCTCAGCAGGCAGGCCGAGGTGGCGCGGCGCGCCCAGACCGTGCAGGCCGACCTGCGCGACGCCCGGCTGCGCCTGGCCGCCGACGACCTGGTGACCCGGCGCGGCGAACTCGAGTCGCAGCTGAACAAGGAGGCCTACGCGCGCGAGCAGCAGATCAACGTGCAGTCCGAGCTCGACGCCGCCAATGCCGCGCTTGCCCAGCAGGAGTTCCAGTTGTCGCGGCTGAGCCCGAGCGCCGAGGCGGCCGCGCAGACCTGGTTCCAGCTCTCCGCGCTGGCCGAGCGCGTCAACGCGACCATCCGCATCGCCGCCGATCGCGCCCGCAACCTGCACACCGAGGCACCCGTGGGCACCGGCCGCGACCCAGAACAGCTCGAAGCCGAGGCCGACCGGATCGAGGCCGAGGAAGCCGAGCTGCGGTACGCGGTGGAGATGGCCGCCGAAACCCTCGAGGCCGCGCGGGAAGCGCTCGCCGACCGTGAACACGCCGCCAAGGCCGCCGAGCAGGCACATCTGGCCGCTGTGCGGGCCATCGCCGACCGTCGCGAAGGGCTGGCGAGGCTCTCGGGTCAAGTGGAGACACTGCGCACCCGCGCGCAGTCTGTGGACGCCGAAATCGCGCGGCTCTCGGTCGCCATCGCCGATGCCCGGCACCGCGGCGAGGCCGCCCAGGCCGAATACGACACCGTGCAGGACGAACTCGGCGAACTCGACGCGGGGGAGAAGGGGCTCGACGCCCAGCACGAACACGCCGTCGCCGCCTTGGAACTGGCCGACGAACGGGTGCGTGAACTGCGCGAACAGGACCGTGAGGCGAGCAAACTCGTCGCCCGGCTCGGTGCCCGCATCGAGGCGCTCGAGATGAACTTGGCCCGTAAGGACGGCGCCGCCTGGTTGCTCGAACACGGTGTGAGCGGCGTCGGCGACCGGCTGTCGGGCCTGCTGCGCGTGGAAGCGGGATTCGAAGCCGCCCTCGCCGCCTTGCTCGGCCCGCTGGCCGACGCGATCACCGCCGACACCGCCGCGGCCGCCGATGCGGCTGTGCGCGAGCTGCGAGCGGGTGACGGTGGTCGGGTGGCATTCGTCTTCGCTACCGCGAGTTCGGCCTCGTCCGCTGCTGAGAGCGGCTCGTCGGCGGGCGAGACTGTGATGCGCGATCTTGCCGATGCCGGGAGTAGTTCGGTGGGGTCGGGTCGAGGTCGTGCGCTCTCGGCAGACGCTGAGCGTGCGCCGCTGCCCGGAGGGGCCAGGTGGCTCGCTGATGTCGTCGACGGTGCCGCGCAGGTGCGGCCCGCGTTGGCCGCGCTCACCGCAGGTGTTGTAGTCGTCGACGATCTGGCAGCTGCCACGGCGCTGGCCGCTGAGCGACCGGAACTGCGGGTCGTCACCCGTGACGGTGACCTGGCCGGGTCGGGCTGGGTCATCGGTGGTTCCGAGCGGATGCCGAGTCAGCTCGAGATCCAGGCCGACATCGACGCCGCCACCGCCGAATTGGCCGCCGCGCAGCGCCGGGCCGAAGAACTCGAGGCCGCGCTGGCGGGTGCGCTCGCGGAGCAGACCGATCGGAAAGAGGCCGCCGACCACGCGCTGATGGCGCTGCACGAATCCGATCAGGCGCTGCTGGCCATCTACGACCGGCTCGCCCGAGTGGGGCAGACCGCGCGCGCCGCGCAGACCGAGGGCGAACGACTCACCGCCCAGCGCGCCGAGGCCGAAGCGACCAGGGAGAAGTCCCTCGCCTCCCTCGCCGAGCTCGAGGACCGGCTGCGCCACGCCGAAACCGAGCACGACGACAGCGACGACAGCTACGGCACCGCCGGAACCGAGACCGCCGGACGGGCCCGCGAGGAAGCCGCGGCCGCGCTCGCCGAGGCACGGACCATGGAGGTCGAGGCACGGCTGGCGGTGCGCACCGCCGAGGAGCGCGCGGAATCCGTTCGAGGCAAAGCGGATTCGTTGCGTCGCGCCGCACGTGCCGAACGGGAAGCGCGGGCGCGGGCCGAACGGGCGCAGGCCGCGCGCAGGCAGGCGGCCGCCGTCGCGGCGGCGGTGGCCGAGTCCGGTGCCAAGATCGCGAAGGAACTCGAGCAGGTGGTGGCCGCTGCCGCCGCCCGCCGCGACGAATTGGTCCGGCGCCGTGGGGAAGTCGCGTCCGCCGTGGAGCAGGTCAAGGAACGGGCACGCGCCCTCAACACCCAGCTGGCCCAGCTCACCGACGCCGTGCACCGCGACGAAGTGGCCAAAGCCCAAGCGGCGCTGCGCATCGAACAGCTCGAGACCACCATCTCCGAACAGTTCGGCATCGCGCTGGCCGACCTGGTCGCCGAATACGGTCCCGATGTGCCGCTGCCGCCGTCGGCGCTGGAGATGCAGGAATACGAGGACGCCAAGGAGCGCGGCGAGCAGGTCACCGCGCCGCAGCCGATGCCCTACGACCGCGCCACCCAGGAGCGCCGCGCCAAACGCGCAGAGAAGGACCTCGCCACCCTCGGCAAGGTGAATCCCCTTGCGCTGGAAGAGTTCGCGGCCCTCGAAGAACGCTACAACTTCCTGGCCACACAGCTCGAGGACGTCAAGAACGCTCGCAAGGACCTCCTGGATGTGGTCGCCGAGGTCGACGCCCGCATCCTGCAGGTGTTCACCGAGGCCTACGCCGATGTGGAACGCGAGTTCGTCGGGGTGTTCGCCAAACTGTTCCCCGGCGGTGAGGGCCGGCTCGTGCTCACCGACCCGTCCGACATGCTCACCACCGGCATCGAGGTCGAGGCCCGGCCGCCGGGCAAGAAGGTCAAGCGGCTGTCGCTGCTCTCCGGTGGCGAGAAGTCGCTGACCGCCGTGGCGCTGCTGGTCGCCATCTTCCGCGCCCGCCCGTCCCCGTTCTATGTGATGGACGAGGTGGAGGCCGCCCTGGACGACACCAACCTGCGCCGCCTCATCGGCCTGTTCGAACAGCTGCGGGAGAAGAGCCAGCTGATCGTCATCACCCACCAGAAGCCGACCATGGAGATCGCCGACGCCCTCTACGGCGTGAGTATGCGCGGCGACGGCATCACCCAGGTGATCTCGCAGCGGCTCACCCGAGCCGCCGCCCCGGTCGAGGCGTCCGCTCCGGCCTGACGATCACGTCGTCCCGTCCATCTGGGCGGCGATGCGGTCGGCGCCGCCGCGCGCCAGCCAGTCCGGCAGGCTCGTCAGGCCCGGGTGGAGGGCGCGCAGGGCTGCCAGATCGGCGTGCCAGCCACCGGTTTCGCGGATGAGCCGCCAGGTGTTGGCGAGCTGGGGTCCGATCGCCGCGGCCTCGGCTTCGGTGACCTCGCGGTAGTGGATCGGCCGGCCAGTGGCGACCGAGATGGCGGCGGCCGCCTCGATGGGCGTGATCGCCTCGCCGGCCAGCTCCAGTTCACGACCGTGCCAACCGTCCGGGTCCGCGAACGCGAGCGCGGCGAAGGCGGCGATGTCGTCGAGCGCGATCATCTGCAACGGACGGTCGGCCGGGAACAGGTGGCGGTGCTCCCCACCTGCCCCGATGCCGTCCACCGGTGAGCCGTGCATCAGGTAGTTCTCCATGAACCGCACCGGCCGCAACAGGGTGTAGCGCAACCCCGCCGCGCGGATCGCGTCCTCGATCCGGCGCTTGCCCTCCTGCCCCCACGACTCGGCCGGGCCCATGGTGGCGATTCCGGAGAACACGAGCTGGTCGACGTCGGCAGCGCGGGCCGCCTCGATCATCGCGATACCGCGGCGGGCTTCGTCACCCGCAGTCCACCCGCTCGGCCCGTAGTCGGCGGGCGGGACGAGGAATACAGCCCGAGCGCCTTTCGCCGCGACGCGCAGCGAGGCGGGGTCGTCGAAGTCGCCGACGACCAGTTCGGCACCCGCCTCGGCCAGGTCGCGCGCGGCGGGGGAGTGCGGGTCACGCACGAGCGCGCGAACCCGGTGGCCGTCGGCGAGCAGCCTGCGGGCGGTGACGCCACCCTGCTTGCCGGTCGCGCCGGTGATCAGGACGGGAAGTGCTGACGTCATGGCGGAGGAGCTCCGTTTCGTGATCGATCCTGTGTCTACAATCGGGCCGGACGACCCGCATTGCGGACGGTACGGATGCGCCGACCCGGTATGCCACGTCCGAAGTGGGGAAGGCGTAACGAAATGACGGTCCGAGACGGTACGGAACCGGCGGTGCGGGCCGACGCGCGCCGCAACCGGGCACTGATCCTGGCGGCCGCTCAGCGCGCCTTGGCCGAACGCGGCCCCAGCGTCTCGCTGATGGAGGTGGCCCGCCGTGCGGGTGTGGGCGCGGGCACTGTCCACCGCCATTTCCCCACGAAGACCGCGCTGCTGGAAGCGGTCATGCAGGAGCGGGTCGACGGGCTGGCGGCGCTGGCCGCCGAACACCTGACCGATCCGGACCCCGGCGCGGCCTTCTTCGCCCTGTGCACCCATGTGATCGTGACGACGCCGGGCAACAAAGACCTCTGCGACCTGGTGCAATCCGACGACGGCTGGCCTCGCGCGCTGCTGCGCGGCGCGGGCGAGCGTTTCCACCGCGCCCTCGGTGTGCTGCTCGTCGCGGCCCAGCGTCAGGGCGCGGTCCGCGCGGAGGTGACCGTCACCGACGTGCTGGACATCTTCACCGGATGTGTTGCGATCCAACGCCATCGGCAGACCGGCGAACCCGTCGCACCGGCCGTCGCGCTCATCCTCGATGCGCTACGGACGCCGTCCTCGGCCGTAACGGAACTCGCGAAAACCGACCGTGACGAAACGGCGAGAAGTAGCGAAAGCCCGGCGCCGTGCCCCGTCTGCCGAGCACCGGTCCACCGGCCGGCGGTCGGCAGACCGGCTCGCTACTGTTCCCCGGCCTGCCGTCAGAAGGCCCACCGGCTCCGCAGCGCGTCGAACTCCCCGCGGCTGCGCCGCGCGTGAGCGTCTACAGCAGGTCGCTGACGTCGTCGGGGACGTCGACGGCGTATTTGCGCAGGATGTCCATCGAGATGACCTCGAGGGCATTCTCGTGGGTCGCGGCCAGGACCACCGGCGCGGCGACACCGTCCTCGTGGGCGTGCAGCCACCGGACCGCGACCACGCACCAGCGGTCGCCCGGCTGCAGGCCGGGAAAGTTGTTCTCCGGGCGCGGGGTGCTGAGGTCGTTGCCGATGGATGCCTGATGTTCCAGGAATTCCGCCGTCACCACGGTGCACACGGTGTGGCTGCCGAGATCCTCCGGACCGGTGCTGCAGCAGCCGTCCCGGTAGAAGCCCGTGAGAGGATCGGTGCCGCACTCTTCCAGCGGCCCCCCAAGCACGTTTCGATCGGTCACTCCGCCGATCCTATGGGTGAAACGCCAGAAGTTCCGCAGGACAACGAATCTGTAGTGTTTCCGCCGATCGGCGAACACCTCCGAAAAGCACGTCCGACCCGCCGGGACGACGCCGCCGACGTGCCGCGACGAGGCAGCCGAATAGACTCGGCCGAGTGAGTTCGCAAGCGTGGATCCTGATCGCCGCGATCGCCGCCGTGCTGCTGGTGGCGCTCGTCGCGGGTTTCGTCCTGTACAAGCGCCGCCAGATTTCGCTGGCGCCGCCCGAGCCGGACAAGGAGTTGACGGACCGCTCCGGTGGTTACACGGCGTCCGGCGGATTCAGTTTCACCCAGGGCGGGTCGACGGCTACCGCGCCGCGTCCGGAACCCCTGCCGCGCGTCGAGCGCACCGACACCGAGGGGCAACCGCACGTCGGTGACGACGCCGCCGTCCCCCGCGACGCCCCGCGCCGCAATATCACCGATGTGCCGCTGCCCGAGGGCGACGTGTCGGTCGAGGAGCCGGTGGTCGTCCCCGACGACGCCTCCTCGCTCACGACTCCGGTAGCGCCCACCGAACCCGCGCCGGACGCCACACCCACGACGGCCCCGCCCGCCGAGACCGCGCCTACCGACACCGCGCCGACGACCGACGCGCCTACCGAGGTCGCGCCGACCGAGACGCCGAAGACCGCGCCCGCGCCGAAGGTCACCCCGGCCGACACCGCGCCACCTGTCACTCCGGCACCCGAAGCGCCGAGCACCGCCCCGGCCCAGCCCGAGGTCACCACCGAGATCGAGGAGATCGACCCGACCACCGGTCGACTCGTCCGCCTGCGCGGTCGCCTCGCCCGCTCGCAGAACGCCGTCGGCAAGAGCCTGCTCGGCCTGCTCGGCGGTGGCGACCTCGACGAGGACTCCTGGGAGGAGATCGAGGACACCCTCGTCCTCGCCGACATCGGCACCGCGAGCACCGCCGCCATCGTCACCCGGCTGCGCGAGGAGATGGCCGCGCGCAGCGTGCGCACCCCCGAACAGGCCCGCGCCGCCCTGCGCGACGTGCTCATCGAGGCGCTGCGCCCCGAGCTCGATCGGTCCATCCACGCGCTGCCGCACGGCGACAAACCGGCCATCCTGCTGGTCGTCGGCGTGAACGGCACCGGCAAGACCACCACAACCGGCAAGCTCGCCCGCGTGCTCGTCGCCGACGGCCGCCGGGTCCTGCTCGGCGCCGCCGACACCTTCCGCGCCGCCGCCGCCGACCAGCTGCAGACCTGGGGCGAACGGGTGGGGGCCGAAACCGTGCGCGGCAAGGAGGCCGCCGACCCCGCCGCCGTCGCCTTCGACGCGGTGACCGCGGGCATCGACCGCGGTGTCGACGCGGTCCTCATCGACACCGCGGGTCGCCTGCACACCAAGACCGGCCTGATGGACGAACTGGGCAAGGTCAAGCGCGTGGTGGAGAAGAAGGCCGAGGTCGACGAGGTGTTGCTGGTCCTCGACGCCACCGTCGGCCAGAACGGCCTGATGCAGGCGCGCGTCTTCGCCGACGTCGTCGACATCACCGGTGTGGTGCTCACCAAACTCGACGGCACCGCCAAGGGCGGCATCGTGTTCCAGGTACAGCACGAACTCGGTGTTCCGGTGAAGCTCGTCGGCCTGGGCGAGGGCGCCGACCATCTGGCCCCGTTCGAACCGAGCGCCTTCGTCGACGCCCTGCTCGGCGGCACTTCCTAGCACTACGACACTGCCCGCCCGGCCACCGCGAATCGGGCGGGCAGTGCTGTGTCCAGGGCACGTGCGCACCGGCGACCCGCCGCGCGAACGGGCGGCAAACCGCACCTGCGTCCCGACCTCACGGTGAGCTGCCAAGCTGTGGCGAAACTCGCGAAACCTGGTGGCAACACAAGTGGCCGATCCGTTCACGCAGGTGAAACACCACAGCTCAACGGATGAAACACCAAGTCGCGACCCTTCTGTACAGGTCCTTTTTGCCGTCATCGGCGAGGCCCGAGATGAGGAGGAAGACAAGGTGGCATTTCCACTGATCGGTACACCGGACACCGGTGATACCGCTTGGATGCTGGCGTCGGCAGCGCTCGTGCTGTTGATGACGCCGGGTTTGGCGTTCTTCTACGGCGGTATGGTCCGCGGCAAGAACGTGCTGAACATGATCATGATGAGCGTCTCGGCCATGGGACTGGTCACCGTCCTGTGGTGTCTATACGGGTTCTCCATGGCGTTCGGCGAGGACAAGGGCAACCTGATCGGCGACCCGCTCCAGTACTTCGGTCTGAAGAGCATCTTCGGTGGCACCGCCGCCGATTCCCCGGGCATCCCGCTGTTCACCGCGACCCCGGAGGACCCGACGGCCCCGATCACCTCGGGTATCCCGCTCACGGTCTTCGTGGCCTTCCAGCTCATGTTCGCGATCATCACGGTCGCCCTCATCTCGGGTGCGGTCGCCGACCGCCTGAAGTTCGGTTCGTGGCTCGTATTTGCCGGAATCTGGGCCACCGTCGTCTACTTCCCTGTCGCGCACTGGGTGTTCGCCTTCGACGGCTACACCGCCGAGGCCGGCGGCTGGATCGCCAACAACCTCAAGGCCATCGACTTCGCCGGTGGCACCGCGGTCCACATCAACGCCGGCGCCGCCGGTCTGGTGCTGTGCCTCGTCCTGGGCAAGCGCAAGGGCTGGCCCAAGACCCCGTTCCGTCCGCACAACCTGCCGTTCGTGATGCTCGGCGCCGGTCTGCTGTGGTTCGGCTGGTACGGCTTCAACGCCGGTTCGGCCCTCGGCGCCAACGGCATCGCCGGTGCCACCTTCCTCACCACGACCATCGCCACCGCCGCGGCGATGATGGCCTGGCTGCTCGTGGAGAAGATCCGCGACGGTCACCCCACCTCCCTCGGCGCCGCCTCGGGCATCGTCGCGGGTCTGGTCGCCATCACCCCGGCCTGTTCCTCGGTGAACGTGATCGGCGCCCTTGCCATCGGTGTGGTCGCCGGTGCGCTGTGTGCCCTGGCCGTCGGCCTGAAGTTCCGCTTCGGTTTCGACGACTCGCTCGACGTGGTCGGCGTCCACCTCGTCGGTGGTCTGGTCGGCACCTTGATGGTCGGTCTGGTCGCTACCAGCGAAGCTCCGGCGGGCGTCACCGGCTTGTTCTACGGTGGTGGAGTCGAGCAGTTGAAGCTGCAGGCTGTCGGTGCCTTCGTGGTTCTGGCCTACTCGCTGGTCGCCACGGCAATCATCGCCTACGCGATCAAGTTCACCATCGGCCTGCGCGCCAGTGAAGAGGCCGAGGCCGCGGGTCTCGATGAGTCCGAGCACGCGGAAACCGCTTACGATTTCGCTGCTGTGGGTGGCACGGCACGCTCGCTCGTCAAGGAGGCATGACGAACATGAAACTGGTTACGGCAATCGTCAAACCGTTCACGCTCGAAGACGTCAAGACCGGGCTGGAACAGGCAGGCGTGCTCGGCATGACCGTCAGCGAGGTCCAGGGTTACGGCAGGCAGAAGGGCCACACCGAGGTCTACCGCGGTGCGGAGTACTCCGTCGACTTCGTGCCGAAGGTGCGCGTCGAGGTCGTCGTCGACGACGCGTCGGTGGAGAAGGTCGTCGAGGTGATCGTCGAGGCCTCGCGCACCGGCAAGATCGGTGACGGCAAGGTGTGGGTGACCCCGGTGGACACGATCATCCGGGTCCGCACCGGCGAACGCGGTACCGACGCACTGTAATTCGCCGCAGTCGCACGGCGAACGATCGAGCGGCCCCGCTCCTACCGGATTCGGTCGGGGCGGGGCCGCCCGCATGAATGGGTGGTGGGGCAGTGGAACAGCGCAAGGGTGGAACACAGAACAACGCGGCGGCCGACCTGGTGAAGGCCAGAGCGGCGCTGCTCGAGGGAGCGGGCACCCGCAATCCGCGGCTCGACCCACAGGCTCTGCGGGCCGCGCTGGTCGACCTGTTCGACCTGTGGCTCACCAGTAAGGGCAACGAACTCGGCATCACCCCCGACAGCGGGCTGGCTCTGGTGGCCGTGGGCGGCCTCGGCAGGCGCGAGATGCTGCCCTACTCCGATCTCGATCTGGTGCTGTTGCACGACGGGGTCGACCAGTCCGTGGTGGCCGAGGTGGCCGACCAGCTCTGGTATCCCCTGTGGGACGCCCACATCAAACTCGACCACAGCGTGCGCACGGTGCCGCAGGCGCTTCGGGTGGCCGCCGACGACACCATCGCCGCGCTCGGCCTGCTCGAGGCCCGCCACATCGTCGGCGACGAGGATCTGAGCAACCTGCTCATCGGTGGGGTGCGCCGGGAATGGCGCACCGGCATCCGTTCCCGCTTCGACGACCTCATCGCCCAGGCGAACGCCCGCTGGCAGCGCAGCGGCGAGATCGCCCACCGCGCCGAACCCGATCTGAAGAACGGTCGCGGCGGGCTGCGCGACATCCAGCTGCTCGATGCTCTCGCCATCGCCCAATTGACAGACGCCGTACCGGGTTTGGGGCCCGAGGTGCCCGGCGGCGGCCTGAAACAGGCGCACCGCCGCCTGCTCGACGTGCGCACCGAGCTGCACCGCGTGGCCGGTCGCGCCCGCGACCAGTTACGCGCACAGGACGCCGATGAGATCGGCGCCGCCCTGCGCATCGGCGACCGGTTCGACCTGGCCCGCACCCTCACCGATTCGGCACGCACGGTGAGCTATTCGACGGACGTGGGACTGCGCACCGCCGCGAACGCGCTGCCACGGCGCGGACTGGCCCGGCTGCGCCGCCTCCCGGTGCGGCGCCCGCTCGACGAGGACGTGGTCGAGCACGCCGGTGAGGTGGTCCTCGCCCGCGACGCCCGCCCGCAACGCGACCCCGGCCTGATCCTGCGCGTCGCCGCCGCCTCGGCCCAGACCGGGCTGCCGATGTCGGCGACCACCCTCAACCGGCTCTCCGAAGATGCCCCCGAACTGCGCGAACCCTGGCCCAAGGATGCACTCGACGACCTGCTCGTACTGCTCGGCGCGGGTCGAGGCGCGATCGACGCGGTGGAGGCCCTGGACCGAACAGGCCTGTGGGGCAGGCTCTTTCCCGAATGGGGTGCGGTCCGCGACCTACCCCCGCGCGACGCGCTGCACACCTGGACCGTCGACCGCCACCTCATGGAAACCGTCGCCTACGCCACCGGTCTCAGCACCCGCGTCGCCCGTCCCGATCTGCTGATCCTCGGCGCCCTGCTGCACGACATCGGCAAGGGACGCACCGGCGACCACAGCGTGGTCGGGGCCGAACTGGCCACCCACATCGGGCGCAGGCTCGGCCTGTGGCCCTCGGACGTGCGAACCCTCAGCGCCATCGTGCGCCACCACCTGCTGCTGCCCGACACCGCCACTCGGCGCGACCTCGACGACCCGGCCACCGTCGGCCACGTGGTCGACGCGCTCGGCGGCGACGTGGGTCTGCTCGAATTGCTGCACGCTCTGGCCGAAGCCGACTCGATGGCGACCGGTCCCGGTGTGTGGGGCGACTGGAAGGCCTCGCTGATCGGCGAACTGGTGCGCCGGTGCCGGCTGGTGATGGCGGGAGAGCCGCTGCCGCAACCGGAACCGATCGACCCCGACCTGGTCGCCAAGGCGGAAGCCGGCGGTGTGCATGTGACGCTGAGCGCGGGGGAGGGCAAACACACCCACGTAGTCACCGTCATCGCGCCCGACGAGCCGGGTCTGCTCGCCGACGCGGCGGGCGTGCTGGCGCTGCATTCGCTCCGGGTGCTGTCGGCCTCGCTCGGCGGAGTGGGCGAATCGGCGATCAACACCTTCGTCGTCACCCCCAAGTTCGGCGACCCACCCGACGCGGGTCTGCTCCGCCAGGAACTGATCCGGGCCATCAGCGGTGCGCTGGATCTGCAAGCGGCGCTGGCGAAACGCGAGACCGAGACCGTCGGCCGCTACGCGCGTGCCCAGCCACGCCTGATCTGGCAGTCCGCACCCGCACCGGGACAGGTGATCCTGGAATTGCGCGCCGAGGACCGGGTCGGGTTGCTCAGCAGGCTCGCGGGCGCGTTCGCCGCGGCGGGCGCGAATGTGCGCTGGGCCAAGGTGGTCACGATGGGCACGGCCGTGGTCGACGCGTTCTGCCTCGAACTCGGCGACGCCGACAGCCCCGCCCTGCGCGAACGGATCGAAAAGGCCGTTCTGGACGTGGTTCCCCGCCCGGCACCCCCGCCGCAGCCCACCGACATCGGTTCGGACGCCTGAAACGTTAGGACACGGTTTACTCACCGATTGCTATCGGGTTGCTACGTATTGGTTACTCGCTGCCCGATAAGTCGAAACACGACCTATAGCATTCGAAAGGTCCGGCTGTCACTCGTTCGAGGGGAGCTGATCCGTGGCTATCGAAGTCGTCTCCGCATCGATGATGACCAGCGACGCGACCGCGCACATCGCGCGCTGCGTCGGCGGTGACCTGTGGGTGGTTTCGTGGTTGCCGGGCCGCACCCTCACCGGTGCTCAGGCCCTGGCCGCGATGACCATCGCCTCGACCACCGCCCACCACACCGATTCCGCCGAATCCGAGTGGAACCGGATCGAGGCGCTCTCGCGTGAGCTCGGCCTCACCGGGCGCGAGGCGGTGTACCTGGTCAACATCGAGAACCACGAATTGCGCCGCACCGCGCCACCGCACGTGCGCTCCGGGGAATAACACCCATTACCCTGGGAGGGCAATAGAGGTCCCTTTCAGATCAGGAGCGCGATCGGTGTTCGAATCCCTGTCCGACCGGCTTACCGGTGCACTGCAGGATCTGCGCGGTAAGGGGCGGCTGTCACCGGCCGACATCGACGCCACCGCGCGCGAGATCCGCCTCGCCCTCCTCGAAGCCGACGTGGCGCTGCCCGTGGTGCGCGGGTTCATCGCCAATGTGAAGGAACGCGCCAAGGGCGCGGAGGTCTCCGCGGCGCTCAATCCGGCCCAGCAGGTCGTCAAGATCGTCAACGAGGAACTCGTCGCCATTCTCGGTGGTGAGACCCGGCGCCTCAACCTGGCAAAGAACCCGCCGACGGTCATCATGCTGGCCGGTCTGCAGGGTGCCGGTAAGACCACCCTCGCGGGCAAGCTCGCCAAATGGCTCAAGGGTCAGGGTCACCAGCCGCTGCTCGTGGCCTGTGACCTCCAGCGTCCCGGCGCCGTCACCCAGCTGCAGGTCGTCGGTGAGCGCGCGGGCGTGCCCGTGTTCGCCCCGCACGGCGGCACCTCCATCGGCGGTGGCGAGAACCCGCTCGGCATCACCGCCGCCGACCCGGTCGCGGTCGCGGCGGGCGGTATCGAAGAGGCCAAGGCCAAGCAGTACGACGTGGTCATCGTCGACACCGCCGGTCGCCTCGGCATCGACGAAGAACTCATGCGCCAGGCCGCGGGCATCCGCGATGCCGTGAAACCCGACGAGACCCTCTTCGTGCTCGACGCGATGATCGGCCAGGACGCGGTGAGCACCGCCGAGGCCTTCCGCGACGGTGTCGGCTTCACCGGTGTGGTGCTCACCAAGCTCGACGGTGACGCGCGCGGTGGTGCGGCGCTGTCGGTGCGCAACGTCACCGGCGCGCCCATCATGTTCGCCTCCACCGGTGAGAAGCTCGAGGACTTCGACGTCTTCCACCCCGACCGGATGGCCTCGCGCATCCTCGGCATGGGCGACGTGCTGACCCTCATCGAGCAGGCCGAACAGGTCTACGACGCCAAGCAGGCCGAGGAGACCGCCCGCAAGATCGGCAGCGGTGAGCTCACCCTCGAGGACTTCCTCGACCAGATGCTCGCCATCCGCAAGATGGGCCCGATCGGCAACCTGCTCGGCATGCTGCCCGGCGCGGGTCAGATGAAGGACGCGCTCGCGGCGGTCGACGACAAGCAGCTCGACCGCGTGCAGGCCATCATCCGCGGTATGACCCCCGCCGAGCGCGACAACCCGAAGATCATCAACGCCTCCCGCCGGCTGCGCATCGCCAACGGCTCGGGCGTGCAGGTCTCCGAGGTCAACCAGCTCGTCGACCGGTTCTTCGAGGCGAAGAAGATGATGGCCATGATGGGCCGTCAGATGGGCCTGCCCGGCGGGCGCCGCGGCAACACCAAGAAGGGTAAGAAGGGCAAGAAGGGTGGGCGCGGGCCCACGCCGCCGAAGATGCGCGGTGGGTTCCCCGGTATGCCCGCCGGTATGCCGCCGGGGATGGATCTGTCGCAGATGCCGCCCGGTCTCGACCAGCTGCCGCCCGGTCTCGAAGGAATCGACCTGTCCCAGCTGAAGTTCCCCAAGAACTGAGCTGTGTTATCGGAGCGCTGGCGCGCTCGAGTCGGCGGCCCCTGAGGTCCCGACGATCAGGCACCGTGGCTTGCTCCTTCGTCGCCTACGCCACGGCGCCTGATCGTCGGGACGGCCGCCGACCGCCGCTTCGCGGCGTCCCCTCCTCGGGGTCGGGGAGTGCGGGGGCCGGTTTGGTCAGAGCAGCTTGGGGATCAGGGCTTTTCGGTTCGGTGGGTAGTCTGCGAACTTCTCGCGGTACCAGCGGTGCGTGGCGAAGGCGCGTGGCACCAGGTTGCCCGCGGTGATCAGGAAGATCGCCACGCCTGCCAGCGACCAGGTGAGCAGTGCGAACCCGGCCCACGCGATCAGCTCGCCGAGATAGGCCGGGCTGCTGACGAAGCGGAAGCCGCCGCCGTGCGGGACGCGGTACTCGGCGGCGCCCGGGTCGTTCTTGTCCCGCAGATTCCGCACGATCGACTCCGACCGCACCAGCAGCGCGAACCCGCCCAGGTACACGACCAGCCCGATCAGGAAACGCGGGTCGGTGAGCCAGGCGGTGCCGTACTGGTTCTTGTAGTCGTTGCTGAAGAACGCGCCGTTGAGATAGCCGTGCAGCGCCGTCACGAACACGCCCGCCCCGACCACCGACACATTGAAGGTGCTCTTCTTGCCCGGCACCTGCCGGATCGACAGCGGGAAGAACCAGCCGCGATTGCCGTAGTGCAGCACCCAGATGGCGGCCAGCACCAAGGGGACGGGCTCGAAGCGGTCGGGTCCGCTCAGATAGAACACCGCGAACACCACGGTCGCGGGCAACTCCATCAACCACCAGCCCAGCTTCGGGTTCAGATTGAAGCCCACCGCGTTCGAGGCGAAGCGGCCGTACGGGCTCTGCGCGAACAGCCCGCCGACGATGACGAACGCGGCGAAGCCGAACGCGATGGTCAGCACCGTGTCGTAGGTCGTGTTCCCGGTGTACCAGTCCATCGAGATCCTCTGTCCAGGCGTCCGGCACTATCGCCGACGCAAAACTAGAACACGTTCTATCATGGATCGCGCAGGGGGAACGCGACAATGGAGGACGCAGATGCCGGTCGATCGGACCGCTGAAGACCTGCTGGCGGCGGTGCTCGCATCCCCGCGCGCCGTGGCGGCCCACGACAAGACCGCCTGGGTCGGGTTGTTCGCCGAGCAGGCGGCGGTGCACGACCCCTACGGCTCGCGCGCGCACATCGGGCCCGAGGCGATCTCGCGCTTCTACAACGTCTTCATCGCGCCCAACACCATCGCCTTTCGCGTCGAGCGCGACATCGTCGCCGGGCACACAGTGGTGCGTGACCTGCACATCGAGACGACCATGTCGACGGGTGCGACCGTTGTCGTGCCGATGCATCTGCGCTACGACCTGGTGGCGTCCGATGGTGGGTGGCGGATCATCCGGCTCGCCGCGCACTGGGAGTTGGGGGTGATGGTCGCGCGGTTGATGCGGACCGGGTCGGCCGGTGTGCTCGCGGGGGCGAAACTCGGTCCGCAGTTGGTCGGGGAGCTCGGGGTTGGTGGGGCGATGGGGATGATGCGGGCTTTGCGTGGGGTGGGTGGGCACGGGAAGCGGATCGTGCGGGGGTTGTTCGTCGCGGCGGCTCGTGGGGACTCGGGGCGGGTTCAGGAGTTGCTCGGGCGGGCGAATGTGCAGGTGGCGTCGGGGGACACGTTGAGCCCTGCGCAATTCGGGGAGATGGTGCGGTCTATGCAGTGGGACAAGATGATCGCGGCCGGGCGGACGGTGAGTGTCAGTGTGCGGATGGGGGAGTCGGGTGGGGTGGTGTTCGTGGACTTCGCGGCGGGCTCTTCGCGTATAGAGAGTGTGACGATCTACCTCGACGGGTGAGTTATTTGGAGTGAGGATGGTGAGTGTGAGGGGGTAGCAGCTTGTGTGGTGGGGGTGACCGGCTCGAATGGGGTCGTGTAGCGGACTGGGAATGCGGTTTCGGTGGGTTCGGGGTGGGGGGTTGGCGGTAGGTTGGGGGCAGGCTGACGTCTGGAGGTTGGTGTGCATCTGCGTGGTGTGGTTCTTCCCGGTGATCAGGAGCTCGACCTCTGGGTGGTCGACGGTGCGGTGACGTTCGAGCCGGTGGCGGGGGCCGAAACCCTCTGTCGCACAGGGTGGATCGTGCCGGGTCTGGTCGACGCCCACTGTCACGTCGGTATTCGCTACGGCGGTGGGGACGAGACGCGCGAGGGTGCGATCGAGCAGGCCGAGACCGAGCGCGACGCGGGCGCGCTGCTGCTGCGTGACGCCGGCTCACCGATCGACACCCGGTTCATCGACGAGCACGCCGAACTGCCGCGCATCATCCGCGCGGGGCGCCACATCGCGCGGCCCAAGCGCTACATCCGTGAACTCGGCATCGAACTCGACGACGAACGCGACCTGCCCGAGATCGTCGCCGAACAGGCGCGCTTCGGCGACGGGTGGGTCAAGATCGTCGGCGACTGGATCGACCGGTCGGTGGGGGACCTGCGCCCGCTGTGGAGCGACGACATCCTGAAACAAGCGATCGACGCCGCGCACGCCAACGGCGCCCGCGTCACCGCCCATGTCTTCGGCGAGGACGCCCTGCCCGGCCTCATCAATGCCGGCATCGACTGCCTCGAGCACGGAACCGGCCTCACCGACGACACCATCGAACTGATGCTGGCCAACGGCACCGCGCTCGTGCCCACCCTCATCAATATCGACACCTTCCCCGGCATCGCCGACTCGGCGACCAAATTCCCCGTCTACGCCGCCCACATGCGCGACCTGCACCGCCGCGTCCGCGACACCGTCGGCAAAGCCCACGAGGCGGGCGTCCCGATCTACGCAGGCACCGACGCGGGCGGCTCCATCCGCCACGGCCGCATCGCCGACGAGATCGCCGCCCTCACCGGCGCGGGCCTGTGCCCCCACGACGCCCTCGGCGCCGCCTCCTGGAACGCTCGCACCTGGCTCGGCCGCGAATCCATCACCGAAGGCGCCCCCGCCGACTTCGTCGTCTACGCCGACGACCCCCGCACCACCCCCGCCGCCCTCACCGACCCCCTCTGGGTCGTCCTCCGCGGCATGGTCGTCAAAACCCCCAACCCGGTCACCGGCCACCGCTGATCGCAACATGAGGGTCCGGGTTGCGTAACGCGCTGGTCGGCCCGCGTAATCGCTACACTTGACAGTGCCCCGTCGCAGGTGCCGATGCCGTGGGGAACGTGTCGGAGTTCGAGTGGCCATCAATGGTGCACAGGGAGGTCGGACGAAATGACCATGAGCGCCGAGGTTTCGATGATCCACCCGTTGGGCCCGACAACAGTGGAAGACTGGCTTGCCGAACAGCAGCCGGTGGATGGATCGCGACTCGAACTCATCTGGGGGTACCTGCACATGACGCCGCCGCCGGGTGGTTCGCATCAATATGCGTCGTTCGAGCTGGCCGTGATGTTGCGGGATGCGCTGCAGGCATCCGAACGGTCCGACCTCCACGTTCTGCCCGCTGTGGGCGTTCGCATCAGCACGCCGCTGCGGACCGCCGTCATCCCCGACATTTCCGTTATCGCGGGAGAGATCGGTCATGTCAGCTTCGCGGCCGAGGACGTTCTTCTCGCGGTCGAGGTCTGGTCGCCCGGCAACACTCGTGAGGAGCGAGACACGAAGATCGCGTCCTACGCCTCGGCGAGAATCCCGAATCTGTGGATTGTCGAGTTGCCGATCGGAAAACCGCCTCGATTCTGGGGCTACAGCCTGGGCGAGAGCGGATACCGGCAGGAAGTCTTCGCAGACAACGGGGAAACGGTGAAAGCGCCTGGACCGGTGCCGGTCGTCATAGATACCTCACAGTTGCGCTGAGGCGGCGCCGGTCGAGCCGATTTCAGCTGCGCTCGGCCCGTCTGGCACAATGGACCACCGTCCTCCCTGGACAGTGTCAGCCCGTCTCCGGTTACGTACCGCGCGGCGGTCACGCACTTCATGCGCGAAACCGGACCCGCAGACCATGTGGGTCGCCGAATCGCGTGGTGACCAAACTACTGAAAGAGGCAGATCAGCATGGCTGTTCGCATCAAGCTCACCCGTCTGGGCAAGATCCGCAACCCGCAGTACCGCGTCGTTGTCGCCGACGCCCGCACCCGTCGTGACGGCCGCGCCATCGAGTCGGTCGGCAAGTACCACCCGAAGGAAGAGCCCTCGCTGATCGAGATCGATTCCGAGCGCGTGCAGTACTGGCTGTCCGTCGGCGCGCAGCCGACCGAGTCCGTGCAGCGTCTGCTGGAGATCACCGGCGACTGGCAGAAGTTCAAGGGCCTGCCGGGCACCGAGGGCACCCTCAAGGTGAAGGCCGCCAAGCCGTCCAAGCTCGACCTGTTCAACGCCGCGCTGGCCGCCGCCGACAACGAGCCCGTCGCCGAGGCCGTCACCCCGAAGAAGAAGGCCGCCAAGAAGGACGAGGCCGCCGCCGAGGAGACCGCCGCCACCGAGGCTGCCGAGTAATGACTGCCGTTGTTGCCGACGCCGTCGAACATCTGGTTCGTGGCATCGTCGCCAACCCGGACGACGTCCGCGTCGAGCTGCTCACCGGCCGTCGTGGACGCACCGTCGAGGTGCATGTCCATCCTGAAGACCTGGGCAAGGTGATCGGTCGCGGTGGTCGTACCGCGACCGCGCTGCGCACCCTGGTCGCCGGTATCGGTGGCCGGGGCATCCGGGTCGACGTGGTCGACACCGACGCCTAGATGGAACTCGTCGTAGGTCGGGTCGCCAAGTCGCACGGTGTGCGCGGCGAGCTGGTCGTAGAGGTGCGCACCGACGAACCGGATGTCCGGTTCGCTCCCGGTGCGACCCTGCACGGCCGCATGCCGAAGTCCTCGGCGACCCGTGAGTTCACCGTGAAGTCGGCCCGAGAGCACTCGGGCCGGCTTCTGGTCTTCGTCGACGACGTCGACGACCGCACCGCCGCCGACGCACTGCGCGGCATGCTGTTCGTCGTCGACAGCGAGACCCTGCCGCCGTCCGACGACGAAGACGCCTTCTACGACCACGAGCTCGAAGGTCTGCGCGTCGAACTCGAAGACGGCACCGTTGTCGGCAAGGTCACCGAGGTATTGCATTCCGCCGCAGGCGAATTGCTGTCGGTGCGCGCCGCGGACGACGGCCGCGAAATTCTGATTCCCTTTGTCACCGCCATCGTGCCGACCGTGTCGGTCGCCGACGGTCTGGTGGTCATCACCCCGCCCGAGGGCCTGCTCGATCCGGAGTAATTCGTGCAACTCGATGTCGTCACGATCTTCCCGGAGTATCTCGAGCCGCTGCGCACAGCGCTGCTCGGCAAGGCCGTCGACAAGGGCCTGATCTCGATCGGTGTGCACGACCTGCGCCGCTGGACCCACGACGTGCACAAGTCGGTCGACGATTCGCCCTACGGCGGCGGCCCCGGCATGGTCATGAAGCCCACCGTCTGGGGCGACGCCCTCGACGAGGTGTGCCCCGACGACGCGCTGCTCGTCGTCCCCACCCCGGCCGGGGTGCCCTTCACCCAGGCCACCGCCCAACGCTGGTCTACCGAAAAACACCTGGTGTTCGCCTGCGGCCGCTACGAGGGCATCGACCAGCGCGTCTTCGACGACGCCGCCCGCCGCGTGCGCGTCGAAGAGGTGAGCATCGGCGACTACGTGCTCATCGGCGGCGAGGCCGCGGTACTGGTGATGACCGAGGCCGTGGTCCGCCTGATCCCCGGCGTACTCGGCAATCAGCAGTCACACCAAGAGGATTCGTTCTCCGACGGCCTCCTCGAGGGTCCCAGCTACACCCGCCCGGTGTCCTGGCGCGATCTCGAGGTGCCGCCGATCCTGCTGTCGGGCGATCACGCGAAGATCGCCGCCTGGCGTCGCGAGCAGTCGCTGCGGCGGACCCGCGAGCGCAGGCCCGACCTGCTGCCCGACTAGTTCGCCATCACCCGCGTGGTGATGCAGAACGGATGCCCGGCCGGGTCCAGCAGTACCCGCCAGCGCGGATCCTGTTGCACCGGTGCGGGTGTGGCGCCCACCGCCAGTGCGTGCTGTTCACACAGATCCAGGTCGGCGTCGGCCGCGAGGTCCAGGTACACCGCGGGCGTGCCGGGCCATTGCGGCGGGTAGTAGCCCTCCACGTACTGTGCCGCGATCGTCAGTCCCGACGGTATGCGGATACCGACGCTGTGCTCGTCGTTCCACAGGACGCGGCCGCCGAGCAGCCCCAGGTAGAAACGGGCGAGAGACTCGGGGTCGGCGCAGTCGAGGGAGAGGCCGGCCAGCTGAAAAGGCTCCGTCATCGGATCGACGGTACCGGTCGGATTCCGCGCCGAGATTGTTTTGCGCTAAAGACATTTGGGTATCACTTGGGGTTGTTCGTTGTGTGATCGTCCAGAACGAGGATTGCTGGTTCCGTCCGGAAACAGGTGCGTGGCTCAGGGCAGCAGCCCGTACCGCCGTGCGGTCACCACAGCTTCCTGACGGGTGCCCGCGTCGAGCTTGCTCATCGCGTGCCGCAGATAGCTCTTCACCGTCTCCGCCCCGAGTGAGAGCCGAAGCGCCACTTCCTGATTCGTGCAGCCGAGGGCCACCTGGGCGAGCACGTCGATCTCGCGCCGCGACAGCCGAGGGGCTTCGTCGACGGGTGCCCCGGTCATCACGGCGGCCAGTCGTGCCGACACACCCGCCAGCCGAGCACGCAGCGCGGCATCGTCGACGGCGGCCGACATGGCACGCAGTTCGGCGTGGATCTCGCGCAGCTCCTCGGTCGCCGGTGTCGCGGCGACCGGTTCCGCGAGCTCGAGCAACCGCACCCGTCGATCCACCTCGTCGCGCACGGCGATCTCGTTCGCCAGCCGCCTGCCCGCCGCCATGATCACGTCGGCGGTGCGATCACCGAGGGGGCTCGCGCCGCGGGTGGCCGCGTACAGCACCGCGCGCGGCCGGTCCCCGACCACGACCGGCACGGCGATCACCGAGCGCAGCCCCTCGCCCGAGACGGCCGCGTCGTAGTCGTGAGTGATGGTGGGCGCGCGGCGGTAGTCGGCCACGGCCGCCGGTCTGCGGTATTCCATCGCCTGCCCGCCGAGGCCGGATGTACGCAGCACCGACAGCCCGCGCAAACCGGTGGTGACGGTGCCGACGAACTCGGTGAGCAGCAAGGTGTCCTCGTCGACGGGGCCGCCGAACACCACCGGTACGTTCGCCCGGCGCGACACCCAGCGGATTTCGGCGCGCAGGGCGTCGCCGTCGCGGGGACGCAACAGGGAACTCATGGATCACCCCTTTTCGGGGGTAGTGGCGAACGTGAGGTGTGCCACATTCTATGCGAGACCGGCACGGTGTTGAGGAGAACTGCGATGAGTACCGACCTGGACGCGCGGGTGCGCGACCTGCTCGACCGATACGACGGCCCCGATGTGTGCGCGGCCGAGCTGCTGTGTGATGGGCATCCGGGCGATGCGATCGCGTTCACCGTTGTCGAGGCCGATCTGAGCTCCCACGACCTGACCTTCGGTGAGCTGCGCGAGCGTTCGGCCCGGTTCGCCGCCGTGCTGGCGGGCCGCGGTGTCGGCCCGGGCGACCGGGTGGCCACCCTGATGGCCAAGTCCGCCGACCTGGTGGTGGCGCTGCTGGGGATCTGGCGTCGTGGTGCGGTGCACGTGCCGTTGTTCACCGCCTTCGCGCCGCAGGCGATCGAGTTCCGGCTCGCGGCGGCCCGTGCGCGGGTGGTGGTCGCGGACGCCGATCAGGTGCCGAAACTGCTTACCGCCGAAGGGGTTTCCGGTCGATCCCTCGTCGTCGTCGGTGACGAGGTGCCCGGCACCTTGTCGTTCCGGGAATTGCTGAAAGCACACGAGCCCGACGACCCGCGCGCCGCAGCGGTGGCGGTCGGTGGCGACGGTCTGCTGGTTCAACTGTTCACCAGCGGCACGACCGGAAATCCCAAGGGGGTGCCCATTCCGGTGCGGGCGCTGGCCTCCTTCCACGCCTATCAGGAGTTCGCGCTGGATGTGCGTGGTGACGACGTCTACTGGAATGCGGCCGATCCCGGCTGGGCTTACGGGCTGTACTACGCGATCCTGGCGCCGCTGGCCACCGGGGTGCGCAGCCTGTTGCTGCACGCGGGGTTCTCGGCGCAGCTGACCGGGGAGGTGCTGCGCCGGTTCGGTGTCACCAACTTCGCCGCCGCACCCACCGTCTACCGGGCGTTGCGTGCCGAGGGTGTGCGGGAGATCGCGCTGCGCCGCGCCTCCTCGGCGGGCGAGCCGCTCACCCCGGAGGTCGTCGACTGGTCGCGCGACGCGCTCGGTGTCGCGGTGCGCGATCACTACGGCCAGACCGAGCACGGCATGGTCGTCTGCCACGCCTGGCACCCCGACCTCGACGTCGACGCCCCAGCCGGTTCGATGGGCAGGCAGTTGCCGGGCTGGGCGTGCGCGGTGCTCGCCGAGGACAGCGACACCGAGGCTCCGGCCGGGGAAATCGGCCGGGTCGCCATCGACACCGACCACAGCCCGCTGCTGTGGTTCCTCGGCTACCTCGACGATCCCGAACGCACCTCGGCACGGTTCACCGCCGACGGCCGCTGGTACCTCACCGGCGACGTCGGTGCCCGCGACGCCGACGGGTTCTTCCGGTTCAGCGCCCGCGACGATGACGTGATCATCATGGCCGGATACCGGATCGGGCCGTTCGAAGTGGAAAGTGTGCTGGTGATGCACCCACGGGTCGCCGAGGCCGCCGTCGTCGGCATGCCCGACGACCTGCGCGGCGAGGTGCTCGAGGCCTTCGTGGTGCCGCGCGAGGGCGTCGACGGCGACGACGACCTGGTGGCCGAGTTGCAACAGCTGGTGAAGGACGAATTCGCGGCCCACGCCTATCCGCGACGGGTACATTTCGTCGCGAGTCTGCCCAAAACGCCCAGCGGGAAAGTGCAGCGGTTCCTGCTGCGCGGCAAGGAGACCCGGTGATGTCCGAACTCAGTTACGCCTGCGGCCCCGCGAGCACCCCGCTGCTCGGCGACACCATCGGCGCGAATCTCGCCCGGACCATCGCCGCCTATCCCGATCAGGAAGCCCTCGTCGACCGGACGACGGGCCGGCGCTGGACCTATCGCGAAGTGGGGACGGCCGTCGACGCCGTCGCGACCGGACTCGCGGCCCGCGGCATCGGGCGCGGTGACCGGGTGGGCATCTGGGCACCGAACTGCGCCGAGTGGTATCTCGTGCAGTACGCGACGGCCGCGCTCGGCGCGATCCTGGTGAACATCAACCCCGCCTACCGCAGCAGCGAACTCGAATACGTCCTCGGGCAGGCCGGGGTGCGGGCGCTGATCGCGGCCGCGGAGTTCAAGTCCTCGAACTACGTGGCGATGATCGAGCAGGCCCGTCCGAATTGCCCTGCGCTGGAGCAGGTTCTGATCCTCGGCACACCCCAGTGGCGGGAAGTGGCCGAGACGGCACCGGACCCGCAACGCTTGGCCGCCATCGCGGCGACCCTGTCGGCCGACCACCCGATCAACATCCAATACACCTCGGGCACAACAGGTTTTCCCAAGGGTGCGACGCTGAGCCACCACAACATCCTCAACAACGGCTACTTCGTCGGCGAGCTGTGCGGTTACACCAGCGCCGACCGGATCTGTGTGCCGGTTCCCTACTATCACTGCTTCGGCATGGTCATGGGCAACCTCGCTGCCACCTCTCACGGTGCCGCGGTGGTGATTCCGGCGCCGTCGTTCGATCCGGCCGCCACGCTGGCCGCTGTCGCCGCCGAACGATGCACCTCGCTCTACGGTGTGCCGACCATGTTCATCGCCATGCTCGCCGAGCTCGACAACGGTGCGTCCCAAGACCTTTCGAGCCTGCGCACCGGCATCATGGCCGGTTCACCGTGTCCGGTGGAGGTGATGAAGCGGGTGATCGACCGGATGGGGATGGCCGAGGTATCGATCTGTTACGGCATGACCGAGACCAGCCCTGTGTCCACCCAGACTCGCCGCGACGACAGCATCGAACGCCGCACCGCCACCGTCGGCCGCGTCGGACCGCACCTCGAGGTGAAGGTGGTCGACCCCGACACCGGCCGGACGGTGTCGCGCGGCGAACCCGGCGAGCTGTGCACCCGCGGCTACTCGGTGATGCTGGGCTACTGGGACCAGCCGGACAAGACCGCCGAGGCGATCGACGCCGCCCGCTGGATGCACACCGGCGACATCGGCGTGATGGACGACGACGGCTACCTCTCGGTCACCGGCCGCATCAAGGACATGGTGATCCGCGGCGGCGAGAACATCTACCCCCGCGAGATCGAGGAATTCCTCTACACCCACCCCGACATCGTCGACGCCCAGGTGATCGGCGTCCCCGATGAGAAATACGGCGAAGAACTGATGGTCTGGGTGCGCCTGCGCGAGGGCGCCGACCCACTCGACGCCGACACCCTGCGCGACTTCTGCACCGGCCGCCTCGCCCACTACAAGATCCCCCGCTACGTCCATGTGGTGGAGGAGTTCCCGATGACCGTCACCGGCAAGGTCCGCAAGGCCGAAATGCGCGAACTGTCCAAGGATCTCCTCGGCTGACGCGCCCTTTGTTAGCGTGACACGACGGATCGGGTGCTCCTTCCCGCCGCGTAAGGACCTGGGGGACAGAGTGATCCGTTGCGTTTCGATGGTTATGGCGGTGATGTGCGCGCTGGTCGCGTCCAACGGTGCGACCAGCGCCGCCGCGCCCGGCGTGAGCATGCTGCCCGCTCCCGGTGGTGCGCTGCCGGTCGGCACCACCACCCTGCACCTGGTCGATGCGACCAGACCCGACCCGTTCGTACCCGACCGGGACAGGGAACTGATGGTGTCGGTGTTCTACCCGGCCACCGCCACCGAGGCGCACCCACCGGCGCACTACCTGTCGACCGAGCTGATCGTGGACCTCGAGCAGCGACTCGGCGTCGAGCTACCCGGCATCCTCACCCATTCCCGGCGCGACGCTCCCGCTCGTGCGGGCAGCCGGTATCCGGTGGTGCTGTACTCACCGGGCGCAGGCGTGTCCAGGATCCTCGGAACCGGGCTGGCCGAGGACCTGGCGTCGCGCGGTTACGTGGTGGTCACCGTCGATCACACCTATGAAACCGGTCCGGCAGTCGAGTTCCCCGGGGGGCGACTCGTCCGTCCCGCCGAGGCGCCCAACGGATTCGACACCGTCATCCGCGAAAAGTACATCGCCGCACGGTTGTTCGACTTCCGCTTCGTTCTCGACGTGCTCACCCGGCTCGCGGCGGGGGAGAACCCGGACGCCGAGCAGGACCCGCTGCCCGGCGATCTGGGCACGGTTCTCGACTTGGACCGGGTAGGGGCCGTCGGCCATTCCTCCGGCGGCTACACCGCCGTGGAGGCCATGCACACCGACCGGCGCATCGACGCGGCCGTCGACCTGGACGGACAGCTCGGTGTCGACGCGGCGTTCGGCCGCGCGGTCACCGAGGGCACGGACCGGCCGACGCTGGTGCTCACCAGCAGCCAGATCGAGGAGGTCGGTGACGCGAACCCGTCGTTGGATGCGTTCTGGCGCACCGGCACCGGGTGGAAACGTCATCTGGCTGTGACGGATTCGGCGCACTACGACTTCACCGACATGCCCTCGCTCGTTCCCGCCGCCGCGAAACCGGCCGCCGCTCGCTATATCGGCACGATCGACTCCGATCGGATGGCCACCCTCGTGCACGGCTGTGTGGCGGCCATGTTCGACAAGTTCCTGCTCGAGCGGCCCGACACTCTGCTGGATCGCCCGATCACCGATCCCGAGCTCACGACGGTGCGCTGACCTGGGATCGAGCCGGGTGTCGGCGGGGAGCTGTAGTCTCTGCGGCTGTGACGACAGCGCCCGAGATCGCCCGTTCGACGTCGAACGGCACTCCGACCGACAGCACGACCATCCTGGCCAGCGTGGGCAGGCGGATCGCCGACGAATTGGGGGTGCGTGAGACGCAGGTCCGCGCCGCCGTCGAACTGCTCGACGGTGGTTCGACGGTCCCGTTCATCGCGCGCTACCGCAAGGAGGTCACCGGCGGCCTCGACGATGCCCAGTTGCGTCAGCTCGAAGAACGGCTCGGCTACCTGCGCGAGCTCGACGAGCGACGCGGCGCCATCATCGAATCCATCCGCGGCCAGGGCAAACTCGATCCGGCCCTGCACGAGCAGATCATGCTCGCCGAGACGAAGGCCCGCCTCGAAGACATCTACCTGCCCTACAAACCCAAGCGCCGCACCAAGGCCCAGATCGCGCGCGAGGCCGGGCACGAACCCGTGGCCGATGCGCTCATCTCCGACCCGACCACCGACCCCGCGAACTACACCGCCGAGCAGCTCGACGGCGCCCGCGCGATCCTGGTGGAACGCTTCGCCGAAGACGCCGACCTGGTCGGTGAACTGCGCGAAATGATGTGGAACCGGGGCCAGGTCACCTCGACGGTTCGTGCGGGCAAGGAAGAGGCGGGCGCCAAGTTCGCCGACTATTTCGAGTTCAGCGAACCGTTCCACAAGCTGCCCTCGCACCGGATCCTGGCGCTGCTGCGCGGGGAGAAGGAAGAGGTGCTCACCCTGCACCTCGAACCCGACACCGAAGAACCCGAACCCGGGACGCGCACCGTCTACGAGGGCCGCATCGCCAAGGCCTTCGGCATCGCCGATCAGGGCCGCCCGGCCGACTCCTGGCTGCTCGACACCGTGCGCTGGGCCTGGCGGACCAAACTGCAGGTGAGCCTCGGTATCGACACCAGGATGCGGTTGCGTCAGGCCGCCGAGAAGGACGCCGTCGACGTCTTCGCCGCCAACCTGCGCGACCTGCTGCTCGCCGCGCCCGCGGGTACCCGCACCACCATGGGCCTTGACCCCGGCTACCGCACCGGCGTGAAGGTCGCGGTCGTCGACGCCACCGGTAAGGCCGTCGCGACCGAGGTCATCTACCCGCACAAGCCGCAGGGGCAGACCGAGAAGTCCCTTGCCGTGCTCGCCGCGCTGGTCGCCCGGTTCAACGTCGAGCTCATCGCCATCGGTAACGGCACCGCCTCCCGTGAAACCGATGCCCTTGCGACGGAATTGATCTCGCGCATCCCCGAGAACAAGCCGACCAAGATCGTGGTCTCGGAAGCGGGCGCGTCGGTGTACTCCGCCTCGGCCTATGCCTCCGCGGAACTGCCCGACATGGACGTGTCGCTGCGCGGTGCGGTGTCGATCGCGCGCCGCCTGCAGGACCCGCTGGCCGAGCTGGTGAAGATCGATCCCAAGTCGATCGGTGTCGGTCAGTACCAGCACGACGTGTCCGAAACACTGCTGGCGCGTTCGCTGGGCGCCGTCGTCGAAGACGCGGTGAACGCGGTCGGTGTCGACGTGAACACCGCCTCGGTGCCGCTGCTGGCCCGCGTCTCCGGTGTGTCCTCCTCGGTCGCGGAAAGCATTGTGGCCCACCGTGATCAGAACGGCCCGTTCCGCAGCCGCACCGCGCTGCTCGAGGTGCCGCGGCTGGGGCCGAAGGCTTTCGAGCAGTGCGCGGGCTTCCTGCGGATCCGCGGGGGTGAGGATCCGCTCGACACCTCCGCGGTGCACCCCGAGGCCTACCCGGTGGTCCGCCGGATCCTCGAGCGAACCGGTAAGCCGATCGCCGAGGTCATCGGCAACACCTCGGTGCTGCGCTCGCTGCAGCCGGTCGAGTTCACCGACGAGAAGTTCGGTGTGCCCACCGTCAGCGACATCATCGCCGAGCTCGAGAAGCCCGGCCGCGACCCGCGCCCGGAGTTCAAGACCGCCGAATTCGCTGCCGGCATCGAGAAAGTCGCCGATCTGAAGCCGGGCATGGTGCTCGAGGGTGTGGTCACCAACGTGGCCGCGTTCGGTGCGTTCGTCGATGTCGGTGTGCACCAGGACGGCCTCGTGCACGTCTCGGCGCTGTCGCACACCTTCGTCAAGGACCCGCGCGAAGTGGTCAAGTCCGGTGACGTGGTGAAGGTGAAGGTCCTCGAGGTCGATGTCGCCCGTCAGCGCATCGGGCTCACCCTTCGGCTCGATGACGAACCGGGCAAGCCCGCCACGGGGGACAATCGTGGAGGCGGTGCGCCGCGTGGCCAAGGTCGCCCCCAGGGTGGTCGCGGCCAGGGCGGCGGCCGCGCGCAGGGCCGGGGTCAGGCGCAACCGCGCGGCGGCAATCAGCGCAAGCCGGCTGCCGAACCGACCGGTTCGATGGCCGAGGCGCTGCGCCGGGCCGGTTTCGGCAAGTAGGTCGACGACAGGGCGGGCGGCATGCGACGGTGGCTCGAAGACGATGTGATCGCGCACGGCCGCCTGCCCCTGCTCTGTTTCCTGCTGGGGTTCATCCTCGGTTTCGTGGTGATCCGGGTCAGCGTGCGCTTGATCCGCGCGCAGGTGAAGTGGTGGCCGGGCAACCTCAAAGCCGGTGACACCCACATCCACCACATGGTGTTCGGCGTCATCACGGTGCTGCTGTCGGGCATCGGCTTGATCGCCACCGCCGAGGACTCCACCCAGGTCACCTCGAGTGTGCTCGCCGCCTTCTTCGGCATCGGCGCGGCGCTGGTGCTCGACGAGTTCGCGCTGATCTTCTACCTGCGCGATGTGTACTGGGAGGAGCAGGGCCGCACCTCGGTGGACGCGGTGTTCGTCGCGCTGGCCGTGACGGGGTTGCTGCTGCTCGGGGTGCAGCCGGCGACCTTCCTCGACTACGACGATTTCCGGGAGTCGGCCGGTGTGGGGGTGCGCGTCGGCATCGTCGTCACCGTGGCGATCAATCTCGTCCTGGCGGCCGTGGTGATCGCCAAGGGCAAGATCTGGACCGGGTTGTTCGGCATGTTCTTCACGCCGCTGCTGCTGGTGGGCGCGATCCGGCTGAGCCGCCCGGGAGCGCCGTGGGCGCGGTGGCGCTACGGGCACCGACCCAAGACGATGTCACGCGCGATCGCCCGGGAGCGGCGCTATCGTCGTCCGGCGATCCGGGCCAAGATCTTCATCCAGGATCTGATCGCCGGGAAGCCCGACGTCGAACACGCGCGCACCGCCGCCGAGGTCGAGTTGCGGCGCAAGGTCGTCGCGGCCCCGCCCGCGCCGCCGCCGCACCCGCACCTGCTGCCTCGCCGACGGGCCGAAGCCGGTTCCGGCAAGCCCGCCGAGGAGTGACCGGCGCCGCCCGATTTCAGTCGTGACCACCCTGTCTGGCACAATGAACCGGTTGCCTTGGGCGAGTCATGTCCGGGAGCACCCCTGTACTGAGCACGAACCGGTCGAGCGCGAGCCGCCAGGTTCCTCTGTTCGCGCGAAGAATCCGAAAAGGTGGAAAATGAACACCCTTGATTTCGTCGACGAGAAGTCGCTGCGTAGCGATGTCCCCGACTTCCGTCCCGGTGACACCCTGAACGTGCACGTGAAGGTCATCGAAGGCTCGAAGGAGCGCATCCAGGTCTTCAAGGGCGTCGTGATCCGGCGTCAGGGCGGCGGCATCGGCGAGACCTTCACGGTCCGCAAGGTGTCCTTCGGTGTTGGTGTCGAGCGCACCTTCCCCGTGCACAGCCCCAACATCGACCACATCGATGTCGTGACCCGTGGTGACGTGCGTCGCGCCAAGCTGTACTACCTGCGCGACCTGCGCGGCAAGGCCGCCAAGATCAAGGAAAAGCGCTGATCTTCCGGTAGCTCTTTCCGGCACAGAATCTTTGACAGTAGCCCGGCACCCGACTCACGTCGGGGCGCCGGGCTACTCTGTTCGGCGTGGCAGACGAAAGTGGGTCGGTGTCGGTGTCCGATTCGGGCGACGAGGGCAAGCGGCGCAGGAAAAAGGCCGACGACAAGAAGCAACGGCCGTTCTGGCAGGAACTGCCGATACTGGTCGTGATCGCGGCGGTGATCGCCGCCCTGATGGTCACTTTCGTCGGGCGGCCCTACGTGATCCCGTCGCAGTCGATGGAGGACACACTCCAGATCGGCGACCGCATCTACGTGCAGAAGATCAGCTACTACGGTTCCGAGCCGGGCCCGGGCGATGTGGTGGTGTTCGTCGGCCCCGAATCGTGGAACGGGCACTACAAGTCCATCCGCTCCGACAACGCGGCCATCCGCGGTGTGCAGAACTTCCTGTCCTACTTCGGCCTGGTTCCGCCCGACGAGAACGATCTCGTCAAGCGCGTGATCGCCGTCGGCGGGCAGACCGTGCAGTGCTGTGACCCGCAGGGCCGGGTGATGGTCGACGGGAAACCGCTCGATGAGCCCTACATCAAGAAGGACTACCCCTGGTTCACCGACCGTCCGAACGCCGTGTACCCGGCCGGGCGGATGTTCGGGCCGGTGAAGGTGCCCGAGGGGCATCTGTGGGTGATGGGTGACAATCGCAACGAGTCGGCCGATTCCCGCGCTCATGTGAGCGACGATCTGCAGGGCACCGTCCCGGTCGACAACGTGCGGGGCAAGACCGTGTTCAAGATCTGGCCGCCCGGCCGGATGGGCCCGGTGAGCTCGCAGAATCCGCAGGACAACTAGACACGGGGACAATCGAACTGTGGGGCAGGATCGGACCAGCTGGCCGCCGCGGGTGGTGATGCGCCGGGCGGGTGGCCTACGCACGCTGGAGGCGGCGCTCATCCGCGGTGGCCTCGGCCCGGTGGCCGGTGTCGACGAGGCCGGGCGCGGGCCCTGCGCGGGACCGCTGGTGGTGGCCGCGTGCCTGCTGGCGCCCAAGGCCTACGACAAGCTGGCCGGGCTCGACGACTCCAAGAAACTCACCGAGGCGGCCCGTGAGGAACTGTTCCCGGTGGTCAAGCGTCTCGCGCTGGCCTGGAGTGTGGTGGTGGTCCCCGCCTGGGAGATCGACGCCATCGGCATCCACGTCGCCAATATCGAGGGGATGCGTCGCGCGGTCGCCCACCTCGGCCGCACCCCCGGCTACATCCTGACCGACGGATTCAAGGTCCCCGGCCTGCCCGCGCCCTCGCTGCCCGTGATCGGAGGCGACGCGTCCGCGGCGTGCATCGCGGCGGCCAGCATCCTGGCCAAGGTCACCAGGGACCGCATGATGGTCGAGCTCGACGCCGAGCTGCCCGGCTACGGTTTCGCCGCGCACAAGGGCTACAACACCCCCGAGCACACCGCGGCTCTGCGCGCGCTCGGTCCGAGCACCGAACACCGCCGATCTTGGCGGAATGTGCGCGAACTCGAGGTGCCGGACGGTAGCCGGGTGGCTACCCGCGCGGCTCATGCGCGATGATGTGATCAATGAACGCGGCGCTGCTAGCAGGAGGATGTCCCACCCGATGAGTGCTGAGGACCTCGAGAAGTACGAAACCGAGATGGAACTGTCGTTGTACCGCGAGTACAAGGACATCGTCGGCCAGTTCTCGTACGTGGTGGAGACAGAACGGCGCTTCTACCTGGCCAATTCCGTCGAGCTGCGGCCACAGAACGCCGACGGCGAGGTCTACTTCGAAGTGCGGATGAGCGATGCCTGGGTGTGGGACATGTACCGTCCCGCCCGCTTCGTCAAGCACGTTCGGGTGATCACGTTCAAGGACGTCAATATCGAGGAGCTGGAGAAGCCCGACCTCCGTTTGCCCGAATAAGGGGGAGTTGTCCCCAGGGGCGAGTTATCCACAGGTTTTGTGTTTCCGCAGGTCGTGGTCCCGGCGTAGATCCGCGCCGGGACCACGCTTGCATGCGTGACTGACAAACAGGCGCTCGGCGCATACGGGGAGAAGCTGGCCGCGCAGTATCTGTGCGAGGCCGGGATGCAGATCGTCGCCCGCAACTGGCGATGCCGGTACGGGGAGCTGGACCTGATCGTCCAGGACCCATCGGTGACGGCGTTCGTGGAAGTGAAGACACGGTCCGGCCTCGGCTTCGGCAGCCCGGCCGAGTCGGTCACCTTCGGTAAACAGCAGCGGATCAGGCGATTGGCGTTGCTGTGGCTGGCCGAACAGGACGGGCCGTGGCGGCGCATCCGGTTCGACGTGGTCTCGGTGCTCGTCCCGCGCGGCCACAAGCCGGTGATCGAGCACCTGACAGGGGCGTTCTGATGGCCCTCGGACGGGCGCTGTCGGTGGCCGTGACCGGTGTCGACGGGCAGCTGGTGGAGATCGAGGCCGATATCGGCCAGGGCCTGCCGTCGGTGAATCTTGTCGGGCTGCCCGATACGGCCCTGCAGGAGTCACGCAACAGAGTGCGCTCCGCGGTGGCGAATACGGGGGAGAAGTGGCCAGACGGACGGGTGATTCTGGCGCTGTCTCCGGCGACGCTGCCGAAGGTCGGCTCGGTCTACGATCTGGCGCTCGCCGTGGCGGTGCTGGACGCCTCCGGTGCGGTGCCGGGCGACAAGCTCGTGAAAACCGTGCTGCTGGGCGAGCTCGCCCTCGACGGGCGGGTACGCCGGGTTCGCGGTGTGTTGCCCGCCGTGATCGCGGCACGCAATGCGGGCTGCCCGACCGTCGTGGTGCCCGCCGAGGCGGTGGCCGAAGCCGGACTGGTCGAGGGCGTCGAGGTGCTCGGTGCGACGAGTCTGCGCGCTGTGGTCGCCTGGTTGCGGGGTGAAGGGACCCTGCTGGAACCCGACGGTGTGGTGCCGGGCGTCCAGGTGCCGTGTGGGGACCTCAGCGATGTCGTCGGCCAGGACGAGGCGCGCTGGGCGCTGGAGGTGGCTGCGGCGGGTGGTCACCATCTTCTGCTCACGGGACCACCGGGGATCGGTAAAACCATGTTGGCGCAACGTCTTCCGGGGTTGCTGCCGCCGCTGTCGGAGGCCGAGTCGCTCGAGGTGACGGCAATTCATTCGATGGCGGGATCGTTGACGGCCGAACAACCGTTGATGACGCTCGCGCCGTTCGTAGCGCCCCATCACTCGACATCGGTGACCGCCATGATCGGCGGTGGTTCCGGTATGGCCCGGCCCGGTGCGGTCAGCCGGGCGCATCGGGGAGTGCTGTTCCTCGACGAATGCGCCGAGATCGGCACCAAAGTGCTGGAGGCACTGCGTACTCCGCTGGAAGAGGGCGAGGTGCGGATCGCCCGGCGTGACGGTGTGGCTCGCTATCCGGCGCGGTTCCAGCTCGTGCTTGCGGCGAATCCGTGTCCGTGTGCGCCCGCCCGTGATGTCGACTGCATCTGCGCGCCTCTCGCTCGCCGCCGCTATCTCGGCAAACTGTCGGGTCCACTGCTCGATCGCATCGACATCTGGGTGCAGATGCGTGGTCAGGCGGGGGCCGCTTTCGGTGACCAGCATTCCGAGACCAGTGCTGTCGTCGCGGCACGGGTTGCCGAAGCTCGGGCACGTGCCGCGGAGCGGTGGAGCGCGGACGGTTGGGCGACCAATGCCGAAGTGCCGGGTCACATTCTGCGTCAACGGTTCCGATTGCCCGCCGACGCGATCGCGCCGATCGAGACCGCGCTGCGGTTGGGGCGGATGTCGGCGCGCGGTGCCGACCGGGCGGTGCGCGTGGCCTGGACGGTTTGCGATCTGCGCGGTGGGGAGCTGCCCAGCGTGCAGGATGTGCTGTCGTCGTTGAACTTCCGTCAGCGGGGCGGGCAGTGACGGGGCCGAGCGCGGTGGGCACCGTCGACCTCGATGTCGATGAACGTCGGCTGGCGTGGGTGTACCTGTCTCGGGTGGTGCAGGGTCCGTGTGCGCCTTTGTCGGCGCTGATCGCCTCGGTCGGGGTCTGCGAGGCGGCGCGGGCGGTGCGCGAGCACGAGTTGCCTGCCGCATTGCGCGGTCCCACCGCCGCGCGGCGTGAAATAGACTCGGCTGCCAGAGATCTCGAGGCCATACAGCGAATCGGTGGCCGGGTCATCACGCCTGATGACGACGAGTGGCCAGGCTGGCGAATGCTCGGTCTCGACCAGCTCGACACCGACCGCGATCGGGAAGCCGCCGTGCCTCTCGTGCTGTGGGCGCGCGGACCGCTGTCGCTGCGTACCGCATCGGAACGCGCTGTGGCAGTGGTCGGTTCACGATGCAGCAGCGGGTACGGGATGCAGGTGGCCGGCGAGATCGCCTGTGATCTGGCCGGACGCGGCTGGACCATCGTGTCCGGTGCGGCCTTCGGTATCGACGCGGTCGCCCACCGGGCCGCACTCGCCGTCGGCGGGCCCACCGTCGCTGTCCTGGCCTGCGGCGTCGACCGCCCCTACCCCGCCCAGCACGACCGGTTGCTCGCCGCCATCGCCGACAGCGGTCTGGTCGTCAGCGAATACCCACCCGGCGTCGCCGCCCAGAAGCATCAGTTCCTGGCCCGCAACCGGCTCATCGCCACCCTGGGAGATGGCGTACTCGTAGTGGAAGCCGGATTGCGCAGCGGCGCAAGGAACACCGTGAAATGGGCGCGCCGCCTCGGTCGCCCGGCCATGGCGGTTCCCGGCCCGGTCGGGTCGGCGTCGTCGGTGGGATGTCACCGCATGATCCGCGAAGGCGAGGCGTTGCTGGTCACCCGCGCCGAAGACGTCGTCGAGGAAGCGGGCCCCCTGCGCCTCCCCGTCGGCGAAGGCGTGCCCACCGACCCGGCCCACCACCTACGCGGCGCCGAAGCCGAGGTCTACGCCGCCCTCCCCACCATCGGCTCCCGCCAACCCCGCGACCTGGCCGGCCAGTGCGGCCTCGACCTGGCCACCGTCCGCGCCGTCCTCCCCAGCCTGGAACTGGCCGACCTGGTCGGCTGCGATTCCGAGGGGTGGTTCCGCACCCGGCGCCCGGGATAACCGGCTCGTCGAGCTCCGTCCATGTCGGACATCACTACCCGCGGACCAGCCGAGCGACCCTGATTTGCGAGGAATAGGGGTGTACGTCCGGTAGCGGACAGCTGGGCGTTGGTGGTCTCGCCATTCGGGTATCTGGCGGCCCGGGGCGGTGCGGCTGTTGAGCGGGAGGGCGCCAGTCCATGCCTGGATGGATGGGCGCTGGTACCAGTGCAGGGCCTCGAGGGCGAGGGCGGTGCTGCCGCCTCGTCGGCCAGGTGACCGCAGCGTCCTAGGCGCCGATATCCCCCTATCGGGATAGCGGCGGTGCCTGGTCGACGTGTGGGCGCGGGCGGAATGTGGAAGCGCGAGAGCGACGTGTCCGAGGAGGCGGTGCTTGTCGGCGGTGTGATCGCTCGGGTCACCGCCGCTGCCACTCGTCGACTCAGAGGTGTAGGTGGTGTGTGAGGGTGTGCGGCGTGGTGGGTTGCGTGAAGGAGGGGGAGGGGTGACGGTTGGGGGATGGACGTGTTGCCCGAGGATTTGACTGCTTTGCTCGGGGAGTTCGGGCGGCATCTGCGGCTGGGTCGGAATCGGTCGGCGCATACGGTGCGGGCTTACGTGGGGGATGTGCGGTCTCTGCTCGAGCATCTGTACGCGCGGTCGGCGGATGCGGCTTTGCGGGAACTCGATCTGGGAGTGTTGCGGTCGTGGCTGGCCGAGCTGGCAGCCGGTGGGGCAGCGCGGACCACGCTGTCGCGAAGAGCCTCGGCGGCACGGACTTTCACCGCGTGGCTCACCGAGACGGGGCGGCTGGACATCGATCCGGGGCTGCGGTTGCAGGCCCCCAAGGCGCACCGTGTGCTGCCTGCGGTGCTCGGTCGTGAGCAGGCCGCACAGGCAATGGACGCGGCGGAATCCGGTGCGGCACAGCAGGACCCGATGGCCCTGCGTGACCGGTTGATCGTGGAGCTGTTGTATGCCACGGGCATCCGGGTGAGCGAACTGTGCGGCCTCGACCTCGACGACATCGACCGTGAACGCCAACTCGTCCGGGTACTCGGCAAAGGCAACAAGGAGCGCTCGGTGCCCTTCGGTGCTCCGGCCGAGGCGGCCCTTGTCGCCTGGCTGCGTGCCGGCCGCCCCGCCCTGGCCAACGAGCGTTCCGGTCGCGCACTGTTCCTCGGCCAGCGTGGCCGCCGCCTCGACCAACGCCAGGCGCGGACCGTCGTCCACGACGTTGTCGCCGCCATCCCCGGCGCCCCCGACATGGGCCCCCACGGCCTGCGCCACACCGCCGCCACCCACCTCCTCGAAGGCGGCGCCGACCTGCGCGTGGTTCAGGAACTCCTCGGCCACGCCAGCATGGCGACCACCCAGCTCTACACCCACGTCTCCGTCGAACGCCTCAAACGAGTCCACGACCAAGCCCATCCCCGCGCATGATCGCTACGCCGGCGCCGCATCCCGCGATGCCACGTCGACACCCAACCGCGGTGAACAAGCACATTCGACCCGAATACTCGACCTGTCGGTTGCCGACTCTCAGCCTGATCGGCCGTTGGCCGCGAGCGTTGCACATTGTGCGGACGATGAGCTCCTCGGCGATCCAGCGTCGTTGCCGGGCACCGATGGGAAGCGCGTCGGTGAGCACGACACCATCGATGGCGCACAGCACCGACTCGAGGACGTGAAACCGGTCAGGCACACTGGTCGCTTCACCGGGGATGGGCTGTCGGGGGCGCATGATGGGTGGCGGAGGTGATGGGATGACATTGCCCGAGGTCGGGGCCGAATCCGAGGACGGGGAGGGTGAGGTCGACTATCGGTTCACGCTCGCCAACGAGCGGACATTTCTGGCGTGGATCAGGACCGCACTCGGCCTGCTCGCCGGCGGCGTCGCGGTGCACACCCTTGTTCAGCCACCGCGATTGGCGGGGTTCGCCGGTGTGATCACGCTGGCCTGCCTGGTGATGTCACTGGCCGTCGCGGTGGGCGCGTATCGGCACTGGCGTCGGGTGAATCGCGCGATGCTGGCCGGTGGGCCGTTGCCGGGCACGGTGCTGGTGCCGGTGCTGTCGGTCGGCGTCGCGGTGATCGCCGTACTCGTCTGTGTGGCGGTCGTACTGTCGTGACCGCGCCGACCCTCGCCATGGAACGCACCGCGCTCGCGTGGCGGCGCACCGCCCTGGGCGCGGCTGTCTGTGCGCTGCTCTTCGCGCACGAGGCGACCACCGAGGACGGCATGTGGATCGTTTTTCCCTGCGCCGCCGCCACCGCGGCCGTGCTGCTCGCCGGTCTGGGCTGGTATCGCGGTCGGTCGCTCGGCGGGGGCCGCTCGGCGGGCGGACACCGGCTGGTGTCGATCACCACCCTCGTGGTCACGCTCGTCGTCCTCATCGCCGTAGCCGAGGTCCTGGTCGGTGGCCGATACGCATCATGACGCCGATCGAACAACCGCCCAGTCGGCCACAGGAACTCGATCGACGGGTACCGAACAGGCAATTAGAGTCGACTCTCATGACCGCAGGATCACCGGACCAGCCCCTCACCGCGTTGCGGGATCGCCTGCGCACCGCACTGAAGCCCGCGATGAAAGCCAGGGATCGCAGCGCGGTCTCGGCGCTGCGATCAGCCCTGGCCGCGATCGACAACGCCGAGGCGGTCGACGTCGGCGACGCGAAAGCCGGTGCGCTGGAAGACAGTGCCGTCGGCCTCGGCGCCGCCGAAGCCCGCCGCCGGGAACTCACCGAGGACGACATCGTCGAGATCGTCCGCCACGAGATCAACGAAAGACGCATCACCGCAGGGGAATACGACCGCCTCGGTGCGGTGGACCAGCGCGACCAGATGACCGCGGAAGCCGACGTGCTTAGCGCCTTCCTCTGACGACCGGCCCGCGTGGGTCAGTTTTCGGTATTGCTCGGCAATGTGCGGAGGTAGCGGCGGGCGAACCAGTGTTGCAGCAGGCGCGCGACCGGCCCGCCCAGGCGGGTGTACCACGCGGCGGGTGTCGAAAACGCGGTGACCAGCCCGTACACCGTGTCGTCGGCCGGGTCGTATTCGACCGCGAACAACTCCTCGCCCCGTTCGGGATGCCCGGGCAACGTGCCGTAGGCGAACCCGCGGCGGTTCGGTTCGTCGAGCACGTACACCACCCGGCACGGCGCATTGATGCCGAGCGGCCCGGCGCCGAGACGGACCGTCAATTCGGTCCCCTCCCTTGCTGTTTCGGAATCGGCGCGCTGGAAAATGCCGACTCCCTTCTGCATCCCGAAGGCGAGGATGTGAGTCCCGGCCCGATCGAACAGCTCGCGACCCCGTCCTATCGGTCGCCGGAGCCTGAACCGGTGGTAACCGGCAGGCAGCGTGGTCGCGCGGGTCGCGCCGACGTCGGGATAGGTGAAGGGCGTTGATTCTGCGGGCACAGTATCGATTGTGGCCGGTATTCCCTGCGGCTCCGTGCCGGGTCGTCGAGGTCACAGTGCCCGGTTCAGCGGCTCGAGGCGTACCGGGACTTCGTGCAGCAGACCCAAGGGGTCGATGTATTCGCGGCGGCTGTGGATGCTGGATTCGCGGCGGACACCCCAGTGCAGGCAGGCCGGTACCGGGCAGCCCTCGTGCCCGGCAACCAGGGTGCCGATCGGGGTGCCGCGACTTATCCGGACTCCTACTTTTACCTGCGCCTGCACGGGTTCGTATGTGGTGCGCAGACCACCCTCGTGGTCGATCGACACCACAGGTTTCCCGGCGACCGTGCCCGCGAAGACGACGATCCCTTCGCCCGCTGCCAGAACCGATTGACCTTCGGCGCCTGCCAGGTCGACCCCGCGATGACCCGGCAACCAATTGCGCTCCGGTTTGTCGAACCGCCGTTCCACCGCCGGACGTGGGCGCAGCGGCCAACCGAACGGTCCGGTTTCCACCGCCCCGACCGGCGCCGCCCCACCCGCGACCATCGTCAGCACGAGGACGGCACCCGAAATCCAGGCATACGGACGAACCCGGCTCGCCATCGTCGAGCGCCTCAGCGATGGAGTCGTGGTGCGGGCGCGCGCTGAGGCACCAGCACGCGCACGAGTTCGCGCAACGCGGCAGGCAGGTCGGCCGCCGAACCGCTCCCGCCGCGCACCCGGATCTCGAGCTCCGGCGCGGAACCCCGATCCTTCTCCGGCCGCGCCCGCTGCTGGGCAGGCGCCGCCGATCCGAGATCGTGCACGGTCACCCGCACCGGAACCGGCGCCGGAACCAGCGACCCCTTCGGCATCTCCCCGGGCCGCAGCATCGGTGCCTTGCCACAGGCACCGGGTCGCCGCACCGGCACCCGCTCGCCGCCGTCGACCGGACCTTCGACACCGTCACACCCCGCCGGAATCCCGGCACCAACACCTCCCTCGGCGCCCGCCGTGGCACACGGGCTGCCGGCAGCGTCGACCCCGGTAGGCCGTGACGCGATCGGGCCCGGCACCACGATCACAACGACGGGCCCAGGCGCCGCTCTCTCATCAGGCGGAGGCGGTGCGGCAGGCACCGAGCCCGGTGCCGCCGCTCGGGACCGTGGGGAAACGACCTCCCCGTCACCCGGTGGTTGCGCGAGGACAGCACACACCGGTGCTGGATGACCGGCCGCCGGCGCCGCTACACCCACCGCGCAGAGGAGAGGAAAGGTGGTGATCAGGACACGCGTCAATGTGTTCATGGCACAACTGTCGACCCCGCGATCCCTGAGCGGGACAACGATTTCCCGATTGTGGACAACTCCGGCACATGTGGATATCGCGCACTTCACCACGAAAATCCCCGGTCGGCGAGCAGGGCCGATTTCGGCCCTGGCCCGTCGCCGCGTAGACTGAACGAGCGGTTTGTGCTCAGCAGCAACACGTGTGCTCGGCACGGACCGACTTCGCGCGCCACCCGTGCTCGTCCATCCGGTCGTCGCTCGCAACGCAGACGGTCCGCGAGGGCATGTCAGCGCGAGTTCTCCAGCGGATGAACAGTGAAATCGCCGGCTGGTCCCGATCACATCGATCGGGTCCGGTGGTTTCGGTGGCGCCAGGGCAGTCGATCGCCGATCGGCTGCGTCAACCGGCAACGAAAGAGGGTACGGGAGCTATGGCTGTCGTAACTATGAAGCAGCTGCTCGACAGCGGCGCGCACTTCGGGCACCAGACTCGTCGGTGGAACCCGAAGATGAAGCGGTTCATCTTCACCGACCGCAACGGCATCTACATCATCGACCTGCAGCAGACGCTGACCTACATCGACAAGGCCTACGAGTTCGTCAAGGAGACCGTCGCCCACGGTGGCACCGTTCTCTTCGTCGGCACCAAGAAGCAGGCACAGGAGTCGATCGCGGCCGAGGCGACTCGCGTCGGTATGCCCTACGTCAACCAGCGCTGGCTGGGTGGCATGCTCACCAACTTCTCGACCGTCCACAAGCGCCTGCAGCGCCTGAAGGAGCTCGAGGCCATGGAGCAGACCGGTGGCTTCGAGGGTCGCACCAAGAAGGAAATCCTCATGCTCACGCGTGAGATGACCAAGCTGGATCGCACCCTCGGTGGTATCCGCGACATGGCCAAGGTGCCCTCGGCCATCTGGGTCGTCGACACCAACAAGGAGCACATCGCCGTCGGCGAGGCTCGCAAGCTGAACATCCCGGTCATCGCGATCCTGGACACCAACTGCGATCCCGACCTGGTCGACTACCCGATCCCGGGTAACGACGACGCGATCCGTTCCGCCGCTCTGCTCACCAAGGTCGTCGCCTCCGCGGTGGCCGAGGGCGTGCAGGCCCGCGCGGGCCGCGCTTCCGGCGATTCGAAGCCCGAAGCCGGCGCAGGCGAGCCCCTCGCCGAGTGGGAGCAGGAGCTGCTGGCTCAGGCGACCCCGGCCGCTGAAGCCCCCGCCGCCGAGGCCCCGGCCGCCGAGACCCCGGCCGAAGCCGCTGCCGAGGTGAAGGCCGACCCGGCCCAGCACACCCCGGCCGACTTCTGAGCTGATCGGTAGCTCTACGTTCACCTTGCCGGCCCTTCTGAGTTCAGAAGCGGTCGGCAAGGTGGTGTTAACACCCAAGCACCCCACACACGAGGAGGCTCGCCCCCGATGGCGAACTACACCGCTGCTGATGTGAAGCGGCTCCGGGAGCTCACCGGCTCCGGCATGATGGACTGCAAGAACGCGCTGGCCGAGTCCGACGGCGACTTCGACAAGGCCGTCGAGGTCCTGCGCATCAAGGGCGCCAAGGATGTCGGCAAGCGTGCCGAGCGCGCCACCGCCGAGGGTCTGGTCATCGCCAAGGACGGCGTCATGATCGAGATCAACTCCGAGACGGACTTCGTCGCCAAGAACGCCGAGTTCCAGGAGCTGGCCGACGCGATCGTCACCGCGGCCGCCGCTGCCAAGCCGGCCGATCTGGACGCCCTCAAGGCGCTGAAGCTGGACAACAGCACCGTCGACGAGGCCGTGCAGGCGCTGGCCGCCAAGATCGGCGAGAAGCTGGAACTGCGTCGCGTCGTGTCCTTCGACGGCCCGGTCGCCACCTACCTGCACAAGCGTGCTTCGGACCTGCCGCCCGCCGTCGGCGTGCTGGTCGAGTACGAGGGTGAAGGCGACGCCGCCGCCGAGGCCGCTCGCGCCGCGGGCATGCAGGTCGCCGCGCTCAAGGCGAAGTACCTGACCCGCGACGAGGTGCCCGCGGAGACCGTCGAGAACGAGCGCCGCATCGCCGAGCAGACCGCGCGCGAAGAGGGCAAGCCCGACGCCGCACTGCCGAAGATCGTCGAAGGCCGCGTCAACGGCTTCTTCAAGGATGTCGTCCTGCTCGAGCAGGCCGCCGTCACCGACTCCAAGAAGACCGTCAAGGCCCTTCTGGAGGACGCCGGCGTGACCGTGAAGCGTTTCGCGCGCTTCGAGGTCGGCCAGGCCTGATCAGGCCATCCGACGCCCCCGATGCGCTGAGCATCGGGGGCGTTTTGCCGTGTGCCGCCGACGCGCGGACCGACCCGGCGCGGGCCGCGCGCGAGGGGGTCTTGTGTGGTGGCGGTAACCGGATAAGGCAGGATGGATGCCGCTCTGCCTTGCTGTGCGGCCTGCTCCGCGCGCCCGCAGTTCGAACCGATCTCACCTCGCCGAAGGAGACGAACACCCATGACCGACCCGGGTAACGACCGCCCTGGATATCGCCGGGTGCTGCTGAAGCTGGGTGGGGAGATGTTCGGTGGCGGTGGTGTCGGGCTCGATCCCGATGTCGTGCAGACCGTGGCCGAACAGATCGCCGAGATCGTCGAGACCGGCGTGCAGGTGGCCGTGGTGATCGGTGGCGGCAACTTCTTCCGCGGCGCCGAGCTCGAGGAGCGCGGCATGGAACGCGCCCGCTCGGACTACATGGGCATGCTCGGCACCGTGATGAACAGCCTTGCGCTACAAGACTTCCTGCAGCAGCAGGGGGTGGATACGCGCGTGCAGACCGCCATCACGATGGGCCAGGTCGCCGAGCCGTACCTCCCGCTGCGCGCCAAGCGGCACCTGGAGAAGGGGCGCGTGGTGATCTTCGGTGCGGGCATGGGCATGCCCTACTTCTCCACCGACACGACCGCGGCCCAGCGTGCGCTCGAGATCGGCGCCGACGTGGTGCTGATGGCCAAGGCCGTCGACGGTGTGTTCGACGCCGACCCACGGGTCGACGACAACGCAAGCATGTTCACCGAGATCACCCACAAGGAAGTGATCGAGAAGGGTCTGAAGGTGGCCGATGCCACCGCTTTCAGCCTTTGCATGGACAACCAGATGCCGATGCTGGTGTTCAATCTGTTGATCAAGGGCAATATTGCTCGTGCGGTCGCCGGTGAACCCATCGGCACCTTGGTTCGGTCCTGACCCCGCACTCGCGGACGATGACGATGACGACGCTGTGGAGGAACCGGTCGTGATTGATGAAGCGCTCTTCGATGCCGAGGAGAAAATGGAGAAGGCCGTCTCGGTAGCGAAGGACGATCTGGGCAGCATCCGCACCGGGCGCGCCAACCCGGGCATGTTCACCCGGGTCCTGGTCGACTACTACGGCACGCCGACGCCGATCACCCAGATGTCCAGCATCACCGTGCCCGAGCCGCGCATGGTGGTGATCAAGCCCTACGAGCAGAGCCAGCTCGGCCCGATCGAGAACGCCATCCGCAACTCCGATCTCGGCGTGAACCCCACCAACAACGGTGACATCCTGCGCATCACGGTCCCGCAGCTCACCGAGGAGCGGCGCCGCGAGATGGTCAAGATGGCCAAGGGCAAGGGTGAGGACGCCAAGGTCTCGATCCGCAACGTCCGTCGCAAGGCGATGGAAGAACTCGGCCGGATCCAGAAAGATGGTGAAGCGGGCGAGGACGAGGTCGGGCGCGCCGAGAAGGAGCTCGACAAGACCACCGCCAAGTACGTGGGCCAGATCGACGAGCTGGTCAAGCACAAGGAAGCCGAACTGCTCGAGGTCTGAGCGCAGATCTCGCCAGTCCCGCTCGTGCGGGGGATGAACGGAACGACGAGTTGAGCGACGGGACAATCGTGGCCGAAGACGCCGCCGCCACAGGTGCGGCACCGGAACCGGAATCGCCGCCGGACACGGTCGAGCCGACCGGTGCGGCCGTGGCAGGGGACGAACCCGGCGCGGCCGTGCCGCAGGAACAGCCGAAGGCTCCGGCATCGCGGGCGGGTCGCAACCTGCCCGCGGCGCTGGCGGTCGGCTTGGGCCTCGGGTTGTCGCTGATCGCGATCCTGTTGTTCGTCCCGAAGGTGTTCATCGGCGTCGCCGGTGTCGGTGTCGGCGTGGCCATGTGGGAGGTCACCAAGCGGCTGCGCGAAGCCGACGTCCTGGTACCGCGCATCCCGTTGCTCGTCGGCGGACAGGCGGTGTTCTGGCTCGGCTGGCCGTGGGGTGCGAGCGGGGTGCTCGGTGCGTTCGCCGCGACCGCGCTGACCTGCATGGTCTGGCGCCTGTTCGATCACGGCCTGAGTACCGCGCCACGGAACTTCCTGCGCGACACCGCGATCGCGATCTTCACGCTGTCCTGGATCCCGCTGCTCGCGGCCTTCTCGACGCTGCTGCTGCTCGAACCCGACGGCAACCTGCGGGTGCTCACGTTCATGATCCTCGTCGTCTGCTCCGATGTCGGCGGTTACGTCGCAGGCGTGCTGTTCGGCAGGCATCCGATGGTGCCCGCGATCAGCCCGAAGAAGTCGTGGGAAGGGTTCTGCGGTTCGCTGGTGTTCAGCGTGATCGGTGGTCTGCTCACCGTCACCCTGCTGCTCGAGGCCAACTCGATGATCGGTGTGGTGCTCGGCGTCGGCCTGGTGGTCGTGGCGACCCTCGGCGACCTGATCGAATCGCAGATCAAGCGCGAACTCGGCATCAAGGACATGGGCACGTTGCTGCCAGGGCACGGCGGGATCATGGACCGGCTCGATTCGATGCTGCCCTCGGCGTTCGTGTCGTGGCTGGTGCTCAGCGCGTTGATCTGAGGTTCTCAGGGTTGCCGGGCGGCATGGCGCAACTGCAGGATGCGGATGCCGCCGACCAGCCCCATCACCAGTGCGCCGAGGATCACCGACAGCAGCACCATGATTCCCAGCGGTAGCGAGAAGCTCCAGAACAGCAGCGTCACCTGCACCTTGTCGAGGTTCTGCAGGATGAAGATCAGCAGAATGATCCCGAAGATCGCGGCAGCGAGCAGCGCCATCCACGTGTAGCCGGTGCGCGACCGCACCAGCGCGTCCGGCTTCGGTCGCTTGACGGGTGTGTGCTTGGTCGGCGCATGCTCGGGTTCTCGGCCGGCGGTGGGCTCGGGCTCAGGCTCGCGCGCCGGTGGCGTGCCTGATTCTGCGTTCGTGGACATACCTCGATCATGGCCGACCGCTATCACCGCTGCACGCATCTTCTCGATAACGGCGCCCGGCGTGGCGGCCCGGTCGCGGCGTTTGGGACAATGGAGGAATTATGGCCACCTCCCTGCCCCTCGTGTTCGATGCCCCGCGTCGCGGTATGCCGCCGCGCCACCTCGCCGACCTCGACGCGGACGAGCGCAAGGCCGCGGTGCAGGAGCTGGGCCTGCCGAAGTTCCGTGCCGATCAGCTGGCGCGCCAGTACTACGGCCGCCTGCAGTCCGATCCGGCGCAGATGACCGATCTGCCCGCCGACGTGCGCGAGAAGGTGGGCGAGACGCTGTTTCCGCCGCTGCTCGACGTGGTGCGTCACCTGGCCTGCGACGAGGGCGACACCCGCAAAACGCTCTGGCGCGCCCACGACGGCACGCTGCTCGAGAGCGTGCTCATGCGCTACCCCGACCGCAATACGCTGTGCATCTCCAGCCAGGCGGGCTGCGGCATGGCGTGCCCGTTCTGTGCGACCGGGCAGGCGGGGCTCACCCGTAATCTGTCGACCGCCGAGATCGTCGACCAGGTGCGCGCCGCGGCCGCCGCCCTGCGCGACGGCGAGGTGCACGGTGGGCCCGGCCGTTTGTCCAACATCGTGTTCATGGGCATGGGTGAACCGATGACGCCCGTTTGACAAATGCTCTGACCTGCGGCAATACTGCCTCACCGTGGTTAATGTGCTTTACGCCGAGCGGATCAGTCTCGATCGCAAGGAGAGGACTACCGACTCGATCGAGCGGCAGCATGCCAAGCTGGAGATGCGCCGCGAAGAGGAGTCTCGGTTGCGTCCAGTGACCGTCGTCGGTCACGCGGTTGATCGCTCGGTCTCCGGCGATGTCGACATGTTCGACCGCCCCGACCTCGGCCAGTGGCTGAATGAGGAAAGGCGCGACCGCTGGGATGAGCTATGGGTGACAACCCAGGACCGGCTATCCCGAAATGACGTGCATTTCTTGGCGTTCGTATTCAAGGTTCTCGAGTGGGGAAAGACCCTCGTCGTTCTCGACGACCCTTCGCTCGACCTCCGCACGCCAGAAGGTAGGTTGATCGCCCACGCCAAAGCGCTCGGTCCGGCCAAGGAGCTCGCGCGGATTCGTGCGCGAATTGCCGAGAGCCACGAGACCAGGCGCTACACCCGAGCGTGGCCCGGCGGGGTTCCGACCTACGGCTATGTCACCACGAAGGTGATCTTGGACGGCAATCCCCGGAAGGTGCTTCAGCTCGATGAGTACATGTGTTCGGTTCTTCATGAGATGCGACGCTGGATGGTTGAGGGCGAGGATACGATCAAAGGTGTTTGGGCCAAACTGAATGCTCGAAAAGAGCTCACGGCGAAAGACCGGTGGCGACTGTCGATCGGGCAACCTATCAAGAACGGTGTCGGTGAAGTTTGGTCGCCATCGTCGGTTTCGAATCTGCTGACTTCCCCGGCATTGTTGGGGCAGAAACTTCACAACAGGAAACCGATGTTCAACCCGGACGGTTCGCCGCTTATCATTGCCGACCCGGTTTTCGACAGAGAGGAATGGGCTACGCTGCAGGCGGCGATCATGGCGCGCCGACGTTCGCCTTATCGAAAGTATGGTGCATCGCCACTCTTGGGGGTAACGTTCTGCGGCCGATGCGAAGCCTCGGCAACACATGTTGCGACGTTCCGGAATGAGGATGAGGCACCACGATATCGGTACTACAGGTGCACCAATCAGAAGCTGGAAAGGCCGTGCCCTGGCATCAGCAAGAAGGCGGCTGAGGTCGAAGAGATTGTTGAACGAGTCTTCCTGCAAGAAGTCGGTGACATCAATGTCGCCACCAAATCCTGGATTCCAGGGGAGGATCACGCCGAGGAGTTACAGCGAGTCCGTGCTGCTATTTCACGGCTGGAGAATGAACGTGATACGTCGCTCGGCTGGGATGAGGAGGACGAAGAAGCCTACGTAACCCGCAAGGCCCGTCTCGTAGCTCGTAGAAATGAGCTCAAGGCCAAGCCGAGTCGTCCATCTGGATGGGCATACACTGACACCGGTCAGAAATATCGCGATGCCTGGGAGATGGCGGACGAACAGGGCAAGAGGAAACTCTTGGTCGACGCGGGCGTGCGGTTCATCATCAACGGACCGGATGACTACGACGTCATAGTTCCGGACGACATCGCTGCCCGGCTCCAAGCTGTATCCGCAGTCGCGTAAGCGCGTACTGCACTCACTCCGCATCGCGTACCGAATTGGCAACGACCTTGTGCTCCGACCAGGTCCGGCTGTAGTCGATGGCGCCCAACGGCGGCCCGAATTTGCGGGAGCTCCTCGTGCGGTGCGCGCCCCTGCCGACGGCGGCGAAGGTTCGCTGCGCCGCTTTCGGCGAACGCCTCTGACTCGGCCGTGAGTCCGGTATGCGGTTTGAAGGTGACACGGAGAGTGGGCTGGTAGCCCGGCGGCTTGGTCGGATCGGAGTTGTCCTGATCCGACCAAGCCGACAGCTAGAGCTGGGGTAAGGGTGTGGAAATCAGGAGGTCAGGATGGTGTACCAGCCGGGCGCCCACCCGTTGTATCCGGGAGAGTGGTGGCATCCTCGGACGAGGTGCCAGCCCTGACCGATCTGGTAGCTTTCGAACGCCCGGCATTCGTGCTCGGTGTCGAAGCGGAATTCCAGACCGCCGGTCTGCGCTTGCGCGGTGGCGACGACGGCGGTGCTTTCGATGATGGTGATGCCGAAGGTGGCGCTGAGGGCGATCATGGCGGCTGTGGCGAGGGATTTGAACATTGTGGCTCCTGTGGTGATCGGTTGGTGAGGGTGGGGCGGTGCTGGATCGTGTGATCCAGCACCGCTTTTGGGATCTACTTCGGGAGAGGTACGAAGCTCTAGCCCGGCTGGCACCCGATGTGGGTCACGGTGCCGGGGGTGCAGGGCGGCAGCGCGGAGCCGGTGTTGGTTGCCTGAGCGATCGTGTGCACGATGTCGACGAGGGGGTCCGCGGTGGCGGTGGGCGCGGCCAGGGCGAGCCCGATTCCGGCGGTGAGGATGGCTTTGCCGACAAGGTTTCGTGCGAGCGTCATTTCGACTCCTACGGTGTAGAGGGATGTGCGGGTACGCCGTCGGCGCGGTGGCGTCGGTCGGCGACAGGGGGTGCGGGGGCTGGGCGGCGAGCCCAGCCCCCGCGATCGGTCAGCGGACTTCGCGGCCGTTGACGCGGATTTCCTTGGTGCGGTCGCCGTCGCGGAAGGCAACCTTGGTGGGGTTGCCGAAGGCGTCGGTACCGGTGACGGTTCCCTTGCTGCCAGCGCCGACGGAATCGCGGACGATGCCGCCGAGATCCTTGTTGGCGACGACCTCATCGCCCTTCTTGTAGCCCATCTCGGGTCCTCCTTGCTGGTGACTCCGCGGTGCGGAATCTGGTTGGGTGCCGCCGCTTTCGGTGGTCGGCTCGTTCAGATTGACCGGCGGTCGGAGGGGGCGTCCAGCGTTCGCCGCCTATACATACACGTCCATACGCCCAGGTCAGCGCCATAATGCCGGTGAGCAGCGGCAAGTTGGGACGGCAACGGCGGAACGCGGGCGGGCATGTGCGGGAGGTGACGCGGAGCGGCGATCGCCCTCGCGCGGGGGGCGGTGATCATGGTGTGCGTTCGGTGGATCAAGCCCGGGGCGGTCGTGTTCAATGGCGGGGTGAACGATGGGGGCGGGGACTCGCCGGATTTCGATGCGGCACAGATCGAATCGCGAGAGCAGTTCGGCATGGTGATGCGAGCTGTCAGGGAACTGTCCGGGTTGTCGATCCGTCGGGTCGCCAAGACCTCCGGGGTTTCTCACGGGACGTTGAGTGGGTGGTTCGGCGGCACCGCTGTTCCAGCGAGGGACGCGGCCCCGCATCTCGCGCGGGTGCTCGAGGTTTGTGGTGCCGCTGATCAGTTCGAGGTGTTGTGGGCGGCGGCGAACCGGGTTCGTGACATCCCGCGCCCGACCCGGCCGAAGAATTCGCCGTATCGCGGTCTCGAGTCGTACCGGCCAGAAGACGCTGAGTTGTTCTTCGGTCGCGACGATCTCGTCGCTGAACTCGGTGCGCGGGTTGTCGCGGGGCTCACGGGGGAGGGGCCGCTGCTGATCGGTGTGCCGGGGGCATCGGGGTCGGGCAAGTCGTCGGTGTTGCAGGCGGGGTTGCTGGTTGTGTTGGCGAAGCTGAATCGCCCGGCCTGGCGGATGGTTCCGGGCACCGACCCGGGTGACGCGTTGAGCAAGGCGCTCGAGGCGCTCGGTGATCGAGATCAGGGCGCGGTCCTGATCGTCGATCAAGCCGAGGAGCTGTGGACCTACACCGAATCCGCGAAGAAGGACCGTCCGGCGTGGTCACCGGCACAATTCGTGCAGCGGCTGGTCGATCTGACCGAAACCGGTGTCGTGGTGGTGTTCGCGCTGCGGGTGGACTTCTTCGCGCGCGCCTTCACGATCCCCGCGCTGGAGCGAGCGTTGACCACCGACGCGGTCCCGGTCGGCCCCATGAGCAAAGAACAGTTGAAGGAGGCGATCACCAAGCCCGTCGAAAAGCTCGGAGGTGTCGAGCCCGCTCTGGTGGAGGTGCTACTCGACGAGCTCGCCGTCGCCGGTGGTGGGGCGCACGATCCCGGTGCTTTGCCGTTGCTCTCTCATGCCCTGGACCGGACTTGGGCCAAGCGCAGGACGATGACGCAGCTCACCGTGGCGCACTACCGCAGTACCGGCGGGATCCGGGAGGCGATTGGGAGATCGGCGGAGAACGTCTGGGATGAACTGGACGCGGATCAACGCAGGGCAGCAGAGCGGCTGTTCGCCCGGGCAGCGCGCCGCGGTGACACCGGGTTGGTTCGGATCCTGATCCGGCCGACCGAACTGGATTGGCCCGATGTCGGCCGCGAAACAACTGAGCTGGTGATCGGCGAGTTCGTCACCGCTCGACTGTTGACAACGACCGATGACGGTGTGCAGATCACCCACGAAGCGTTGCTGCACGCGTGGAAACGGTTGCGGGACTGGATCGACGAGGACGCCGCAGGCCACGCGCTGCACCTGCGATTGGCTGAACTCACCCGCATGTGGGACCCGGCCGACCCGTCGACCTTACTCAGTCCCGCGCGCACCGCGGAGTATCAACGCTGGCAGACCGACCCAGGTCAGCGCCGTTGCCTCACTGTGGCCGAGAGTGAATTCGTCGCGGCGAGCGCCGCCCACCATGCGGCAGAGCGCGAGCGAGAACATCAACAGGCTCTGCGCGAACGCCGCCAGGTCCGCCGCCGCCAGATCTGGGCCGGTGCTGTGCTTCTCGTCGTCGTGCTGTTGGTAGGTACGGTCGTGCTGGTAGTGCGGGCACGATCCGAAGCGGTGGTTGAACGCCAGGCGATTTGGTCGGGGACGTTAGCCCAAGCAGCCGAACGCCACGGCGCCATGAGGGACCCCGATCCGTTGGACCTGCAGCTCGCTTTGGCCAGTTACGAGGTGTCTGCGCGCGAAGACGTCGCGAACCTGATCGAGCAGCGATGGGATGGGGCGCGTCGATGGCGTAGCGGCATCAAGGTGAATGCCGCCGCAGTGACCCAAGATTCGTCGCTTCTGGCGTTGACCGACGGCACCACGATCAAGGTCACCGACCGCCGCCGCCCGCGAGACGGCACCCATTACGCCCAGGTCGATGCGCCGGTGCTGGGCGGGCGAATCAGTGCGATCGCGTTTCGGCCTCGCACCCATCTGCTGGCCGCCGCTGCGGGGACCGAAGTGGTCCTGGTCGATGTCGATGCACCCGAACAAATCCTTAGATTGCCGGGGCCGACCGGGTCTGTTCGTGATCTGGCGTGGGATCCGACGGGGACCGAGCTGGCCGCTGCCAGCGACGCCGGGGTGATCCGTTGGCGCTTCGACGGTCGGACATGGCAGCGGGCTGATGCCCTCAACGCCGCGCTCGCGGTCGACTACAGCGCGGACGGTCGGCAGCTCGCTGCGGTCAGGTCAGATGCATCGGGCGTCGAACTCTGGGAACGCGATCATGCGACGGGTCACCTACGAGTGCTCGCCCCGATCGTGTTGGCCGTGCCGGGCGACACCATGCCGGACAGTGCGGGCGGGTCGCCTCGGCCGCAGGGAATCACGGACATCTCATTCCCAAGATTGTCCGAAACACCCTTCAAGCCGGTGCTCGTCATCGTGACAGCGCGTGATTACACCGAGCTGGTCACTGACCAGCAGGAGGTAATTGGTGTGCTTATGGCGGGTGTGAGCACCAGACTGGCAGCGGGCGCCCCCGGATTCGCCGCAGGGATCACTAAGGGCGCGGGCCGCATCAGTGTGTATGAGTTTTTCGGTGTCGGCCTCTCAGACCCAGTGGATTCGGTGTCGGCGGGCAGCAGTGAGTACGAACTCCAGGCCGCGGGCGCCGCAACTTCCTCGATTGCGGTCGCCGACGAGGGCGAGACGTTCATCGTGACCACGCAGGACGGGATGGTCTACGAGTGGCAAGAACCCATGCCACCGCCTGATCCAACTGTGTCTGTCGAATCGGTACGCGCGGCGATCTGCGCGGACTCGGCAGGACTGATCACGGCGGAGGAGTGGCAGACCATGCTGCCCGAAGTACCGTTTCAACCGTTCTGCTGATCCCGCAACTACGCTGAAAGACCGGCTGCACCTTGGTGACGAGGTCCGCAATGGGTGTTCGACAACGGTACCGCCTTCGTTGGGTGCGGAGACGGTGCCTACCCAGGTGGTAGGGAATTGCGCGGGAGCGCCATGCTGTGTCGTTTGCTGAGCACCTCGATCACACCGCGGGTGTGATGGACGGAATGTGCGCAGCGGGCAGTGCGGTCGACTGGTTCATCGGCGATCTCGCGGCACTGGGTAACGGCCTTGCCGTCGAGGCCGAGCAATCGGGCGATTGCGACCACGGTTCGATATTCCTCGGGTCCGTCGTGCATCGCCAACGGTGCTGGTCGCGTGGCGGCTTCCCAACGTTCTGCGAAGGCGTCGAATTCGTCGCGGTCGAACTCCTGGGCGGGAGTGCCTCCACCCAGGCCCGTGCGTGAGTGGGTTGTTGGGTTTCGGAAAGTCGGGACGGCCCAACCAGTTGTTGCGAATCGAACCGTAGTTGCGTCCGTGTAGAGCGGCCCATTCCTTCAATGTGATCAGTGTTTCCGCGCGCTCACTGTTATCGGCCGGTCTCGGGCTCGTCCGCGTCGTCGTCGTTGTACCAGTCGTCGGGGACGCCATCGGTCCACACCACGGCCTTGGCGAGGTGGTCCCAGGTTGCGTGCGCGAGAGCTTGCGCGCGTTGTTCTGTTTCGTCTTTCTTGTCGAGGCGAGCGCCTGCTGGGATGCGCCAGAGTTCGGCGCGGAAGTCCCACGCGGAGCCGGAAATCTGCGCCGAGGAGCTGACCTCCTCTGCTGCCCAGGCGCGTGCTTCGTCCTCGGAAGTGAAGTCGGTTTCCTCCATCAGCCACCGGTTCTGGCCGGGCGGGACGCTGGAAAGGTTCACGTAGAAGCGATCGTGATTTGCGATTGCTGCGATGGGCGGGTGCATCGGTATGCCTTTCGTGCTGTGCGAGTGGGATCGAAGAGTTCGGGGGCGTGGGGCCCAAAGTTGCTGGTTGCTGAGGTCGTGCCGCCTTCGTCGGTCAGGATGCGATTCAGAATCCAGCCGACGGCATCGGTGCGATACAGGCACTCCGGGGGCGACCGGCCGTCCACGAGCGGTGCGAGCGCTTCGAATTCCTCGGCCCGCTCGCTGGAGAGCACCCCGAACAGTCTGGTCCCTCGGCGGTGTGGTGGTGTCGGTGATGCGCGCCATGGTGAGGATTCTCCTTCTTGGTGAGTGCCCAGTGCTCGAATGCGCCGTACCGGACCGCCTGGGCGTGGGTGTTGGTACGGCGCATTCGTCAGCTTCGTGCCCGGGTGCCGGACGGTGTGTTTATGTCGGCAGCGTTCCGCGTCGACTTCGCGTCGGCGGATCGACCCCCGGAACCGCTGGGGGCCGGATCGGATTGCGGTGTGGCGCGCGGCGCTACCGAGACCTTCGGCGAGGCGGCCCCGGCGTCGGCCTTCTCTGTCGACGGCGGAGTCAAGGGTGCCTTGGCGGCGGTAGTTGATGTCGGGGACGGGCGGGGTTGAGGTCTGGTCTTCGCTCGCTTGGTCACGGCGCGGATCGCTGCGGTGGGCTTGAGGCCGATCCGTTCCAGGGCGTCCGGTTCGGCGCCAGCGTTTGTGGCCGCCGCGTAGGCAGCTGCCGCGGCGGCTTCGGCGGACTCCTCTTCGGCGATCAGCCGTGCCGTCTCGGTCTCGCGGTTCTCGGATGCGCGCTGCCATTCGCCGACCTTCACCGCGAGTTCGCCGATGCGTGTCTCCATGTCGTCGTCGATAATCGCGCGGCGATATGCGCTCAAGGCGTGGGTTGCCGTCTTCTTCACCATGGGTCGTGCCTCCTTGCCCGTGATCACTAATGGACCGACAGCACCTAGTGTATCGAAAGTATCGAAAGGTGGACCGTGGCGGTCGCGGGCGCGACATGGCTCGCTCGGTGAGCGTTGCCGGGCCGGTCTCGCCGCCTGTTTTGTTGGGGACTGGTGTGTCGTCGGAACCACGCGATGTGGGTGGACTCCGGCCGGGGCGCGCGGGCGGGCGGTCTTGTCGCGCAACGCTCCCGCGCATGGGTATCGGCGCGTTCGCTGGGGCGTCCGGTCGTGAGCCGCAGGGCCTTGACCGGCGATTCGGGTGAGCAAGATATCCCAAAAGTGGCCACTTTTGGGTTGCGCCCAGGGGTGGGCGCAAGACACACTCGAAGTGGTTCGAATGTATCGAAAGGCTCTAGAGCATCTAGAGGCTCCGATGTCTCCAGCCCTGCGGGATGGAGACATCGGCATGTCCGGCAGGGGGCTGCCGGACCGGAGAGCGCCGCTGGGCGCTCGGTAGACGAAGGGACGAGAAGTGTCTCCGAAGAGTGGGCAGGGCCATCGGCCCCACGCGGCGAAGCCGCGGTCGATCAGTCGACGGTCGACGTACGCGCCGGCCGAATGGGCGCTGGTGACCGCGGCGGCGGCCACGGTCGGACTGCGGCCCGGCGCGTTCATCGCCAAGGCCGCCGTCGGTGCGGCGCGTGCGTTCGCGGCGAAGCGCAACGGAGCGGCAGTTCGCACCAGCGGCCAAGTGGAGATCCTGATCGCCGAGGTGCGCGAGCTACGCCGATTGCTCGGCAACGTTGCGGGCAACGTGAACGATGTCGCTCGCCACGCGAACTCCACCGGCGAACTCGGCGACAACGCCGACGCCGTGCTGACCTACACCCGCAAGATCAACAGCCGGATCGATGTCTGGTTGGTCGAACAACTTCGGCACGGCGCGGTGTGATCGGCAAAGCGATCCGGGGATGGGACGGGCAAAGACTCGTGCGGTACTTGTTCTCGCCGGGCAAGTACAACGAACACACCAACCCCCGCGTGATCGCGGCGTGGCAGTCCGACCCCGACGCCCTACAACCGCTGTGGGTCGGGCCTGGCGACTGCGACTTCGCGCCAGGCGAGATCAGCAAACTCGCCCGGCAGGTCACCGTGCTCTCGGACGCGATCGGGCTGCCCACTCAACAGCCCGAGCCCGGCCAGCCGGGCTACACCAAGCACGGCTACATCTGGCACCTGCCCGTTGCCATCGGTGCCGAGGACGGCGAACTCGACCAACAGACCTGGCGCCGCATCGCCGAGGACATGCTGCACGAGACCGGCATCGCGAAAGCGGGCGACGCCGGGGCGTGCCGGTGGATCGCGGTGCACCACGGCAAATCCGTCGACGGCAACGACCACATCCATATCGCGGCCGTGATGGTCAGAGCCGATACCGGCAAACGGTTCTATCCCGACAACGACTGGAAAGCCGTGCGCCGAGTCGCCCGTCGCTGGGAAGAAGCGCTCGGGTTGCGGCTGACCGCCATCGACGATCCGATGGCGGTACCGACCCCGACGCGCGGCGAACAGGAGAAGGCCCAGCGTCGTCAGGCCGCCGGCGACGAGGGCATGCTGCGCGCGACACCTGGTGCCGCAGCGCGGACCCAGTTACGCCAGTTGATCACCGAGTCGGCCGCTATCGCGACCACCACCGACGAGTTCCTCGCCCGGCTCCGCGGCGCCGGCGTGCTCGTCGACCTCAAGTACGACGGCACCGGGCAGATCACAGGATGGGCAGTCGCGGCTCCCGGCGACGTGTCGGCTAAGACCGGCGCACCCATCTACTTCGCACCCAGCCGACATCTCGGTGCCGACATGTCCTGGCCACGAGTCACCGCCCGCTGGACAACGCATGCCACCTCCGGCGCCGCACGCACTGGGACCAACGACGAGATAGTCCGCGAGGCGCACACGGTGCTGGCCGACAGCGCCGACCGCGTGCGGGCGGTCACCACTGCCGTGCGCGGCGAGCGATCCGATATCGCGACGGTGGCCCGCGAGTTGCACGACGTCATCGGCAGTTGGGCCTCCATCGCCGATGGTGCCGCGCGCCAGGGCCCTCTCTCACAGGCGACGTGGACCTTCGACCGCGCGGCGCGCACACGGCACGGTTTGACCGCGGTCCCCGCCGGGCGGCTCGCCGCCGAACTACGTGCGATCTCACGCGATCTCGCTGCGGTTCGGATGCTGACCGGGCGTGGTCTGCAACGAGACCCGAGCGTGCAGCTCGGCCTCGCAGTTGCCGACCTGCTCCTCGAGATCGCTGCATGGCATCAACAACACCGGCGCATCACCGCCGCCCGCAGTGCCCGCGAAGCCGCACACCTCGTCCGCGCCCACGGTGAAGCCACCGGCACCGTCCCCGACCAACTCCCACCGCAGTGGGTGCCAGCGAACACGCACACCTCCACCGCGCCGCAGCGTGGCCCCGCTGCTCGACCAGGCGTCCGCCCCGAACAACCCGCAGTACACGGGTTCCGTGAATCACCGCACCACCCAACCAGGAAAGAACACCGACGATGAACGAGCCGATCATTGAACCGCCCGTGATGGGCATCCCCCGCGAGGACACCATGCGTATCGCCTTGGCAGTACGCAGCCTGTCCGGCGTACTCCGCCAACTGCGCGAGCAGCGTGGTCGCTCCGCGTGGGACGACGCCGAGAACGTCGCCCGCAAGAACGCGGTCCTCGATCGCCACGCGGTCACCAAGTTCAGCCCTACCGATGCCGACGAATGGAATGCCGCAGAGAAGGACGGGCGCATTCGCGCCGAACGCCACCCCGATACCGGAATGACCATCCGGGTAGCCCCGCTCTCGCACGGGCGGTTCGGAGTCCAGGCCGGATGGATGGACAACCACGCCGAGGCCGTGTTCGGCTCCGAAGAACTCGCCAACCGAGTCATCGACTGGCTGCGAAACAACGGCTCCGCCGAAGCGGTCGACGATCTGCGGCGCAACGCCGACGAACTACACGCCACCTCCCGGGCTCGACACCAGACCCTGCGAGACGTCGAGCTGGCACAGGCGCGCATGTGGGCCAAGGAACACGAAACGGACTGGTACCGCTGGTGGGAGCAGAGCTACGCCGCTGCCGACACCATCGACGGGCGACGCCTCGACGAAAACGAGATCATCCGCAAATGGGTCGACGCCACCGGCGGCAGGACAGACTCACTCGTGGGAGTGGCACGGAAATGGCTCAAGCAGCACGACCCCGAATGGGGCCACAACTGGGAGACCGAATACACGAACTGCGACACCCGTGACGGCCGCCGCAGTCTCGAAGACGAAGTAGTCCGACGCTGGCGCTCGCAATCTCGCACTGCCTCCGGGCGCGGAACCGACACGGGCAAGGCGACCGCCGAGTCCGGTGAACAAGAACGCGATCGGCAGAATCAGCGCACCCCGACGCCGTTGGCGGACCGACTGCGCGGGCGTGTGCCCGATCAGATTCTCGATGACCCACGCTGGCACGTCGCCGAGGACCAGTACACCGTGCTCACCGCGCAGGGCGCCGATCCGGAGATCCTGATCGAGTCGGTCGCCACCATCGACTTCGACAGCGGCCAGATCCGTGCTCCCAGCGGGTACGCCGCGTGGGTGATGCGCGAAGCCGTGAAGAACCGCGATGCGGGCAACACCCACGCTCGCAGCGAAGAAGACGCCCGACTTTCGGTAGCCGAGGAATGGCTCACCACCGCCGATCCCGAGTCCCCATTCGATCGAGCACGCGCCGCCCAGCTGGTTGGCGAGATCAACGACCAGTTCGATTCCCTACTGGCACGCAAGTATCCGGGCATCCTCGATGGCGACGCCGACGAGGCTCAGTTCGATCGAAACGAACCAACCGCCGACGATGCTCATACTTACGAGAACGCGAGTGCCACGCCCGCCACCGACGTGAACGGCAACACCATCTTCGTCGTGGACGGTGAAGGCACGGCCATCCCCGTCTCGTTCGTCGAGGCACCGCAACCGGAGGTCGGGACGCACTCAGAAACAGTCGATCGCCGCGCCGACGCCGGTCGCGAAGGTGGCCCGGCATCCCTCACCGTGCCGGCAGCGGCCCACGCCCCCTTGACCCCGCCTGAGCAGGACCAAACGAACACCAAGTCCCGTCGGCCAACCCCACCACCGGCCAGGCCAGCAGCAGCTGCCGCTCGACACCGGCCCCGGACACACTGACGGTATCGGGCTCGGTGTCGATGCGAACGCAAGTGACCAGGGACGTTCGAATGGCCGAATTGGTGATTGCAGCCAAATTCTCAACTCCGAGCGAATCGCCGTCGTCAACCGGTCTCCCGTCCAGCATATGGTGAGCTACCAGCTAGTGCAGGTTGAGCAGGGGGCGGCCACGGCGGGCATCCTTGCAGTCGAATCATTGTTCGCCTTATATGGACAGGTGGCGTCGTCTCTTCGTCGTATCAATTCCGCGCGCTTGCGGGCGTGTCGGGATGCGATGGGTTTGAGCCGGTCGGCCTTGGCGCAACGGTGTGGGGTGTCGGAGCGGTTGATCTACTTGTATGAGACTGGTGCGCGTTCTCCATCGCCCGCGCGACTGGCGGAACTGGCCGCAGCGCTGGATTGCGAGATTGCTGCCCTGATGGGCGAACGGTCAGAACGCGGGACATTGGTTGACCTGCGATACGCCGCAGGCTTGACACTGGCCGAGTTGGCGCGAGTGTTGCTGCGGTCGGATGCTGGGCGTGATCTCCGGGTATCGGCATCGAAACTGTCGGAGCTGGAGCGGGGTCGGCCAGTGCGCGATCGCCGGTGGCGGGATGTGAATGAGACCGGCCGCCTGCTTGCACCGCTCGCGCGGGCGTTCGGCGTGCCTGCGCGAATGGTGCTCGACGCGTGGATGCGCTCGCGTCCTGATGAACCCGCGCCTGCGAGCCCGCCGCCGGCAACGCGCCCACCGTCACGGTCAGCAGTAGCAATGTGGGAGTCGTTGAACGAGCGCCAGCAGCAGTTTCTCGCGGAGATCATGCGCGATGATCGGATGACCGAGACCGAGATGTGGATGCGCAGATTGCAGCGCTTGCCAGTGCCGCCGCCTCGGGAGTGGCGCAAACTGCCGCTGGCTCTGGATTCGTCATCTGCCGGTGTCGGCTACACCCGGCTGCAAGAGCGGCTGCGGTCGCGTGGGGTGCACGATTCGGGGGTCGGGTCGACGGTGTACGCGCTCGAGCGCCGGGGTCTGGTGGTGGTGTCGGAGGATGTTGTGCAGCATCCAGTGGCCGGTTCAGTTCGGCGGGTGATGGTCGAGATGACTCGTCAAGGCCGGGCCGCGGCTCGGGCTGGTGTAGGCGAGCCTCGGGAGCCCGATCCCGCGCCGCATCTGCTCTCGGAGTGGCTGTGGGGTGTCCTGGTGCGCGTTGCTGCGGCTGAACCGGACGGTCTCGCCGAGGATCGGCTGGCTGGGCGCTCGGTGTTCTACCTCGGTGTCGGATATCGCGGCAGGTCAGGCAGCAGGCCGAGTCGGGGGTTCGTGGATTCGGTTCCAGTTGTTGCTGCTGGTGGTACTCATGTGGCCGAATATCGTTGGCAGTTGACCGATCTCGGTCGCAGACACGTGGTCGAGTACCTCGACACCTATCGAAACGTGTATCCGGCCGTCGATACTGCTGGGTTGGCGTCGTTTGATCGCGACCGCCCGATCTGATCGCCTGACCTCCCCGGCGAATTCGGTGACTTCTTGTCGGTGCCCGGGCGTAGTGTGCCCGCTCGTGACCAGAGTCCTGAGGGATCAGACGCAGACAGGAATCGACGACATCACGGTGCGCTCGCGCGTCCTACGCGCGGCACTACGCGCCGCGGAAGCTCAGACGGTGCCAGGTATCGGTCCGGTAGACCGATTGAAGGTGCTCAGAGAGTGTCACGGTGAGGTACTCGCTGTCCGAGGTCCGGGCAGTCCCTTGTCATTCGCGGATTTCCGGTGGGCTGTCGCTGAGGACCTGGCGCGTCTGCTTCCCGAAGGGGTGGCGTCGGGCGAGTTCGAGCAGCTGTCCAGTATTGACCAGGGGCAGATAGACCCGGCGGCATTCGACCTCGCTCTCGAAGAGCAGATGGTCCTGAAGCATGTGCTGAAGAAGGCGCGTAGCTCCGGCCGGCTGTCCAGTAGGTCCGAGCTGCAGTCGGAGATCGAACAGGAGATGGTCTACACCTATCTGCGCAAACCGGGGGAACAGCGCACTTACGAGGCGGGACGCCGCGCATTGATCGAGCACCCGTACTACCCAGCCGAAGACCTGTGCGATCTTCCGATCCCGGTCTCGGTCGGGGAGTACTACCAACCGGTTCCCTACGGTTCGCAGTATCGCGGCTGGTGGTTCCCGTGTCCGATCTGCCGTTGGCCGATGCGCATCACCGCGGGCGCCGACCGCCACGTCCGCCGCGCCCAGTGCTGGCATCAGCCACACACCGACATGGGCGCCATCTACCTGATCGACTCAACTCTCAAAGAGCGTGCGCCTGAACTGATTCCCGATCACGCCGTCGACTCTCCGGAAGGACCGTTGTCGATACTGCATCCCGATACGGGCACGATCCCGGTAGCGCTCCCCGCTGAGGGGTATCGGGCCCTGGTCCGTGGAGTATGGCGGTACACCACGATTCCTGGAATCCCGGAGATTGCCCTGTATCTCGCGCTGAAGGCGCGGGGTTTGCAGGTCGAGTTGTGGCCCGGGCTGGATGCCTACGATCTGCGCGTCGTAATCGGGGAGAAATCGTCGGAACGGGTATACGCGGTCGACGTCAAGGATTTCACCAGTGCGAGGACCCTCGGTGAGTTGATCCATGCTCAAGAAGGTGATGCGGGAGGTGCCAACTGGCTGGTCGTTCCCGACCACCGCGCCGCTCAGCTGCCGTTGCTGTCGGGAGTATGCGAGCGGTACGGGCTACAGGTGGAGACGGCAACCGGTTTCGCCGAGCGGGTCTGTGCGGAGGCGGGGGTGATTTGGTCGTGAGTGAGCCATCGGTTCAGGAGACGGCGGTACTGGCGGCTCTGGCATTGGCTGCGCACTATTTTCCACAGTCTGTCGCCGGGGACGACAGGGTTGCGGCGCCGTTCGATCAAGCAGCGTTTCTGTTGTCGGGCAAGTTCCGGGCGTGGAACCGGTGGTCGGAATTGCCGCATGAGGAGAGACAGCGTATCGCGGGGGTGTACAAGATCGCTCCGGTTGCGTTGTCCGATCCTGCGAAGTTTGCGATAGCCGCGCGGATGACTCTGGCGCCGCTGACCGTCGACAGTGATGGCGACCCGCCGCTGGCCCTGTTCGAACTGGTCGGGGACTCGCCATATACAGCGACTGCTGCGGTCCCGCGCGTCGGCGGCGATCTCTTCGGATTCGTCGATCGCCGTATCGCACGGTTTCGCCGACCCAGCGCTCGCCCGAAGCCGATCCCGTTCGCCGGCCCCGGAATCTGGACCGCCGCTGAGGTCTTCGACAAAAAGGCCGGGCTGATCCGCGGACAGGTGACTATCCCGGAGTTTCCTCAGTTCACCGAGGCATTCGGCCACGACCGGCTTCCGGCGGTCGTGACTGCACCCTACCTGTCCGAGGTGTTGATTCCGACTGCGGAACTCCTTGGTCTCGCGACCAAGATCGATACTCGGCTCCATGAGCCGTACCTGTTCGATGTCCTGAACGGTCTTTTCACGGCGTTGCAAACCACCGACACCGTCTCTGCAGCCGACATGCTAGCCCTCGCGTCGGGAAGCACGCAGATACTCAACGCCCCCACTGGGACTGGCAAGAGTGTCCTCGTGCGGGTCCTGGCCGCATGGTTCGCCAAGAACAACCTTCGCGTCGCGGTAGTGCTGCCCGACATCACCGCCTGCCTGTCCACCACGGACAAGATCCAGAAAGATCTGGCCTGCCTGTACCAGATGCAGGAGTTCGACCACGAACCGACATGTGCGCACCTGATGTCGTCAGGCGGAATGCTGGATCGCGCGGACACGTTGGCGTCGTTGATCACCGAAGACGCTGATGCTCCCGGGCAATGGGGCGGGCGGGCAGACCGAGACCTCAACGCCCTGTCATACGGATGTGCTCTGGAATCACACATCGATGCCGCAGCCCCATATCCCCCCGGACGAGAACCCTGCCTGTCGCTGCACACGCAGGGCGTCGGCGCCGCGGCCTGTCCTTGGATTCCGACGTGTGGAAAGTTCACCCCTGTCTACCAAGCGTGCGAGGCAGATGTCGTAGTCATGAACCATTTCATGTTCATGCAAGGCAACCTCCGCATCGGAGTGAATCTCGATGGACGGCCGATTCGGCGGATGACCGCCGCTGAGTTCGCATTGCGGACCTGCCATACCGTTCTCATCGACGAGATCGATCAATTCCAGTGCCGTGCCATCGACAAGTCGACCAGCGATATCTCGTTGCATTCGAGGCGGCATTGGTCAGCGGTCCCGCAGGAGTTCGATGTCGATGCGAAGCGGATGCCGATCGCCGACGAGCACGACCTGCTGCCGTCGGTCAGCCAGGTTCGCCTGATGGCGGAATTCCTACTCTTGAGCATCTGCCAGAACGCCTTGAGCTTGCATGCGACCGAAGACGAAAGAGCCCGCCACCGAGTACCTGATCAGACCAGTACACGCTGGCACCTCGCCCGGGGTCGTGACCGCCGACTGATCCGCTTGCTTTTTCCGGACCTGGACTGTAGCTCCGATTCTGAGGTACCCGAGGACCTCTTCCCCAAAATCGATGCCTTGCTCCCTGGCCGGTACGGCGAACCCGGTTCAGCACCCCCGGGATCGGGGTTGCGCCTGCAGCCGGAGTGGCCACAAATCAGAGAATCCCTCAGCGCCCTCGTCGCGCCGCGCGGGAGGCACCTGCTCGATGCGGTGAAGATGGAGCTACACAAGCTGCTCGACGATCGGATCAAGGACCCGCACGACAGGGCAATGGCGGTCAACCTGCTCGTCACCCGCACCGCGATGGTCGAACTGGATGAAGCCTTGGCCGAACTCCAGCAGAAGGCGCACGGCCACCGCGGATCGGGTTTGCAGTCTGCGCACAAGATCGTCGAGAAGCTGCAGTCCTCGGCGATGATGACGGCATTTCCACAGGGAATGCTGGGCCGGTCGATCACCGGCTACCGAGTCACTGGGCTCGACGACAGAGAGCGCAACGCCGAACTCGTCGCACAGACGATCGCCGGCGACCCCCACACATTCACTGCCGAACTGGGCGGTCTGGTATCGCTGACACTCGCGGGTCATGAGCGACCCGTGATGGGCTTGTCCGCCACTGCCTACTTCCCGCAAGCAGTTCGCGAACATCTGCACGCCCCGGTGAAGTGGTGGATGACCGATGCGCAGGCCAAGTCGATCCGGGCCAAGCGTCACCGCATCGACTACAGCGAGGATCATCCTCTCGTTGGCGAACCGATCCACATCTCCGGCATCCACGCCAGCCGCAAGAAGGACGCGTTGATCGAGCTGGGCAGCCAGCTCTACGATCTCAAGATCCATCGTGAGCTGGAAACCGCGCGGAAGAAGGACCCGGGCCGTGACCACGTCTTGGTGGTGGCGAACTCGTACGAGCAATGTGGATGGATTGCCCAGGGCATTGCACGAGCAGGACGGTTCGGCGGAGGTCTGTGTGTGGCGGTTCGCACTGAGGACCGCAATCGCACGGACCTCGACTTGCCCAAGTCCAGCATCGCGACCCGGTTGACCAAAGAACAGTTCGAAGAGTTCCCTAGTCACGGCAATATCCTGGTCGTCCCGCTATCCGTCGTCGCCCGCGGACTGAATATCGTCAGCGGCACCCGATCTGCGGTTAGATCGGTGTACTTGTGTGTCCGACCGCTGGCCGACCTGAGCGAACCTGCCGAAATGTACGGCAGCATCAATGCCGCGGGTATGAACGCTCTGCCACCGGGCGGCAGCGCCGACCCTGTCGCCGCCCTGCGGCATGCGGCCGAAGCGGCCTCCGACCGTGTGACGCTGCTGCTGCGCAATCCACCCCAGTTCACCTCGATGTACAAGACCCTGCAGGAGGAGATCGTCGCGGGAATCGTCATCGATCTGATCCAGCTCGCCGGACGGGCGCGACGAGGGGGCACCGAAGCAGTACTGCATCTGGTCGACTACGCGTTCGAGGCCGACGCCTGGAGCGCGGATCTTCCCAGCATCTTGCGTCGCATTCACGCCAAATGGCCACCGGACGTGCGGCAAAGAATGAACGATCTCTACGGGGAAGCGCTCAATGCGTTCCTATCCTATGCGGGGATAGACCCCGCAGCCCCGGTCATCTCCGCCCTGCCACACATTGACCCTGAAGAGGAATCGTGACTCGATTCGATCGTGCACCCGGCAAGTACCTCGACTCGTTGGCGTTCCGGTGCACCCCAGAACTCGTCGGCGACGCAACCGTTCACGTCCGCCACCTCGACCCCGAAACCGCGAAGCTGTGGAACGACTTCGACAACCAGTGCAAACAACGGTACGGAAACGAATCCGCGCAAGCCCCCTACTCGATCGCCACCCTCGTGCTCAGCATGATCAGCGGCGGATACGTCCATTTCGACCCTGCCCGCCGCGACCCGTTCCTCGCATCACGCCAGCCACTGTCGCCCAAGTCGCTGCGGCGCGCGTTCACCCTCACCCACGGACTCGCGCTCGGCGTAGACGTTGACAGTATCGACCTCGCTCAGCCGCCGGAGCTCGCCTCACGTATCGCCGACACCATCGAGGTCAGCCATCATCTGGCCGAGCACCTCGTACCGATCGCTGGCGAGCAGCCACAGGTTCCGAACTGGGTATACCGTACAGTCGCATGGGATCTCGCCGAACGCCTCGCCGCAGAACCATGGGCGATATCTGACAACCGCAAGATCGCATTGCGGCCCGACACCACGGGCGGGCTGGTCGCCCTCGACCAGCCATGGGAAAATGACCAACGCGGACGATTCGCGCTCTCCCGCACAAGTTTGCAGCTGATTACCGTCCCACATCTCGTGCACCCGGTGCTCATCGCCACCTCACGAGTCACCCGGATATCGGACTCGCTGATCTTCTGCCGCACCGCTCTGGCCGACCGCGGTCCCGGGTCGCCCCGTGCTGGAGGTATCGCTCAACGGTCGCGGCGGCGCCCGCACTGTCAACCATCTCGCGTTGCAGGCACTGAGCCGCCTCGAGATGAACCGCTCCATTCTCGACTCCATGGCAACGCGATCGAAGCAGGAACAAGCCTTGCGCGCCAAGGCGAAGGAAGAGGACAAGCGTGTCCGGTTTCCGCGCGAGCGCCCCGATCGGATTTGGCCGATCCTACCGAAGAATCGGCAGTTCCCCATCGGCGTCGGCGTCGGCATGCACCACATGAGGATGCTCCGACAACACTTCATCGAGATCTTCGGTGATGCAGCACAGCAGCCAGAGATGGTCGAAGTCGGCAGTCCCATGCCGCATCGGCCCAACGACGCGGAACGAATCTCCACCGACGAGTACAGGCGCCGCAAAGAAGAGAAGGACAGGGGCGAATACGAGGGTCCCCTTCGTCCGAAGGGGCCTCTCCTGCCGACCCCTGAAGACATACTCGCAGCTGTCGAAGAAGCAGGTTTCGACACGCTACGAATCGCGTGCCTGTGGTATCGGGACGAGGCACGGATGCGGATGCTGAACCGGCTGGTCAAGGCATTCGGTGTCGACACCGCGGCGCTGGATCCCTCCGATGCCTCGGTGCTCGACCTACATCGAGGCCGTATCACTGCAACCTTCCACCGTGCGCCAGACTTGCTGGAGCCTGGACCGGTCAACGGCCGAACAGCCGCTCTGGAATCCAGCGGAGTCCTAGTCGCCGCTGACGGCGGTACCCTGGTCGGCGCCTGGTGCGAAACTGAGTACCCGTCGGCAGGACAGGACTCCGAAGGTAGCAAAGACGCCGCTGTACTCGACGATCTCGACGCGAAACAACAGACCCGCCGACTGTTCGGAGAACGCGATATCGCCAACCAGTACCTGCTCGGCGTCGATCCCGACGGCAACATCATCACCCCGAAGGCCGATGACCACCCCGCGATGCTGGCGCTTCTCGACCTCTACCGCAGTCTCGGCATTGTCGACCAGAGATTTGCCAACGCGCTTCCCGAGAGCACAATCGACTACCCGGTTGACCAGATCGCGCATGTCGGTTTCCATATCCGGCAGCAAAATCGGCGCCCCGGTGAGTACGGCCAACCGAAAGTCGTCATCACGGCTGCGGCCTTCGTCCCACCCACCGTGGCGGGTGGTGTGTGGACGATGCTCGGTTGGTCCTCGACCCGACCCGAATGGCAGCCCTATCGACTTGCCCAGACCGCCTTCCACGCCACCGCATACCCCCAACCCAACCGAGAGAAAACGACATACCGGCAACGATGGGACGGCGCCGCAATGCAGATCGAATGCGCCCTCAGCGATCTCGCAGAGGAACTTGCCGGGACCTCGTACGTTGTCACCGTCGATGAACAGGCCAGTCGTCGTATGTGGGATGGACTCCACAACGTACACCAAGGCACGAACCCGGAGTACGGAGATACCCGCTACCGCCATCCCGGAGCATCCTTGCCGGATGACGAACGACCCGACGCCGTCATCCGGATAAACCTCGATCGAGAACGGGTCATTCCGGCGGTCGGAACCACCCAAGTGTTCAAAGAGCAAGGTAAGGAACCGAAGACATCCCGCACCACCAGAAAGCTGTACCGGGTCACCACCGATTTCGGCACACCGGTGTGGGTCCTGTCCAACGTTCCGCTAGCGTTCGACGGCCAGAGCGGAGGTCGGTTCGGTGAGCACTACACGCGATGGGACTCCGCGCGGTCGGTGTACTCCGACAATCCGAAGGAACGCCGGAAGAGCGAGATGCCACAGAACTGGTACTCCATGACAACCACCGAGATCTACCCGATGTTCGCGGCGCCCCATGTCGATCTGCAGGCGCTGGCCATCACCACGGCCAACCTGTGCCACCAAACCATGGCTTGGACCGACCGGGCTCGATACCCCGCGCCGCTGCACGCTGCCAAGAAGATGGACGAGGACCATCCCCAATACCGCCGCTCCGCGACCCCCGCCGAACCAGAAGGTGAGGAGGCCGAAGACGATTGAACCGCCTGGTGATGTGTCGACCTGCACCCCGTAGGCGGGCCGCGCCCGCACCGGATTAGGTTTCGAGGCGATGCCGACGGGGTTCGTCAACCAGCAGCTCGCCCGGAACCTGGCCCGTACGACTGTGGAGGGCCAGGAGAACACGGTGCAGGCATTCACCGCCTACGTCAACGCGTTCCCGTGGCAGTGGACACGGCGATGATCGACGAATGGCCCGGTGGGGTGCGCCCGGACTGCGCAGTCTGGGCGCACCTCAGCAGATCGCGCTAGATTCCGCGAACCTGGCGCAGCCGACTCCAGGCGACCCGCTCCATGACGTATCCCAGAGAACCTGGTTTGGACTCCCACGCTCCACCGCCCAGGAGTGATCGTCGCCCGGTCACGAGGTGTGAGCACTCGTAGATGAACGACTCCCAACCGAGCGGCGAGGTTGGGAGATTCGCGTCTTCCTCAGTGCCGAGTGACCATTCAGGCTCGCGGGCCACCGCAATCCACAGATCGAAAGCGCCCTCGGCAGCGAGGCGGATCGCCGGGGACTCGATCACCACCCGGAACCAACTGTCGATCTCGTCCAGGCGTTCGGCATCTGCGATGCGCTGGCGCTGTGCGGCCTGCCACAGCAACTGGTCGCCAAGTCGCTTGCGCAGACCGGCGGCCCCGCTTCCGCTGCCGTGATAGTGAACGAGGTCCGTCGCGGGATCGACCCACGCGTACACCCCTCCGGCTGCGGGGATTTCGACTGGTTCGGTGACCTTGCGCCAATGAAGCTGGGTGAGTTCGCGGACCGCGACGAACTTGATCGCCGGTATGCGCGCTGTTCCCGCGAACTCTTCGAACTTCGAGAACACGTCGTTCCTTCTACCTCTCCTCGACGAGCGACTGAGGCCGTTCCTCAGCCCTGCGGGAGCAGGCGTGAACAAGCTAGCAGTGCACTACGACATTGATCGTTCTCGCGGGCGGATCTGCGAGGACGATCTCGAATTGCCCGCGCCCGTCGTCGCCCTCGGCTATCACCACAAGACCCCTACCGCGGCGGCCGATAGCCTCCGGCCACAGGCCCGGAACCCTCCGGCTGGGCACCACGTCGCGACAGTTGGTTACGAGATTCCGCCGGTCTTCCCATATGCCGAGTGGAACTATGAGGTGTGTCGAGCAAGTCCGAAGCGCCTCCGACCGACTACGTGAGTTCGTTCGCATTTCAGACGCGTTCGTACACAGTTTGCTCAGCCGATCGGAGTTGCTGCTCAATAGCTTCGGTCAGCGTGGGGTTCTCCACGATCAAGCCGAACTCGATGTTGTGATGTTCGGCACTGTGGGAGAAGTTGGCGCTGGTGACCAGCAGTATGCGGTGGTCGATGGCGATGAATTTGGCGTGGTTGGTGACGTAGCGGCCGTCGTAGTCCTTGGTGCGGAAAACGATTGCTGGGGCGAGGTGGCGGGCGACTTCCTTCGTCGTCGGAGATCTCGATTTCGGCGCTCGGTCGGCGGCCCGCGCGTCCATGTACACCTTCACGTGCACCGACGGGCGACCAGCGGCGCGGCGTAGTGCATCCCACAGCCCCGATGATCGTTGGAAGTTGAAGGTCGAGCAGATCACGGAGTTGTGGGCGCCGTCGACATACTCGACGATCGATGGGGTGAGTCGGCCGGTGTCGGCCAGCGGACCGGGCATGGTCCAGAGCTGGCCGAGCTTGGTTACCGTCGATCGGGCTCCCTGTATGCCGCGCAAGACCGCGACTGATTGTGACGGGTCCAGCTGCCGGAGCAATGTGGTGGCTTCGGGGCGGCGGTCGACCGTGAGTGCGGTGAGGGCGGTGCGGATGGTCGCGCCGGCGGCGAGTCGGTCGGCGATGTCCTTGGCTTCGGTGCCGGTGAGGTAGCGGCCCAGCAGACGGGCGATCTCAGCGGGGGAGTTGGAAGAATCCAAGGGTGCTCCCCGGTAGGTCGATGAGGAACCGGCGGTCGAGGAACCGGTTGGCGCGTTCACACGAGGTTTCCGATGCCATGACGCAGCAATGGCAGGCGGCGCCGTGGAGGAAGTCCTCTGGCGGACGGGGTGTCCGGTTGGAGCAGATCGGATCTGACGGGCAGCGCATCGCGCGGCGTAGCGCGTTGGTGACGACCCGCTCGAGCAACGCTGGTCGGCTTTGCTCGACGAGGCCGCCGAGGGTGCCGTCGCTGTCGGAGGCGGTGGTACAGATGAGAAGTCCTGCGGCGGCCGGGCGTTCGGGGCTGGCTTGCCAGGCGTAGAGGCGTTCACTCAGGCTGGCGGCGTTGTAGCCGCACGTCATTGCCAACTCGCGGATGAGGATGTGGGCGAGGCCGTGGACGAGCCAGTAGCGCGGCGGCTTGAGCCGGCTTTCGTGGTGGACGTCGGCGGCGGTGTCGGAATGACGGCGTTCGAAGTTGAGTTTGTGGGCCGCCGTATGTGCTTTCCAGACCTTGCTGCCGTACGTCCGCTTCTCCCATGCGGTGACAGCGTCCTCGTCGAGTTGCAGGAAGATGCCTTCACCGAGGTCCTCGGTGGCGACAGTCCATTTCGGTCTGGCCGCGCGAGCGATCGGGACGAAGCGTCGGTCGACGTCGTCGACCCGGTCCAATTCGTCGATGCGGGTGAAGCCGAGCAGGGCGTTGACCTTGCGCAGTGATTCCACGGCCAGCACTCGGGTGATCTGTGGTGGCAACGTCTTCCCACGATCACGTCGGGCGAGGGTGAGGCCGCTGACTTCGTCGCGTTGGCCATTGGCGTACGCGTCGTTGAGCAGATACTTCCATTCTGGGACGAGAAGTTGGATGGGGTCCCACTCGCGCGTTTGGTCGTCGGCGTCCTCAGGCGCCTTGTCGGCCAGTTCGACGACAGCGGCGAACTCGTCATCCGACAGGGCGAACGCCGCTGGCACCGACTGCTCGATGAGCGCTTTCAACACGTCGACATTGCCGTGGAACTTGGCCAGATTGGAGCCCAACGCGATCCGCAGGAGGGTCGCCAGGTCTCGGTAGTGCTCCTCCGGCGAGGTCACCGGCATCACGACCACCGACTGGGTTACCGGGAACCAGAGGTTGGATGCGCCGATCAGCATCAGCCGGGTCTCGGCGCCGCACTTCTCGAACGCGTCCAGGTGCGGGTGCCTGCCACGGCACTTCGGCAGCTTCTCACGCCCGGCTGCCCCCTGCGCTTCGCTCATGCTGCGGGTCTTGCCGCACGCGGTGCAGTCGATGCTGGCCGCCGCGCCCTTGCCCGCGGTGCGGGTCGGCATCTTCAACCGAGGCACTTCCGCCTCCGTGCATGGCCTTCCTCGGTGCACCCATTCGTTGTAGGGGAATTCGTCGAGGTGGCCGTCGGCACAGGCCAGCAGGTAGCGGGCGGCGACAGCATCGCGGCCCTTGGCCTTGCGGGTGCCCTTGCGCCCGGTGCAGCCGGTGTGTTCGAACGCGGCCTGGTCGGACCGAAATGGGTGCGTGTTGTGGTATTTGAACAAGGTCAACGGACCGAGAAGGTCGCAGCCGGTGCAGCGCAGCCACTGCGGGAAGACCCGAGCGGGCACACCGAGATCGTTGCCTTCGGTGGACATGGCGAGCTTTTGCGCTTGCCAAGGATGCGGCCGCAATTCAACGTCACGTGACTTCATCAACTTGGCCACGGCTTCGCGCAGGCGAGGAGCGTGAATGGTGCGGGAACCGTCGCGACGGTCGTAGATCCGGTCCCAATCATCGAGTCCGGTCGGCATGATTGTGAAGTTCGGCAGGTCCATCACCGCGCCGGGACCGTAGGTGTAGAGCAGCGAGGACGGTCGTGCGGAACCGACCTTGGCGCGATTGTGTTTGGTGCCTTTGGCTTTGAGCTTGTCCGCGTCATCCAGCGGCGCGACGGCCTGACTCGGGTCGTAGAGGTAGTCGGCGTCGATGCTCACTTGGCGTCCTTCTCGTTGGCCTCGGGCATTACCCATTTCGGTGCGGTCAACGGAGCTTGGTAGTACAGGTTCCCTTCGATCGGGCTGACGAGCAGGTTGATCTCGGGCTGCACCTCACGCATGGAATTCGCGACGACGAAGGGCTGCACGTCGCGGTTGTCGGCGAGGGCCTTGCCGTGCTCAGGGCTGATGATCAGCGGCGCCGAGGTGGATTTCCCGACGCGTTCGTAGACCAAGGTCTGCATCTGCTCCACGACTTGCGCTCGGCGTTTGAGCCACAGGTCGCGGCGCATGGTGAGCCGTTCTTGGGCGGACTGGGTAGCGTCTTCGCTGCGCGCTGCCCGGCCCATGCGCGCCACTAGGGCCTCGATCAGGTTGTCGACGAACTTCTGTTCTGCCTCGATCCGGCCGGCGCCGGTCTCCTCCGACAGGCCACCTGCCTTCCCTGCCTGCAGGACGCGAGCAGCGCTGACAAGAACGCCGTCGATGCCCCGCAGTATCGAGGTCATCGAGTACGGCGTGACAGACAAGGCTTCGACCTTGGCGTAGAAGGTCTCGTGGTAGTGACGGAACTGCTCGTAATGCGCGAGATCACGTGGTCGAGCCCAATTCCCCAGCGTGACGACCAAACCCGGTCGATTGTTGTCTCGCCCCACGCGCGAGGACGCCTGGATGTACTCGGCGGTGTTCTTCGGTTGACCGACGACCATCATCAACCCGAGCCGAGTCACGTCGACTCCGACCTGCAGCATCGACGTGGCGAGTACCGCGTCGAATGGCTGGCGTGGCCGTCGTTTGGTGTGCACGGCACCCGAGCTATCGATGTCCGGATCGAACGGAATCGCCATCTCATCGAGGGTTTGGGTGATGTTCGCGCCAGCGACTCGGGCGGTGAGCTCGGTGATATTGAGCTGGCCGATGGTCCCGTAGCGCTTGGGCAGGCCGCGTGACCACGGGCGCCCCTTGGCGAGCAGATCTTGCACGTCGTCGTCGAGATAGCGCTTCATACCGGCCAATTCGCGGGTCGCGCTGAAATACCCGACCAGCGTCATGTACGGGTCGGCCGCGGCTCCCGACCGATCGAGCAGCAGTTGCCCCGCGGCCATCAGGATCTCCGCGACGCGGATCTCCGCGGTTGTCAATCGGACACCAGTGGTGGAAATGCCGATGTAGCGACGACCAGGGTTCTCGTCATCGATCGGGATCTCCTTGGAGAAGTAGGTGCGCCCCGCGTCGAGCACCTGGGGCGGGAAGATCGTCACGTCACGGCCATAGATCGCCTTTACCTGGTCGGCGGCATTGCGGGCGGTCGCGGTCGAGGCGACAACCAGCGGCTGCACCGGGCGGCCGTCGGCGGTGCGCCACGACGAGACCACGTCGATCCCGGCCTCGAACAACCCGACCGTTGTGCCCAATGCGCCCGTGATCAAGTGCAACTCGTCCTGGATGATCAGGTCCGGCGGACGTAACCGGGTCGCCGGTCGGATGGTCGCCCCCGAGCCGGGATGCTTGCTGCTGTCCTTGATCACGCAACCCGCGTAGTCGGTGTGCACATAGCCGTGCAGGTCGCACCGTTGCCTGACGTATCCGAACAGCGAGGCAGCCTCACCCTCGCGGGCGAGCCGCGCGAACTTGTCGACGGTCGCGATCACGAACGCCGGCGCGAGGCGGTAGATCTCCTCATCCACGGTCAACACGGGCAAACCGTCCTCGGCGGCACCGCCCTTGGAGAACGGGCAGTCGCTGAGCTCGTCGCCGCAGTACACGAACACCCGCTGCTGTGTGGGGTCGGGATGGATGTCGCGAGCGGTGATCCGATCGCCACACCACGGGCAGCGTTGGATCTGCAGCACGGTCAAACGGTGACCGCGCCCCTCGTTCACCTTCTTCAACTGGGTTTCGGCCTCTTCGAACCGCTTCGGGCTGACGTCGGTACCTACCCACAGGCCAATCCGGAACGGCTCAGACCCCCACGTGGCCGCATCGGCGCGCCGGGCCATCTCCGCCGCGCACACCATTGCTGTCGCACGCTGAAACTGTTGTGCGGTCAGCAGTCTGAGCGTGTACCGCATCAGCACGGCAACGCCGCCGCCACCCTCGAGCGGGCCTTCGAGGGTTTCGAGCCTGCCTTGACGTCGCCTGATCGCGAAGGTGTAGGCCGCCAAACCGAGGTAGGCCTCGGTCTTGCCGCCGCCGGTCGGGAAGAACAGCAGCTGCGCTTTCGCCAGCTCGCTCGAGCGCCGGTCCGCGCCGGGGTCGGTCAACATCGGCAGCTGCATCAGAATGAAGGCCAACTGAAAGGTGCGCCACGAATGTGCCAGCGGTCCTTTGTCTTTGACCTTCTCACGGGCTTGTGCGATCGATTCCTCTGGGTGCTGTGCGCGGCGTTCGGCCACCTGGGATTGGATGCGCTGGGAAGCCATGACCGTGTTCATGAAGCGGAAGCACCGCAGCGCTTCGGCGTCATCGAGCAGGTGCTGTAGCCCAGTCCGCAATTGGGCGTGCACATTACGTGCCTCAGCGACGGCTTCGAGCGCGTCCGCTCGCAGGTGTTCGGGCATCTGCTCCGCCGCGGTCTGCTCGCCGTCGAGCCACGCCGCGTAGCCTGTCACGATCGGCTCCAACCCTGCCCGCAGCTCATCGATTCCGGCGGTCGCGAGCTGCTCCATGTCCAGCAGCGCGGCCGCGATCTCCTCGGCCCTGGTCTGCGGGGTTTGGCAGGTCGGCAGCCACGTCGTCCACACCGATCGCGCGCGCCGCGAACCCTGGGCGACATCCCAATCCACCGAACACGTTCGGCCGACCGCGAACTCGAGCCGGTCACGGTATTGCAGGTTCAGCAACCGCAGCTCGTCGTCGAACTCGTCGTCGTCCTCGAGCAGCAGATCGCGGATAGGAAGGAACACCTCGTCGCCGCCTGCGGTGACGGCGAGCTTGGTCTGGAACAGCCATGCGTTGATGGGGATCTTGCCTGGCGTCTCCGCGTCGTTGCACAGGGCGATCTCGATCAATCGGCGACCACGCTCGGGGTCGTCGTAGCGGTCGACCCGCAGCACCACGGTGTCGCGCAGGTGGAATGCGGTGGTCTCCTTCGGGACCAAATTCGTGACGTTGATGACCGTATCGATCGTGATCGGCGTCCGCTGGAATCGAGGAGCCGTTCGCTTACCGTCGTCATCGACCTCGGTAGGCAGCGCCTCGTAGGTGCCCCACGACGCCGTCACGGTGAACGATGCGAGATCCATGGGGATTTGCAGCCGCAATCCCATCGAAGCGGGGATGATCAGGCCACGACGTTGCGGGCCGTCCTCGACCGTGTCCTCCTCGGCGGTAGCCGCCGCATCGTCCACCGCCGTGAGCGGGACGCCACGACTCTCGAGCGCGTCGAGTTCGTCACCGACGTCGGTCGCGGGGTCCTCGTCCCAGCCTCGGTCTGTGAGGCGGGCCGGCGCGATCCGGCCGATCAGGTACGCGGAGTCGGGCGGACCAGCGAGGATCTCGTTCGGACCGCCCGCTGGGCCGAGAAGTTCGCGTTCAAGGATGTCGGCGAGGTTCTCCCGAGCGGTGACTGATCGGCCGTCGGGGTCGCGGGCGAGGAGGTAGGGGGCGGTCATTCGTCGTCCTTCTCGTCAGCGGGTGGGGCTTCGCCCTGAATGGCGGCGCGGCGGTGGTTTTCCTCAAGGAGGCGGTCCAAGATCTCAACCCGTGCAGTGGGGGAAACCGTCCAGCGCAGCATGTTCCGGTAGGTGTGGAAGCCATGGTCGAGGGGGACGTCGTCCCAGCCGTAGGCCGCCAGCACCGCATGGTCCAGTTCGACGTGGATCTCGCGCAGACGGGTGATGTCCGGGTCGGAGGTTATGTCGGGGTCGTTGGCGAGGTTGTAGAGCTTGGTGAGACCGAGGTCGCGGCGGAGCATCATCTCACGGCGCTCAGAGTCGAGGGTTCGACCGACAGCATGGAGGAGATCGGTGGGAGCCGGACGGGGAAAGGTATCGAAGACGTCGGAGGGCATATAGCGAACGGTTCGCATTGTGGGGCCGTAGGTTAGTACCCAGACCTGGTGAATGTCCGATGCCAACAACGCTTGCAGCGCGAATGAGTCTGTTGCGAAGACAATTACGCTGTTGCTGACCACTTGGTGGGTGGTAATGCGGCTAGGCATGAGGGTCTTGCTGGTCTGCGCGATTACGATCACTTCGTCTAACCCTGCAATGGCTTTCCTCATAGCCGGGCGCTTTTCGCCGAATTGCCACCAGTAGTCGCGGTAGACCTTGCGGTTGTTGGTCATCCGCTCTGGTTTCACTCGGTTTGAAACTCGCTCGAACGGCAGGTTGAATCTCGCCGCTTCGGCCTCGGGTCGGGTATTGAAGTCGATTACCCATCGAGATGCGGAAGCATCTGGCCGCGAGTTGAGGTCTTCACCGTTGAGGAAGGGAAAGAGTACCGTGCTGCTTTCCGGCTCTGCGGCAATCCAGTCCGCCGCCTCGTCGGGTTCCAACACGAAACCCATGCCGAGGACATCGCACCCCTTAAACGCCATCCTGCTGTTTTCAGCCAGTCGCACCGGGTTTCCGTCTACGCGGCCGGCGGGTTCCAGCATGGTCGAGATCCGTCGGGCGGTGATGCCGTCGGCGATTCGAGGAATGTCGTCACCAATGGTTTCCCTGGTGCCCCACACTGCGGCGAACTTCAAATCAGCGCTGGCTGAGGGCCACACGCGGCTTTGAATTGCCCGGGTGATTGTCACATCGTCGGCGACGATGGTGTCGAGACCGACTCCTCGGGTATCACCTTGGGCAATGGTATTTGTTGCGATCAGGCCGAGGTTGCCGCGTGGCGTGAGCAGAGACGCAGCGCGTATAAGGAAGTAGGCGACGATGTCCGCGTTGCCGCGTTGCCCCCCGGCGAGGACGTTCACGAACCAGTCCCGGACTTCGGTGCCCATGGTCCCGGTGAGCTTGTAGCTACCGAGGAACGGAGGATTCCCCACGATCGCGTCAAACCCGCCGTGGTCGAAGACATCCGGGACGGCCAGAATCCAGTGCAACGGCTTCCACCGCACATAGTCGGTCTTCACCGAAGGCGTCAGCCCTGCTGCCTGAATCTCGTCAAGCGCAGTCCGATCCGCATCGTCACCGTCGGCTGGGTACGCCTGACCAACTGCCAGTCGAAGGCTCTCGTAGGCCTCCGTGAGGGCCTTCCCCGGCTTACCTCCGAAACGCAGCCCCGCCGCCACCACACCATCAGCGATATCGGCAAGCTCGCGGGTCAACTCCTGAGTTCGCAGCAGCTGCCGCCGTTTGGCCGTCGCGGAACGCTGTGGGTCAGTGACGCTGACTTCGTGCGCGAGATCTCGTCGTATTGCGGCCACTTCGCGAAGTCGATCGTCGACGTCGATATCGGAGAACATCAACTGCGTGGCATCGGGGTAGATGTGCTGGTGTTTCAACTGCTCGACGCTGGTCAGCCCCAAGAGCGCGTTGCCATGGAAGATCTTGTCGTCGACGAATGAGAACGGCAGTTTCGGGTCCAACGACACCAGCCACAGCGACAGCTTGCACATCTCCACGGCCATGGCGTTGATGTCGGCGCCGTACAGGCACGAGGCCACCACATGCCGGATGGCTTTGGTCCGCAGGTCATGTCCGGTTGCGGAGCCCTCCCGTTCCCATGTCTCGAGCAGTCGTTTGGCGAGGTAGCGTGCGGCGGCGACGAGGAACGCGCCGGAGCCGCAGGCGATGTCGGCGACTTTCAACCGCAGGATCTGATCTGACGACAGGGGTTTCCATTTGTCCTGGTCGGCGGTTTGATGCGGCCCAGGGGAATAGACCAGCGGCTCGAGCGCGTAGCGCACGACCTCTTCGGCGAGATCCCTTGGTGTGTAGTGGGCGCCAGCCGAGGCGCGGGACGCGGTTTCCACGACGAGAACGCCGCCGGGGTGGACGACGAAAGGACGGTCACGCAAGTCACGTCGAATGACACCGACGAAAGGACGTAACCGATCCCGCAACTCGGCGTCGGTGGTGACCGCACGCAACGCGCGGTCGGCGTCAGCGACCGCGGCGCCTGCTTGGATCGCCTTGGCGAGAGCGGCGGCGGTGGGACTGACCGCAGCTTGTTGGTGAGCTTTTGTCCAGGCGATCAGGGCGGTAGCCATTTTCGCCGGGGCCGGGCTGCCTATGGCGAGGGACTCGAGGACGCTCAGCGGGATCTCGGGCTCATGCCCCGCCTTGCCGATCAGCCCGACGGTCACCTCGTTGACGTCGGCGCAGGAATAGCCGAGCAATCCTTCGTAGATGTACCCGATCTGTTCAACATCGATGTCGCGGAATGAGATTCGGCTCGCAACACCCTTGACGGTGGCGACCTGGACCGAAGCCAGCACAGCCAACATGACCCGGTCGCTCACCGCGATGAGCAAACCCCGCTCGTCGCGCGCGGTGAGGAACTCGAACCGGTTCGGGTCGAAGAGCGAGCCGCCGTAGGACGGAATCCGCATGTCCTCGAAGGTGGCACCTTGATACAACGCCGTTGATGTGGCGAGCAGTCGATGCCAGGTCAGATGGGTGGCGTCGAGGGCTTCGGTCCCCTCGTCGCGAGCGCGGGCGTCGAGCAGGTCGAGTTCCTCGCTGAGACCGTAACCGCGAGTGAATAATTCGCTCTCTGGCAGCAGTTGCCGTTGCTCGGCGAACAAGAGGAAGACCACGCGCATCATCATCGTGACGGCGGCCTCGTATACCGCGCTACGATCGGCGGGGAGCGGGTCGGGTTCGCCGCGTTCGACGACGGTCAGCGCCGATTCGGAGAGGGCTTGGACGAGTAGTTCGACGGCCTGGCGGACCTGGGTGCCGAGGGCCTCAGTGATTTCCTCGGCGGATTTCACCGATTCGGCGAACAGATTCGGCAACCGGTCCTGGGCAACCCCGGCGACGAGCTGGCGACGGGCGAGCAGCGCGAAGAACGCGTTGCGGGTCGCTGGTTCCTCGATCCAGGTGTGCGCGTCGACGATTCCAGAGGCGACAGATGCCTGCGGGCGGGCGCACACGACGCCCCACCAACGGCCGTCGGTGACCACGCCGATCTCCACACCTGCCTCGCGCAACAGGTGAGTCATGCGGTCGATCGCACTGTCGGACCAGCCGTCGAGGCCGGGATCGCGCAGCGAATCGACCGGGTCGACAACGAGAACCAACGCGCCAACGAGGTCGCCGTGGACCAGCGCACCGGCAGCAGTGACGATGACGCGGTGGTCGGGAGAGCGGACGGTGTAGGTGCGTCCGGTGTCGTAACTCCCCGACCAGCCGACGACCTCGCGCAGGACCGTGTCGACCCAGGTGTCGCGTTCGGCGCGGTAGAGGTCCAGCGCCGACTCGTCGCGGTGGGTGTCCCAGTTCTCCCAAGCTTTCTCGAACGCGGGTTTCGCTTCGGCGAGTACGGCTTTACGGTCGGCGGTCAACGGGGGCATGCCTTGCGGCCACACTCGTTTGACGGCGGGCACGGAGAGGAACGGGCCCTCGGCGTCGACGAGTTCGAGCCAGCCTCGGTGAAGGTCGGTACTGGTCGGCGGCTTGCGCCTGGACTTGGTGGTCATCGCAGGGCTCCCGGCTCGGCGTCGGCGGGCGTGAGCGCGAACACCACAGCGGCGGCCGACACGTGTGGCTCGATGTCGCGGTAACGGTCCCGGATGGCCTCGACTTCGCGGCGTTCCTCGTCGGCGAGACTTGCTCGGCGGTCTTCCATCGTGCGCAGGTCTTGGCGTCGCTGGCGTTGCTGGTCGCGGACGATCTCAGGCATGTCCAGGGTCATCAGATCTTCCTCGGCTTGGATTTCGCCGATGAGGCGCTGCGCGGACTCGGTCAGGGTGGAGCGGAAGTTCGCGAAGATCTGCCGAGCGCGGGCGATGTCATCGTTCTCGCGGGTGCGTAGCGCTTCCGCGACGCGCTTCTGGCGGGCATGAGCGCGAGTGTTGATCGCGTCCAAGAGTTGCCCACGCATCCGCGAGCCCTCGGTATTCCACAACTCGGCCAGCGCCACCCGCACGTCTTCGCTTGCCAGCGTGAGGTTCTCGGCATCGAGTGCTTCGTCGAGAACGTCTTCGACCTTGGTTTCGGCCATCGCGCGCCCGCGCAGCCGGACACCGGTGAGGAATACCTCCTCATGCAGGCGTAGCCCGCCCCGGCCGACCAGGACCAGACGTGAGACCGCGGCGACACACGACTGTGGCAGATCCTCGACGACGACAGCGGTGACCCGGTTGACCGGGGAATCGACGCCGAAGAGCGCGCCACGCAGAATGCGTGCCGACCGCTGCAAGAGCGCGTGCCCCAGGTGGATGTGCACGAGGTCTTTGCGGCCTTTGGCGGCGTCATCGTCGAAGGTGATCGGTCGGAGGACGTCGGGTTCGAGCGCCGTGGTCAGTCCCCGCAGCGCGGGCTGCCACGCCGGGCCCAAGGCCGGGACCTCGAAGACCTGGGCGTCGGTCCGGTCATCGCCGACCTCGATCAAAAGTGGCTGTTTCGTGTGCTCGAGTGCGGTGTCTACGACGCGGCGGGCATTGGCAGGAGTGAGGTGCATTCTGGATTTGATCTGCGGGTACCGCTGAGCCAGTTCGGTGAGTCTGGCACCAAGTCGGCGTTCGCCCGCGAGGGCGCGAGAGATCGCTTCGTCACCGCTGTCCGCCGCGGCTTTGGCACGACGTCTTGTGCTCGGGCTGTACCGGTCCTGCACCTCGGCGGCCACTACCTGGTTCATTTTGCCGAGGTCTTGGCGGGCATTGCCGACCTTCTCGGCGATACGACGCATGAAATCGAGGTCGGCGGCGTAGGTGGCGGAATCGGCGTCAGGGGCGAAGTGGAAGATTTCAGGCTGCTCGCGTTGGCCGTATCGGTCGATGCGGCCGATACGCTGTTCGAGCCTGGACGGGTTGAACGGCACGTCGTAGTTCACCAGGCGGTGGCACTGATCTTGCAGGTCGATGCCTTCACCGGCGGAGTCGGTGGCCAGCAGTACCCGCACCGGGAACTTCGATGGATCGTCGGTGAACTGTTGCCGCACCGTCTCGCGGTCCTCGGCGGGGGTCGAGCCTTGAATGACCGCGACCCGGCCGCGATAGCCCTTCTGGTCGAGGACGCCCGCGATCCAGCTCAGCGTCGCGGCGTACTCGGTGAAGACAACAACGCGCTCATTGGTCCAGTTCTTGCCGTCCGGGCGGCAGATGGCGTCAAGGAAATCGATCAGCGCGGTCAATTTCGAGTCGGGACGGTGTTCGTAGCCGCTGCCCCACGCGACCAGGCCGGCGATCTCGGCCGGGGTGGCCGCGATGAGCGGGTCCGAGCCCTTGCTCTTGCGCAGGGTGTCGAACTCTGGCTGGTCCTGCTCGCCTTCTTCCTCGTCGGACTGGCCGAGGGACAGGACCTCTTGGAAGTATTCGGCGTCGTCTTCGGGGATCTCCGGCAACCGACCGGTGGCGGCGGACTTGTCGTAGAGCTCCAAGGTCTTGGCGAAGGACCATGGGCTGGAAAGGAACCGCTTCTTCAACAGCATCGCGACGATGTCAGCGGACTGACCCGCTCGACCGTTCTTGCGGGCGCTGTCGGACAAGATGCGTTCGAGCAGGCTGAACTTCTCCTGTTCGATCTCCGCTGGCGTGAACGGGATGTTCCGTAGCACACGGGTTTTGAAATCCAAGCTGGTGATGTCGGTCTTGAGTCGGCGGACGATGATGTCGCGCAAGGCACGCTCGTCGAGGGTGGCGCCACGGGTGAACCGGCGCCCATCGATCATCTCGAGCAGCGCGGTGAACGATTCGGAGTAGCCGTTATGGGGCGTCGCGGACAGGAATAGACGGTGCTCGCAGCGTTGCGCCAATGCTCGGGTCGCGATGGTGCGTTTGCTGTCGATCGCGTAGCCACGTCGACCGCCGACCGGGGTGGGGCTCGCTGGGGCGACATGGTGGGCTTCGTCGACGATGAGCGCGTCGAAGGCGTAGCGTCGCGCGCTGCCCGAATCGCGGACATCGGCATAGATTTCGCGCAGTAACCGCTGTGCCCGCAGCGACGGCAACCACGCCATGCTGACGATGACGCGGGGAAACAGACGAAACGGGTTCGCGTTGAGGCCATGGCTGCGACGTACCTGGGCGATGAGTTCGCTGTTGACGATGACGAAGTCCAGGCCGAACTTGTCCCGCATCTCGTCTCGCCACTTCACGGACAGGCTCGGTGGGCACACCACCATCACCGAGCGTGCGCGATGGCGCAGCAGCAGTTCCTGGATAACCAGGCCCGCCTCGATGGTTTTGCCAAGGCCGACGTCGTCGGCCAACAGCAGGTTCGTTCGTGAGGATTGCAGCGCGCGGCTCAATGGCTCGAGCTGGTAGGCCTCGATGTTCGCGCCACTTCGGAACGGGGCTTGGTAGGAGTTCGCGTCGGCGGAGGTCACCGCACCCCAGCGCACCGCGTCGACGAACGCGGCGAGCGTGTTCGGGTCATCGAATCCGGTCGCGGTGATCGTCTCGGGCAACTGTTGTGGCGGTGCCACGGAGTGGCCGACCTCGAGTTCCCACACGACAGCCAGTTCTTCGCCGAGGCGGTCTTCTTCGAGAGATTGCAGTTGCACGACATGCGTCAGCCGCGCGGCACCTTCGTCGGCTGGGCTGCGGGGTAAGCCTTGCGGTCTGACCTCGGTGACCGCCCAGGTCGACCCGCGAACGGTGACGACCTGTCCTGGCTCAGGCACCTTCGGCATCTGTCCCACACCCTTCGTTCCAGTTCGACCGCTCCACCGTATCGACTGTTTGCGATTTTCGCAATTGGTGCTAGGTTGGGGCTGTGTCTGAGATTCCCGACCGCGTGCGCGAGCTTATTCGCACGTCCGGCCTGAATCAGCGTGATTTCGCTGGCCGAATAGGATTGGACGATTCCAAGTTGTCCAAGTCGCTCAGCGGCGCACGTCGTTTCTCCTCGCTCGACCTCGCGCGCATCGCCGACGCCAACGGTGTGACGGTGGACTGGCTCATGGCCGGTGTGGAGCCGGCCCTGGCGGTCGCCGCGCGAACCACCGGCGGGAGCGCCGGGGAAGCCGTTCGTATCGCCAAGCAGTACAGCCGATCACGCGACGACCTCGCCCTGTTGGGATATCCACAACCCTGGCGACCAGTGGAGGTTGTCGAGTCCGGCGGGTACGTCGAACACGGCAAGCGGCTCGCGGCCGCTGCGCTGACCCGACTCGCCGAATGCTCGCGGTCGGTGACCGAGCCGGATCTGGCGACGTTGATCGAAGACGTGTTCGGTGCCGACGTCGCCGTGGCCGCACTGGGCTCGGGCTTCGACGGCATGGCCGCCGCCTCCGCTGATGTCCGGATCATCTTGCTGGCGACCTCCCACGTCCCAGCACGGCAGCGGTTCACCCTCGCACACGAACTGTGCCACCTGTTCGCAGGCGACGACCAGGGTCTGCACCTGGACAACGATGTCTTCGACAAGGCGCAGCGCAGGCAACCAAGTGAGCAGTGCGCCAATGCATTCGCGGCCGAGTTCCTGATGCCTGAGGATCTGTTACGCACCCGCGTCGATGGCGGAATCACCACAGAATCGTTCGCCGAGCTGGCCTGCGACCTCATGGTCACGCCCTCAACGCTCGCGCTTCGTTTGCAGTCGCTTCGGTTCATCGACGCCGGCGTCGCCGAACCCTGGAAATCGATGACCGCCGCCAACGCCGCCGCGCTCGCGGGTCAAGACGACGTCCTCGCGATGCGGGTTGCCGCCGCGGCCCAGATCAGGCCGCCACGGCTGTTGATCCGTGACGCCTTCGCCGCCTACCAGAGCGGCAATTCCACTCTACGGCCATACGCTAACCTCCTGGAGTTGGACGTCGATGAGCTGCGCCAGTCGCTGGAGGCGCAAGGGGGGAGCTTCGAAACCTCGTGAGCGAGTTCGTCTTTCCTGACAACACGGTGCTCTGCAACTTCGCGGCTGTCGACCGCGTCGGTCTGCTTCGTGCCATCCTCAACGGCGACGGGCGATGGGCTGAGGCCGTTGCCGAGGAGGCGCGGCGATCGGCGGCGTACTTGCCCAAGCTGGCGGCGGCACTGAGCGGGGGCTGGCTAGGCGAACCCATCGAGATCGATGACGAGGCCGAGGTACGTCGGGTCGAACAGATTCGCCGTGCGGTGTTCGGCGGTGGCGAGGACAAGCCGCTGCAACACCTCGGCGAGTCGCAGACGTGTTTTCTCATCGCCGAATCCGGGCGGTTCGTCGGAGCGTGGTGGATCTCCGATGATCGCGAAGCGGTGCGGTACGCGCAGATGCGCGGGATCACCACGCGCGAGACCATTCATCTGATGAACGCCGCTGTCGTGGAAGGGTTGATCAGCGACCGGGACGCTTTCGAGGCCATGCGGCGAATGGTTGAGCTCGGCCGCTACGTCCGACTCCCGAAGAACGCCGCTGAACTGCGGCGTTGATGGTTGCGGGCATCATCTCGGCGCAGCGCGACCCCCAGCCGCCGCCTTTGCATCCTCAACGTACCGATGCGGGCTTCATGGCTGCTTTTGAGCAGAGGAACGATGCCTAACGCCAGCGGAATTCACTCGGGGTGCTCGGCCTCGGCGCTGCTCACGGTGTCGATGAACGTGCGCCCGTCGCGGTCGATGGTCGTGACGTTCTGGCGGTAGGTTTTCGTCTCGCCGGAGGGCCTACGTTCGAGCACGTCCACAAGGTAGTGGTTGGGTTGCTGTTGGGTGATCGTCAGGCAGTGGACCGTGGAGACGGGGATGGTGTCGATGCCCTTCTGGATCGTTGCCGCCGAGGGCATCGGGGACTCCGGGAGCACCAAGGCGCGGACCTGATCGCCCGAGCGTGCTCCGTAGTACGCGTGCTGGAAGGCGAAAACCGCCGCAGCGCCACTGGCAGTGCCGCCGGGCCCGTTGCCGCGATACACGTTGCCCTCCACGGTGTTCGGGCAAGGGCCGCCCGACAGAAAGTTCGTCGTGGTCGTTGTCGCCACCGTCGGGGTGGCACTCGGCAGGACGGGAAGTGCGGTGTGTGTCCGCCCAGCAGTGCTCAGCCCCAGCGCCAGCGCGCCGAGACCGAGCGCACCCACGGCCGCCGAGATCCCCAGCATCAGATTCCTGGGACGGCGTGTCGGCTCGGGATCTGTGTCGTTGGCGCCCCGCGTCGCCTCGACGGGTTGCGTGGGTTCGGGCACCGGCGTGGGTTCGGAGATCTGTACAGGCGAGAGCACTGGTGTCCAGGGCCCAGAGGCAGGGGCCGACCGATCGGTGGTGGCGTTCATTCTGATCTGCTCCTTGTTCAACGCCCGCGACCGCTGCGATGCGGTGCTGGGGTGGTTGTGGTTGGCGCTGCCGGGGGCAGCGTGGTGCCGGCGAAAGCCGTTGTCGTGGCGATCGGGGTCAACGGTCCGCTGGCGGCCCGCAGCGACTGTTCACCACGGCGCGCCGCTTGTGGAGCGGCAAAGGGTGGCCGTCGGCCATCACCGCGCGCTGCGGCAACATCTGCGCCCTGACTGCGAGATGGCGAGACTGCCGGTTCGGGTGCGCTGGCTTGGTGTACGTAGCGCATGGCCGCCTCTACCACCGCTCCGGTCTTGCGGGGATCGCCGTTGGGAAGCGAGGCCCATTGCGGCGAGCCCAGTTCCGGGATCTCTCCCCTCCGTTGGGCGCTCTGCAAATACGGGGCGGCCCAGTTGCGCACTGTTTCGACGCTCAGGTGGTCTGCCGCGCCGGGGTGAGAAAACCCCGGCTGCACAGCAGCCGCCTCCTGTTCTGCCACGACGTCGGCGCGCAGCACGCCGGACAGCGATTCGAGCTTGTCGGGGCGGAATCCGGTGAACCGAACGTTTCCGGCTTCGACCACGGGGACGCCACGAAATCCCATGCTCAACAGACGCTCTCGCGCATCGGTGTCCTGGCCGAGATCGACGACCCGATAGGCGAACCCGAGGTTGTCGAGCGTGCGTTTGGTGGCGTCGCACTGCGGGCATTGAGGTTTGGTGTAGACGGTGATCTCCACGCCGTCGTGTGGCGTTTCGGTTAGTGGCATGGCTGGCTCCGAAATCTGTTGGTTGTCTGTCGCGCGGGTCGCCGCGGTTTCGATCGCGGAGTCGGCCCCGATCTCTGGGGCCAACACCCACCGCCACCCGGTCTCGGGGTCGAACAAGCGCCGAAACGCGCCTTTCAGGGTGTTCTCGGCCTCGGCGAGGATTGCCTGGGCAGTCGGGAAGCCTTGGTCGAGCTGGATTTCGGTGACCGGCACGAGTTCATCGAAGTCGTGACCGAGGTCGAAATGGTCGCTGAGGTCATTGCCGGTGGCAGCCTCCACGACCACCACTTCCCGCACCAGGCCGATCAAGAGCCTTTTGACGTAGGCGGCGTGGCGGTAGCCAGCCTCGTCGCGGTCGGCCACGATCACCACCCGCGCCGCACCGGCGAGCTGGCGGGCGTGGGCGTGCCGAAAGGCACCCGCCCCCATCGCGTTGCAGGTGGCGACCAGGCCCGCCCCGCGCGCCCGTTCCACGTCCTTTTCGCCCTCGACGAGGAAGATTTCGTCACCGTCGGCGATGGCCTGTGCCACTTCGGGAAGGCGGTAGAGCACCGGGGCGAAACCGCCCTTGTGCCACCGGCCGCCGGCGTCGACCCTGCGCTGGAAGAACATCTTGTGGATGCCACGTTCGTGTGGGACATGTATTCGCACGACTTCGCCGAGCGGAAGGCCACGCTGGTCGGTGTAGAAGTAGGTCGCGGCCTGGTAGCGGGGGCCGACGACTTTGCCGAGACGTCGCTTCTTCGACGGTTTCGCCGGATGACGTGCACGCCGCTGATCCGGTTGCGACTCGGGTCGAGGCGGTCGAGGGCGAGGTGGTGTGCCAGGCTCTCGGACCCATTGCCTGTCCCAGATCGCGTTGCCGGGCAGTCCGATGGTGGCCAGGACCTGCGTGTCGGGGCAGCCGGTGAAGCACCGCACGATGGTCTTGGCCTTGTCCTCGTTGTGGATCAACCCCAGGCTCGGGTCTGTGTCTTCGTGCGCAGGGCAGCGGTACATCGTCCATTGCCCGCGCTGAGACGATGGGCCGGGCAGGCGGTTGTGCTCGAACGCCCACTCGTCGAGAGCGCGTGTGATTCGGGCGAACGAAGCACGCGAGGCGGATGTACCGGCCACGGCCTACACCTCCACAGTTGCTCGGGTATCGAAAGTATCTAAAACAGCTAAACGTCGTCGTGAAGGGCTTAGCCCCCACCGGGCGATCGGCTCAGTGGCGTTTGGTCTGCCCCAGCAGACTCGCCAACGTCATCCCCACTGCTGCGCCCGCCAGGCCGCCCGCGACTCCCCGCGCCACGCGGCCCGGCCTTCTGTGTGCTCGGGATGACCCCGGGTTGGGGCGTCGGTACTTCACGGCGATCACGATGACCGTGATCAGGATGGCAACGGCCGGGTATATCAGCAGGATCGACATGGCCGACCACCTCTTCCTTCGTTCATCGCCCGGCCGATCGCCGGAGCGTGATTCTAATGTATCGAAAGCATCCAAAGGCATTGCCGAGGGTTCGCTGATCGGATGAGATCATGCGCAGGCGCACTGGGCCTGGCGAGCCGCATCGGGCCACTCCTGGAGGAAGGTCAACGCCGTGGTGCCGAGGGAATTGCTGGCGAAGCGGGCGTTGTGCGACCGGATGTTCATCGGCCGCGCCGTGCGACGGCGGCCGGTGGCACTGCTGCGGTGATCGGGGCGGTGCGGAAGGTGAACGGGTCGCTGGCGATCATGTGCGCGTCGGTCCCTCGCGCACTGGCGGCGATCAGCTTCTCGATGTGGCGGGCATGGCGTCGGGCAGTCGAATCGTGGTCGTCGCGGTGGCGAGATTGCCCCTGGGGCAAGCTATCTCGCCGCTCTCCGGCGTCCAAATGTGTATCTGGGGCATCGGCCCGATCGAAATCGTCGTAGTGCGCACGCCACCGTGGGTCGGCGCCGAGTACGCCGCGATGCTCGCGCAGGTAGTGCGCGAGCGCGTTGTCCGCGCGGGCCACGGCTTCGGCGGAGCCGTCGTCGGGGCTGATTCGCACAAGCGCGCCGTGCTCGTCGATGTCGATGTAGGAGGTGGCGTTCGCGGCGTTGTGTGCGTGCTCGAGTACTGCCTCGAGGTAGCGGGCGGTCATGGTGACCGATTCCGGGGTCCTGCGGTCAGTGGAGATGAGTGGATCGGGCATCGGATCTCTGTCCTTTGTCGAGGGTTGGCCGGTTGCTGGGCTCGCGCTCAGAAGCTCTGGCATCTGTTGATGCTAGAGACTCGATTGTATCGAAAGAATCTAAACATTGATCCGGTTGATCGATGTTCGCCAGGTTCGTCCTGGTCAACGGCTTGAAACCCGGTCTTTGCGCTCGGTCGTGCGAGTCGGGCCGCCGGCGGGTTCGGATGCATGGGTGGGGCGCGCGGATGCGTTCGACGGCCGGCGATGTGTTGCTCTTGTCGGACTTGCTGGTGCGGGCGGTCTCGTCGGGGTGTCGATCCGATGGTGTACCGGCTGGAAACGCCCTCGGCGCTCCAAGTTCTTACAAGAACGTGGAGCGCCCGGGAGTACGTGCGGTTTCTTTCGCTAGGGTGCCGCGACCGTGTCGGCGGACTCGATCGGGGTGGCGGGTGTTGTCTCCCGTCGGGGGAGTTGGTCGGCCAGGGCCTCCTCGGCCCAGTCCGACCACGCCGGGTAGAGCTCGGCCTCGGCCCACCAGGTGGCTCGTGCGTCGGCCATGATCTTCGTGTCGCCGCTGTACGAGCGGCGGGGTCGGGTGCCTGCCTGCTCAGGTGGAACGCGTCGACCGGGAGGGAGGCGGTCGGGGGCGGGTTCGTATTCGGTCAACCCCAACTCCGCGCGCTTGCGCGCGGTCTTCGACGCGAAGGCCGCATCGAGCCATCCTGCCCAGGTGGGGAACTGGCGAATCTGCTTCTGCCACTGCTTCTTCGCCTCGGACCAGACCTCGTTGCTACAGGAGAAGTTCGTCCTGCCCTTGGTCTGCTTCTCCGTCTTGTCAGACTGTGCGTCGGCCACGGTTCCCTTCCCTCTCGACGGTAGAACGCGCATCCCGGTCCGGTCGGCTTCTCACCGCAATTCCGATGGTTCCAGTGTATCCAATAGCCCGATCACATCTAAAACGCCGAGCGCCACCGGGTGGTCTGAAGCGCTCCAGATGTTATCGAGTCTTTCGATACATTAGAGTGTATCGAGTTCAGCTGGGGCGATCGTCCCAGGTGGATGCCCTCGACACATCAGCAACAACGGAACCATTGGGGCTGGTGAGATGCGCCGCCCCGCCGTCGAACACGGAGGCGACCATGGCGCGGCGACCGCGAAGAATGCAGATCAGCGAAGACCAGCTGAGCCTGGAGGCGCTATGGGGCGACCCGAACCCGACACCCTCGACCGTCGACCACCGAAAGGACAATGAACGCGATGATCATCGACCAGGTCAGGACCTACTACACGACATACCTGCCGCGAACGACGCAGCTGCTGGAGAACCCGCAGACGCACTTCCAACAGCTGGCAGACCAGATCAGTCAGCGAATCGAGCAGATCTCGACCCGGCTGGAAACCGACGCGATCACCCCCGGACAGCACTACCTGGAACGGGTGGGGACACTGAACACGGTGCGCGCCCAGGCGACGGAGATGGCCTTGGCCGAGCTGCTGTACTCGATGCCCCCGGAGAACCAGGACGACCCGCAACCGAGCCGGACCGAGCGCGACCTGCTGGTGATGCAGCAGGAGGAGCGAGCGGTGGAGCAGCGCCTGGAGATGGAGCCGGGCAGCCCGGAGGCGAGCGAGTGGGATCGCCGGTATCCGCATCTGGTCGAGGAGGTCCACTGGATGCTGAGCGATCACGACGAGTTGACCGCCCAGCAGAAGCGCGAACAGCTGGCGCTGATCCTGGAGAGGCAGGACGCCGCGCGGCCGACGCGGTAGAACTCGGCTCCAGCACGCAGGACACCATCGTCACCGTCGGTGAACGGGACTACCTCATCGACGGCGTGCAGGTGTGGGAAGCCACTCGCGGCGAGTCCACTGGCGGTGACGCGCAGCGGACTCGCCTCCGCGAGGTTGGTACCGCGACCAGCGGCGGCGAAGCCGAGCGTCTGGCACGGGCCGATGCGATGTTCAGTTCGGTCGAATTGGCCACGCTGCGGTGCACGATCGAGGACGAGGCGTACTCCTACGGTGGCTACAACCGGCCACCCGACATCTTCAACCCCTCCACCGCCCCGCGATACCTCACCGAGGGGCCGCTGAAAGCGCTGTCGGCGGGAGAACGATTCGGGCCGACCTGGTTGTGGGTCGAGTGCTACCTGCGCGCCCACCCCGACCTCTACGACGAGACACCCGTCTCAGTCCAAGCCCGCCAGTACGACCGCGCGCACGCCGCAGGGCCGATGGTCAGCGCCGCCGTCGAGCACCTCCGCGCGGGACGTTTCGAACAAGCCCGCACGCTGCTCGACCAGGCTCAGCTCACCAACCCCGCCGACGCCAGCGACTACGTCGAGATGCGCTCACGCATTGAGCGCTTGGCGGGGTTCGTCGACAAACTCGGGCTATCGGCCCACGAACGGTTCGACGGAGTGCACGGTCGACGGGCACACATCGTGGTCGGTGAACACACCTTCCTTCTCGAACCCCAACGCGGCCAGTGGATCGTCCACCCCGCCGCTGCCGATGCGGCGCCGATCACCGAAGCGCTACCCGTGCGCGAAGTCATGCCTCGGATTCGTGCCCATCTGGCTGAGCACCCCGCGCCGACGATCCCCGCCACGGCTGAAAACGTCAGGACCGAAACGAATCTCGATACCCCGAGAACTGATCCGCCAGAACCCGCAGCCCTGGTCGAGGACGCGACGACTCCGTTGCGGATCCTCATCGAGCACACCGCAGAAGGCACGCTGGTCCGCAACACCGACAAAGCGAACCTGCAACTCCGCCAAGCCCTGCACGACGCCAAATTCCAGTGGTCACGCCCCCAGAAGTTCTGGTACCAGCGGCGGGCGACCGACCTCGCCGTGCGCACCCGCCGCGTCGGGTACCTGCGAGCCTCGCTCACCAGGTTCGGCCTACCCTTCACCGAGACCGGCGCCGCGACCACCTCCGACACCGCCGCCCTCGCCTCCGGTCACGCGGACACAACACGGCCGACCGAGCACGCAACACCTGTCGAATCATCGGAGGTTCAGCAGGGTTCGACCGCGCTGGCATCGCCATCAGCAGGCTCCGACGGTGCGGACCCTGCCCCTACCCTGTCCGAGCCGCAGGCACCGAGGGCCGTGCCGGTCACCACCGACCAGTCGCCAGCGACACAACCCCGAACCGAGGCGGCTACAGCAGTAGGGGCCGCTGTGTCCGGCCCGCTGAACGCGGGATTCCGGCGCAGTGAACGGCTTCCTGCACCCGATGTGGACGTCCCCAGATCACCGCAGCGGCGAATCGAGGCGAATCTCGCGGCGATCCAGACACTCCAGGTTCTCGAACGTGACAGCCGTGAACCGACTCCCGCCGAGCGGGAATCACTGGCGAAGTGGACCTCGTGGGGTGCGGTGCCGCAGATCTTCGATAAGGAACGGGACGAGTTCCGCGTCGATGCCGAATCGCTGCGGAACCTGATCGGCAAGGAAGGCTGGAAGCAAGCCAACCGCACCGTTCTCAACGCGCATTACACCGACCCGATGATCGTGCAGGCGATGTGGTCCCACCTCCAGACCCTGGGGCTCACTACCGGCCATGTGCTCGAACCTGGCTGCGGCGCGGGCGCATTCATAGGCCGCGCCCCCGAATCGGTCCGCATGACCGGCGTCGAGCTGGACGCCACCACGGCCCGGATCGCGCAGGCCCTCTACCCGCACGCCGACATCCGCATCGAGTCCTTCGCCGAAACCCGCTTTTTGGAAGGATATTTCGATGCCGCGATCGGCAACGTCCCCTTCTCCTCGACGAGGCTGCGCGACCCGGTCCACAACACCGGCGAGCACGCCCTGCACAACCACTTCATCCTGAAATCGCTGGCGTTGGTCAAGCCCGGTGGTGTGGTCGCGGTGGTGACCAGCTCGTTCACGATGGACAGCCAGAATCCGGCCGCCCGCCGCGAAATCGCCGCCAAGGCCGACTTCCTCGGCGCGATCCGGCTGCCCAACGGCGCGCATCGACGGGTGGCGGGCACCGACGCGCTCACCGACATCCTGATCCTGCGCCGCCGTGATGGCGAGGCACGCCAGTTGAATGGACCGTTCGAGCTGGCGGTCAAAGCCGAGCTTCCGCTCACACGGGGACAAGGAGAGACCGAAACAGTCCTGGTCAATGAGTATTTCCTCAATCACCCGGAGATGGTGCTCGGCTCGTTGCATGCGGGCACCAGCATGTACGGCGGCCTGGCGGTGGAGGTGCTCGGGCACGGTGACCTGGAGCAGCAGCTCGGGGCCGCGCTCGAGCGCATCGTCTCCCAGGCACTGTCCGAGGGCATCAGCCACTGGCCCCGTGACATGGCTCCCGGCGAGCGGCGCGTGGCGGCCTCGGCGCCGGGAGACCCGAAGGAATTCCCCGGCCACCTGCGAGCCTCGGCACGCGGGTTCGAGGCGTTGAGCAGCGACCATATCTACGAAGAGCTGTCGGTCCCTACGACCCAGGCCGAGGAGCTGCGCGCACTGCTGGGTCTGCGTGACATCGCGGTCGCATTGCTCGAGAACGAGGCCGCCACGGCTGAGGACTCCGCCGAAATCGAGGCACTGCGCGCGCAGCTCAACCAGCGTTACGACCGCTACGCCGGGCGGTTCGGGGCGATCAACCGGTGCACCTGGCATCCGACCGGCCGTGTCGATGACGCGGGCGAACCGGTGATGTCGGTACGTCGGCCCCCGGTCATGCGGTTGTTCCGCGATGACCCGCACGCCCCGGTCGTGCTGGCGCTCGAGGACTACGACACCAGCACCGACACCGCGGTGAAGATGGCGATCATGCGCCAGCGTGTGGTCGCGCCGCGCAGCCCGCGGCTGGGCGCGGACACCGCCGAGGACGCGGTGGCGATCTGCCTGGACACCCACGGTCACATCGACCTGCCGGTCATCGCCACCCTGCTCGGCGTCGAAGACGAGGAGGCCCGCGTCAAATGCCGGGGTCTGATCTACCCCGACCCCGCTGAAGACGGACGCTTCGTCCCGGCGCCGGAATACCTGTCCGGCAACGTCCGAGTCCGGCTCGAGCGGGCCCGCGAGGCGGCCGTTACGGATCCGGAAACCTATGGCGACAATGTCACCGCCCTGACTGCGGTCATCCCGCCTGACCTCGGCCCTGCCGAGATCGACGCCCGCCTGGGCGCGGTGTGGATCGAAGCGCCCGATGTGCAGGCGTTCCTGAACGAAATCTTGAACGACGACACGATCACCGTCGAGCACACCAAGGCGGGGGAGTGGAAGGTCACCGGCGGTCGTCGTGGCGTTCTGTCGACTCAGGAATTCGGCACCTCCCGCGTCCCGGCGCCCAAACTCGCTCAGGCCCTGCTGCGCCAATCCCCGATCCGTGTCTACGACCCGGACGAGAACGGTGAGGCGCGCATCCCCAACCCGACCGAGACCGAAGCCGCCAACGAGAAGGCCGAGCAGCTCAACGAGCGGTTCTCCGAATGGGTGTGGGAGAACCCGGTCCGGGCCGCCCGGCTGAGCGAGGAATACAACCGGCGCTTCAACAATCTGGTGCTGCGCAACTACGAGGCCGATGGCAAGATGCTGAGCCTGCCCGGCCTGTCGCGGGTCTACACCCCGCGACCGCACCAGCGTGCCGCGGTCGCGCGCATGATCGCCGAGCCGAACGCCGGACTGTTCCACGCGGTGGGTGCGGGCAAGACCTTGGAAATGGCGATGGGCGTCATGGAGCTCAAACGGCTTGGGCTGGTGAACAAACCGGCGATCATGGTGCCCAATTCGATGCTCGACCAGTTCGCCCGCGAATTCCTCCAGGCGTATCCGCAGGCGCGCATCCTCGCCGCCGGCACCGAGGATCTCGCCGGGGAGAAGCGGCGGCAGTTCGTCGCGCGCGCGGCCACCGGCGACTGGGACGCGATCATCCTGACACGCGGCAGCTTCCAGCGTCTCGAGGTGAGCCGCGAGACCGCGCACTGGTACTTCGATCGCGAGATCGCGCCGCGCCGTGCCTATCTGGCCGAGCTCATGGCCAGTCGAGCCAAGCGCACGACCATCAAGCGCATCGAAAACGCCATCCTCAAATCCGAGGAGAAGCTCAAGCGCAAGCTCGGGGGGCCCACCGATCCTGGCATCACTTTCGAGCAGACCGGCATCGACTACATCGTGGTCGACGAGCTGCACGACTTCAAGAATCTGGCCACTGACACCCAGATCGAGTCCGCGGCCATCGCGGGCAGCCAGCGAGCGCAGAAGCTGCACATGGTGCGCGAATATCTCGCGAACAAGCACAACGGGCGGGCGATCACCGGTGCCACCGCCACCCCGCTGGCGAACTCGATCACCGAGGTGTATGTGGTGCAGCGTTACCTGCGCCCGGACCTGCTCGAAGAGGCAGGAATCCGCAATTTCGACGAGTGGGCGGCCACCTTCGGCAAGACCAAGACCGAGCTGGAGATGTCGGTCGACGGAAACTCCTGGAACCTCAAGACCCGGCTCGTGGGCTTCCGCAATGTGCCTGAGCTGCAACGCATGTTCCACGTCGCGGCCGATGTGAAACTGCCCGAGGACCTGAATCTTCCGGTGCCAAAGCTCGCCCGTCGTGCCGATGGGCAGCGTGCACCGGAGATCATCTCGGTACCAGCTACCGACACCCAGCTCGAATACGTCCGCGATCTCGGGCACCGAGCCATGCTGGTGCGTTCGCGCACGGTCGACCCAGCGCGCGACAACATGCTCAAGATCTCCTCCGACGGTCGTGCCGCCGCTCTTGACCTGCGCCTTGTCAAGTCGCTCGGTCTCGGCGCTCGCTCGGTCTCGGCGCACGAGGACCGCCCGATGTTGGACGTGGCGGAGGGAGGTGCCATCGCCGGATACCTCCACGCGAAGTCGCCGAGTCCGGCCACGGCGAGGTACGTCGCGCTGTATTCGGCGATGTCGCGCCACGAGCCGGACGACGAGGTCGGTGAGGATCAGTTCGGCCTCAAGCTCGAAGCGGCAGCGGACTGGATGTTCGACAAATGGCAAGCCGCCAAGGACCAGGTCTTCCTCGGTCGCGACGGCCAGCCCCACCCTCGCCGCGGCGGTCTCGTCGTGGCGTTCTGCGACCTGGGGACGCCGGGCGAGGACTGGAATGCCTACGACGAACTCAAGACCAGGCTCATCGCACGGGGCGCGCCGGCGGACCTGTTCGCCTACATCCACGACGCGAAGAACGACAAGGCCAAGGCGGCGCTGTTCACCAAGGCCCGCAACGGCAGCATCCAATTCCTGTTCGGCTCCACATCCAAGATGGGCGTCGGCGTGAACATCCAGGATCGAATGGTCGCCATGCTGCACGTCGACTGCCCCTGGCGGCCAGCCGACATCGAACAGCGCGACGGGCGCGGCATCCGCCAGGGCAATCAGAACGCTGAGATCGCTGTTGCCCGCGCCGTCACCGAGGGCACGTTCGATGCCCGCATGTGGGCGGCCCAGTCGAGAAAGGCGGCCATGGTCAACCAGTTCCTGAAAGGCTCGCTCACCGCCCGAGAGATCGACGACATCGGCGACGCGGCGCTCAACGCCAACGAGGCCCTCGCTATCGCCAGCGGCAACCCGCTGGTGCTGGAGAAGGCCGAAGTCGACATCGAGGTCACGAAACTCGATCGCTTGCGCCGAGCCCACCAACGCAGCCAGTCCATGCTGCAGATCCGTATCCGCGATGCTGACAACGCCATCCCCGCCCTCGAAAGCGAGATCGATGCTTACACCCGAGCCATCGCGCACCGGACACCGACCAAGGGTGATGCGTTCGCCGCCAAGATCGACGGTCGATACTTCGACCACCGCGGCGAGGCCGGTGACGCACTCGCCGCACGACTGTCCAAGCTGACTCAGGACCCCCGCTCGGTCTGGAAAGTCTTCTCCGACCAAGGGGTAGCGGAGATCGCCGGCTTCGTCCTCGATGCTCGCACCGTACCCACCGGCCGAGAAGTCCATGTCGAGGTGGTGTTCTCCGATATCAGCAGCGACCTCTACGTCACCGTCGACAAGAAGACCCTGGAAAGGGGCGGTGCAGGACTGATGATCAGGCTCGAGAACGCGGTCAACGGCCTGGACAAGCGACTCGACATCGCGACGAGCCGACTGGCCACCGAGCGCTCCGAACGCGAACGCTCCGCACAACGCTTGGGCAAGCCGTTCGAGCACGCGGAGCGCCTCGATGGACTACGGGAACGGCAGAAGGCGATCAATCAGGAACTGCTGGGCAGCAAGGACTCGCAGCCGGAGGCAGGACCGACCGGGGCGTCGGAGTCACCCGTAGAACTCGAGCGCATCCAGTCGGCCGCGGTGCACGACTTTGCGAGAGTGGCGGGTCGGGTCGACGGTACTGCGGTAGACAACGGTGCAGGCACCGGCTCGATTCCCGCGGGTCGAGGACGGGGGCGGTGAACTCAGCCTCCGTTATGGCGATGATGTCCGCTGCCTGCGAGGAACGTGCTGGACGCAGCCGGCGAGCGCGCGAGCAAACGAGCACAGTCCCGTCGTGAGGATGGCCGATTCGGCAACCCTCGACACCTGAAGACCCTCACCAACTATCGAGGAAGGTGAGGGTCTTCTGGGGTATCGGAAGGCTTGACCTTGATGATTGCTTCCGACGATGAGCCTACGCCATTCGGACTCGAAGCGCAGATCAGAGGTGTGCGGGTGCTATCGCATCACTGCATTGTACCCGTCTATGAGCGACTGAGAATCGCCTACTCGTCCTAATAGTTCATTCAGATCGGGTGTTAAATTGGGGCTGGTGGAATCTCCGGACCCCGACAAGTCCTTCCATGGTCTCAGCTTTCCATCCTCAAACAATTCACTGTACTGTGCTTGAATTTCTGGCGAAATATTCATTCGAGACAGTATGTAATAGTGAGCTTGGGTAAATGCGAGCAACGGAAATCTGGAACCGATACATTCCAGCGATACCCCGAACGTGTCAGCATCCTGCGCGAGGTTCCCGCGTACCCCCTGTGCTCGGTCACCCGGCTGCGTTAATGCCTCTGCTTTTCGTTGACACGCGGACTTCTGGGTATTGTCCCCGATCGAGTCGGACATCCCCAATGATGTCCCACGATCTATGACACCGGTCAGTGCACCTGCCCACGTGAGATTCCGCGCTGCGCCTGGAGCATGGGGATCGCTGGCATACTTTTCGGCGTACTGAAGTGCCAGTTCCTGGGCGTCGCGTATGAGCCGCTTTCCCGCTATCTCGTCCGTATTGGCGAGTGCGAACATTCGGACGGCGCCGCTGAACGAGTTGTCACGGTCGGGGTCCGGCCAGGTCGAGCCCGGAAGCGGCTCCGGGGGGAAGCCTGGCAGTACATCGGTACGGTAGTCGCCTACCATCGCACCCAAGTACGGCGACAGACTCACTGCGAGCGTGCGCGCTGCCTCCGGGTTGCGCGCGCCCGCCGTCTCGCCATCGCCGACATCCTCGAATTTCTGCCACTGCTCTTGAGGGGAGAGCCATTGACCGACCGACCACATGGTCGCTCCGGATCTCTGCGCGGTCTCAACGTCGTTGGCATCGTAGGGATCGTCCACGCGAGCCTCACCCTCGTCGAAAGCGAAGACAGCAGCAGCCGCCTTGCCGTCGTCGGACCAGTTGCGGGTGAACGCGTCAGTGACTGAGGCCGCGTCGAGTGAGGTTGAGGTAGGTGGTGGCTCGGTGCTGTCCCAACATCCGGCAACGAGGGCCGCCACGGCACACATCATAGGGATGAGGACATTTCGACGGTCGCGGCGCCACGTCGCCAGTGTCCAACGGTTCGTCGTCGCAGCCTCGCCGCGCTCGAATCCCCACCGCGTGGGCGTGCGCACGGCATGCCCCTTCGCTCTGCGGTACCTCATGACGCAGCCCCCAAGGTTGCCCGGTTGTATGCGTTGACAAATACTTGTGGGTCGCCGACTCGTCCCATGAGCTCATTCAAATCCGGCGTGAAATTCGGGCCGGACGAGTCTCCGGTTCCTGACAATTCCTGCCAGGATTTGAGTGTGCCGCCGTTAAAGAGCTGCGGATACTCGTTCCGAAGGTCTTGCGAAATATCCATACGGGTAAGCACTTCATAGTTTCGCAAAGTGAAGTTCGGTGGGCGAAGCTCAACATCGCCAGTCGCGGTGGGCGCAGCGCCGATGATCGCATCTTTCAACGGATTTCCACCGCCGTCGGCGACCCGGTTGAATCCCTCGGCGATCAATGGGTTCGCACCTGCGCCAAGTCCGGTTCCTGTCGCCAAGAACTGTGTTCCGGCCTTCAATGCGTCATAAGCGGCAGACTTGCGAGCGTAGGCTTCCTGGGCGATATCATTCTTGTTGTCGACAGAGGCTTGTAGCCCATCTTGCAGGCCGCGATCGGATATTCCATTTAGCGCACCTGCGAACTCGAGATTCCTTTCGACACCGCTGCGCTGAGGGTTCTGGGCGTAGTCGGCCTCGTATCGCAGCACCTGTTCCATGGCGGCACCAGTGAATTGCTTTCCCGCCACCTCATCGGTATTCATGAGCGCGAATACTCGCCGCGACCCGTCGAAGGTCAGGCGGTTATCCGGGTCGATCCAGCTCTTCCCGTCGGGCATGGTGTCGAACCCCGGAAGGTCAGTACGGTGATTGTCGCCTGCGAGCGCGCTGACGTAGGGGGACATGCTGGTCGACAGCCCTTGTATCAGGGCGGGGTTGCGTTCTCCAGCTGATTGGTTGTCGCCGACGTCGGCGAATTTCTGCCACTGCTCATCGGTGGAGACCCATTCGCCTACCATGCTCATGATGTTGCCGGTTCGGTGTGCGGTTCCGACGTCGACCGGGTTGTTCGGGTCGGTGACGACGGCGTCGCCGTCGTTGAAGGTGAACAGGGTCGAGGCGGCTTTGCCGTCGTCGGTCCAGTCGTGGACGAGCATGTCGGTGACGAAGTCTTTACCCTGGCCGCCGCTGAGGACTTGTTCGACGGCGATCTTGTCGTCGCCGACGGCTTGCATGATCGGTTCGGTGACCGGGGTGCCGCTGAAGGGTTGTCCGTCGACGGTGAGGGCGGTGAACGCTTTGTCCGGGTCTTGTTCCCATGCGACCTGGGCGTTGAGGTATTGGCGGCCGACGTCGAGCAAGTTCCGGTCCAGGGTGCTGCCCTGCTGGTAGCGGTCATCACCTGCGGAAACGATAGCCGCGATGGCCTGGTTGTCGGCCACACCGTTGAGCTTCACCGTGTCATATCGGTAACCCTGGCCCACCTCGGTCCCGGTGACGACGAGGTCGTCACGGGTCAGCGACTCACGAACCTTGGTCGGTAGTTTGTCGAAGCTGCCGTTGCCCGCCGGTCCGGCTTTCACGCGTTCGTTGGACACCAGGTTGAGGCTGTTCGACAAGGCCTGTTTGCCTTCGGGTGGCAGCTTGTCCATGATCTGCTGGATTTCCTGAGGGCTCTTGCCGTCGAGTCCGCGCGCGAGTTCGGTCATGTACTGCATGGTGGAGGCCGGGACCGTGATGTCCTGGCCGGCCTGCAAGGCGGCCAGTTGGTCGGCCGGCAAGGTGCCCGCGTCGACGAGTCGCGCGACGTCGGCGGGGCTGAAGGTTCCGTTGACCAAGTCGGTGGCATCGGCGCTACCCTGGCCGGTGCCCAGTGCTGCCGCGCTGGTGAACATCGCGGGCAGTCCGGCGGCCTTGAGTTCGAGTTGCTGGCGCAGGCTGTCGTCGGCGGATTTCGCCGCCGCCGCACCATCATTGAGGTCGACCGCCAGGCGGAGGATCGCGAGTTGGTCTGTCTCGGGGAGTTCTTTGAACGTCTTGCCGTTGACCATCATCGAGGTGATCCGGCTGCAGAACAAGCTGACCGAGGTGTCGCCGGAAGGGTTGTACCCCTTGTCGCGGAGTCCGGCCAGACCGCCCTTGGCGCGTTGCAGGGCGGCTTCGATGCCGTACCAGTTCTCGTTGAGAAGAGTCGACAGACCCCGTACCTGATCGGTCATGTCGGCCAGGTGCCGTCGATCCTCACCGGCACGCTGCTGGGCGGCGTCGGCGGCCGAACCCTGCCAGTAGCCACCATCGGTGGTGCGGACCAGGGCGTTGGCGTACCGGTCGAAGACTCCGTCGAGGGCGTTGGCGAGGTTCGTCCATTCCCCGGCGACCTCGACAAGGTCGTGCGGGCGCCAACCGTGGAGTTGATCGAAGGTCAAACTCATTGCGCAGCCTCCGAAGTCCAAGCGCCCGTGGTGTTGTTGTACAGCGCCACGAGTTGATCGCGGGCGGACTCGTCCTGGTCCTTGAACGTCGTCGCCGTGTGTGACATCGCTTGGGCGACGCTGACCAGGCGGGCCTCGGCCCCTTCCCGCAAGGCGTCGTGCAGCAGGGTCGTCGTGATCGTGATGGCCTTCTCGTGCGAGGCCATCACCCCACCGGGGCGCCCCGTACCGAATGCCTGCACCGCACCCTTACCGCAGGCGACCGCGCCCGCTTCCTGCGCCAAGCCCTGCACGACGCCGCTGAGCCGATTCAGCTCGTCGATATCGGCTTTCAAACTGTCCGCCACCGTTCCCCCTTCATCTCTACTTGTCCGGCAGTGTTGCTTCGACCGCTGCGGCGGCCTCAAGGATGTGATCACAGGCGCGCCATGTGGTCTGCGGTGAGTCGGACAAATTGACCTGGATTACTCCGTCTGGACCTGACATCGCGATATGACACGCACCAGCGGTCGTAGAGGAGTACGAGATCGCTGGACGGCCACCGACGACGATGTCTTGGGAGTCCTTGAACTCCTTGGCCCGGAACTCGTCCAACGTGATACCAGAAGACCACACGGTCAGGCCGCCTACACGGCTCATTCGATCGCTGAATCGAGCCTTCTCGAGGCGGTCGAATTCGCAACCGATGAAGGCGTAGTCCTCGAAGACGTAGTCGTTGCGTTCACGGGTTTCGACCGCGAAGCCGAGCGTTTCCGGGACTGAATCCGGCACTGTGAAGCACGGATCGTATTTGACGGTGATTCCGGCCCGGGATGGCTGATGTGGTGCCGGTTCTACGGTGACCCGCATCGGTACCGCTGTAGTCGATGGAGTATCAGGCGAACCAGACGGCTGCGGGCCGCTGGTTCCGCAAGCGGCGAGAATGTATGTCGCGCAACAGGCTAGGCCAACAACCATCATGTTGCGTGTGATCACGACGGGCTACCTATCATGCTCGCCTGGTGTTGGAGTCGTCGCTGGTTCAACTCATCAACTTCGGTCGTCATCTTTCCAGCGATCAGAAATCCTTCTTGGACTTCGAAAATTCCATTGATGAGCTGGTCCAGCACGTGCCGGCCCTCGGTGGCCTTCCAGATGAACCCGGCGCGGAGTTCTTTGGATGAGTCGAATCCGCCGAAGCTTCCGACGCCCTCGGCGTCGCGTAACGATTCGCGTATCTCGATGATCTCGTCAATCATTTGGTCGTACCATTCGACGATCGCGCGTACTCCGTCAGGGTTGTACTCGAACGTGCCGTTCGTGGCGACTTCTTTGAACGCTCCGATTTGCGCCTGTCCGTAGTCGATTTTGGGTAGTTGTCCGCTCATGACACATTCCTTCCTTGATGGCCTGACCTGAGACCGGCGTGGCGACGGAGTTCCCGCACGATCCGGTCGGCCGAGGCGGCTGTGACGATGGTTTCGTGGTTGCGTATCTCGACCAGGTAACGGCCGGAGGCGAAGTGCCCGGGTGGGATATCGATCCAGGACAGATAGCGAGGTGGCCACGGATGCGCGCTGGTCGGATCGCGTTCGATCACCAGTTGCCCCTCGGCGCTGCGACGTAATCGGGCGAGTCTGCGGATTCTCTCGTCTACCGGCAGCCTCCCGTCAGCGGTCCTGAGCTGGCTGGTGGGTGATTCATCGCCACGGACTCGTGGCGTGTAGCCGAGCATCGACCCGGCGCCACCGGGTGCGGCGCGCGGCATGGTTGCCACGACGTGCGCGGCGGCGGCGAACGGGTCTGCCAAGGCGAGGCGAAGTGGTCCGCTGTGCTCGCGGGGGCCTGGCTGTTGGTGCAGGATGACCGCTACCCGGTCGCCGATAGCGGCGTGGGTGCGGATCTCGTTGCCGTCGGCGGTGGTGCCGAAGCAGCGGATCCGGCTGTCGGGGTGGGCGAGGGTTTCGAAGACCGGACGTAGAGCCGCGACAGCGGGTGCGGGGAACCGCCGCTCGAATTCTCGTGTCTGCCGGGCGTATTCGACCGTGGTTGTCGCGGTCTCGGTGATACGTAACGGGTCTGGGAAGTCGAACTCGTCACCACCGGCAGCGGTCCGCCACAGCCAGGCGAACTCATCGGTGGTGAGATCGATGGAACTCGACCTCACCGCGGACCAGGCTCTGGCTCGACCACACTGCCAGCGGCGCCAGCGTCGGTACTTGGTGGAGCCCAATTGTATTCGCTGAGCAGGGCCGCGATTTCCGCCGAGACCGCGGAAGGCTCGGCATCGGTCTCCGTGCTCGGTGACCGATCAGGCGGTGCGGGCTCCGAAACCGCGGCGGGGGCGACGGTTGGCGGCGCGTCGCCGGCGCTGTTGTACGGTCCCGGTTCTAGCGATGCTGGAATCGGGTGTGGGCTCGGCGGTGCCGATGGCGGCAGTGTCGGCAGCGTGGGGTGCGCCTGAGTTGGGTTCGGCGCGGCGGCGATAGCTTCGCCGCCGATGACCGAGTCATAGGTGGTGATGCCCTCGAGCCAGTCGGGCTGGACCTGCCTCAGATACTCCGGGGCGGTATGTTCGTCGTCTGGTTCGCCGCGTCGCTGTCCCGCTCCCGAGCCCATCGGCCCCATCATGGGTGACATCGACGGTCGCGCCGCTGAACCGCCGACGGCAGCCGACACGGCACCACCGGGTGACGGTTGCCCGGGAATCGAGGCACCTGGCGCGCCTCCCAGTGGTCCGCCCGCGCCGGGGGTCGCGCCGGGAGAACCACTGCCGAACGGTGATGCCGTTCCACCTGGTGGAATCGAGCCTGGTGAGACGGTCGTCGGTACGGTGCCCGCTGGCGTGGTCTGCGCAGGTTCGGTCGAGGGGTCGCCCTCGGAGCCCATACTGGACTGGTCTGACGCCGCATCCGACGAACCGTCCGCATCGGCCTGATCGCCGGTGCCGGCGGGCGTATCGTCTTCGGTGGTAGGTGTCGTGGGCTGGTCGTCTTCCGGTGTGCCGGTCGAGGGGTCACCGGTCCCGGTCGGCTGGTTCGTGTTTGCTGGTGCGCTCGAATTCCCTTGGCCGCCACCGTCTCCAGCCAGTGCGGTGGGGACGAAGGTGTAGGCGGGAACACCTGATCCGGCAGGCGGGTAACCGGGCTTATAGATCGTGTTCATCGCGGCGACGTTCTCGGCTTTGACCCGGTTCTCGGCTTCGCGGTCCACGGTGACGGTCTCGGGGTTGGCGATGCCGGGGATCAAAGATTGGATGGGGTCGTCCGGGTCGATGACGACCATCGGCGTCGGCGGTTGCTGCACAGCCTTGCGGACCGCTTCGGCGGTGTAGTAGAGCTGTTCGGCGCGACCTGTCACCGCCGAGAACACCTGGGAGATCTGGTTGGCGACCTGACCGAGCCGGATCGCCGCCGCTGCCGCCGCGTCTCCGGCCTGCCCGGTAAGCGCGCCCTCGTTCAGTAATGCCAGCACCCGCGACTGCATACCGACCGACACCGACCCCAGGTCGGTGGTCGCCGACTTCCAGACCGTGCGCATCGTCGCCAGGCCGGTGACATCCATCCCGCCCTCCCCGTGCACCGAGCTGTAGAGCTGCTGGGCGGGTATACCTTCGAAACGCTCCTCGGTGACGGCGTAATCCGAATCCGTGCCCGCGCCCAGACCGATGAGTGCTTCGGTGGCGGCCTTCACTCGCTGCTGAGTCGCGCCCAACTGTGCGACGACCTGCTGCTGTGCCGTGCTCGGTATCCCACCGACACCGAGAATGATCGGCAGGACACCACCGTTCTCGCCGGAGTCATCGCTCATCAGCCCGCCCCCTCACTCTGTCTGTGCTCACCTGCCTGGAAGATGCTTCCATAGACTTGGACGCACCCGCGCCCGCTTCGGTTCCCTCGATCCACAATCAATTCCACCGCGCCGCGTGGTGAGCGCTCTCGATCGCGGTCCGAGTCAGCTTCGCCTGCGCGGCGACCTGCCCCACCTCATCCACCATGCTCCGCGCGTCGCGCAGGTACGCCGCGAGCGCTGCCACTGCGGCAACGGCGCCGTGGCGATGGGCGTGCTCGTCGACCTGCCCAACATCGCTCGGTCGATCGCATCGCGCGACCGCAGTGGCCCGTCGGGCGAGCTATCCCAACACCCCCCTGAAAGGACACATCCCCGGGCTCGTGGATCCGGCAGCGAACTCGCTGGCCGGGGCACTATTGGTTGCCCGAAAACTGCTGATCAGCGATTTTCAACCAATCCGAAATCGGTCAGGCTGCGCCGTCTGCCCCGCGAAGATTGAGGCTAGACACTCCCAGTTAGTTTGCTCGGTTTCGATGCCGGATGATGCTCATGATGCGCCCTCCCGCCGCCCGCGACGAGTAGCCCGCCACTGCAAGCATCAGTACAACCGTCAGGAGCGACAAGATTGAACCGTGGCCGCCGGTGAGCTCCCCGACGACACCGAGGCTGGTCAAGGCTATGCACGGGATAAGGATCCCTGCGACGAGCAATGTACTTGCAGCGCCCAGACCCATCCGGTTAACGCGCGCATTGAGCCCGGCCAGCACCTTCCAGCCCGAACCGTCTGACGCCGACATCAGATGCCCTTCCGTTGATTCCTGGCTGAATTCGTTATGGTTCTCAGCGGCTGACTGCCTTCTTGTATTGGGCGATTGCCAAGGGGACGAAGACAATCAAAATGACCGCGGACCACAGCAGCGAGGCGACCACCGGATGCTGCATCGGCCACGCGGATGAAGTTGGCATGGCTGGACTTGTGTTGCCGAACAACTGGCGTGAAGCTTCGACGACTGCTGAGACCGGGTTCCATTCGGCGATCGCTTTGAGCACTGTCGGCAGGCGATTGGGGTCTACGAAAGTATTAGCGACGAAGGTTGCGGGAAATATGATGATGAAGACCGCGTTGTTGTAGACCTCGGGAGTCCGGATCGCGATACCCACCAGTGCCATCACCCACGAGAGCGCGTACGCGAACAGCAATAGAATCGCGAATCCGGCTAACGCTTCCAAGAGGGAAGTCCGGATTCGCCACCCTACGAGCAGCCCGGTTAGCGCCATCACTACGAGGCTGATGACATTGATGAATACGTCACTTACTGTGCGCCCCAGCAACACCGCGCTCGGCGACATGGGCAGAGAGCGGAACCTGTCGATGATCCCGTTCTTAATATCTTCGGCCATTCCGAGCCCGGTCCATGTACTACCGAAGATCACAGTCTGGCCGAAAATTCCCGCGATCAGGAACTCGCGATAGCCAACGCCCGGCATGTCGATCATGCTCCCGAGCACATAGGCGAACAGCAGCACGAACATGATGGGAGACAGTGTTGTGAATACGAGGAGGTCGGGCACTCGTCTGATCTTGATCAGGTTTCGCTTGGCGATGGTCGTACCGTCCATCAAGACCATGGTGACGGCATTCACGGTGCACTCCTTCGAACCTCGAGCGTCGGCTCGATCTCCACGTTACGTTCACGGCATGATCGCAGTTTCACTGACCGAAGTATGTCCGATGGCACCGACAAGTGCGGGCCTCGGAGACTGCCCCCGGGTGTTACCGGTGTTCTCGTTGCGACATGCTACGCCAGCGGAGACGGTGTGCCATGTGGTTTTTTGCCCCGCCGGTCCTCGTAGGCGCGACCGAGGCTCGGGAGTGTGGACGGATCGGCCGGACCGAACACCGTGGCCTCTACCTGGAACCAGTCCATGACATGCGGGGGTGTGCCGATGGGCCCGGTACGCCCGTCAGGCAGGCGCGGAAGCTTGTCCAACGCGATATCGTCGGGCGAATCTACCAGGTAGACCGCACCCCAGATCCCCCTTCTCTCGTCCGAGATCCAAGTCTTGAGCCTCACCCCTGGCAGCTGTGCGTAGTCGGCCGCAGCTTTGGTTGCCACCCACTCGCGTAGTTCGGCGAACGTCAAGTCCGGTCGGTCGAGTTTCTGCAACTTCCAGGCGAGCACGCAAACATACATATCGCTCCTTCAGCGGTCGGTGTCCCAGAGTTCATGGGAAGGGATGCGGGTGCGGATTCACCTCATCGGGCAACAGCGGCCGCGATGCCCCTCGGAGCAGCGGTGCGTTGAGTACGCGGGGCAGTCCATCGAGACGCCGGTTGAGGTGTCCGAATGTCATGGGCACCGTTCCGGGTATCAGCACTTTGACGCAAGCGAGACCGCCGTGGCGATGCTCGGCTGTGGTTTGGTCGACGAAGAGCACGTGCAGTCCGTGCTCGGCCAGCCGGTGAACCAGCGCGGCCAGGTCATCTGCGAGGTCTGTATTTCGGAACATCTCGTCCGTGGTTGCCGGCACCGCTGATTCAGTCGTAGTTGTCAGGAAGTCCAGCCTGCGGTATGCGTCAGGATGTGTGTACAGCGTGGTGTGATCGTCCATCGTGACAACGAGGTTCGGGTCGTTCACCATGAGCGCCGCCTTGTCCCTATCCGTAGGGGCGAGGTTGGAAAGAGATTGAACGATCGGCCCCAGCTCGTCGAGTGCGTTGAGAACTGATTGCTCGGGATTCAAGCTGGACGCTGCGGTGCAGGTCATCTTCGGCCATACGTCACGCGTGTTCACCGCCAGTGCCAGTGTGCTGGGAATCCCATGTTCCATCGTGGTGTCGAATAGTTGGAGGTCGTATCCGGTCTGGACTCGAATCGCGGTGGCGGTCAGCTTGATATCGAGGTTGGTGGTCGCTTCCAGGTCGAGTCGGGGAGCGGCGAGTCGGCTATACCAGGTCATCAGGAAGGCGTCCCGCTCGATGATCTCAAGGATTCCGTGCAGCACTGCTTCTTCGATGCTGCTACCAAGCGCGCATCCATTCGACAGGTCGTAGCAGAACCCGCGTTGCTCATCGGTGTGCTGGTGTAGTCGGTAGTAGGCCAGCGTTTCCGGCACAAGTATGGGTTCGTCACGTGTCAGCGAGTACCCCCAGACCCAATGGCATACAGCGGATGGCGTGAACGGCCGGAACCGAAATCCCGGCGTGCTGTAAGCCGCCTTCGAGTGGAGGCCGAGCGTTTCTGGATTCACAGCTCGATCGGCGACATCGGAGTAGGCGGCAGTGACCACGGTTCGTTTACCCCCAGGGCGTGTACCGCCCAGCCGCTCAAGGGCCTCCAAGATGGCGACCAGCTCGGCACGCCGGTAGCTTCTGGTGCGCCCGAATCCGTTTTCATCCCGTCCGTCGGCCAGTCGGATCGGTGCGTTGGCCACGACCAGGCCTCCCATGGTTCCACTGACGATCTCGCGGATGATCCCGCACTCACGATCGACGTAGAGATCTTTCAAATTGGGGAGTTCCTCGGCGATCGCGCGTGCCCGGTACATGTCCAGTGCCAACTTGGGCCGAGGGTCGCTGCCAAGCTCGTATTCGACCGGTGAGTCAGAGGGGAGGCTGCCGCACTCTTCACACTGTGGGTTGGGCAAGAACTGATGGCGGCTGACCGACAGATCGTCGAGATGCACGATCAGAATCGCGCCCTCGGTTCGTGCCGGCCGACCGGCTTCGAGCCGCTCGAGTTCGGAAGTGATCACGGCCGTCACGGTGGTGACAGCAAGGTCGGTCATCCAAGCTGATGACTGTTGGGCCAGCTCGCCATGGTATTTGCGACGAATCGCGTCGTATGAAGACGTCGAGCGGCGCGCCTGCCTGCGGCGCCATTCGAGGCAGGACCCACAGCCTGGACGGTCCGACTGCTCCAGCGGTCCGATCACGATCTCGCCCAGCTCTGCGCGAACAGCGAGTTGCAGGATCTCGGACCTCCCCAGCGGTTCGGCCCCGAAACCGGTGACAACCACGCGAAGGGGTGGGGCCTGTCGGGCGTCCTCATTCTGCAGAAGAGTCGCCCTGATTCCGTCGGCCAGGATCCCTTCACCAACTACCTCGACCGCAGTTGCGATCGGCTGCTCACGTGTCGTCATCAGATGCCTCCTGCCGGACGAGCACTCGCGCGACCGGAAGTACGTCGAACGCTTCAGAATCGGCATCCAGCAACGCCGCATGGACCGTGCTGCCATTGCGAGACAGTCGCTCGACGAGGTCGGACCGTGTCAGAGTTCGTTCCGATACGTCGAGATAGCCATCAATATCAGGAAGTGCTGGGAGCGTATCGGTCTCCGCGGGGAGGTAGGCCGGCTCCTGATTGGTGCGGCTTTGCCAAGCGGCAGCTGCGAGCAGCAAGCCATCCGCTGTTGCGGCGGCCGTTGATATACCGCACCCCACGGCACAAGTGACCCCGTCTACAGCAATGCCGACAGCCGGCACTCCCAGCTCGTCGTAGGTCAGGTCCACGATGTCCACAGATGCCACCGCCCCGAGCATTGCCCAGACATAGTGGATCGTTGGATCATCGGACAAATCGGCAACGCGAATTCGTTTGCGTGGCAGAGGATTATGGCGTAGCTCGGTGACGGTCTGCTGTTTGCATATGCTGAGTAGCCCCTCGACAACGGCGGTATCGAGGTTGTATCCGGATCCGATTCCTGGACGCAGCCGGGGCACCCCCGCGCGCCAGATCAAGTTCGGTCCATCGAAACGTTCCTGCGTCATCAACGAGTTGACCAGGTCATAACATGGAATAGGTTCCTCGCCAGGAAGCCTACTTCGATCTGAGACGAGCGCGCTGTAACCGGTGATCGCCTCGACAGCAGCAGCATGGCGAGCCGCGAAGGGATCTATCCCTGTGCCGCACACCGTAATCCGTCGGTTTCGGGCCTTCCTGCCCGGTACGACGTACTCGGTGCGAGAGACACGTAACGGGAGTTGTGTCAAGTCCGCCTCGTCTGGCTTGCGGAATACTCCGAAGTAGAGATCCGTCAATCTGGCCGCTCGACGCGAGAACTCTCCTGCGCTTATCGGTTCGGCTGCCAACAGAGACTCGAATCGCTCTGTCTCATTGCGGAAGCCGATACTGGAAACGGAGGTTGTCCGACTCGCAACTGCTTGGTGACCGCTGGTTGCGAGTGTCTCACAGTCGAATCGGAGGACCTCTCGGGCCACTGTGACGTCTGCGCTGGTGTAGGCCTTGCGCACATTGTGTGCGATTACATTTGCCAACACGATCCGCTCGGTGAAGGTTAGTGACGCCTCATGGTCGTTTGGCTCGAGGGCCTGGCACACCTCGGAGAAGTTGATCGTTGAGGGGGCTATCCATACGGCGGACCCGTCCAATACCACTTGTGTCAACGCCACATCGCCTGCGCGGCAAACGCGTTCATACGTAGCGATACTGGCAAATTGATCACGCAGAACGATGTGGACCACATGATCGCTAGGAGTCGCAAGCTGGTCGCCGACGATACCGGCATCGTCGTGGACACGAATCGATCGGATGCCGGAGCCGTTGAATGAATCGCGTAGACAAGCTGCCAACTGAGGCTTCCCGACGATGATGGTGTCCAGTTCGCACCACCGGGCGTATGCCGCTCGGGGGTCTGACCGGGTGTAGCCGATCAGTTCGACGACCGCATCGTTCTGAGGCGCAGTCGAATCGTTCGGATCGAGTTCGCTTACCATCCCTCCCGCCACTAGAGCACGCAGTAGGCGTTCGACGAAGTCCCGCTGTTCACCTTCGAGACCGTCGAGGAACTCCACTCGCGAGTGTTCCCCGGTCAGATGCGGCAGCAGTCGTTCCATCCAACGGTCTGCTGCGGGGAGTGTGATCGTCGCAAAACCGCGGTGTGTGAGCATCGCGAGTTCTCCGTCGGCAGCAAACCAGTAGGCGTCATCACGAATCTTCAATAGGGGTGCTTCAGCCAAGGTTCCTGCCTCTCGTGTACCACCGGGGGGCGGTTTGAGATGGCGATCCGATTCCGAAATCGCCGACCGCACATTCGTCTACTTGGTCGGTGCCGGTTGCCCAGTTGAACGCCGCGGCGTCACCTACGCCTAGCGCCACCGCACCGATCCCCATGGCGGTGGCAACGAGGTACATCGTCTGAGTCAGAGTGCCGGCATGCTTCAGAATCAACGCGTACGGGATCTGTTCGTAGGTCCACATCAGCCGCCCAGGTCGAGCCGCGATCACCATTAGCACCTGTGGAGGCTGTCGCTCGATCATCGTGACCGAACCTGCGCGAAGCAGCCGTTCGACCGCAGGGTGCTCGCCTTTGACGACCGGTTGCAGTTCGTGGCGGACCGAATCGTAGTGGTACATGCCGCTTTCCAATCCGGTGACATTACGTACCACCGGATAGAGCTCCAGCTCGTATACACCGCCACCTGACGGATAAGGTCGCGACATGACCTCTTTCCCGTCGAAGAAGTTGACGCCTCGCGAGCGTGCCGACCGGTACAAGAGTTCGCCGAGCTGGTCGGCAGTTATCGGGTGCTGGTCGTCGAACGCCCGGCAGGAATAGCGTTCCTCGATGGCCGCGGTCAGCGGGGGATCGGACTGTCGCAACTGGTCAAGCTCCGGCTCGAACAGGGCGATCGGAGTGCCTGGGTACGGTTCACGCCGTGCCGGCAAGGGATCGAACCTGCCTCGTGCCCAGTTCGTGGCTGAGAAACCGTCCCATTCCCACCCTCGATTGCCGAAGGTACTGCGATGGTGGAACCATAATTCGTGGGCGCTCCACTGGCGCAGTGAGAAGGTCTCGTCCTCTGTGTCCGCCTCGACGAGATGGCTGGTCCAGGACAGATCGTCGAGTATCCGCTCACGCAGTGGTGCAGAAAGTTCGGCTCCGTTATTGCCGAGCCCGAGCACCGCCGACAACGTACGGTCGTCGAGGATTTCGACATCACACCAGGACCGCGGGTTCTCCAACAGAAGACGTCCACGATGTCGGCGGATGACGGTGAACTTCGACAGAACCGGTTGGGAGGAACCGGTGCCTGCTTGTCCGATCGGCCAACCGTGTGGCTCAATCTTGTACATCGGTTTGTCTTCCCAGCAGACGGTGATCGACAACCACCCACCCTGTCTGAGGATGCCGATGAAGGCCGAGAGCTCTTGCGCATCATGGTTTTCGAGTAATTCGTCGATCCGCCGTGGACCGCTCGCCAACTCCTTCAGCACCTGACGCTGTTCGGGCGAAATCACGCCTAGCGCGGCAAATCGGGGCGTTGCGACCAAGGTGACGGAGCTGTCGGCCTTACTGGCGAAGCTGTAGACGGCGGGGCGAATCGAGTATCGCTCGGTACAGCCATCTGCGGGCATGCTCATCACAACCGATCCTCGAAGAAGCGCTGAAAATAGTCATCGGACTGGACCAGACGGACGCCGTCCAAACCCGTGATCGCCTCCATCGTGGAAGCAACGAGATAGCAAAGGAACCACCGCTCGACCAAGGAGATACCGGCTCTGGCGCCGTGCGCGTAGGTCAATGCCAGCATTACGCGATATGCGGCGAAGTTGACATTCCCGGTTTGGCCGTACCATCCCTGTTGTGTCATAAGAGCTCGATGAAACGGGCTGGTCAGCTCAGCCAACGCAAATGACCCACTGTCCTCTGGAGGAAGGGGAAAGTCGATCTCACCGGCCGCGACCAGCTCGAGCGCGCGTTCGCGGAAAGGGACAAGGGTAGCAACCCATTCGTCGGCGATAGGTGAAGACTCGGTGCCCTCGTCCAAACCTCGCAAGATCAGCTCTGCCCGGTGGACCAGGCCGGGTCGTTGCGCGTCGAACAGATTCGACCAGCCGTCGATGTACCGGTCACTGTCTCCTGCCGCATATCGAAACTTGTCCGCACTGGACCGGTATGACGTCCAGCTGAACTCGTACCCGCCGGCGAGAGCTCGGGCGGTCGCGAGCCACACATCGAAAAGCACGCCGATACGCGATTGCCCGTGTCGGACCCGCCGGCATACATCCGACACCAAACTATTGGTCGCGCAGTAAAAGTCCTCCAAGAGCTGTGTTGCAGCCACACCCCCGAACCCGATGAGTGGCGGCTCGTACTCCGCGTCGTTGATCGAGTTGTCCTCATAGAAGGGCACCAAAGGCCGAGGGTCGTTGTCGAGGTGCGCTTTTCGCTGATGGATCGCATACCACTGCGCCAGATCTGGTTGCGCCCTCGACGGGTGCCGTGCGAGATGCCCCCCGATCAAATCCAAGGCGGCTGGCTTGAACTGCCCAGAAAAGGACTCGGCGTCGCAGTGGATGTTCAGCCTGAGGTGAACTCCTCGCCTCCAGTGCCTCAGGAAGTAGGCCGGTACATCGAGGGACTCGAAGAGCGGCTGCACTCCGTCGCAGACCAAGGCGTCCGCGTCGGGATCGAAATGTGCGACATGCAGTGTCCGCCACCTAGCACCGCTCACGTCCGGACCCTTTCGTCCTCACAGGTTGCAAGAGCCCGCTGCGCGAGGAAGCGTACGTACTGCTCCTCTGCTAACGAGACCCCCACACGGTTACAGAACAGATGTGCGCAGGCGTCTAGTATCGGGAGGACGAAGTTGAGTTCCGGCTTGTCGGATCCGTCTTGCCACGGTACTTCGACGACACTGCCTGGATCGTGCACCAGCGCACGACAGATCGAGTTCCTGAGGCTGTCGACCGATGCGATCCAGTCCTCCAGCAACTGCCATCCCGTGGATGCACCGTGCACCGCCGCGAGTACCCGTCGCGTAATGGCCGTCAGCCCGTCCTTTTGGCGTGAGAAGCGCACTTCGAAGTCGGCATGTTCGCCGTCCGCAAGCTCGAATCGATGGCGACGGAATTCGGTCCACTCGGTGATTGCGCGGACGTCCGGGGTTGCCGCCAACCATGCCGCCAAAACAACCGCGAGGCAGACCGTCAGGCGGCGGCCGAGGCCGTTGGATCGCACAACCTCCAGCCCGAGACGACTGGATTCCGCGAAGTGTCCTTCGATCGCTGCCATCAGTACTCCGGTTCCGTACCGGTCGTACTCAGGCGAGTAGTCGATGAACTGCACAGAGTTGTCCGGGTAGGGATCTGTGTGGAAGTCGGTCATCCCTTCAGCTGCCGCGAGATAGCTGCTGATCTCTCGATATCTCTTAGCTGGCCAGGTTTTTCGGCTCGGCTCTCGATCGAAGAACGTCTGCGCGCGCTCGCGAATCAGCTCAGCTATCCGATCGGCGTACTGTGGTGCGGTCGGCCGCAGTCGGAGGCGGACGTGCGGCCCGCCATCCCAATACCGAAGGAAGAACCAGTCTTCCACCGGAGTGGTACCGAGGTCTGTGATCAGCGGTGCGACCACATCTGTGACGATCCGATCGAGCTCCGCACCGTAAAATAGGTGCGCACTGACCCATGTGTGCGCAGTGCGGTTCTGTCCCTTCGGTTTCTGCAAGTTTTCGGTCATACCCTCGCGCCGTCCGGATTCACTTCGAATACCAGCTCGGAGACGTGCGCATGCTCGTCGCCCGCATCAATCTCCAACGGGTCCGGTAGCGCTTCCTCGAACAGGACCTCGCCATCAGCGCGAAGGTGTCGGGTGAAATCCAGAACCGAGAGAACGTTTCTCAGGTCCAGGTAGAGCGGCTTCCGATCCTTCGGGAAGATCCCGGGCAAACTCATGTCTGTTGTCGTTCCAGCAGGCCGTGCGAAGGTGCGTTCCGGCAGCCCGCTCACACTCGCCCAAGTCCAGAAGCGATCCAGGAACACCGCATCGGACTCGCCGGATCGCTGACGCGGGATCTCGGAAACAGGCAGGATCGTAGCGGCCCGGAACAAGACGACCGAACCCACTCGTACACGCGGGATTCGACGCTCTGGTTCCACTCCACTGATCTGGCGGCGAAGCGTCGTGAACGCGGACGGCCGCAGAAACCGGCTGGGCCCGAACAACCAGGTTGTCCACGCGACCAAACCCGGAAGCAGAAACGGAGCCATCATCCCGTTATGGACAGGGACAACCCGCTTGTTCAGCGACACCGACCACAGCTCTACTCGATCAGTCGAACTATCACGACGCACAACCAAATCCGCCAGCCGCAGCACCTCCCGGTTGCGCCTGCTGGTCACAACCCTCGGATATTCGATCTCGAACTCGGCAACTGCGGTACGTCGATTGGTCGCACCGCGAAAGGTGCCCATGAACTCCGCGACTACCGCCTCGTCGCCGATCTGCGCGGGCGACAGGGCAGTCGTCGCGGCGCCTGCGCGATCCAGTAGGTGGTGGATGCGTGAACGGTTTCGGCCGAATCCCGAGTGCGCTTCGTTGAGTACTACCAGCCCATCTGAAGGACCGCCGACTGACTGGACGTAATAGGTCATCGACGTGCGTTCATTGATCCACTGAGGCCAGCCGAGGGTGACACGATCGATCTCGTCCGGCGAGAGCGTGACTTCGCCACCGCGGGTGGGAGCGGTGCTCAACAGTTCGGTGACCTGTGCCCAGTACGTCCGCAGCTTCCTGGTCTCTTCTCGATGGAAGACAGGGTCTTGACCTATGATGTCGATCCAATGTTGCTGCGTAGGCGCTTTCGAGGCTAATGAGACGTCCGCGAGTGCCCCCGAAGCGCCGAACCCCTGGCCCGAGCTGCATACGGCTCGATAGAACTCCAGGAGAGGTACCTGCTCGTCATCCTGATACTGCTCCGCGTAGAAGCCCGCAACCGCGGCCTTGACGACCACAGCAGTGTCGAAGACGCTCATCATCCGATCTGCTCTGTCGAGATCCGCCAAGACGGTGTCCTCGATCGGTGCGGAGGGTATGAGAACCGGGTCCAGCAGCAGGCCTGTCTCGTGGAATGGGAAGTGCGCCATGCGCGCGGCCTCGGTCGAGGCCCCGTCCAGCCCACCGTCGTCGGAGCCGAGTATCGAGGTCAGATGCGTCAGCTCACACTTCAGCTGCGACAGTCGGAGTATCTGCGCCTCGACATTCGCCAGGGATACCCGCTGCACCAGAAGCTCTTTCAGCCTCCGCACGGTGTCTGCGACAGCGTGTCCGCCGAGTTCGTCGTCCAGCCATGCGCTCAGTGCGGCAACGGGTTCGTGTGCGGTGTCAGGAATCGGTGCGCATGCCTCGAGAATTCCTATTTCGACGAGCTTGCCCACATACCGAGTTACTCGGTCCCACTCGGAGCTTCCCGGCAATGCCAACAGGCGGCACATCTCGTCTGCAGACTTGCTCCCAGCCTTGGAGAATATCTCCAAGCAACTCACTATCGACGGGCTCGCCTTGATCGAGGCGAAGACTTCGATGCCCGTCAGACGGTCGTAGTTCAGGTAGTGCAAATTGTCATCCGACAGATAGAGACTCGGATTGACTCGTACCGGTAGTAATCGCTTGAAGTCGGAGTCGCCGGCTACCCAGCTTACAATCGACTCGGAGACCAGTGCATCGAGATCGGAAACGAATTCGATTGCTTCGGAATGCTTGCCCCGCTGTGATCTATTCGGTGAGATCCATGCAACAGTTCCGACAACGCCGAGTGAACTGAAGAGGCTTGTCTTCGCGGTCGCACGTGAGAGGTATCTCGTCAGACGCAGGACAGTCGCTGTGCGTAGCGGCTTGCCGGTAGCGATCCATTTTTCCAACTCGTTCGACAAGGCCGGACTGCTGATGGCGACACCGCGGCGGAATCCGGGGTCTGCACATGTGGACCTGAGCGCATCAATCTTGGCCCGACTTTCCTCTGTGAGAGTTGTACCGAACCGAACTCTCGCCTCGTCCCGGAGTCCTCTTGAAGCAATCCACTGAGTAATCCGCCGCCGGAGGTCGTTCGATATGGATGTATCCTTCGCATCCCACTCGTTCGACGTCGGTCGGCGATCGTTGTGTATCGCGCGACGGAGGCCCACCAAAGCGGGCTTCGCGGGATCACCGTTATCCAAGCTACCGATCACTTCGTAGAGCTCGTCGGCAATATCCATTGCCGACTGTCTAATCTGTAAATCCAAGCTCTTCAGCATATCCCATTCAGCACGGGACTCGTCGAATCGCAGCATTGAGAGAGAATGTGCTGGCATCCCCGCGACCCGCACCAGGGCGGGATCGGCGGGACGCACCGCGTCAACAGACATCAGAGGCGTTGACACTACGAACCCCTTGTGGTCGGGCGCAAAGCGCGAGTACGAAATGTCGATGCGCACATCGAAGAGTGCGGCCCCGAAGCTTGGCACGCCACCCATGGTGGAGGGCCGAAACCCGAAGCCGCACAATCCGATTCAGGCCCTCGATCAGCCGGAACAGCAGGTGGACGAGCAACAGCAGCACGAACACGGAACCGAACAGCAGCTCGCAGGTGTCGTCTCGCTGGCCCCGAGACCTGTTGTCAGAGTTTCGATTTCGAGGTCATCGATATCCAGCCCCTGAATATCGACTGGGAGATCGTTCACATTCAAACCCATTTAGTTCACCCCCTCTCATGACTCGACCAATGGGATCAGCCGACACCGTGGATCGCAGGAAGTGAGCGCAGTAGCTTCGCTGATGTTAATTCCGGCGAAGACGCAGCTCAAACTGCCTGCTGCCTCGATGGCGAGCAGCTACTAACTTCAATACGCCAAGGAAACGATGGTGCCTGCGGTACTTGAAAGCACCCGAGAGTGCAATAACTGAAGGATCGAATCGAAAACCATCCCCTTCGTAATATTCACCCTAGGCAAGATCCGATCAAATTCGACGATACCTCAGGCGATGCATTCGGTCAACCATTCGGCTGGGGCAGCGCACCGCAGACTCAGGTTTGTCAATCCCCCTACCGGATTTCGAATTTGTTCGTGTATCGCCTCATTTCGCCGACTGGGCCACCCGGCCAGCGGCGCGAGTCGCGGCGGACTGCCCTGAGCCGGGTCGTGGTCTTGCCAGTGCCTTTCTGGATGTGACGGCAGTTCATCACGCACGCCGCGAAGCACTGCTCGCGGCGTGCTTGGCGAATTCGGCGGTGCCGCCGCGGCATTGCTGAGGTTGGCTCGACACGGCCCTGTCGGGCAAGGCGACCAGGCTGCGACGGATGGCTGCACCCCGCTCGCGGATGGCCTCGCCGTCGCTGCGACTCCGGAAAGCCGGGGGCGGACCATCACCAATCCCCGGTTCGCACCACATGCCGACGCAATTTCCCGGTGGGGGTGCGGGGGAGGGCGTCGACGAAGGTGATGGTGCGGGGGACTTTGAAGGGGGCGAGCCGGCTACGGACCAGGGCGGTGAGTTCGTCTGCGAGGGCGGTCCGGTCCCGGGTGGCCGTGACGACGAAGGCACGCAGGCGGGTGGCACCGCGGGGATCCGGGAAGGCGGCGACCGCGGCCTCCCTGACGTCGGGGTGGCCGGTGAGCAGGTCCTCGATTTCGGCGGGTGCGATGTTGATACCGCCGACGATTTCGATGTCGTCCACCCGGCCGGTGTGTACGAAGCGGCCGTCGGACCGGCGGATGCCGGTGTCACGGGTGGCCAGCCAGCCCGCCTTCAGTGCCGCGGCGGTAGCCTCGGGGCGGTCCAGATATTCGGTGAGCAAAGTCGGTCCGCTGACGTGTAGCCGACCTTCGGTGTCGTCGGGAGCCGGGTGGCCGTCGCGGTCGCGGACTTCGATGCGGTAGCCGTGCAGCGGGCGGCCGACGGTGCCGGGCATGTTGTCGGACAATGTATTCGCACACCAGGCCCCGCCGACTTCGGTGGAACCGAGTTCGTCGAGAACGGGCGCGCCGAACAGGGCGCGACCGCGCTCGCCTAGCGTGGTGGACAGGCGTTCGCCGGCCGAGACGACGACCCGAACCCGCTGGAAGGCATCGGCATCGGCCTCGGCGACCAGATGCGCGAGCGCGGACGGCACGGCGTGCAGCACCGTGACGCCGTAGCGGTCGGCGGCCTCGGCGACCTGCGCGGGACCCGGCTTCGCCGCGAGCAGCACCGCGGCCGAGCCGGAGTAGAGCGGATAGATCAGTGAATTGCCGAAACCGTAGGCGAAGAACAGCTTCGACACCGAGAACGTGACATCGTTGGGCTCGATCCGGAGCATCCGGCGGCCGACCGCTTCGAAGTGGTGCGCGAGGTCGCCGTGGCAGTGCACCGCCCCCTTGGGTGCACCGGTGGTTCCGGAGGTGAACTGGACATACAGCGGCGTCGTTGAAGCAACCTGAGCCGCAGGGGCCTCCGGTGCTCTTCGGGCTTCGTGTTCGAGTTCGTCCAGTCCGATGGTGGGTCCGCCGACGCCGCGCCCCACGGTCAGCAGCGGCCGCACCGACTCGGTGAGCGCCTGCAACTCGGGTTCGGCGAGCCCGGGGTTGACCAGGATCGCCACCGCGCCGAGCCGGCCGATCGCCAGGAAGGTCGCGATCCAGCCGATGCCGTCGGGCGCGCACAGCAGAACGCGCATGCCCGCGCGCACCCCGCGCCCTGCGAGCACACCGGCCATCCGCGCCGCGAGCGCGTGCAACTCGCCGTGCGTGCAGTGGCGGCCGCCGAGGTAGTACGCGGGCAGGTCGCGCCGGTCGGGTGCCGCGGCGCGATCGGCCAGTGCAGCAATGGAATTCGCGGAATCGTTCGCGCCGCGTGAGCTTGGCATACTCTCGGAGCGTAGCGGCGGGGCTCGATATTTCACCTGATTCGACGGCATATTCGAGATCGAGGAGACGAATGATGTTGGCAGGCTGCACGCCCTGGCCGGTGGAGTTCGAAAAGCGCTATATCGATGCCGGATATTGGGGCACGGAAACCCTGGGGAGTCTGCCGGAGCGCTGGGCGGCGGCCGGTCATGCGCACCCGGCGATCGTGGACGGCGATCAGCGCATCGGCTATCCCGAGTTGGCCGAACGTGTCGGCCGGATGGCCGGTGGCCTGCGGGGATTCGGTGTGCGGGCGGAGGATCGGGTGGTCGTGCAGCTACCCAATTCCGCCGACCTGATCCTGCTCATCCTCGCGCTGTGCCGCCTCGGCGCTCACCCGGTGCTGGCGCTGCCGCCGCATCGCAAGGCCGACCTGGACCATGTGATCGCAGTCTCCGAGGCGCGCGCCTACATCACCGCTGGCGAGGTCGCCGGATTCGATCATCGAAGGCTCGCGAGGGAATTGCTCGGCACAGTCGGTCTGGTCGCCGTCGCGGCCGATGATTCCATGGAATTTCAGCGCCTGGCCGACCTCGATGGGCCGCCACCGCAGGACGCGGCCGAGCCGGCAGACGTCGCGCTGTTCCTCCTCTCCGGCGGCACCACCGGGCGCCCCAAACTCATCGCGCGCACCCACCGCGACTACATCTACAACCTGCGCACCAGCGCCGCCAACGCCGAGCTCGGCCCCGCCGATGTCTACCTTGCCGCGCTGCCCATCGCGCACAACTATGCCCTGGCCTGCCCCGGTGTGCTCGGTACCCTGGACGCCGGTGGCACCGTGGTCATTCCGCCGACTCCGAGCCCAGAGGATGCGTTCGAGTCGATCGCGCGCGAACGCGTGACGGTGACCGGATTGGTCCCGCCGCTGGCGATGGTGTGGGCGCAGGCGGCCGCGACCGGCGAGCTCGGCAGCCTGCGCCTGGTACAGGTGGGCGGCGCGAAAATGACCGCCGAGGCGGCGAAAATCATCGGCTCGGCGCTGGGTTGCCGGTTGCAGCAGTCCTTCGGCATGGCCGAGGGCCTGCTCAGCCAATCGGGTCCCGGCGACACCGCAGAACAGCTGCTGATCGCGCAGGGCCGGCCGATCTCACCCGGCGACGAGGTCCGCGTGGTCGACGACGCCGACCGCGACGTGCCCGACGGAGAGATCGGCCGGTTGCTGGTGCGTGGGCCCTACACCATTCGGGGGTACTACCGCGCCGACGCCTACAACGTCACAGCATTCACCGCCGACGGCTACCTGCGCACCGGTGACCTGGTGCGCCGCTTGCCTTCCGGACATCTGGTGATCACCGGCCGCGCCGACGACGTGATCAATCGCGGCGGTGACAAGATCGCGCCCGACGAGCTGGAGGAACAGCTGCTCGCCCATCCCGGCGTACTCGATGCGATCGTCACCGGCATGACCGACGCGAGCCTGGGCGAACGTGTCTGTGCCTGGGTGGTGCCGCGCGAGCCCGGCCTCGAACTCCGCGAGCTCACCGGCTTTCTGGTGGCCCGCGGCGTGGCCGGATACAAGCTGCCCGAGCGTCTGGAACTGCTGCACGCCTTCCCTCGCACCAGTGTCGGGAAGGTCGATAGGCACCGCTTACGGAAGCTGGCCGACCGGTGAGCCGCCAGTTGGTCGTTGTTGGCGCGGGCCCCGGCGGGCTGAGTACCGCGCTGGCCGCGCACGCGCTCGGCGTCGATGTGGTTGTGCTGGAACGGGATCCGGAGGATCGGGCCAGGGCAGGCAGCCGCGCGCTGTTCCTGCACCGGGATTCGCTGCGGCTGCTCGAGCGGGCCAGCGCGGGGCTCGGGCGGCGATTGGGCGAGCGTGGGCTGGTGTGGCAGCGCCGGACCACGATGTACCGGGGACGCACGGTGTACTCCGAGGAGCTGCCAACGGCGGCGGTGGACGGGCTGCCGCCGTTCACCAGCCTGCGCCAGATCGACACGGAGGCGATCCTGCGCGAAGCGGTGGCCGCGGCCGGGATCGAGGTGGTCTATGGCGTGAATATCGTTTCCGTGCAGCCGGAGCCGACCGAGGTGGTGGCGCGCAGTGCCGACGGGAGCTGCTGGCGCAGCAGCTACCTCGTCGCCGCGGACGGTTCCCGCTCCGAGGTGCGCGAGAGCCTAGGGATCGCCCTGCTCGGCGCGCGCTCCGACAGCTACCACGTGGTGATCGATGTGGCGGGCGAACCGGCGCGCAAAGAGCGGATCTTCCACTACCACCATCCGAGACTGGACGGCAGGCACGTGCTGATCGTGCCGTTCGCGGGCGGCTGCCAGGTCGACCTGCAGTGCTCGGCCGACGACGATCCGGATCAGTGGTCGGGGGTGGACGAGGTATCCCGCTGGCTACCACTGGTTCTGGACGACGACGGCTCTCATCGGGTGCTGTGGCGCGCCCGATATCCGTTCCTACAACGGGTGGCCGCGTCCATGGCCGATCCCAGCGGCCGTGTGCTGTTGGTCGGTGAGGCGGGACACCTGTTCGCGCCGTTCGGCGCGCGCGGCATGAACAGCGCAATCGCCGACGCCGATGCCGCGGCCTGCGCGGTGGCCTGCGCACTGGCGGCCCGTACCCCTGGGCGCGCCAAGGCCGCGGTTCTCGACTACTCCCGAATCCGCGGGGCTGCGGCCGAATTCAACTGCGCGGCTGCGGGTGCGGCGCTGCGCCATATGCGCCCGGCATCGGCCGCGGAACGGCTCGCCCAATCCGGCGCGGCGCTGCTCGCACCACTGGTGCCGCGTCTGGGCAGCTGGCTCGAACACGCGCCCTACGGCCCGCGCGTGGCCGCCACGATCGGTCCCAGCCGCTATTGACCCAGGTGTACGGGCAGGCTCGACAGCGACCGCAGCGTGAACATTTCCCGTCGCTGCGGCGCACCGGCCGCCCGCAGCTCGGGGAAGCGCGCGAACAGCGCCGGGAACACCGTGCACCCTTCCATCCGGGCCAGTGCGGCGCCCATGCAATAGTGCACGCCGCCGCCGAACCCCACGTGCCGGCGACCCCGCCGATCGATATCTAAAGTGGTTGGGGTGGTGAAGATCTCGGGATCATGATTGGCTGCCCCGACCATCGCCATGAGATGCGAACCGGCAGGCACGATGGTCTCGCCGATCCGGTAATCGGCGACGGTGAACCGCGGCGTGTACTGAATCGGGCTGTCCAGCCGCAGCAGCTCCTCGACCGCCGGGGCCGCGAGTTCCGGGTCGCGGGCCAGCCTTCCCCGCGCCTCGGGCGCATCCAGCAGCGCCGCGACCCCGTTCCCGATCAATCCAGCGCTGGTCTCCAGCGAGGCGACCACCACGAACATCAGATTCACCAGCACGTCGTTGAGGCTCAGCCGTCCCCCACGGTGCGCGTCGAGAACCGTACGCAGCAAACCGTTTCCGGTCCGCCCCGCGCCCGAGACCGCGTGCCGGGCCAAATAGCGGCCGAACTCGGTGGCGGCCGTCGCGGCGGCGACGCGGCGTTCCGGCGCGACCAGTAGATCCGGATCGTCGTTGGCGATCAGATGCTGGGCCCACACCGCCACGTCGGCCGCGTCGGCTTGGGGCAGCCCGAGAACATCGAGAATCACCGCGATCGGCAGTGGTTCGGCCAATACGGTGACCAGATCGACGGTTCCGCCCGCCCGCGCCATCTCGTCGAGCAGCCGGCGCGTGTGCCGCTCCACCAGCGGCGCAAGGGCTTTGATCTCGCCGGGCCCGAACGGCACGGCGAATTCGGCGCGCACCCGGTCGTGCGCGGGCGGATCCAGAAACTGGAAGTGGCTGAACGCCTGCTCGCCGAGGGTGCCCTCGGTGCGCTCGCTCGCGTACTTCTCGTGCAACCCCGAACGCCGCGGATCGGTGCTCAGCGCCGGGTCGCGCAGCACGGTGAGGACATCGGCGTAGCGCGTCACCAACCAACCCCCGGACTCCACCCGCACCACCGGCAGCTGCTCGCGCAACGCGGCGTAGAAGGGGTAGGGGTCGGTGCGGAATCCGGGTGTCCGCACCGTGTCGAAGAACGCGGACGGATCGATCGTGATACCGGTGCGTGCGGTCATGCACGCCACGATATCCATCCCTGACATCGGCCTTCCCGAGCTCGCCCGGCGTATCCGGGAATTCGGTGGCGGAGCCTCGATGCCGGCCGCAGCGCGCCGTAGGGTGGAGATCATGGCCGGACTGACCTTCGACGACGGCTCCTCGTCCCGGCTGCTGATGGACTACGAACCACACCATCCGCAGTTGCGCACTCTCTATGAGAACGCCCAGCAATCGCAGTGGAGCGCCGTCAACGACGTGGACTGGACCCAGCAGGTCGAATTCGGCCGGCCGTTGTCCGACGACTCCGCCTTCGCCATGGCGGGTTTCGAGAACTCGCCACTGGCCGCACGCGGGCGCGGTATGTGGGATGTGTTCCGCTGGGAGGTGCAGTCCTGGCTGGTCAGCCAGTTCCTGCATGGTGAGCAGGGCGCGCTGATCGTCGCGGGCCGGCTGGTGGAGCTGGTGCCGGACTTGGACACCAAGCTCTGCCTGGCGACCCAGGTCGTCGACGAGGCCCGGCACGTCGACGTTTTCGCTCGCTACCTTCGCGAGCACGTGCCCGAGCCATATCCGCTGTCCGGCCCGCTCGAGTCCCTGCTCGGCGACATCCTCGACGACTCCCGCTGGGATATCACCGCGCTCGGCATGCAGATCATGGTCGAGGCGCTCGCGCTTGCCTCGTTCCGTTTGGCGGACCGGACTTTTCACGATGGGTTGATCCGGCAGATCGCACGGCTGGTGGCGCGTGACGAGGCCCGGCACGTATCGGTCGGGGTGCTGTCGCTGGAACAGCTCTATCGCGAGCTGACCACGGCCGAACTGGCCGACCGGGAGGAACTGGTACTGGATGCGGCAGAGTCCACGCGCCGGCGGTTCCTCCTCACCGATATCTGGGAGCGCCTGGATGTGGTTGCGGCCGAAGGCATTTCCTATGCCGAACACGACGAGGTGATGGTGCTCTACCGCAGGGCGATCTTCTCCAGGGTCATTGTCGCGCTGGGGCGGGTCGGGTTGCTCACCGATCGGGTTCGCGAGGGTTTGGACAAGCTGGGACTGTCCGGGTTCGCCCAGGTCAGAGCCTGAGCTGTGCGAAACCGACATCGAGGGAGGGCTTGTCGAATGCGCATCTTACTGATCGACAATCACGATTCCTACACCTACAACCTCTTTCAGCTCATCGCCTCGACCTACGGCGTCGAGCCCGCGGTGTTCACCAACGACGATCCGGCCCTGCGCGCGGTGGACGCGGCCGATTACGACGCGGTGGTGCTTTCGCCGGGGCCGGGCCGGCCGCAGACCGCACGCGATGTCGGTGCCGGGCCCGATCTGGTGCGCGAGCTCGGTCTGCCGGTGCTCGGGGTGTGCCTGGGTCATCAGGTGCTCGGCATGGTGACCGGCGCGTGCGTCCAGCCCGCGCCGCAGCCGCGCCACGGCTATCTGGAAAGCGTCACCCACGACGGCATTGGCCTGTTTCACGGACTGCCGCAAGGGTTTACCGCTGTGCGCTACCACTCGCTGTGCGTCGCCGATCCGGTGCCGGACGAGCTGGAGGTCACCGCGCGCGGTGCCGACGGCGTCATCATGGCGCTGCGGCACCGCAGCAGGCCCTGGTGGGGCGTGCAGTTCCACCCGGAATCGGTGGCCACCGAATACGGCGCCCGGCTGCTGGAGAACTTCCGGCATCTGGCGATGAACGGGCATGCCGCGGACCAGGCGAGTCACACCGGCTGGCGGGTGCACGCCACCCGGGCCCGCACCGGCTCGGCCGGGCCGAGCGCCGAGCGTTTGTTCGAGGAGTTGTTCGGGTCGCGACCGTTCGCCTTCTGGCTCGACAGCAGCCGGGTGGAGCCGGGCCTGTCACGGTGGAGCTTTCTCGGCGACGCCGGCGGACCCTGCGGTGAGGTGCTCACCGCAGAGGCCGGACGAAATGCTGTGCAGTGCCAGAGATCCGACGGGTCAACGGTCGAATACGCCTCGATCTTCGACGCGTTGCGCACGCGGCTCGCAGACCGGGCTGGGGTGGTGGATCCGTCCCTACCGGTCACGCCGGCCGGGGGTTATGTCGGCTGGTTCGGCTACGAGATGAAGGCCGAGTCCGGCTCCCCGAATCGGCACGCCGCAGCGACGCCGGACGCCGTGTGGATGTCGGCGAGCCGACTGCTGGCGGTGGACCATCAGGCCGATGCATGGTGGGTGCTCGGCCTGTGTGACGGTGATCCCCAGCACTGTGCCCAGGTGCGGGCGTGGGTCGAAGAAGCCACCGCCGTCGTCGAAACCTCCAGCGGCCCGCCGGATCCCGTCGCGCTGCCCACCGCGGCCGTGGACCCTGAGCCGTGGCTGAACCGCTCGCGCGAGCACTACGTCAAGGAGATCGCGCAGTGCCAGCAGGCGCTGCGGGTAGGGGAGAGCTACGAGATCTGCTTGACCGCCGAACTCGAATTGCCTTTCCAGGGTGACCCGTTGACGGTCTACCGCCGCCTGCGGCGGCTCAACCCGGCGCCCTACTCGGCGTATCTACGCGCTGGTGACGTGCATGTGCTGAGCTCCTCACCGGAGCGGTTCTTGCGCGTGGACCGTGACGGCATCGTCGAGTCCAAACCGATCAAGGGCACCGCGCCGCGGGCCGCCGACCCGGTCCGGGACGCTCACCTGCGCACCCAGTTGGCGGCGTCGGCGAAGACTCGCGCGGAGAACCTGATGATTGTCGATCTGGTCCGCAACGACCTGGGCCGGGTCTCGGTGGCCGGCAGTGTCGAGGTACCCGAGCTCATGCATGTCGAGACCTATGCCACCGTGCACCAACTGGTTTCGACGGTCCGCGGCCGCCTGCGCGCCGGGCAGACCGCGCTCGACGCGGTGCGCGCCTGCTTCCCGGGCGGTTCCATGACCGGCGCGCCGAAGGAACGCACCATGGAGATCATCGGCCGGCTCGAGGACCGGGCGCGCGGGGTCTACTCAGGCACCCTGGGTTTCCTCGAGCCGGGCGGGGCGGCCGACCTCGATATCGTCATCCGCACCATCGTCTTGACCGAAGGCTGCCTGACTATCGGGACGGGTGGGGCCATCGTGCTCGACTCCGATCCGGACGACGAGTTCGACGAGATCCTGGTGAAGGCCGCCGCGTCACTGCGGGCGGTGGCGCCGGAGGAGGTGGGTCAGCCCGGCAGCATTGTCCCCGAGGGTGATTCGGCCAGCCCCGCCGCGACCTCGGCGAAGCGGTCGACGAAGCCGCGGACCCAGGCGTCCTCGAAACGGTCGCTGGCGTAGCCGACGACCACCTCGAACCCGCCGTCGCGATGCGGCATCACGACGAAGTCGAGGTCGAAGCGGGCGCCCATGCCGGCGGGCGGGTCCACTGGCTCGACGGTGAGATCGGAGGCGCCGAGCGTGGTCTGATGGGTAGCCTCGGCGAAGACCTGGAACACCACATCGCGCACTGCTTGAGCGCGAATCGTGTTGAGGGGCAACATTTGATAGGGCAGCGCCTGATGCACCAGCGCACCGACCACGGTCTTGCGCGCGGCCTCGACCACCTCGCCGGTGCTGCGCGCCTGCGGGAAACGCACGCGCAGCAGCACCATATTCGCGAGGTAGCCGACGGTGGTGTCCATTGCGCCGGGGGCGCGGTTGGCCAGCAGGGAGGCGACCGCGAGATCACGCTGCCCGGTGTGGGCGTGCAGGACCGACATGAACGCGCCCAGTAGCACCGCGAACGGGGTTGTCCGGTGCGCCCGGGCGGTGGTGGTGATGCCCGCCCTGGTCTGGCGGTTCAGACGGGTGCGGGCGAAAGCGATACTGCGCGTGCGGTTAGGGTCGCGCTCGGGGAGGCGCGGCACGCTGAGTCCGTCGAGTTGGGTGCGCCAGTACTCCTGTAGCCGGGCCAGTCGGTCGCCGCTGAGCTCCTCGGTCTCCGCGCGCACGAAATCGGAAAACGCGGCACTGACCACGGGCAGATCCCGGCCCGAATAGGACTGTCCCAGTTCCCGGCTGACGATGCCACAGGACCAGGCGTCGGTGATCAGGTGGTGCTGGTTGAGGCATAACACATAAGTGCGCGGGCCCAGCCGCCACAGCCGGGCGCGCAGGGTCTGCTCGGTAACATCGAATCGGGTGGCCAGCTCCGCACGCAGCGCTTCGATGACTGCGCTCTCTGGATCGGCGCTGTCGGTCAGGTCGACGACGGGTAGCTCGATCGCGAAGGGCGCGGCGACTTTCCGGACCAACCATCGTCCGCGCCCGGTGAAGGTGGTGCGCAGCGCCTCGTGCCGTGCGATGACCTGCTCGAGTGCGCCGGCGAGCCGGTCTCGGTCGAGATCGCCGCTGATCCGCAGGATGATCGGGCAGTTCAGCGCGCCGCCCGCGCCGAGATAGTGGTCCATCAGCCACAGTTGGCGCTGGCCGACCGACGCGGGCCCGGCTTCGGTGGTGGACATGAGGCCCTACCTTTCTGGATTCATGGTGCGAGGGCGAGCGCGGCGAGATCCCGCACCACCGTGGCCCGGCGCGGCACGAGGTAGAAGTGGCTGCCCTCGTAGGTTCGCTGGTCGAAGCCGCCGGTGGTGGTCGACTCCCACTCGCGGGCCTCGGCGGCGGTGACCTCGGGGTCGTTGTCGCCGATCATGGCGACGACCCGGCCGGGCAGCCGCGGGGTGGGCAGATAGCTGTGCCGCTCGCTGAGCCGGTAGTCGGCGCGCAGGATCGGGAGCATGAGATCGCGCAGTTCCGCCAGATCCGCGATTTCGGTTGGCAGACCACCGAGTTCGCGGACCCGGCCCCACAGTGTCGCGTCGTCGGTGCGATGCCAGGCGGTGCGGCGCGCCCGGGCTGGACCGGGCCGACCGGACACCGCGAGTGTAACGGGGCGCCCGATCCGCCGCGCGACTTCGTGGGCGATGGTCGCACCCATGCTGTGCCCGAACAGGACCAGCGGATCGGGCAACATATCGAGCGCGCGGGTGATAGGCACGGCCAGCTGGGCGACGTCGGTGGCGCAGGGTTCCCGGATGCGATCCGCGCGGCCGGGGTACTGGACGGCGAGGAGTGCAAGCCCCTCGGGCAAATGGCGACGCCACGGGTGGAAGAAGGCCGCCGAACCGCCCGCGTGCGGGAAGCACACTAGCCGACCGCGCGGGGCGGGATCCTCGAGTCCACGCAGCCAATCCGCGTGCGTGGAGGCAGCTGCGTGCGCCGTCACGGCTGCCCCGTTCCGGCGTCGAACACCGCGCGCAGGTCGGTGGCTGTCAATTCCGCGCCGGGATCCAAGCTGACGAGCTCCGGCGGGCCGAGGCGTTTGGCCAGGTCCTGCCAAGCTTGGCAAAGACTCAAATGGTAGCGGCCCCGGCGCATTACGTCGTGTTCCTCGACGACCGCAGCGCGCAGGTCGTGCAGCGCATGCCGGACCGCCTCCGGCCAGAGCGTGACCACGCAGTCGCTGAAACTCGGTGTGCGGTCGGGGCCCAGCACCGCAGTCGCCGCGGGCGGATCGGCGGCGCAAGGGATTCCGGGTGCGGCGGCCGCGGGCAGTCGCGGGCGGCTGGCCCACACGGTCGGGCCGTGCGTGGTGACCAGATGCAAGGTTCCGCCCTCGACCGTCAGGCTGAGCCCGTGCAGCAACTCAGCTGGATTGTCCGGGTGCACCGGATCCAGCTGATGCTGGATTCGCAGCGACACCGGCACGCCCGCGATCGCTCCGCTCAGCACTCGCAATCCGGGTCGGCCGGTGTGCGGTTCGGGCGGCGTGGCCAGCGGCCCGAACCACCACGGTCGGACGCCGCCGAGTAGCCCGCCGATCAGATCCAGCAACCCGAAGGCGACCGGGAAACCGGCGGCGGCGTCGATGAACAGCGGCTTGTGGCGCTGCAGCAGTTCCGCGGCCGCGCCGCGGAACCTGCGGATCGGCTCGAGGTGCTCATAGAAGGTGTTGAGGCGGTACTGCACGCCGTGTTTGCGGGCCAGGCGCAGACAACCGGCCAGTTCGTCATGGTGAACCGGATGTTCTTGCAGCACATGTACTTCGCGCTCTAGCAGCGCTTCGGCCAGCCGGGTTCCGGGGCCGCCGAGCAGCCCGGAGCGCACCACCACGCAGGCGGCGTCGATGTCGGCGGGCAGCTGGTCCACAGCGGTGTAGAGCGGGACACCGCGCTCGTCGGCGATGCGGCGCGAGCGGACGCTGCCGCTCGCCAGCACGCCCGCGAGCGCGAAGGATTCGGGGTCCGACGCGATGGCGTCGAGGTAAACCTGTCCGAAGGTAGTGCCGCACACCAGGAGTCGCAGCGGATCGGTCACAACATGCCCTCCTCGACGGCATCGGCGTCCGGGTCGGTGTCGTCCAGGGCGATCTGCTCGGTTGACTCCCAAATGGTGCCCCCCGCGTGCGCGACCGCCGCGTCCAGGTCGGTGTGCGGATCGAGTACATCGGCGGCGTGGTGGCAGCCGGGCGGTACCCGGCCGGCCAAGACGGCGGCGGCGGTCTGGGCGACCGTCGCCGCGGTGGCGACGGTCGCCGACGGGACCCGGACGACAACGGTGTGCCGCAGCACATTCCGGGATTCTCCGGCAATGCTGCGGGCTTGGGTCCGTAGCACGTGGTAGGGCCGTCGGCCCGCGAGGTCCAGCTCGGCGGCGCGCCGCAGTGCCGCTACGTCCTCCGGGCGCGGGTCGGTGGTCCGCGCGCCCAGACGGCTGAGCAGTGACCGTACGGCCTCGCCGGGGAACACGACGTAGGCGTCGGCTTCGGGAATGTCCAGCGCGCGCAACGTGCGGACGAGATCGGCACTGAGGAAGGCGTGCACGTCGACTCGCTCACGAAACGGCGGCAGGTCGACGGCGCGGTGCACACCCGACGGGCTGGGCGCGGTGGCCCCGGACCGCCACGCCAACCCCGCACCCGAGTCGCGTCCGAGTCCGCCGAGATAGTCCGCGGCACCGCCTGCGGCGAACCGGTCGAGCCCGCCCAGATGCGTGACGGCCCGCGCGACCGCACCCAGCCCAGATGCGGCCCGGCGCACCAGCAGCTCCGAGAGCCCGGGCGCCATGCCCGCCGCCCGGACCACGACCGCCGCGCCCCGGACCGAGACATTGTGATCGCCCGCGTCGACGAGGTCCACGCCGCATCGCGCCGCTACGAGCGCCACCGGCTCGCTGGTGCGCGAGGACGGAGCGGCGCAGTTCACCACCAGCCGTGATCCAGCGCAGAACGCCTGCAGCACACCTGGTTCCGCGATATCGACTGGCCGTGCCTCGATGCAGGCCGGCAGGTCGGCGGTGCCGATGCTGCGGGCGGCGGCGCGTACCGGCAGCCCGGCCCGCGAGAGCGCACCACAGACCTCGCGCCCGACCGCGCCGGTGGCGCCGAGCACCGCGACCGTCATGTGGCGTGGGATGCCTGGGGAGACCCGGATGCCGGACTCATCGCGCGCGTCGGTCATCGCGGTTCCGCCGGACTCGGATCGGCCAGCGCGGCAAAGTCGTCGAGTAGTTCCGGGACCGTCAGCGCGGGGTCTGCCTCGATGACGCGCAGCTGACCGAGGCAGGCCTCGCTCCAGCGCTCGGCGGACGACGGCTCGCGCACTACGAGCACCATGTCACCGGCGTACGCGTCGGGGACGTAGGCGCCAGCGGCCGCCACACCTTGCGCGTAGCGCTCGCGCAAAGCCCCGGTATGCAGCGTGGATTCGGGTGCCAGCTCGGCGAGCAGGGCGGCCAACTGCTCCTCGGACGCGTCCGCTGCCAAGCCCAGCACTTGTTCCAGAGCAACGGGTTCCGGCTCGACCAGTACCAGCGTGCGTACCTCGCCGCCACGCTCGCCGAGCAGCCGGGCGACCTCGGTGGCCACCGGCGCACCGGCAGCGCAGCCGATGATGTCCACCGGCCGGCCCGGCGGCAGGCTGCCGTCGAGCAGCCGCACATAGTCCAGCGCCGCGCGGTCGATCAGCCCGGCCGTCGGAAGACCCTGTGGCCCAGCTGGATCCGTCAACCCTAAACCCAGGGCGGTGCCGGTGCCCCGCATAGTCATGATCGCGCCCTGATAGCCGCCGAGCAGTCCCGTGCCGTCGTGCACGAACAGCCGCACCGGGCCCGTGGACGTCACATCCAGCTCGACCATCGCGCACATCTCCGCCGACTCCGCGCTCGCCGCCGGGCCTTGGCTCGCACCCGAGGTGAGTTCGGTCGCGAGCTCGGCGACCGTCGGGCCTTCCAGCATGACCCGCAGCAGCTCGTCGAACGGTGTGCCCGCCGCCACGGCGACACGATCGCGCAGTTTACCCGCGATCTGCGCGGCCAGTAGGGAATCGCCGCCCAGGGTGAAGAAGTCGGTGCCGCGGCCCACCGCGTCCAGTCCGAGCGCTGCCGCCCAGATCGCGGCCAGCTCGGTTTCCAATTCGCCGACCGGCGGCGTGTCCATGGTGACGGCGGGTTCGGCTGTCGCGCCGGCCCATTCGTGCAACCGCGCCTGGTCGATCTTGCCGTTGCCGGTGAGCGGCAGCGCGTCGATGATCTCGATGCGCGCCGGCACCATGGCGCGGGGCAGGCGCTGGGCCACCTGCTCGGCCAGCCACGCCGGATCCAACTCCGCGATATCGGCTTTGAAGCGTGCGGTGAGAGCCGCGATGCCGACCCGCGCCATCGGGTCGTCCTCAGTCGGCGTCAGGCACACCGCGTCCGCGCCCGCCGCCGTCAGCAGCTCGCGCCACTCGGTGACCGGCAGGAAAGTGCGGTCGCGGCCGCGCCGGGAGTCCTCGAAGTCGGCGCTGGCCGGGTCTAGGCGCAGCATGAACTCCAGTGAGGTCAACGCCTGCAGGTGTTCCCGCACGGCCTCGAGCAGCACCAGCCGACCGCCGGGTACGAGCAGTTCCCGGATCCGGCCGAGCGCGGCGTCGACGTCACGCAGCGCGTGCAGCACATCGCCGCAGACCACGACATCGAAAGAGTTCGGAGCGAATCCCTGGGTCCGTGTGTCGCGCTCCAGATCCAGCAGGGCGGTGCGCAGCCGCACGCCCGGCGTCGGCTCGGCGCCGAACTGCTCCTCGGCGCGCGCGAGGTAGAATTGAGAGATGTCGGTGAAGGTGTAGTCGACATCGCGATCCGCCAGCGCGGCAAGAAGTTCCGCGGTCGTGCCCCCGACGCCGCCGCCGACCTCCAAGACCCGCAACGGCCGGTCACGGCGGGCGGCGAGCCTGGCGATCCAGGCCGCAGCGGCTCGATTCGCGTAGCGGACCGCAGGATTGTCGTTGTAGGCGGCCCATGCCGTGGTCACGTCCCCTTCGGGAAACAACAGCGCCACCGGATCGCTTTCCTCGCGTAGCAGTGTGACCGCGTGCTCGCAGCTGCGGCGGAAGTAGTCGACGAGCTCGCGCCCGTAGTCGAGCGCGGCACGCTGGTCTTCGATCCGCGCCCACAGCTGCGCGAGTTCGGCGCCGAGTTCCTCCGCCGATCTGCCAGTGCGATCGGCACTCTCGGACACGACTCCGGCGGCGCGCAGCGCCTGCAGCCAGCGTCGCAGGAGCCGGGCGTGCCGGGGCGCGGGTGGCGCGCCGCCGTCGGCGGTCATCCGTTCGGCGTGCACAACCCCGGTTCGGACCAGGGCGGCCAGCATGGACAGCAGGGCGGCGCGGTCGAGCAGGTCGGTCAGGGTGACCAGGCCCGCCGCATCGATCCCGAGCCCGATCCGCGCCTGGACCAGTGCGGCGTCGAGCTCGTTGCGGCTCAGATCCGCTGGCTCGGCTGGCACTTTTGTGGCCACGGCGAACGCCACCAGCTTGCGATCGAGCTGCTCGCCGGTGACGACCACCGCGGCGTCGGCCACCGCCGGCACCTCGGTCAGCGCGGTCACCACCTCCGCAGGCTCGATCCGATGGCCGCGGATCTTCACCTGGTTGTCGGCGCGGCCGATGAACTGGGTCAGCCCGTCTGGTAGCCAGCGGGCCAGATCGCCGGTGCGATAGAGCCTGTCGCCGGTGCGCGGATGCGGCACGAACCGCGCAGCAGTGCGCACCGGATCGCCGAGATAGCCGTCGGCGACGCCGATGCCGCCGATGTACAGCTCACCGGTGACCAGGTCGGGGGCGTCGGCCAGCCGGGGATCGAGAATGTGCAGGTTCTGATTGGTCAGCGGCGCGCCGTACGGGATGCTCGGCCACTCCGGAGGTACGACGTCGATCGGATAGGAGACCGACCAGATCGACACCTCGGTCGCACCGCCCAGCCCGATCACGGTCAACTCGGGCAGGCGGTCGCGGATCGCGTCGGGCAGGCCGACAGGGATCCAGTCGCCGCTGAGCATCGCCAGGCGTAGCGTATCCAGGCGTACCTGTGGCTCGGCGCGGAGGTAGTGCTGCAGGATCTGCAGCTGGGCGGGGACCGAATCCCACACGGTCACCTGGTATTCGGCGACCAGGTCGGCCCAGTGTGCGGGATCGGCCCCGCGATCGGGGGCGGGCAGCACCAGGGCGCCGCCGACCGAGAGCGGCCCGATGATGTCATACACCGACAGGTCGAAACCTAGCTGGGCGAGTCCGAGCACGCGGTCGCCGGGACCGACGCCGAAGCGGCGATTGATATCGGCGATGGTGTTGAGCGCGGCCCGGTGCGAGATCATCACACCCTTGGGCTTGCCGCTGGAGCCGGAGGTGAAGATCGTGTATCCGAGCGTGCGCGGGTCGACGACCCGGAGTGCGGATTCCGGCAGCTCCGCGACGGGGGTCAGCACCGAGATGTCGAATTGTTCGAGCTGCTCTGGCAATCCGGGTTCCGATGGGCTGCCGGAGATCAGCAGTACACGCACGTCGGCCGTGTCGAGGATGTCGGCCGCCCGCAGCACGGGCTGCGCAGGATCGATCGGAAGGTAGGCCGCACCGGCCAGTAGCACGCCGAGCACCGCGGCGATCTGGTCGACGCCCTTGCCGATCCGCACGGCGACCAGCTCGCCGGGGCGAATATCTCTGGTGCGCAAAGCCTGTGCCACCGCGAAGGCGCGGGCGGCGAGTTCACCGTAGGTCGCGCGGTCGTCGGGGGTGAAAATCGCCGGGCGGTCGGGCTGTTCCTGCACGCGGGCCAGGAAGTCCCGCCACAGCAGTCCCTCCGGCATCGCGGCGAGGGTGTCGTTGGTGTCGGCCCGTCGTCGCAGTTGGGCCTGGGGCAACGCCGTCGGACTGGGAGTGGACCAGCTGTCCGGCCGGGTGCGGAGCGCATCGAGCAGTGCGGCGAACGCGCCGAACATCTCCTCGACGAGCCCGTCCGGGAACAACCCCTGGCGGAAGTCCCAGTTGACCTCGAGGCCACCGGCGCGCTCCATGGCCTGGCAGTCGATCCAGACCTGCGGCGTCTGGGTGATGCCGTCCAGCAGCTGACCTTCCGGTTCGCCTGAACCTGAAGGGCTTTCGGTGACAAGCCCGATAGTGCTGGTGAACACGATGGGCATAAGCGCCGCGCCGCGGCCGCGCCGACGGGCGATCTCGCGCATCACCTCCACACCTGAGAAGCTCCGGTGGTCGAGATCGGCCCAGAGTCGTTGCTGCAGACCCACGGCGCGTCTCGCGAACGGCACGGTGGCATCCCGACCCACCTCCAGCAGGCTCAGCGAGGTGAAATCGCCCACCACATCGCCGATGGCCGGATGCAGCGGCAGCCGGTTGAGTAGCGTGAGATCGAGGGTGAACCGTGGTGTCCGGCTCCAGCGCCCGATCACCTCGGCGAACGCGGCGAGCACCACACCCGCGGCGGTCACGCCGTGTTGCGCTGCCGCGCTGCGCAATTGGGTCCACGACTCGGGGGACAGGCGCAACTGGGTGCGCTGAAAACGCACGGGTGCGTCATCGATGGCAGTTCCGGGCAGCATGGGCAGCTCCGGTGCGCCGGAGAGTTCACCGATGCGCTCGAACCAGTAGTCGCGATCGCGCCGGTAGCCCGGCCCGTCGCGCATGCCGCGCTCGGCGAGCACGTAATCACGGAAGGTGACCGGCGGCGCGGGGAGAGCGGCAGACGGATCTCGGTGCAGCCGATCGGTCTCGGCGAGCAGGGCGCGGAAGCTGACGAAGTCGGCGATCAGCAGATCGATCGACAGATGTAGTACCGAGCGGCGCTCGCCGCGCACGATGCGCAGCTCGAACAGCGGCCACTGCTGCGGGTCGTGCATGCGATGTGACATCTGCGCCGCGGCGTCCGCGCTGGCGCGCCGCTGCTGTTCGGGGTCAAGGCCGCGCACGTCGACCACGGCGATCTCGTAATCCGGCACCTCGGGCAGCACCCGTTGATATCCGTCGGTGTGCACCACCGCGCGCAGCATGTCGTGCCGGTGCACTGCCGTGCGCCAGGCCCGCTGGAAACGAACCGGGTCGAGATCCTCGTACTCGATTTCCATATAAGCGTGGCAGGCGACCTTGCCGTAATCCAGGCTCGCGTGCCGGCCCAGCAGATAGGCGGCCTGCACATCGGTCAGCGGAAACGGCTCGAAACGGGCGGTCGGTGCCGGAGTGATCGACGGAACCGATTCCGTGGCAAGGTACTCCAAGAGCTCGGCCCGCCGGGCGGTGATCGCCTGCTTGCGTTCGGCGGTCATCACTCCCTTGGGCGCGCGAAACCGCAGTGCCGCGTCCTCGACCCACAGCCGCACCCCGAGTGCGGCGAATTCGTCGACGAAGTCCTCGATGCTCACAGCGTCCCTTCCTCTACCTCGGCCTCGTCCGTCCAGACACTCGCCCGGGCCTGTATCACCTCGGCCAGACCGCGCACCGTCGGCGCGACGAAGAACGCGCGCAACGGCACCTCGACGGCGCTGGCTTCGCGGACCCGGCGCATGAGCCGCGTCGCGGCCAGACTGTCACCACCCAGGACCACGAAATTGTCGTCGCGTCCGACCGCCGAGAGCTCGAGAATGTCGGCGAACAGGGCTGCCAGCTTTTCCTCGAGCGGGCCCTCGGGTGGACCGCCGCCTGCTGCGGCAGCCGGGGCCGCAGCGGCAGCACGATCGGCAGCGCGGGTGCCGGCAACCGCGCGTGCCGAGGTTGCCGGGCCGGACCCGCCCCAGTACTCGGACTCGGTCAGCCACAACAGGATTCGCTGCTCCTCGGCGAACATCTCGTCGAGCATGCCGGGTGCGAACAGGTCCTCGACGGCGTCCCACACCAGTGACAGGCCGCCGTCGACCTCCGTCGCCTGATGGTCGAGCCAGACCTGTGGGGTCTGCGACAGGCCCCAGACCCGTTTCCCGAAGGCCCGGTCGAGACTCCATCCGCCGCCCATGCCGATGGTGGAGGTGAACACGATCGGAGCGCCCGCGGCCGCGACGCCGGAGCGGCGGGCCTGCTCGCGCAGCACCCAGGTGGCTGGGACATCGCTGTGCTCGAGATCGGCGGCCATCTGGGTTTGCAGGCGCCGGGCCCGCCCGGCCCAGTCGTCGCCGGGAGCGGGCGCGCATTCCAGCAGCAGCAGCGAGGTGAAGTCGCCGACCACTGCGTTGACGTCGGGATGCACGGGCCGGCGATCGAACAACGTGACGGTCAACGTCATTCGCGGTTGCCCGCTCCACGCTGCGAGCACCTCGGCAAAGGCGGTGGCCAGCACCGAGGAAGGGGTGAGCCCGTGCCTTCGCGCAGTGGCGCAGATCCGCTGCCACTGCGCGGCGGGTACGAAGGTTTCCCGGCGGGTGAAGCGCGGCATGCCGATTTCGGCCGGGTCGGTGGCGAGCGGCAGATCCGGTGGCGGCGGCAGTTCGGGTACCCGGCGCTGCCAGTAGTCGCGTGCGGCCTGCTCCCGGTCCGGGTCGGGGCGCACGCCGAGCACGTAGTCGCGGAAGCTGATCTCGACTGGGTCGAGGGTGGCTCTGGAGTCACGATAGAGGGTGTCGAGTTCGCGGTAGAGGATGGCGATGCTCATCGCGTCGGTGACGAGATTGTCGAAGCTGATGCCGATGCGGGTGCGCGTCCCGTAGCGCACCGCGCGGATGTCGAACAGCGGCCATCGTCCCGGGTTGAAGACTTGCTCGGACATCTCGGCCCGTAGAGACGCCAGTTCGGCTGTGCCGTCGGTACTTTCGGCCTCGATCTCGGGGATCGCGAACCACCGGGTATCGCGCAGGATCCGTTGTCCGCCCTCGTCGTCGAAGACCGCGCGCAGCATGGTGTGGCGCTCGATGAGCCGGTTCCAGGCCAGTTCCAGCCGCAGCACGTCGACGTCGGTGCCGTCGTATTCGGTGTACCAGTGGCAGCCGACGCCCCCGAGTACGAATTCCGGGGAGCGGCCCAGCCAGTACGCGCGCTGCACCTCGGTGGCGGGGAACGGATCGAACCGGGTCGCGGGGTCGCCGGGGATCAGCCGGGCCGGCTCGCGCTGCGCGCTTTCGGTGACGGATTCGGCCCGCAGTGTTGCGGCGAACTCGTGCAGCACGGGCGCGGCGAACAGCGCACCGACACCGGCGTTCGGGTAGCCACGGGTACGCAGCAGGCTGACCACGCGAGTGGCGGCCAGGCTGTCACCGCCGAGGGAGACGAAATGGTCTTCGCGCGAAGCAGATTCGAGGCCAAGTACCTCGACCCAGCTCGCGGCGACCTGTATCTCGACCATGCCGTGCGGTGCGGTACTGGTGGGTTGGGCGGCGAGCCCACGGGCGGAGGCGCGGGCGATCAGCCCGCCACGGTCGACCTTGCCGTTGGCGGTCAGCGGTAGCTCGTCGACCACGCGCAGCACCGCGGGCACGGCATACGGCGCCAGTCGCGCCCGCGCGTATTCGCGCAAGCCGTCGGCGTCGAGCTTGTCGCCGGCGACTACGAACGCGGCTAGCTGCGTGCCGGTATTGCCGTGTGTGGCTCGCCTATTCGCCGAAACTGGACTGAAGGCGACGGCGACGGCGGCGGTCACCGCCGGATGTGATAGCAGCGCGGATTCGATTTCGCCGAGCTCGATGCGATGCCCGCGCACCTTCACCTGATGGTCGGTCCGGCCGAGGAATTCCAGCAGGCCGCCCGGCCGATAGCGGCCGAGATCGCCGGTGCGATACCAGCGCTCGCCCGCGACGGTGACGAACTTCTCGGCGGTGCGCGTCGGATCGCCGCGGTAACCCTGCGCGACACCCACGCCGCCGATCCACAACTCGCCCGGTACCTGATCGGGGCGGTCACGGCCCTGCTCGTCGACGACGCGGAACCGCTGATTGCGCAGCGGCAGACCATAGGGGATCGAACGCCATCCGGGCGGCGCACCGCCGGTCGCGTCGAAGGCGTTGGACCAGATCGCGGCCTCGGTGGCCCCGCCCATGGCGATCAGGCGGCAGCGTCCCGCCCCGCCCACGGCGAGGCGGTGCGGCAGCTCTAGCGGCACCCAGTCGCCGGAGACCATGGCCAGCCGCAGGGCGGCGGGTAGTGCGGGGGTCGGCACATCTGCGGGCGCTCCCTCCAGCAGCATCTCGAGCAGGGCGGGCACGGTGTTCCAGATCGTGACGCCGTGCGCCTGTGCGAGATCCCACCAGCGCCGGGCCTCGCGTCGCTCGGATTCGTCGATCAGCACCAACGCCCCGCCCGCGCCGAGTACGCCGAACACGTCATAAACCGAGAGATCGAAATCCAGCGCTGAGACCGCGAGCACCCGATCCTCGGGGCCGACCGCGAATCGTTCGTTGATGTCCTCGATGGTGTTCACGGCCGCTCGGTGCGTCTCCTGCACGCCCTTGGGCGTGCCCGTCGAGCCGGAAGTGAAGATTACATAGGCGGTTTCGGCAGCGTCGACCGCTCGTGGTGCGGGCAGCGGCGTCGTGCCGGACACCTCGAATTCCGCGTCCACGATGGTGCACACGCCCGCGGTTTGCAGCACCGCCTCCCTGCGCCGGGTCGGCTGATCGATACCGATCGGCACGTAGGCGCAGCCGGCCGCGAGCACACCGAGTACGGCAACGATCTGATCCGGGCCCTTCGGCAGCTGCACCGCCACCAGCGCACCGGGTTCGGCCTGAGCCGCGATCGCGCCGGCCAGGTGCAGCGCACGCCCGGCCAGCTCGCCGTAAGTCCAGCGCCCGCTGCCGGGTTCGCCGTCGAGCCCCCACAGCAAGGCGGGACGATCCGGCGCGCGGCGGGCATGGTCGAAGAAGTTCTCGTGCAACACCTTTGCCGACATCGGTGCAGTCGTCTCGTTGACAGCGGCGCGGGACGCTTGCGTGTCGACGGGCAAGAGCGCCGGGACCTGCGCGGCCCAGGCGAGATCGTCGGGTCCGGTCAGAAGGGTGATCAGCTGCTCGTAAGTCTCGGCCATGCCTTCGATGACACCGTCGTCGAAGAGTCCCTCGACCGCGTCGAAGTTCACGACCAGTCCGCCGGCGGCGTCGAGCACCTGGTGGTCGAGCCAGATCTGGGGCGTCTGGGAAATCGACCAGCCCGGATCGCCGAGCCGCGTCCGCACATCGGGGCCGAACAGGTCGCCCATGCCGACCGCGCCGGTGAACACGACTGGAGCGGGCAGGGCGGTATCGGGCCGGAGCCGGCGCAGATCGCGTAGCACGTCCACGCCCGAGTACTCCGAATGCGCGGCGTCGGCGCGAAAACGCGCCTGTATTGCGGCGACTCGCTCAGCGAAACCGACGGGCCCGGACATGTCGGCGTCGAGCAGCAGCAGATTGGTGAAGTCGCCGATCAGGGCGTCGAGGCCTGGCTGGTCGGCGGCGCGATCGAACAGCGGAATATTGAGCAGGAAGCGCTGCCTGCCGCTCCAGGCGGCGAGGACCTCCGCGTACGCGGTGATCAGCACCATCGGCAGGGTCACGCCGCGTTCGATTCCGCGCTCGGCCAGGCGGTTGCGGGCGGGGGCGGCGATGTGGACGCTGTGCCTGCGGAAGCGGACCGGGCGGATCGTTCCCGGGTCGCAGGCCAGCGGCAGATCCGGTGGGCCCGGGAGATCGTCGAGCCGGGCGGCCCAGTACTGCTGGTCAGCGGCGCGGGCCACCGCACGCTGGGCCTCCCGCGCGGCTAGGTACCCGGCCACGTCGACCGGCAAGGGCGCGAGCGCGCCCTCGGGTTCGGAGTAGAGCGTGGCGAGCTCGGTGAGCATGATGCGGATACTCAGGACGTCAGCGGCGATTAGGTCGACATTCAGGTGCAGCCGAGATCCGTCGGGTACCAGTGAGAGCCGCAGATCGATCAGTTCCGCCGCATCGACATCGAGGCGACGGTGCGCCAGCTCGGCACGGAGGGACAGCAGCTCAGCCACACGCGCGTCGTCGTCGTGCTCGCGCAGATCCGCGACCGTGAGCCCGGGCCACGGCGACCGGTCGAGCACCTGCTGGGTGCCGTCGTCGAGCACGCGGGTGCGCAGGCCCGGCTGACGGGCGAGTAGTGCCCGCACAGCGCGCTCGAGCCGGTCGGGATCCAGCGCGGGACCGTCGAATTCGACGTAGTAGTGCGCGCTGACCCCGCCCAGTTGCTGGTCGTCGGCGCGGCCGAGCCAGTAGGCGTACTGCACCGGGGTCAGCGGAAATGGAGCCGTCGAGTCGGAAGCTCGGGGGAGCGGCCCGTTGCCGACGTGCATGGCAGTCGGGTCGAGCAATGGTGACTGATCGGTCGGTTCGCCCCCTCGGCCGGTGAGCAGCCTGGACCAGGCAGCCAGCGTCGGATCCTCGATCAGCTCGGCGAACCGGACGTCCCAGCCCCGCATACGCCAGTAGCCGACCAGGCTCATCACGTCGACGGAGTCCACGCCGAATCGTGTCAGATCCTCTGCCGCAAGTGCTTTGGTGAGATCGACCGCGCAGCGCTCGGCGACATCAGCACGCAGCGCGTCGATATCCATCGGCGGCCCGCCGGTCCGTTCGCCCAGGCTCTGTGCTTCGTCCGGATCCGGTCGGTCCCGGACTGGACCGACCGGCGTGGCAGGTGCGAGCGCAACCCCCGTCGGCGCCTGCGCACCGGCGTCGCTATGTATCGGCGCGAAATCCGAACGCCGATAACGCTTTAGCGCCTCCGTGCGTATGATCGACCCGCCGTCGCGGCGTGCCAGCTCGCCCGCCGCCAGCAACACGACGTGCTCCGGGGCGATCCGATGCCCCGCGATCATCGCGCCCCGGATGGCGCGTGCCACCGCCCGCGACGCGGCCGGCGACAGCGGCGCCGCGATCTCGGCGAGCAGCACGAGCCCGCCACCGAACACCGGCTGCACGAGGCAGCAGCCCAGTGCCGCGATCTCCTCGACGCCGACTACAATGGCGGTTTCGACTGCTGTGCAATCGATCTCGGCGCCACCAACGTGGATGATCGCCAGATCGTCGAGCTCGGGAACGGTCGTCACGAAAGCTTCCTCTCTCAGACCGGCCGTGCCTCCACGATCGGAAACACGTGGGTCGGAACAACTCTGGTCAACTGCAGGCCCGCCTCGGAGAACAGCTTGGCGAGCTCGTCGACACTGCGCGCGTGCCCCGAGACCATCGCCAGCATGAGTAGGTCGTAGATCCGTCCGTAGGTGGTGCTGATATCGGAACGGTCGCCGGGCTCCAGCACCGGATCGCACAGCAGGAACCGGCTATCGTCGGTCATGGCCTCGCGCACATTGCGCAAGATGGTGACGGCTTCGTCGTTGTCGAAGTCGTAGAGCACCCGCTTCATCGTGTAGACCTGCGCTCCAGCGGGAATCGACTTGAAGGCGCTGCCGCCGACGACGGTGCAGCGGTCCTCGACGCGCGCCGCTGCCAGCACCGCGTCGGCCCCGGAGACCACGTGCGGCTGATCGAACAGGGTGCCGCGCATGGTGCGGTAGCTGCGCAAAAGGAAGCTCAGGAACGCGCCGTTGCCGCCGCCGATGTCGACCACCGTCTCCACGCCGGTCCACGGGTAGGCGGCGATGATCGCGCGTGCCTCGAGCTTGGTGAAGGTCTGCATGGCGCGGTCGAAGCGGCGACTGTAAGCCGAATGGGTGGCCAGGTAGTCCCAGTACCCCTGCTCGTGCACCAGGTCGAACGCAGCGGTGCCGGTACGCAGGCTGTAGTCGAACCGGGCCCAGGCCTGAATATCGGCGCTGAGCAGACGGTAACCGTCCCGCAGCGACAGCATGGTGTCGCTACGCAGCAGCTCCGCCATCGGGGTCAGCCCGAAACGGCCGGGCTCCACCTCGGTGAAGATGCCCTTGCTGGCCAGCGCGAGCAGTGCGCGATACAGGGACGGCGCATGACTGTTGGTGGCGGCGGCGAGTTCCTCGATGCTCTTGCTGCCGTCGCGCAGCTGATCGGCCACCCCGAGTTCGCCGACCGCGCGAATGGTGAAGGGGATGACGTAATCGGCGAGCTCGGTGAAGCGTTCGATCGCCTCGACCGAGGTGGTGGGGCGTGCGGGAATGGTCACGGTCCGGCCTTTCTGCTCATCGACTTCCGGGGACCAGCACGTCGAGCTCGACGAGCTGCCCGACGCAGTAGTCCTCGATATCGGTGACGGTGCGAATATTGCTCGCACTCTGTTCGTCGATCGGGGGTAGGTCGAAGGCGTCCTCTAGAGCGAACGCCAGCTCGACCAACCCGAGCGAGTGGTAGCCCAGATCGTCGACGAGATGCGCGCCGGTGACATCATCGGTACGCGGGGCTGGCGCGAGCGCCTTCACGAATTCGCGGATGGTGGCTCTGACTTCGGCTTCTGATCGTTCTTCCACCTCACCGAGGCTACTGCCAGGATCGGTCGAAATCGCCTGTCTACGAGGCCGTTTGCCGGAATACGAACCACTTCCACAGGGCACGCCGGCGGGGTTTTCCGCTCGTGGTTCGCGGGATGGTCCCCGGCTCCGCGGCCACCACGATCACCTCGGCGCCGCCCGCCGCCGCGCGCAGAATGCGAGCGCTCGCTTCGGCCCACTGCGGGGTGGCGTCTTCGAGCACGGCGACTGCGGTCGGGTTGCCATGATGACTGCCGAGGGCGACGGCTAGCCGGGTCAGGTTCAGCCCGGCAGCACCCAGTGCCGCCTCAAGATCCTCGGCGTAGACCAGGCGGCCGCGCACCTTGAGTGCGTCGCCGAGTCGGCCGATCACGAAAAGTTCACCACCATCGATGAATCCGGCGTCGCCGGTGTGCAGTGTGCCGTCGTCCAGGCGCGTGGTCGAGGCGGTCGAGGCGGCTGACACATAACCCGCGGCGACGGCGGGGCCGCGCACCACGATCTCACCGACGTGCCGCTCCGGTAGTTCCCGGCCGTCCGCTCCGGTCACCGTGACGCGGGTATCGTCCAGCGGCGCACCGCATCCGGCGATCCGGCCGCCGCCCGGCGCCGCCCGCACCTGCTCGCCGACGGTCAGTGTTGCAGGGTCGGCCCGGAACTCCCGGCGCGCCCGCCCGAGCGGCACGCCGGTGGCTGCGAGGGTGGCCTCGGCCAGGCCGTAGGCAGGCAGCAGCGTGCCCGGGCGCAGCCCGAAAGGTGCCAGCGCCAATTCGAATTCGTCCAGCACCGCCGGGTCGACGCGTTCGGCCCCGATCACCGCCGCGCACCAGCCCGACAGGTCCGTCGCGGCCAGGTGCGCGGTGAAACTCTGATCGCGGAGCCGCCGCAGGATGTGGGTGAGGCCGAAGGTGGGCATCGCCGTCAACCGGGCGCCGCCCTGGCCGAAGCAGCGCAGATAGCGTTCGGGCCGGGTGATGAAGTGCTCGGGTTGCATGAGCCACAGGTCCGCGCCGGTGACGATCGGGGTCAGCAGGCAGCCGATCAGGCCCATGTCGTGATGGACGGGCAGCCATGACGCGCAGGCGTCTTCGGGCTGCCAGTGCAACCAAGTACGGATGGCGGCGATATTGGCCGCGAGTGCGTCGTGCGGGACGCGGATGCCGCGCGGGTTGCCGGTCGATCCGGAGGTGAACTGTAGTAGCGCAGGCGGTTTCGCAGCGGCGGCGGACATCGTGACCGACGCGAATGCCGGAGCGGCCAGAAGTTCGTCGATCGACAAGCAAGGCGCCGCGGCCGCGACCACCGGGCGCAAGTGCTCGAGCAGGTCGGCGTCGGTGAGCACGGCGGCGGGCTGGGCGAGTCGTAGCAGTGCGGCCAGATGGTCGTCATAGGTATCGGCCGTGCGGAACGGGGCCCGGGGTGGCACCGGAGCCGGCGTAGCCCCGGCCAGCAGCGCCCCGAAGAACGCGGCGACGAAGCTGGGCCCAGACCGCGCCACGATCACCACGACATCGCCGGGATCGACGCCGCGGTCCCGCAATCCCGCCGCCAACGTGCGAGTCAGCCCGGCCAGCTTCGGATAGGACCACAGAGTCCAATCGTCGCGATCGGCGAGATGGATACCCCGCCCGGTGTCTTCGATCTCCGCCCGTGCGATCCAGTCCAGCAGTCCGGTCACACTCGCTCCAACGCGATCAGTTCGAAGCTCAACTGCCCACCCGGCGTCGGTGTGGTGCAAGCACGGACTGTGCGTGGCCGCCAACCCTCTTGCCCGGCAAGCGATTCCAGCAGCGATCGATTGCCCAGGTCGCAGAAGCCCAGCAGCAGCAACCCACCGGGCGCCAGATGCCGGTCGGCGTCGGCGAGAAAACGGCGGTGGGTGCGGTAGCCGTCGTCGAAGAACGCCGACGCGAGATCGTTGTCGGCCGGGGACGACTCGGGTACGCCGTCGATGAACGCGGAGTTCCAGAACACGACATCGAATCGATCCTCTGCCGTGAGCGGTGCGAACAGATCGCCGACGGCGACCTCGACGCCTTCGGCGACCCCGTGCCGCTGGGCATTGCGCCGGGTGTTCTCGGCGGCGGCCGGGCTGACATCGAGTGCGACTACCCGCGCGCACCCCCGTTCGGCAGCCAGCACCGCCAGATAACCGGTGCCACAACCCACCTCGCAGAACGAACCGCCGACCGGATAGGGCAGCCACTCGGCGTACAGCGCGGCCGAACTGGTCAGCGAGGGCGCGTAAACACCTGGTAGCAGCTCCCATTCGGCCCCGAGTAGCCCGAAAGTGGTCGGCGCGGTGACCTCCTGGTGCGAGCGCAGCAGGTCTTCGGCGGCGGCCACCGCCCGGGTACTGTTCATCGAGCAGACTCCTGCTGCGCGCGAGGGGCTGGGCGGCGGCGCAGTGCCCGTCGTACCACGGCGACCTGCTCGTCGAGCGCGCGCCGGGAGATCTCCGAGCCACGCACCATGGACTCGAACGCGTGGAAGGTGCCCGAGTAGTGATGTAGTTCGACGGGCACCCCCGCGGCGATCAGTCGCATCGCGTAAGCCAGCTCTTCGTCACGGCACACGTCGATCTCGTTGACCATCAGATACGCCGGCGGCAGGCCCGAAAGATCTTGCGCGCGCGCCGGAGCCGCGTAGGCCGACACCTCGCTGGTGCCGTACAGCGGGCCGAGATAGTGCCGCCACATCAGTTCCGCGCCGGTGCGATCCCCACCCGGGATGTCCTCGAACTGTGTCATCGACGGCGTGTCGAGGCGGTCGTCCAGGGCGGGGTAGAGCAGCAGCTGGAACATCGGCTGCGGTCCGCCGCGGTCGCGGGTGAGCAGCGAGATCGCCGCGGCGAAAGTCGCGCCGGTGCTGCAGCCGCCGACCGCGATCCGGTCTGCGTCGGCGCCGATGAGCGCGGCGTTCTCCGCGGTCCAGCACAGGGTGGCGTAGGCATCCTCGATGCCTGCTGGGAAGGGATGCTCCGGCGCGAGCCGGAACATACTGGTCACCACCATGGCGCCGGCCCCCTCGACCAGGCGCAGCACGCGGGCGTGGTCGGTGTCGAGATCGCCGAGCACGAAGCCGCCGGGGTGGTAGTAGACGATCACCGGCAGCGGGCGCAAGGTGACCTTGGGCCGGTAGATCCTGGTGAGCTGGCCGGGCGCGCCCGGGCCGCCCGGGATCTCGAGCTCCTCCACCTGGATCGAGTCGGGAGTCGGTGGCACGCCCGCGAACTCCTTGAAGGCCAGCGTCGCCTCGCGTGCGGCGACGGGATCGGTGAGATCGGTGCGGGGCATCATGGCGGCGGCTCGTTGCAACTGCGGGTCCATCGGGAACCTTTCCGTATCGGGCCTGGTTTCAGGCCGCGCCGATCGCGACGGGTAGTTCGGCGTAGGCGCGCATGGAGGCGTTTGGCGCGCGCACCGCCACGCCGTCGGGTTCGAAGCGGATGAGGCGGCGGGCCAGCGCGTCGAAGACGACCTCGCCCTCGGCGCGGCCGAGCGCGGCGCCGACGCAGCGGTGCGGGCCGCCGCCGAAGCTGACATGGAGGTTGGGGGAGCGCGTCACATCGACCCGGTCCGGATCGCGGAAGACGCGTTCGTCGTGGTTAGCGGAGCCGAGCAGCAGGAACACCACGCGCCCTGGCTTGATCGTGCTGGGGCCCAGCGTGATCGGCTCCCGCGCGATGCCCGCGCCGTATTGGCTGGGCGCCTCGTAGCGCAGGAACTCCTCGACCGCCGTCGGCACCAGGGCGGGATCCTCACGCAGCAGCGCGAGCTGATCCGGGAAGCGCAGCAGCGCCGCGCAGCCGTTGGAGATCATGTTCACCGTGGTCTCGTAGCCGGTGAAACACACGAAAACCACGTTGTCGATGGCCTCTTCGAGGCTCAGCCGTTCGCCCTCGGCCCCGCCGAGCACATTGGTCAGTAGGTCGTCGCGGGGTGCACGTCTGCGCTGCGTGAGTTCCTCGGCGATGATCGAGCGCAGCCAGGCCAGTGAGCTCGCCGCTGCGCCCCTGGTGCGTTCGGGCATGGCGAAGGGGGTGAAGGCCCGGCTCAGATCCGCGGCCCGCCCAGCGATCTCGTCGCGCACCTGGTCGGGCAGGCCGACCACGCCGCACACCGTCCCGACCGCCAGCGGCAGCGCGAGGTCGTTCACGATATCCATCCGCCCGCGTTCCAGGCCCGCCGCGAGCAGGCGCTCGACCTGGCAGGCGATGTCCGCACGCAGGCGCGCCACCTGGCGTGGTCCGAACGCGGGCGCGACGAGCTTGCGGATACGGGTGTGGTCGGGCGCCTCGCGCGTGGACATGATCCGGCGCGCGAGTTCGAACGCCACCGGATCCTGTACGGCGAATCGGGGATCGGACTCCGGAAACTTGTGACTCACCCGCGGGTCCTTCAGCAGCGCCGCCACTTCGGCGTGCCGGGTGACGCCGTACGCGGCCGGGCTGACCCGGCACACCGGGCCGGCGTCACGCAATTGCCGATAGGTCGGGTACGGATCCTCCAGCACCGCCGGATCCAATGGCCGCAAGCTCGGGAGCAGCGTGGTTATCCGTTGGGGGGGCATAGTTTTCGAGTGTGGTCGACGCGGGATACCCGCCGCAACGGCTCGGCCCGGGCAGCACGGGAATAGCGGCTCAGCGACCGCGGCGACCGAACAGCGCAATGGCCAGCGGAGCCGCCACCACCGTGACCGCGCCCGCCCACAGCAACGTCCACAGCACCGGTCCCGCCACCGGACCATCACCGGCCAGCCCGCTCATCGCCGCACTCGCCACGCTCAACGGGTTCGCGCGCACGATCGGCTGCAGGGCGCCCGGAAACGCTTCGACCGGGGCGAAACCCGTGGACAGGAACAGCAGCAGCGTGAGCGGGCCGTTCAATGCGGCGCTCACACCGTCGGCGGTCCGCGCCCGCAGTGCGATGAGGACGGCCAGCCACAGGAACATCCAGCCGACGACGAGCGCGACCAACCCGAATCCCACGACCCCGGCCAAACCACCCCTGAACCGGAAGCCGAAGGCCGCGGCGACGAGGGTGATCAACGCGGCCACCGCCACGATGCGAACCAGATCCGCGGCCACCCGCCCGAGTAGGGCGGCGCCGCGGTGCACCGGCAGCGAGCGGATCCGGTCAATGAGGCCCGATCGGAGATCGTTGAACAGGCCGAGTCCGGTATTCACCGCGCCGAAAGCGGCCGCGTACAACACGATCAGCGGCGCCAGCCGATCGATATACGCACCGCCGCTGACACCGGCCACCATCTCGGAGAACGCCGCCAGCATGATCAGCATGAGCAACAGCGGGAACAGCAGCGTGCCGATCACGGCGCGCGGGCTGGCCGCGAACCGTCGCAGATTGCGCTCGGCAAGCACGAAGGTTTCGGTGGCAAGACTCATTTGGGCACCATCGCTGTGCGCAGCGAGCGCTGAAACAGCACCACGAACAGCAGCCCGAGCACGGCGAGCCAGGTCAGCGCGGCCGGGAGCGCGGGCGTGCCGGGTTCCGCATCCGCGAGTCCGCGCAGCGCTTCGACTACCGCGGTCACCGGCGAATTCCGGATGACAGGCTCGAGCCACCCCGGGAACGCGGCGACCGGCACGAACGCCGAAGACAGCATGATCAGCGGCAGATAGGGGATCTGCAGCAGCGCGTTGACCGACTCCGGGTCGTCGGAGCCCGCGCCGAGGGCGGACGCGCCGGTGGCCAGGACCAGGGTGAAAAGCACTGCTAGCGCGCCGAATCCAGCGGTTGCGAGCGCGGTGCCGTGGAACCGGAACCCGGCGACCATACCGGCGAGCGTCACGACCAGCACCGACCCGACGACCCGCAGCCCATCGGCGGCCAGCCGCCCCGCGAGGATCGCCGGCCACCCGACCGACATCGTCCGGAAACGCACGATGACCCGCTCGGCGACGTCCGAGGACACCGCGAACCCGGCGGACATGGCAGTGAACATCCCGGCCTGCACCACGATCGCGGGCGTCAGGTACTGCGCCGCGTCCAGGCCGCGGTACTCGAGCATGCGCCCGAGTACCGCCGAGAAGCCGATGAAGAAGACCAGCGGAATCACCACCGCGCCGAAAACCGTGGCGGGCGTGCGCAATCGGCGGATATTGCGGCCCGCGAGCAGCGCGGCCTGCGCCGGAGCCGCGGTCACCATGCGGCACCGCTGTCGGCTGTCGCGTCCTCGGCATGCGCGCCCGCGCCGGTGAGCGCGAAGAACACCTCGTCGAGACTGGGCTGGCGCAAGGTCAGCCCGCTCGGTTCGATGCCGGCCCGGTCCAAGCGCCGCGCGATGTCGGCCGTCACGGCCGCCGAGGCGTCGGGGACGACTACCTCACCGCCCTCAATCCGGGGGCGCAGCTCCGCGAGCAGCCGCTCGACGGTCTCTCGCTGCTCTTCACCCGCCACCCGCACCGCGCATACCGTCTGTCCGACAGCGGCTTTGAGCTCGGCGGGTGTGCCTTCGGCTTTGACCCGCCCGTGGTCGATCAGCACGACGCGGTCGGCGAGCCGGTCGGCCTCCTCGAGATACTGGGTGGTGAGCAGCACCGCCGTGCCCGTCGCCCGCAACCCGTCGACCACCTCCCACAACTCGTGGCGGCTGCGTGGATCCAGCCCGGTGGTCGGTTCGTCGAGAAACAGGACCGGACGCCGCACCACCAGGCTGCAGGCGAGGTCGAGGCGGCGCCGCATGCCGCCGGAGTACTTGCCGACCGGGCGGTCGGCGGGATCGGTGAGGGCGAAGTCGGCAAGCACCTGGGCCGCGCGTTCTTTGGCGGCGCGCCGGGACAGCCCCTGCAGCCGGCCGAACATGATCAGGTTCTGCCGGCCGGTGAGTACCTCGTCGACCGCCGCGAACTGTCCGGTGAGCGAGATCGAGGCCCGCACCCGTTCCGGCTCGGCGAGCAAATCGTGCCCGGCCACCGTCGCCGAACCGGCGTCGGGCCGCAGCAGGGTGGCCAGCAGATGCACCAGGGTGGTCTTGCCCGCCCCGTTGGGCCCGAGCAGGGCGGTCACCGAGCCCGGCGCTACAGTGAAGGAAAGCTCCTCGACCGCCTTCCGGTCGCCGAATGCCTTTCGCAGACCGTGTATTTCGATCGCATGGTCGGTCACTATCGCCCCCCTTGCCGGTGGAATCAATGAAGCGGGATTGCCGTGCCGAGTTCTACCGCGGTCGGGAGCAGCCGGTAGCCGCCCCACGCGTGCGGTCGTGGAATGAGCTGGCCGTTGAACCGGAGCCGGACGACGGCGAGGGGGTCGCCTTCGGGGTTGTCCCGGCCCGGCAGCCAGGCGCGCAGCTGGGCGTGCCGGTCCAGCTCGTCGAAGAGACGGTCGGAGTCGAGCGGATCCAGACGAGTTGCGACGCAGGCGATACGGGCGCGCTGCGGACCCCGCGGCGCGTGCACACAGAGCACAGCCGCGGATTCGAGCGCGAGATCCAGGCCGAGGTCGGAGCCGTGCGCCGCGCCGAATACGACGCCGTGGTCGACCCGGCTCAGGCGGATCCAATGCGCGTCAGCCTTGCCCGCGGCATCCACCGTGCTCAGGACCGCCTCCAAAGGTGCACCCGGACCACCGGATTCGGCTCCGGCGCGCAACCAGGTGCGCACCGGAGCCAGTAAATCCTGGGTGGACATGTCAGAGTCCGGTGGGCGGTGCCGCAGTCGGGCTGGACACGTCGACGAGCACGCCGTTGGGATCGGTGACCAGCATGCGCCGCTGGCCGTAGAACAGATCCCGGGGCTCTTCGACAATCGGGACGCCGAGCTCCTTGGCCCGGGCAAAGACCGGTTCCACGTCGTCGACGACGACGGTGAGGTAGGAGCCGGTGGCCTTGCCGCGGGCCTGTTCGGGCACCAGCTCATGATCACGGGCCATGATGCCGATGGTGGCGTCGGAATCCTGGTCGCTGAGTTGCACGAACCAATCGCTGTCGTAGCCGACCTGGAAACCGAGTAGATCTACATAGAAGTCACGCGTTGTCGGGAGTTGGTCACTGCAGATGTTCACGAAGCTCCGCGAGATCGTCATATCGGCCAGGTTAGCAAGTGGCGGCGAAATTCCAGCGGGTCAACGAATTCCCGGCCCGACATCAGTTCGTCCTGGTCCCGGCGTTTTCCGGACGTTCGACCAGCATCGGTCCGAGCACGAGTGCGTCCATTTCCGGGCAGCGTTGGAATGTCGAAATGGCATCCGCAGCGGTGCGCACGATGGGCTCGCCCGCGAGGTTGAACGAGGTGTTCACCACCAGTGGCACCCCGGTCAGCCGCCGGAAATTCTCGATCATCGACCAGTAGCCTGGATTGGTGCGCCGGTCCACCAGTTGCGGTCGCGCGGTGCCGTCGACGTGGGTGATCGCGGGCACGATGGTGCGCATCGAGGCGCGCACCCGCCCGGCAGCCAGCATGAAGCGGGCGGGGGAGCCTACCGGTGTCTCCATTACCTCGTCGATGCGCTCGGCCAGCACGCTCGGCGCGACCGGACGCCACATCTCCCGGCCTTTGAGAACGTTCAACCGGCGCAGCGTGGTCCGGCTGCGCGGGTCGGCGATGATGCTGCGCGCACCAAGCGCGCGCTCGCCGATCTCGGCCCGTCCGCGCGCCCAGCCGAGGATGCGGCCCGCCGCGAGCAGGCCCGCCACCTCGGCCGCCAAATCGTCCTCGGCTAGCTTGCGGCCGGTCAAACCGGCTTCGGTGAGGGCGGTTTCGGCTTCGTCGCGGTCGATGTCGTTGGACCAATAGGGATGATCGATGACGGTGGGCGCGAACCCGTCTTGCTCTGCAGCGACCACGAGGGCGGCGCCGAGCCCGACACCGGAATCGGTGGGTACCGGCGGCACATAGACCGTGTCGAAGGTGCCCGCGCGGATCAGCCCACCGATCATCGAGCAGTTCATCGCCACGCCGCCGGCCAGCACCAGCGCTGATTTCCCGGTGCGCGCTGCCTGTTCGGCGAGCGCGGCCATCGCCCGTTCCAGGCCGTTCTGGATCGAGGCGGCGAAATCGGCGTAGGCGATGGCGTCTTCGCCGCTGTCGGAACGCTCGGCGTAAGGGTATATCTCGGCGAAGCGGCCCAGCATGGCCTTCTCGAAATCCGGGAACTGGCTCAACATCGGCCCGCGCACGGCCCGGCCGTCGTCCTCGGCGATCTCCAGACGGCGGCCGTCGATAACGAGTTCGTAGCCGTCCTCGGTGACGCGCACCGGCGAATCGTCGCACGGGCGTCCATAGGCCGCCAGGCCCATGAGTTTGCCTGCGCCCCAATCACCGAACCCGGACCAGCGGGTCGCGGCCGCGTAAAGGAAGCCCAGCGATTGCGAGATCGGCCATTCCCGCACGATCTCGATGCCGGCCGGGGTGGCGGTCGCGATGGTTGTGGCGGTGCGCTCGCCCGCGCCGTCCACCACCAGGACCGCCGCCTCCTCGAGTCCGCTGCTGTAGTAGGCCGAGGCCGCGTGCGCGATGTGATGCGGCACCCAGCGCACCGGCGGCGCGGGGCGGGTGCGGCCGGGAAGGATTGTGCGCGTGAGGGCTTCGTCGCCGAAGCGCTTCATCCGGCCCATCGCGGTGTCGCGGAAGTCCCAGCCGATCGCCAGCACGTCGACCTCGTCGGGGCCGATGCCCTCGGCTTGCAGGCAGGCGGCCACCGCGTCGGCGGGGCTCTGGGCGAGCGCCCGCTTGCGCCGGCTCACTCGCTCCTGTTCGACCATCATCCGCAGCGCACCGTCGCGCAGCAGACAGGCGGAGGAATCATGGAATCCGATATTGATACCGACGACGTATTGCACCGACATTGCGACCTCCATGGCCTTCGACGCTGATTCCATGGAATCAGCAGGATTCGATGTGATGGTTGGGCTCTTCGGGCTCTTCTAGGCGGGCCAGTTCATAGGAGCTCGGTTTGTGCACCCCCCACCGGGCGAGGCGGCTGACGTGCCTGCGGGCAGAGCGCCGCCACGGACGATTCAGCGGTGCCGCGAATTTCAGATCGATTTCGCGATGGGCTAGCGCGATCGCCCCGGCCAGGTCGCTCGGCGCCAGCTCTGCGCCGGCGAGCTCGGCGCACGCGAGCTCGGCCTCGGTCGGTTCGCGCTCGATGTCCTTGACGGGTATCGAGCGGGTCCACCGTTGGGCGACCGTCCGGGCCGCCTGCACCGCGTCGGCCGAGCGGGCGATCGGGGGATCGAGCGCGAGATCCATGAGCAATTCAGTGGCGAAGCGCCCGGCGAGGCCGCGCTGCACGAGCAACTGGCAGGCGATCGCCCGGGCCTGCGCCGAGGCAGCGTGCAGCGCGCTCACGTCTGGACCCTTGAGTAGTTCGAGGTCCGGGACCTGCGGCGGAGCGGGCGAGGGCACCGGGGTCAAGTATGGTGTAGGCGCGTTATTCCGGGAACCAGCACCAGGTTCCGGCTTCGGATCGGGGCTACGTGGGGGCGCCGCTGGCTCGTGTTCGAGCTGGCGCAGCACACTGCGGATCGAACGGCTGTGCTGCTGGCTCAACGCCACACACCGCTGCTGCTGCGCGGGATCGGATAGATTCTGCAGGACGGTCAACGCATCGATCACCGTTAGCGAGCCCTCCTCGATCTCGTCCTGCAGCGAGATCGGGAGGTCCAGTAGTCGTAGTCGTTTGGACACCTGCCCCTGGCTGACGCCGGTGCGCTCGCAGATCTCGCGCTGGGTGAGCCCGAGATCGCGCAGCACCGCCAGCATCCGCGCCTCCTCCAACGGCACCAGCTTGGCCCGGTGCACGTTCTCCACCAGCGAGACCACCACGTTGTCGGCCTTGGCGACGACGTCGTCGCGGACGATGGCCGGCACTGTGCCCAAGCCCGCGAGCCGCGCAGCCGCGTACCTTCGGTGCCCCGCAACCACCACGAACTCCGCCCCGGGCGGCAACTGCGCGTCTGGCCGAGCGAGCCGGAAGGCCGCCGCGCGTCCCACGATCAGTGGCTGCAGGATGCCTTTGTGCCGGATCGAGATGACCAAACCCTCGAGTTCATCGATGCGGCGGCGGGTAACCAGCGGGTTCTCCACCAGCATCGGGCCAATGGGTAAGTGTTTGAGTTCACCGTAGCGTCGCCCCGGGTCCGGTAACCGTGGGTATTCGCCACCGTGTGGAAAGCCAGTACTGCATGCTGGTCCGGCTTTGTTCATCTACTAAGCCTCCGAACTTGCACCTTGCACCAAGGTTGATCGGGGCGCGCCGGAGCTCTGCTGAACGCAGGCACTTCCCCCCCGAAGTCGATCTCAGGATAGCCGAATTCGCGCTCGTCGAGGTGGCATTGCGGCACAGCGGAACTCGTAGTCGTGTGAGCATCTCGCGAGCAAACCGCGATCGAACATCGTTGCGCGACAGCGGAATTTGCCGTGCTGTCATAGAGTTGCGGTGCGCCGTTCAGGCAATGGTATTCCGCGTTCGATCCTCGAGCCAACATGTTTCGATCACACTGTGTGCTTTCGCCGGCCGTCCGAGCTGGTCCGTCCGAGACTAGAGATGTGGGCACCAGCCCGCGTGTGAGCCGCCCGTTATGTCCGAGCCCCACGTCGGGGACGACTTCGACGAGGTCGAGCTGACCGCGGTGCGCGCACGGATCGAGGACCTACGGGCAGGTTTCCCGGACTTCACGACCGAGATGACGCCCTGGACCAAAGATCTACGGCGACGTGACCGTGCTCGGGGACTATCCGGAGTCGCAAACCGAGTGGCGTACCGCGCTCGAACGCTACCCCCGATCTACTCGACGATCGCGTCGCTGCCGAGAGCTCACCCGTCAGTAAAGCCTGTCGCTGTGCTGGTCGGGAACCGACGAGCCGCGATGGGTCAGATTTCCGGGATCGCTGATCTCGCGAAGTGCCGGCATGGCGAGCATATTGCTGTCGGCTGAATCGCGTACCTTGGTGTATGGGTGCGCCGTCCGGGAGTCAATAGTCGACGTCACCGGTAGCGACACCGACGAATAGCTTGCCGGGCCTGCCGAACAGCGAGGTATTCCTCCGGGCGCATAGTTGACCGCCGATGCCGAGGTTGTCGATGTCGTGCTGATCGGCGGTCGGTCCCCGGTGAGCAGGCGCTGATATTGGTCGTTGTATCCAGCCGCGCCGCGGGTGTAGAGCGCGTCCAGTTGTCGCCGCCACGACTCGGCCAAGGAGTCAGGGGCAGCAGCCTGCGGAGGACGTCGGCCAGGCGTACCTCCCGGACGTCGTCGGTTGCCAGGGGCTTCTACCACGGCGTCGTCTGGGCCGACTCCGAGAGCGAGCAGGCCGAGAAGGTAGGTGGGCCGACAGTGGACAGCACCCCGATCCGCACACCGAAGTACAGCTCACCAGCGACTGGCCGTTCGATGTCTTCGGGCAACCAGATGCCGCACCATAAATCCAGTTCGGCTCGTTGATTCCACGAACTCGCAATTTCCCAGGCGGACATATATTGCGTACGCCCAGTAGTGGCAGGTCATCGGCGTCCGCGGCACATGCTGGTGGTTCGCTTGGGTCATGCCCATGGACTTCGAGGTTGGGGCGTGCAGGGATCACGGTTTGAAGGCCGCTGGGATCACCGGGACGAACTTTGCGTCAAGGTCATGATTGTCGGGTGTACAGGCGTAGAACGGGCCGGCTGGGTTGGTCAGGGTGTTGAGCAGAGGATAGAAGAAGTCACGGAAGTACACGGCCATGGCGGCACCGGGCTGGACGACCGCTTCGAGCCACGCGCGGCGTAGCGACCACAGCACTGTGACCGCCTCGGGGTGCTCGTACCATTGTGAGCACCAGCAGATCGCGCCGTTGGCAGTGCTTGTCGCCGAGCGCGGTAGTTTGCGTTGGGCCCACGTACCGACGTTGGTGATCACCCAGTCCAGCAGAACTTCCATGTCGATCTGGTCCGTCGCCGAGTCAGGGAGAGTAGTTGCTGGGGTTGCCGCCGTTTCGGCTGTGCTCGGTGATGCGACGGTGACTGTGTTGGGTGGGGCGCTCGCGGTCATCCGGTCAGCGAGTACTCCGAGCGCTGTTTCGAACTCGTCGAGTCCCTGGGCGGAGCGGGCGGCGGTAGCGTCGACACGCTCGACTTTCATTGACAGCAACCGGTTTTGGGTGCGCATCTCGACGATCGCTTCGCTCAGCATCGCGAGCTGTTCGCACAGTTCTTCGAGACGCGTGTCCGGAGCCCCGTCAGTGCTCACGCCGCACTCGCCTCCGCGTTGTCGTCGAGTCTCCGCCGCAGTACCTTCGCGACAGGGTTGGCCGGACCTAGATGCTCGATCGCGGCGTTCTGTACCTCCTCGGTGGCCTTGACCCGGACCCGCTCGATGTCGCCTTTATCCGGCTCGGTGTACCAGGGAATGAGGTCGATCAACACCGGTCGCGACGACTGCCGGATCAGCAGTGCGTTGTGTTTCTTCATCGCGGCGATGTCTTCGACGGGCATGATCGGCTCGAGTGATCCGCGGTCGTTGGAGGTGGTGACACCACCGGGACCGTGCGAGCGGCGGCGCTCGCGGGGCTTGTACTGGCCGACCAGACCGGAGATCTTGCGCAGGAACGGTTCGTCCTGCAATCCGGCGCCGAGAATGCGCATGGTCGACGCGCCCCACAACGCAGCTGCTTCGTCGGCGCCCCATGTGGAGATGATCTGTGCTTCGGATTGGAAGATGGCGGTGACGCACATCGACTTCGAGCCCAGATGCGAAGCAAGTTTCGGCAGGCGCTTGATCCGGCAGATGTTGGCGCATTCGTCGAGAACAAGTGTCAGAGGTGGGTCGACGCGTCCGCCATGGGCTGATGCGGCGAGGTCGCCGAGTTCAAAGATCTTGGCGACGATCGCGGCGATCACCGCGCCCGCGCTGCCCGATCCTTCCTGAGTCATCAGGTACAGGGTTGGAGCCTTGCCGTCTTCGAAGGCGAACAGCGACCACAGGTCGAGTTCGGTGATCTTTTCCGTGGTCTGTTGTTCCCACGTGTGTGGCGGGGTGATCCACCGCAGCGTTTCTTCGTCCTGAATCGATGCGAGTGCGGTCTGGGCTTCACCGTAGACACCACCGCGGGTCTCGGGCGGCAGGTCTAGCACTGCGGCGAACGCGTTGCCCGCGCGGCGATTTCCGTGCTGGTGCAGGATGTCGATCGGCTTGTCGGAGTAGGTGTCGATCCAGTCCAGGACATCGCGCATGGTGCGCCCGCTCAGCGCGGCGGCCAGCAGCGCCCAGGCGAGCAAGTTCTTTCCGGTGGGGGCGAAAAACGGGTCTTCGCTCTGTGCGGAGCCTCCGGCGCGGTTCTCCTCGATGAAGTGCTCGGCGATCATCTTGGCCTCGCGCAACGTCGTGATGCCGGAAAGGATGTTCCACCACCATTTTTGGGGAGCGTAGGCGATCTTTCCGGGGTCGAAGACGTAGACCGGTCCGACGGCCTCGCGCAGGGCTGCGGTGAGAATCCACAGGTCGGGTTTGTTCGAGGTGGCGATCACCGCGCCGGGCGCGGACAGGATGCGGGGGACCGCGACAGCGGAGGTCTTGTTGCTGCGCGGGCCCATCAGCACGATGGTGAAGTCCTCCCAGGAGGCGTAGATCAGCTTGCCCAGCAGCCGACCGATCAGCGGGGCCAGTTCCCGCATGGACACGCCTTTGGCGGATTCGAGGGAGGCACGCAGGCCCACGCCGCGTTGAGCGGCTTGCTTGGTGAGCATGTCCGCGATCTGGCGCTTGTCGCGCAGCAGCCTGTCCGGCGTCTCACGCGGCCACGCCTTGCGCACCGCCCACCCCAGCACGCTCAACATCAGGACGAGCACGGCCGTGACCAAGCTGATCACCAGCCACGACGTGCCTTGTTGGTGGATTCGGGACACGCCGTAGCCGATTCCGGCCACAGCGAACGCCGCGATCCACACCCAAGCCAGTGCGGAATCTTGCATCACGCACCCCTTCGCAGGGCGCCGACGTTCACGACCTGCGTTGCCACGCCCGCGTCCTGGGCTGCCAGCAGCAGCTCGGCCCGCAGTGCGGCGGCCACACCCGCGCTGCGGGTGCCGGGCACTTCGACGACGAAGATCTCCCGGTGCTGGGCGAGCGCACGCGATCCCAAGACCGGCAGTTGGTCGGTGGGCGATCCAGCGTCGCCGTGTGGGCCCAAGGCGGCCAGGATCGGGCCGTAATCCAGCGGCAGCATGGCCTGGCGGACCACGGCCCAGATCGCGGCGCGCTCTCCGGCCGGTGCCTCGCCGAAGGTCTCCAGATCCGCGGTGGGGTCGAGCTCCCCGGCCGCGTCCAGCAGGCGATAGGGTTCGTCCAGGTCAGCGGCGTGTATCCAGTCGAGAACGTCGGTGAGGGTGCGCCTTCCGCGCGCGGCGGCCAGCAGCAGGTTCGCGGTGAGCAGCGACGCCTCCGGAACGAAATACAGCGCGCCCTCGTCTCGGATCACCGAGAACAGAGCTTCGGCGATCCGGTCGGCATCGGCGGCGTCGGTGATGTCGGACAGCAGGTCCCATCGGAAAGTTGTTGCCGGGCCGAGCATTTCGGGGTTCCACACCAGAGCGCGCCCCCACCAGCGGTGCGGCAGTGTCGCCACATGCTCGGTCACCCTGACGATCATGGCGGTGGTTCCAGAGTCGGGATCGTCGTTCCAGCCCGGTGCGGAGATAACTTCCCGCATCACGATCCTTTCCCGAGTCGGTCGTTCATGCCGCACGGCTACTCCGTCCAGAGACGGTGCCGTCGAGTCCGGCGAACGCACCATCTGTGTTGAAAAGTTCGAGTTCTTCCGGCGTCAGGTCCACATTCACCGGCAACCCCATGCGCGAGCCGGACTTGATGAGGTACTTCCCACGGCCGGGATGGCGTTGACCGGGCACCCACGTCGGCGGTGCGGACCAGCGCGTGACCAGGTCCTTCTCGCCGGAGGTGAACGGTGAAATTTCGTGTAGCCGTGCCATTTCGGCGTGGTCGAGGCCGCCGATGACTTTGATGTCGTTGCGGGCGATCATGCCCTTCGCCTTGGCGCGGTCGGCCGCGGTGGGTAGCGCCTCTAGGTCGGTGATGGTGTGGGTCGATTGGGCCGAGACCACCCCGCGTTTGCGGTTGAGTCGGGTCATCCGGTCGGATTTCTCGACCAGACCGGGAGCCGCGCGCAGTGCCCGCCACAGCTCGTCTTGGGGTTGGAAGACGTTGCGTCGTTGCCCGGCCGACTGTTTGCCCTCGATCAGGCCCGCCGACCACGCCCACGCGCACATCATCGCGGCGGCCACCACATCGTCGCCGTCGTCCTCCACGGCTCCCAGCGACAGCGAGATCGCTGGCAGATCGGCATCGAGACAGAAGCTCGACGGCCGGTCGAACATGCCCTTGATCGGGCCCTCGCACAGCAAGACCAGCGTGTTGCGCAACTCGCGGATCTCGCGCCGGTACTCGTGTTCGTCGCGGGCCGCCACCACGCGCAGCAGCGGTTCGCTGGCGGAGTCGAGGATCTGCACCAGCTCGGGGATTGTCGGGTCGGGCCGACCGTGGCGGTGGTTGGCGGCATCGGCTTGGTCGACGGTCATGGCCAGCAGCAGCCGTTCGGTGGCGGTGAGGTCCTGCCCGCCGACGATGGTGATCAGCGACTCCAGCAGGTCCAGCCGCCTACCGCGGGCTTGGGAGACCAACTGGTCGCGCTGGGTGCCGACCGCGGCGTCGATCGCGCCGCGCAGGGGCCCGAGGTCGAGGGGATTGAGGCTGTGCAGGCCGCGCCCGATGCGGAACACCTTGCCGTCCAACGCTTCCACGATCGGGGTGTACTCGTCTTTGATGTCGCCGGGGATCACCGCCGCGAAACCGAACGCGACGAATCCGACCATCAACCGCTTGATCGCGGTGGACTTCCCGATGCCGGGCTGTCCTTGGACCCACAGGCCGGTGTTGGTGACCAACCCGTCCACGAGCCACTGCGAGGGATCGAGCCCGATCGGTTCGGCGGTGTGGAGGTGGCGGCCGAACGGGACGCCACGCACCCGGGCACCGGAGGCGGCGGCGAACGGAAACAGACCTTGGATCTGACTGGTGGTGCCCGCGAACAGGCGTCCCGCGTCGACGTTGTGAGCGTACCCACCGAAGGGCCGGTTCTCGCCGCGCGCATCGGGAATCGGCGGCAGAGACGCGAAGGGAGCGAACGGATTGAACGGTTCCTGACCAGGTTCGTCAGGATCACGGGATTCCTGTTTGCGGTAGGCCGGGATAACTCCCAGTCTCGCCAGCCAGCGTTCGGCCACACCGGCGCTGGCCGCTGCCCGATGCAGCTGTGCGGTTTCGGTCATGCCAGCCACCTCTGTGCGGCGCTGCGTGAGAGTCCCGAGGTCGGTTCGACGCCGTAGCCGAGGGACGACGCGAACGCGGCGGCCTGTGCGCCGCGGGCCCGACGGAATCGCAGTTTGGTGCCGCTGATGCGGTCCTCGACATCGGCGCAGGCGGCCGCCAGAGTTTCCTCGCTGCGCACCGTGGTCGTGACATACATCGTGAAGCGGCCGAGGCCCGCGCCCATCGACTCCTCCTGCGCGGCTCGACGCGCGCGTACCCGATCGTCGTACTCGCGCTGGGTCTCGTCCTTCTTGGTCTTGGTGTTCCAGACCTGGCGGAGTTTGCCGCCCTGGATCTCGCGCTCGACGATGTCAGCCGCCGCGGCGGCGCTGTAGGGTCGGTAGACCAGCGAGAACCGTCGGTAGTACCGTCCTGGGCTGACCAGTTTGAGCAGGATGTCATGGCGCACAACGCTGTTGGGTGGCTTCTTGAACACCCAGGTGACTGAATAGCCGGAGTCGTGGTAGTAGACCTCCTTGGTGCTTTCGGTGCGCAGGGCGCCCGCGTCGGCCCAGGTCAGCAGGTCATCGTCGTTGTCCGCGGTGTCGGAGGCCGAGATCCGGACGGCCGGGTCGACCGCGGCGCGGATGTTGCGGATCACCGATGCGGTGGACGCGCGGTCGGTCACGGTCGCTCCGGCCGCGGCGAGTGCGGATTCGATGCGGGGCAGCCACCGCACCACTTCCGCCGCGCCCTCGGACAGGGTGGCGGGTTGCGGCGATGCCTTGGACAGATCGAAGTTCACCGTGACCCGCATCTGAATGTCGGCGGTGGTCGAACGTGACTGCTCGACAGCCTTTTTCATGATCGTCTTGGCGAGCGCGGGTGCGTTCTTACCGTCGCGCTCCATGCGGCCCAAGGTGTAGGCACGCTGGTCGACACCGCCGGTCGGGCTGGATTCGCAGGTGAACACGACCGAGGAGATGATCGGGGTGAACCCCAGATCGGCCAGCCAGCTGCCGTAATTGCGCACCCAGGCGTTGGTGTCGGCGCTGTCGGCCAACGTGATACCGACCGGGGAGACCTTCAGCACCGCCGACAGAATGCCGGTGCGCCGATTCCAGATCAGGCACTGCGTGCCGCCGCGACCGTCCTCGACGGTCAACGGCATCAGCGGGGCCAGCACGCCGGGCAGGTTCTGCCCGCGCGGGACCTCGTCGAACACATCGGCGGCGTAGGCGTCGCTGTTGTGCCGGCTACCCCACCACGCCCGGATGTTCCAGGTCAGGTGTTCGACAACGGTTCGTTGCGAGTCGCCCACCGGCACAATGGTCAGCGCCAGCACGGGGATGGCGATGAACAGCCCGAGGAAGGCCAGCATCAGGTCGATGAAGGTGGTGAAGGCCAGGCCCACCACGGTGGCTCCGATGATGGCTGTGCCGCTGGTGCCGAGACGGCCCAGGCCGAAGCCCTTGACCTCGCGGAATCCGCCGTATCCGGGTGTGTCGTTCATTGGGTGTCCCTACCGTGTGCCGCCTGATGTGCGGTGTGCTGATGTGTCCTGGTCGAGAGAGATGCGCGGGCGCTCATGGCCGCTGCGGTCCGAGGTCGTCACCGGTCATCTCCGAGCCGATGTCGTCGGCGGCTTCGGCGGCCGAACTCGCCGCCGAGAGCCCTGCTTGGACCGCCATAGAGGCCCCGCCGGTGGCCGCCGCACCTGCCGCGGCCGATCCGCCGCTGGCGGCTGCGGTGCCGCCAGTCTCGGTGGTACCGGCCAGGTCGATGCCGCTGCCGCCGCTGTCGCTGGGTGTGGTGGGTGTGCCAGAGGCGTCGGGATTCTCGGGCTGCGAGCCGGGTCCGGCTTCGAGTTCGAGCCCGGAACGGCCGGTGCCGAGCGCTTTCGGGGAGGACCCGGACTCCAATCGAGCCTGTCCACCGCCGGACGGCAGAGCGGCTGTGCCCCCGTTCCCCGGTGACGGGTCGGTCTCGCCTCCACCGGGGCCGGACGCGGACATGAAGCTGGCGAATCCACCTCCGCTAGAGGAAAAACCGTCACCGCCCATCGCCGCGGCGGCGCCGAGTGCCCCGCCCGCGAGACCACCGACCGCAATGCCGAGGGCGCCGGAGCCACCGGAGACGTGCATGCCCATGAAGTCGAAGAATTTCAGCAGCGCGGGCAGGGCGATCACCGCCAGCGCGACCACCATCAGTCCGGTGACCAAGGTGGTCAAGGACTGCTCTTCGCCGATCAGCGCGAAGCCAAGAGAGTAGATGTAGGCAGCCATGGGTTTGTAGAGGATCAGCGCCACGCAGGTCGCGGCGATGCGCGGGAACCATTGCCGTCCCCATGTGGTGAGCTGTCCAGCCGCCGCGAAGAGTATGAGGTTGTACAACACGACGATTCCGGCTTGGCGGACGAAGCCCATCACCCACTGGATCGCGCCGAGGAGGAACGCGACGATACCCAGCAGCAGCACGCCGCCGGAGTTGCCGATGGTTGAGGTGCCCAGCATGGCTTGGACTCGCTGGCCGAACTGGTTGGCGTCGGTGTCGATCATCTGGTGGGCGAAGTCGTCTCCGGCGTGGATCGCGCCGGAGAGCACGATCAGGGCCATCGAGGAGATGACTATGTATTTCACTCCGCCGAGCAGGATCTGCGCGCCCGGCTCGGTGCGACGGGTCACCATCATCACCATGGAACCGGTGAAGATTCCGGCCATCATGATGAAGAAGACGACCTGCTGCACCGGTGCCTTGTCCGCCATCACGCCCGCGTAGGACAGGCTGATCGAGTCGGTGCCGATCCACCAGGTCATCGACTCGACCAGCAGGTCACCGCTGAACTTGCCGATGGATTCGGCGGCCTTGCCGAAGGCCGAGTCCACCGCCTTGCCGACGGTGTTGTCGGCAAGGCGGCCCGGGTTCAGGTCGATCGTGGTTTGTGTTGCGCCGTTGTTGATTTGGGCTCGGAACGCGGTGTCGTCGTTGGGGTAGAGGTAGCCGGTGTCGGGTTTGTCCGCGCATCCGGGGAACTGGGGGTGCTGCGAGCACCAGATCACGCCGTCGGCGTCGCGCCAGCTCTTCTGCTCGGCGCTGAGTTCGGAGAGTTTCTGTGGCATGTTCGGTGGCGCGGGCTCGGCCGCGACCACCGCCACGGGGCCCACGAGCAGCGCCAGCAGCATGCCCACGAGCGCCAGGGGCCGCAGGATCGACCAGGTGTTCGTTCTCATCGCCCTGCCCTGTCCTGGAAGGTCGTGAATCCGGTCAGGCCCGTGGAGTTCGGTAGTTCGGGTAGGCCGGAATCGAGCTGGTAGATCCAGTCGTTGCCGTCCCAGAGCGCGGCCCGGCGGACGAAGTCGAAGCCGCCCTTGGTCGACGGGACCGCGAAGTAGATCCGCGCGAACATCGGTGTGTAGGTGGCGAATTGGAACGCGACCGGCTGACGGAAGGCCGCGTCGAATTCGTCGGCGGACAGGTTGCGGGTCTGGGTGACCGCGTTGCGGACCTGCTGTTGCTGGCCGAGGTCGCCGCGCACTTGAGTGCCGAGCAACTGCTCGTAGCGGGCGTCGGTCAGCACTCGGGTGGCGATCTGCCACGCTGCCAGGAGTGCGCCCTGCGGGGTGTGGGAGTAGCCGTGCGCGCGCGGACCATCGACCTGGGCGGGCCCGTCTTCGCCGAATGGCAGGCGGATGCCGTTGATCAACTTCCATTCCAGCTCGCGCGGTGGTGTCGTGGTGGTGAGCGCGTCGGGTGCTGGCGGTGTCGCGACATCGTGTGGTTGGTCGCGTAACACGACGACGGCGACGATGGAGGCGACGGTGACCAGTACCGCGGTGACGGCCACCGGCAACCAGCGCCGCGGCGAGCGTGGGTGGCGGTGTGCGGGGTGTTCGGCGAATTCTCGGGTGGTGAACATCAGGGTTTTCCTTGCTACAGCGGGGTGAATCCGGTCAGGTCGGCCGTTTCTGGCAGCGCCGGGGCGCTCAGCTCACTGCTGTAGCGCCAATCGCCGTCGCGCCACACCACCGCTTGGCGGGTGATCCGGTAGGAGCCGGAGGCGCGGGGGTAGGCGTAGTAGATGGTCGCGGCGTCGTCGGTGTAGTCGCCGATCTTGAATCCGGCGGGCTGCACAGTGCTGGCCTGCACGGCGGCCGGGTCCGGCCGAGGCTGGCTGGCACGGGCGGTGAGGATCTGGTGCCGGTCGGCGTCGGAGATCGCGGTCTGGATGTCGAGGACGCGGGCGAAGTCGGGGGAGTAGAGCAGTCGCATGCCGATCTGCAGTGCCGCGACGGTCGCGCCTTGCGGGGTGTGGGCGTAACCGGAGGCGATGGCCCCGTCGATGCGGGAGGGTCCATCCGATCCGGTGAACGGCAGTGGCACGCCGTCGACGCGCTGCCAAGACAGCCCCAGAGGCGCGGCGGTCAACCAGTCCGGGTCGGCGGGGGAGCGGGTGAGCGGAATCTGGGGGACCAGCGATCCCTTCGCGGCGGCCGTCGCGACCGGCGTCGCGGCTGTTGCGATTGCGTCGCCCGGTGTATCGGCCTCACCGTGGACGCCCATGCCGACAGCGGCGAGTGCACCGACAACGGCGAGCGCCGCCGCGGTGATCGACCCGAACAGGTACGCGCGGCGCACTTTCGCCAAGCTGGCGGTGTCGCGAAACTCGGAGGTAGTCAATGACATTGGTGTTCGATCGCTTTCAGAGAAATGTGTTGATGACGGTGTAGGCCGACCCGGACAGCACGGTGGCGACGAGCACGACCGGCAGCGAGAACAGGGCCTTCTTGGCTTGCTCGGATCGCCCGCGAATCCCCACCATCAGCACCGCGGCGCTGATCAGCACGCCACCGACCGCGCAGGCCAGCGCGAGGGTGCGCAGCCAGCCGAGCGAGTCGGCGATGAAGGAATCCAGATCCTCAGGGGCGTCGGCGGGATCACCACCGAACCGGTCCCATCGCACGCCGCCGGTGGCGGGGTCGCGGAGGGGAATTTGCTCGCCGGTGCCGCCACCGCCCGGACTCTGGGGACTGAGCTGCTGACTGGTCGGAGGGGCCGGGGTCGTCGGCGGCTGAGCGTGGACGGCTCCGGCACCCACAGTGGTCAGGGCTGCCGTGAGCGCGAACGCCCCGAGCGCCTTGTTCACTGAAACGCCTCGATGATTCCGCCCGCGCCGCCGGTGATGACGATGCCGAGGATGACCATCGGCAGGTGCCCGAGTGCGTTCTTGGCTGTGTCGCTGCGACCGCGCAGGCCCACGAACAGCATTCCGGCCACCGCGAGCAGTCCGGCGAAAGCCAGTGCGTAGCAGATGGATTTGGCGTAGCCGAGCGTGTCGTTGACGCGATCACCCAGCTCACCGGGTAATTCCTTGGCGGGAGGGTTGGGGACCTGGGCCAGCCAGTCGGCGGCCAAAAGCAGTGTGGACATGGGCTTTTCCCTCTAGTTATCGGTTAGGACACCCGCGTGACGTGCGGGTTCGTGCTCGTCGGCGGGCGCCGGATCGGAAATGGCTTGGGCGGTGGAGGTTTCGTGTTCGAGGGCGGTGACGACCGTGCGGTTCAGCTCGTCACGGAACTCACGTACGACTTCGGCCCACCGATATCTCTTGCGGTCGGTGGCGAAGACGCCGGTGGCCAGCAGGCCCCAGGGGTTGTCGCTGGCGGCCAGTGGTGCGAGCCAACCGAGTCGCAGCACCGGGGTGTCGAGGTTGGCGGCGGCCATCTTCAGGCGGCGCCGCACCACCGAGGGCCAGCGCCCGTCGCTGTCGGCGACGACGACCAGGACCGGGCGCACGGGCATCTTCTGGGCGGTAGCGATGGCCCAGCGCACCGCGACGGCCGTTGCGCGGGTCACCAGCACGTCGACGTGCTGTGTGCCGTTGGCTTCGATGACGCCGACATCGACGCCGCCGAGCAGATGAGCCACCGTGGTCGTGCCGACGCCACCGGCGATGCCGCCGATCACCGGGCGCCGCGGTCGCGCGCTCATCGCGCGCCCACCTGGGACACCCGCCAACCGGCGCCGACCTTGACCAGTGCGAGTCCGATCACCAAGTGACGCTCCGGCAGGGGCCCGTTTGCCGTGCTGACCCTCTGGGTGACCTCGAAGAGCCGGGTCGCGGAGTTCGCGGTGTTCGCGGGCGCGCCGACCTCCGCGCCGGGGCGCACGCCGCCAGCGGGCACGCTCAGTACCGCTGAACGTGCGGTCAGGTCGAGCCAGTCCGCTCCCGGGCCAGATATCGGTGGATAGTCGCGCAGCAGCTGTGTGAGCCGGGGTTCGAGCAACGGGGCCGCGCGCAGCTTGGCGTCGTGCGGAGACAGATCGCGGGTGGTGTCCCACCCGTACCAGATTCGCGCCACGGCGACCGCGACAGCTTCGACGTCGGTGTCGTCGACCGGGCCGATCTCGACGGGAATAGCGGTCGGAACCGCCAGTGGTGTCGAGGCCGGTGTCGCCGGAACTCGCGAGGTGGTGTGGGTCGGGGTCGTGACGGATGTCGTCGGTGTCGCGGTGGTTGTCGGCGCGTTGTGGTCGGCTTGGCCCGTGGAGCATGCCGCCACTGCCAGTACCGCCCCGGCCACGGCGACCGCCTGCATCGTCCAAGTAGTTTTCGGCATCATTGTTTTTGAATTCCTGCTCCGAATCGCCTTATTTCGATTCCCGGCCCCAAATTCGATAATGGGGAGATTTTCACCTGATCCCCCGATTGGGGGGCTTCGACCATTTGTCCGCCGCCGAGCGCGATGGCGACATGTTGCGGATTTTCGCCACTCGGAAAGACGATGTCCCCGGGCTGGATGTCGTTCTCGTCTACGGGATCACCGCGTGTGTCATTGAGGATGGAGGTGGTGTAGTGGGGAAGTTGAATAGATTTGCCGCTCGCCTGCCCTACGGCGTACAGGACGAGCCCCGAGCAGTCGAAGCCGACCTTCTCGTAGTCGCCGAAGGAATCGGCGACACCGCCGTCACGAATTCCCTGTGACGGCCCGTCGAGATCGCCGCCGCCCCACGCATACGGGGTGCCCAGCCAGCACAGTGCCGCCGCGGCCACGTTCGTGCCGAAGGCCGCGCCGGGGCGGAACTGGCTGCAATGGGTGAGTTCGACGGTGCCGAGCTGGGCGTATTTGGCCATCTTGGCTTTGACCCCAGGCGCGTATCCCTCGGTCTCCCCATTGACAACCTGGGGCCCGCCAGCGGATATCACACAGCCGTATCCGCAGTTGTAGGCGGCGAGCACGACGTCGATCAGGTCGCCCTTGATCCGTCCGCTGGCCAGGTCCTGCTTGGCCTGCGCGACGGTGTCGCAGTCGAACTTCGCCTGCGCCATGATCGCGTCGGCCGGATCGAAGGCAGAGATCACGCCGTTTCCATCGGCGTCTACGCCATAGGACGGCCAGGTGTAAGGCATGAACTGCGACAAGCCCTGGGCGCCGGCCGGCGAGACCGCGTTGGGGTTCCAACCCGACTCCTGCTCGATCTGGGCGGCGATCAGCGGGGCCGAGATCTCCTCGCACAGAGTGCCCGCCCGGATGACCCACGCCTCGAATTCGGGCGGAACCATCCCAGTCGCAAGTTTTCCTTGAGCGAAACTCGGATTGTCCCGGTCGCTATCGATGAATATCGCGACAACCAGCACCGGAATCATGACGAGCGCCATCAACAGCGCTAGCAATTTCGATACTGATCTCATCGAGATACACCTCCTTGGGCATGTTTCGTGAAGGCCTGTATTCACTGGGAACGCGGTGAAGTGGTATTTATGCGGCATCGGGGTGCCGAGAGAATTGCGGTCGCTAAGTTATTCCGCTTGCGCCCGGCGCGCTGATACCGGGCGTAAGCGGAAAGGAGGTCACCGAATCAGAGCCCGGCCTGGATCTTCGCGGTCAGCCATTTCACGATCCACTGCGTGGCGGTGTCGCCGCTGGCGTTGACCGTATAATTGCTCGCATAGGACCGGTGCGCGTCCAGAAGGAGGTAGGACACGGCCTGCGATGCCTGCTGAACGAGTTCGTCGGGTTTGGTCAGGCTGACCAGCGCATCGAACTCGGGCATATTGATGACCTGGGCGACGTCATCGAGCATCGTCGAGGAAAACACCATCTCCGCCAGGGTGAGCGGCAGCGAGTACGGTGAAGTCGCCGCGACCACACCGAGTTTCGTCAGCTCGGTGATCACAGAACTGGCGGCCTTCGCGATGAGCTGCGGATCCGCCTCGGCGACATTCTTGACCAGCTCCAGGCCGCGACCGATCGCATAGTTCGGCAGATCCTCCGGCGTGATGTTGAGCAGCGGCACCACCGCGGCGACAACCTTGGACTTACCCGAGAGCGAGCAAATCGTGTCGTTGGGCGCGCACATCGTGGTCACCCGCTCAGCGAGCACGCCCATCCCGCCGTCGCGCTGACCGAGGACACCCTCACCGCCCGGGTCGGCACCGACCAACGTCTCGGCCACCGGCGAGGACTTCGTGTTGACCGAGTGCGTCGACGGAGCACTATCGGAACCAGCCGCGACGGTCGACGCCGAACGTTTCGGGTCCGACAGCAACCCACCGGCCAGAATGCGCGAGGGGTCGATCACACCGCGGCGGTTGCCGACCTCGGACAGGAAGTCGCCCGCGATCAACGCGCCCTGGCTGTAGCCCAGAATGACGAACTTCGACAACGGGCACGCTTGCGACAACTCCGTGGCACGCGCCTCGAGCGCTGACTTGCCGTTTGCGCGAGACTGGCTCAGTGTCAAAGGATTTCCCGTCGCGATGCCCGCGATCGGCCCGCCCACCTGCGCCACGTACGGCACCTGTTCGGCGCGCACTGACGTCGCGTCGGAGGACCCGGCCACCTGCTTCGGTACCGCCTGCGCCGCAGCGGGCGGTGCGGAATTCAAGGCCGCCAGGAGCGGCCCGGTGATCTGGCCGAGCATGCCCGGTACGACGTTACGGTCGGCGTCGGCACTGGTCTCCCAGGTGCCGGGGACCGCCAACGTGATCACATCCGAGCAGTCGGTCGCCGTCGGTGCCGGTTCGGGATCAGCCCAGGCGGGCACCGAGGCAGCCGATGTCAGCACCACCGCCAGCGCCGCCGTGCACGCGGTCCGCCGCGCGATCGTCGCGGCCGACATCACCGCACCAGTCCCTGCACAGCGGTGAGCGCACCGTTCGCCACCTCGGTCAGCGGACCGAGCTGGTCGGACTCCAGCGGTGCCTGCTCGCCGATCGTCGAGGTGACCGCGTCGACGACGCCCGAGGTTCCCGGCGTCGAACGGGCAGCGGCGAGGACATCAGAGGTCACCTCCGCGAACGCGGTGTCCACCGGCGCGGCCATCGGCTCGTTCTGCCACGCCTGCACGCCACCCTCGAGCGCGGAGGCGACCGCGTGAACCGCCTCGACCCCGCCGGGTTGGGCCTGGACCCAATCCACCGCCGACTCGCTCACCGATCGTGCGGAATCGGCGCCAGCGCGCAGCTGATCGTGCAGCGACTGATCGTGCGCACCGGGACCGGGGGATTCTTCCGGCGGAGCGACGAAATCTGAGCCATCACCCGCCGTCGCGACTCCGCCGACGAGAGCGCCGACCGCTCCGCCAGCCACACCACCGACAACCGCGGCGGGAACACCGAGAAACGCGGCGCCGACCGCTGCGCCCGTCGCCGCACCCAGCGCGGTTCCCGCCACGGCGGAGGGGACGATACCGACGATGGGCACCGGCACCAGGGTGCCTGCCGCGGCACCGGTCACACCGCCGATCGCAGCTCCGACGAGACCGCCGCCGACGGCTCCGATCGCCGCAGCGGGAACTCCGAAAGTGATTGCTCCGATGCCGAGTCCGCTCGCACCACCCAGAACCATCGCAGTGGACATGATGTCGGCGCGGGAGGCGTTGATCCCCGCCGATTGCAGGGCGGCGTTGGTGTCGCGCTGGGCGAGGGCCACGTGGCCGTTGACCTTCCACGCCACATCGGCGGGCACCCAGTCCGGGCGGTCGATGGTCAGATCGCCGAGACCGAGTTTCTCCGGGGCAGGAGGAATGATCACCTTCGGAGGTTCGGCTGGGATCGGCGCGGACTCCACCACGACCGGTTCCGGCGCGGGCTGGTGTAGTCGCTGCGGGCTCGATTGCTGCTGAGGTAGCACAGGGCCAGTTCCCTGACCGGTGGACGGTCGCGGGTCGCGATACTGACTCGGATCACTCGGCAACGCGGGCGCGGGAATCACACTTCCCAACGGGGACTGCTCGGCAGGAGGCGAGACCGGAGCGGTCGGTCGCGCCTCGAAACCCGGCTGCGTTGTCGCAGGACCAGCGAGCCCGGGCTGCTGCGTCGGCGCGGCTTGGGCCAACGCCGAGTTCGAGGCCAGGACAATCGCCGCTGCCACCGCCGAGGTCATCGCGACCCGCACAAGGCCGGTGCCCGGTCCGAGCATGCCCGTCATCGGGGCGTTCTTCGCTCCGTGCGCGACGGCGCAATTCCAGATCGGCGCGGTGCGGTTGGCTTCGGGTTCGACAATGTTCGCGGTCATGCGGCAGCCTGCTCGGGCACGCTCGACAGGACGCGCGGGGACGACTTGCCCACGATGCTCGCGGACGCGCCGACTCGGCGTGCCGCAATTACGAACTCCTCGACCTCAACGGCGGGCAGATCGTAGAAGAATCGTGCGCCGCCGGGAAATTCCACGTGCACGGTCATTGTCGAGATTGTGGACATGTTGATGCTCCATTCAAAAGGCAAGTGGGCATGGCGATTCCAGGCTTTGACGTGCACTGATTTGGTGCTGCGGGTCATCCGGTGACCGCGCGGGAATCGCTATCGCCGACGGCCTGTCGCGACGTGCGGGCGCTGCCTAGTCGGCAGGCTGTCCACTAGATCGCTCCCACATCGGCGCCTCACCCTCACTTGCAGTTCAGCGACCGATTTCCGGCCGCGAGATGAAAGTAGAAGGCGCGGGGCAAACGGGCAATGCACAGCTCAGAGTGGTAAATCGAAGTATTGGCAACTATTCGGCACGGGCTACTACGACCACCTTCGATCAGGCTCGATCACCTTCTGTTGCGTGAGATAGATCACGTGCCGGTGGTTTTAGGAACCGAAATCAGCCCTGGGGGCGGCCAACGGCCCCGGTTATGCGTAATCAAGACCGTGGCCGATTGTGTGACGTCTCGCACGCTGATTCACTGTTGTCGTCTCGCCCCTACGGCGGACATTTCCAGGTCGTCGCTGTGGTCCGACGGTCGAGTCCGCTCGTCGGGTTGCTCCATGACCAGGCTCTTTCTGTGGACATGTCCTGATGTGTCAGCTATGTGCCAGCTATTATGTTGGCGAGCTATTAGTTGAACGATCGCTACCATAGACGTGCGCCGCTGGGCGCACAGATGGGGATCGTGTACAGAACTTGGAGGTCCGGACTGCGGTGGATGAGAGCCGGTTACAGAGAATCTTGGACGGAATCCCACTGACACCACCGTGGACGGTGGGGGAGTTCGCAAGGTACCTGTCCGGTCGCCTCGGTAAGCGGATCGTTTTAGCCCCATGGCGAGTGAACGTGCCGTCGGTGTCGCGATGCGGCGCCCTCTGGGTCACGCAGCAGGAGCTCGTCATCAAGTACGACCCCGCGCGATCGGCTCGCGGGCAGCGGCAGGAGATCATGCACGAGGTCGGTCACGTCCTGCTCGAGCACAGGGGTGACGACGAGTTCGAGGTGACGGACTCGTTACTGGCCGATGGCCTGGACCCGCAACGAGTCCGCGAGATCATGCACCGCAGACACTTCGACTCCACCGCCGAGCGCGAAGCCGAATGGCTGGGTACCCATCTGGCGGGAATGAGCCGCGGGCGGCCCGATGACATCAACGGCGCGCGCCACCGCGCGGCATCGGTAATCGAACTGATGTGGCGATGAGTCCCGACCCGAGCCCGTTACTCGTCGCCGAAGCCACCTCCTCACTGTCCGAACCGGTCGCGGCGGCGCTGCTGATCTGGATCGCCGTCGTGGTCGTGGCCCGCATGACGGTGCTCATCGAACGCCTGAGCCTGGACTGGGCACTGGCGACGCTGGCGGTGTCGTTCTGGTTTACCGCGCTGCTGCGGGACGGGGCCGTTCAATCGGTGCTGACACGCTGGATCGCACTCGCTGACATCCGCCTGGCTACCCACGCGGCCGCACTGTGCGCGGCTGGCGCACTCGTGTGGATCGGCCTGTTGTGGCACGCGCGAAAGCCCGTGCGCGACACCACCGTCGCGATGATCTGGGTCGGCGTCGCGGTGCTCGTCGTCGCGCTGGCGTGGATCTCGGCCCCTGCGCGCACGGCCAACATCGCGGTCGAGGAGCTTTCGGGTTGGCGGCCCGGGGTCTATCTGACGACCTATTCGCTGCCAACCGTTCTCGCCGAGCTGATGATTCTGGTCACCGCCATGAGCTTGGTGTGGCATTGGCGCCAGAGCCTCGCGCGCGCGGTGTTCGCGGGTGTCCTGATCGTGTGTATCGCGTTCTCCCAGATCGATGCCTGGACCCGAATCCTTACCGGTTGGATGATCACCGCCGGAGTGCTGGACGACCTCGCCGTCGACCGGGCGGTCGCCAACGATCTGTTGTTCCTGGCACCGGTCGCGCTGGTGATGCTGCTGGCGTTGCCCTCGATCGCCACGTCCCTGGCGATCCGGCTGCGCCGAGACCCCGCCTCGCGCAACATCGCGGTCCTCGAGCCGATGTGGGCGGACATGATGGACGCTCGACCGGAAATGCGTCTGCACGTCACGGCGCGCAAGGCGCTGCCCCAGGTGACCGAACACCGCATGCGCATCGAGATCGAAGACACGATGATCTCGGCCGCGCCCTACCTCGCGGGCCTTGGCCCGAACCCGGACCCGTCCCAGGTGTGCCAGGCGCTGCGCGCCGCCCTCGACGCAGGCGAAGGCGACCACCCCTACCAGGGCGCGACCGCGCCGGAGTGGGTGGGAAACGAGGCATTCGTACTCGAGATCGCCCGCCAATGGAGCCGAACCCGTCCCAGCCCCGACCGAGCCACCGAACCGCACCCGCATCCCAGAGAGGTAACCGTATGACCATGGCGAAACCAACTGCGGCACAGAGTATTCCGCATCCGCCGCGGCGCGTACCGATCCTGGGGGATGTGCTCGGCATGGATCGCCGCCGCCCCAACCAGAAGACGTTGTGGCAGTTCAGCCAGCTCGGGCCGCTGTATCGGCGCACGTTCATCGGCGGCACCCACCTCACCTTCGCCGGATCGTCGGACCTCATGCGCGAGGTCATCGACGAGAAATCCTGGCAACGCCATTTCGCCCGCCCATACGAAAAGCTGCGCGCCATCGCCGGGAACGGCCTGTTCACCGCCTCGAACGACTCGCTCGAGTGGAAACGCGGACACGAAGCGCTGATTCAGGGATTCGTGCCCGCCGCCCTCGCCGACTACCACGACGCCTTCGTCCACGTGGCCGAGCAGACCGCGCAGTGGCTCGGGCAGGGTCGCACCGTCGACGACACCGCCGCGATGATGGGCGATGCCGCGCTGGAGGCGATCGGGCTGGCTGGTTTCGGCTACTCGGTCGGCGCGTTCACCGACCGCGAGAACGGCCGCAATCCGTTCGCCGACGCGCTGACGCGAGTGTTCGCCTACGCCCAGGAATCGGCAATCCCCGTGGTGGGCAAGCTGACCGGCGGCAAGCGCGCCCGCCAAAACGACCGCGACGTCGCGTACATGAAGAACGTGGTGCGCGAGGTGATCGAGGCGCGGCGACAGTCCGGGCAGCGGTACCCGGATCTGCTCGACCGCATGATGTACCCCGTCGACGGGGAGGCGCTGCCCGACGACAACCTCGTCGAACAGGTATTGACGCTCTTCGTCGCCGGGCACGAGACCACTGGCAACCTGTTGGCCTTCGTGACGCACTTCCTGGCCGATGACCCGGAGCTGGCCGCGCGGGTACGCGCCGAGGCCACTGCGCTGACCACGAACGGTCGCATCGCCTACGAGGACGTGGCCAAGCTCGAGGTCACCGACGCGGTGATCGCCGAAGCGCTACGGCTGTGGCCTGTCGCGCCAGGATTCTTCCGCGAAGCGCGCCAAGACACCACGCTCGGCGGATACCTCATCGCCGCGGGCGAATGGGTGTTCGTGCTGCTGTTGGCGGTGCACCGCGATCCGGCCGTGTGGGGGAGCGACGCGGGCGAGTTCCGCCCCGATCGTTGGTTGGGTGGGTTCCGGCCCAAGCCCTGGGCATATCGACCGTTCGGCACCGGCCCGCGCGCGTGCATCGGGCAGGCGTTCGCGCTGCACGAAGCGAAACTGCTGATTGCCTCGTTGGTACGCGATTACGAACTCACCGCGCACAGCGAGCTCGATGTCGAGGAGAATCTGACTCTGCGCCCGGCGAATCTCGAGATCGAGTTCCGCCGCATCTGACGACGCACCGCGGTATGGCTACCGGGTGCGGGGAGGCAGCGCGCGCAGATCAGCGATCAACTCCCTGAGCTTGTCGCGTGTCAACGCCCGCGCCGCGACGTGCTGCACGCCGCGATCACGCGCCAGGGTCCACAGCTGCAGCCGCAGGTCGATGTCGACGTCCTCGTCACCGACCGGAAGTAGGTAGGCCACATCGGTGACACCGCACAGTGCGCACAGCGCTTCCGCGAACTCGCGCGTCACCTTCAGGACCGAACCCGTGCGTAGCGCCTCGATTTCGTCGGCAGCCACCGTACGCCCCAGCGCCTCGGTCAGCGCGGCGGCGACCTGCTCGTTGCTCATCGCCGGTTCGCCCCATCGGTGCGAATAGGCGATCATGCGGTCGATCTTGTCAGCCAACGACAGTGCCATGAGAGTCCTCACCGGTTGATCCGTCGGGTTCCCGAAAGCGTCTGCTCCATCTGTGACCACCGCTGCGCGAACTCCTCGGCGCGCTCGGACTCCGACTCCGGCAGCCGCCCCAACAGCCAGCGCAGATACAACAACTCCGTGTGATCATCGGCCGTGGGTGCCTGCGGCTCGCGGCGCAGATAGTGGCCCAACAGCATCTCGATGGTGGCCGCGCTCAGCGTTCCGTCGAAGCGCTGGTGCTCGATATCGGCGATAGTCCACGCCCTCAGCATGCGGTCAGCGATGGTGTTCATGCCTTCGACCAGCGGTGCGAGACGCTCATCATCACCTGCGATCTCGGTCACTCTCTGCGCCATCGTGACCGTGTCCTGGAACAAATTGGCCGGGATCGGAACGTACAGCACATTCGAAGTCGGACGGGGCGCGTCGGCGCCGTCGATGACCTCCGGGGGCAGGCGCTTGGTGAAGGCGTTCGATGCCGAGCCGTCCTTCCATCGCAGCACCGCGTCCAGCCTGGGCAATGTGTCGTTGCGGATTCGCCCGGCCTGGCCGCTTTCGATCTTGTCGATCGTCCTCGGGTTCAGCCCGACGGCCGCATGAACCGCCTGCTTGGACAAGCCCAGCTCTTCACGCCGTGCCTGCGCTACCTGGCCTAGGTACTCGGGGTGTCGTGTAGTCATCGCCTCGACTCTGTGTAGAAGGGCTCGCAGAACGGGCTGCTGCACCCATATTACTGCCGATACTACATGACATGAGTCGGTACTTACTAGTCGGGAGTTTCGTAGTGACCTGCACCGTCTTCAGCGGTTGGAACCGGTTAACTACATGGAGAGAGTACTGTAAGTGTGTACTAGCAGAGTTGAAAATGCGCACTAAACTGCGTATGCTGCTGCTGCGGTGCAAGGTAGTCGCATGTCAGACCGTGATGTGGCGCCTGTGTAGTGGAGTCTGCTCAGTACCGAGCTAGCTCACAGGCGCTACCCGGCTACCAGTTCAAGTAAGGAAACAGGCAATGGACAACACCAACGACATCTGGCTGACGAGCAAGGAAGTCGCGCTTCGCCTCAAGATCGAGGTCTGCACGCTGGATAGCTGGGCCTACACCGGCACCGGTCCCGACTTCATCAAGCCGGGACGCATTCGGCGCTATGCCTTGGCCGACATCGTCGCGTGGGAGGACCGACTACGAGCCGAAGCGAAACTCCGGCGGCAGATCGCCCAGGCGAACGTCCGGCGTCACGTCGCATAACCGCTCGCAAGCCGGGATGTCGGCAGAGGCTCACCTGATCGATGCGGGGCTTCGCGGGCACACCACTCGGCGCACAAGACTGCTCGAGATAGCCCTCGCTATCGTCGCCAACATCCACACAACGCAGGTATGAAATGAACACCAACCCCGACGGCAACGTTTCACTGTTCGAGCCCACTCGGCGGAAGTCGAGGCCGATCGGCGCTGTCGCCAGCAGCAGAATCGTCCTCGTCGTGCCGACGTTGGAGATGCCGCGCCATCACCCGGATGCTCTTGCGGCGGCAATCCTCCTGATTCAGGGCATCGAGCCGGATGAGCTTGTCCACCTGGGGGATCCTGGCGACGCGTCGTACGTAGAAAAGTGGTACATCGACCCCCTGCGGCGGTCCTACCGCGGACCAATAGGCTTCCAATTCTCTGTGAGCTTGAACGTGAGCAAGTACGACATCACCGCGTTGCCGCCGGTCTATGAGCTCGACGCAAACTGGATCGCTGTCGACCGGCCTGCCGTACCGGCCGCAATCGGGCCAGGTGAAACGGCCCTTCGAGCTGCTGTCGCCGCGGATCGATCGGTGGTCACGGCCGCTACCAAACGCTGCGGAGTTGGTCGACAGATCCGGGTCTATCCGGACGGGAGTCAGAAGGTCTTGATCGGACTCGAGGTCGGCCACATGACAAATTCGTCCTCCGCACCGCTGGGTGCATCCGCGAAGGCGCACAGGGAATCGGTGGCGGTCGCGGCGTTTGAGCTCCGTGCCGATGGATCGAGCCAGCATCACATATTGCGCTATTCGCCCGGTGGATTTTATGTTCCTCCAGCTCTTCAGCAGCTGGCCAGTGCTCGCAATTACAGGACCGCGGCATAATCGACAATTCAGCCCAAGAATGTGGCGTCGATGCTGGGAACGCGCCCGACCTCAATACAGGCATTCGCGTGACGACGCTCTCGGGGAGGCTGGCCCTTCGTGTGAGACAATAGGGGCACTATGACGTCATTGCCCCTGGTAGTCAACGCCCCGTCCCGCGGTCTTCCTCCCCGTCACCTCGCTGACATGTCCACGGAGGACCGCCGTGCGGCCGTTGCCGCCATCGGCGAGAAGCCGTATCGGGCGAACCAGCTGTCGAACCATTACTTCGGACGTCTGACCACAGACGCCGAAGCGATGACGGATATACCAGCATCGGTCCGTACTCGTCTGACCGATGAGTTGATGCCTCCACTGTTCACCGACGTGCGCGCCATCTCCTGCGACAGTGGTACGACCTTGAAAACCCTGCTTCGGGCACATGATGGGTCGCTCGTCGAGACCGTGCTCATGCGATATCCGGATCGGGCGACCCTGTGTATTTCCAGCCAAGCAGGTTGCGGCATGGCCTGTCCTTTCTGTGCGACCGGGCAGGGCGGACTGACCCGCAATCTTTCTACCGCTGAAATTGTCGACCAAGTTCGTCGCGGTGCGGCCGCAATGCGCGACGGTAAAGTCGGCGGTGGGCCAGGTCGACTCTCGAATATCGTATTTATGGGTATGGGTGAACCTCTCGCGAACGTGGGCAGAGTGATCGATGCCATTCACCGAATCTCCGATCCGGCTCCGGCTGGCCTCGGAATATCGCAGCGCTCCATTACGGTTTCGACCGTCGGCGTAGTACCGGCGATCAAGCGGCTGTCGGAACAGGGCTTGCATGTGCGCCTGGCGGTCTCGTTGCATACTCCAGACGACGAACTGCGTGACACTCTGGTGCCGATCAACGAGCGATGGAAAGTCGCCGAAGTCCTCGACGCCGCACGAGCTTACGCCGACCGGACCGGGCGAAGAGTGTCGATCGAGTACGCGCTGATCCGAGATGTCAACGACCAGCCATGGCGCGCGGACCTGCTCGGCAAACTGCTCCGCAAGCACCTGGCCCAGCTCGTCCACGTCAATCTGATTCCGCTCAACCCGACCCCCGGCAGCAAGTGGGATGCCAGTCCCAAACCTGTCCAGGACGAGTTCGTCCGACGGGTGATCGCTTCGGGCGTGAGCTGCACCGTACGCGATACGCGTGGCCAGGAGATCGCCGCCGCCTGCGGTCAACTCGCCGCCGAGGAGTAGGGGTTGGAACGGGCGGGTGTCGAGCCGAATCCTGGTGCTGAACGAGACTTGCGCCGCATTCGTATAGTTGGCGTCTTCGCCGTATGCGGAGTCCTCGGGAGTGGTGACTGATGCCGGAACACCAGCAAATGCAGCCGCCGGACTATCACCGATGCATCGAAACGGTCCTAGACTCGCCCTCTGCCTGTCACCAGCTGCTGAAACAGCTTTCGCAGGCGCACTCGCCACTTGCCCGGTGGAAGGGGCAAAAGCCGACGCCGTATGGCACGGAAGTAGATGAGCTGGTGCCAGCCGAGGTTCGGCTCGCGGCGCTACAAGCGACCTACGACTCCCACCTCGAAATGGAGCAGCAACTTTGGCGTCGCCTCTACGACGTCATGGGCATCCCACCGATGCAATACAGCGCGGTCGAGCTGATCGAATGCGTGCGCCAGACGATCGAGCAACTGCACACGCGCATCGCGCAACTCGAGGATCAAGGCGCCGACGAGGGGCAGTGACCATGAACTCGCCACCTCGATCTTGTGACAGAGACTATCCCGCGCGGCCAGGCAGTACGGTTCAGTGAGCACGTAAACAGGGCGTCCGGTCTGCGCGTAGATCAGGATTGTGTTTCGGCGGTGGCCGCGCGGCGTGGGAATGAACATCGATGTCAACACCCAACACGCGAAGCGTCGGCGGCTCAGAACTCGGGCGGCGCTCGAATCCTGTGTGCGCCATGAGCTGATGCTTAGTTCGGTGATTTCGGCGGTCGCGAAAGACAGTCGGTGCCACCATATAGAGTCCTCCCCATGACAGACATGGGGGATTCTGGACCCTCAGACTGCGGCTCGGTCGTTCTCCGAACATCAATGGGTCGTGGAACATCCGGTACGTGTGACGGAGCTGCCCGGATTTGTGGCGCGGACTGTCACTGCTCCCACAGGATGTAGTGCATCGAGATCACGCCGCCTTTCGGGTACGAGACGAGTTTGACCACCTGTAGCGCCACCATGTTCCCCTCGGCGGTCCGTAGGCAATAGGCCTCACCGGACTCGACCAGATTCTTCGATTCGGAGCCGTCGTCGAGGCGTTTGGAGCACTTGGCCTGATCGGCGCCGGAAGAGATCTCGGCGATCGCTCCACTGGAGGGGTACAGGTACTGCAACGTCGAGGTCGACGGCGACGAGAAGGAGAGGTCGTTGTTCGGGACTGCGATACCGACAGATCCGGATTCCAGGTCCACGCTCTCCCCATCGGTGAGGGTGAAGTCGCCTTGTTTTGGTTGGGCACTCTCCCTGTCCTGGGACGGTTTCGGTTCGGCCTGACCGACGTGGGTTGTCGTAGTGACGATGACCGGTGTCTCACCACCACTTGTATCAGCAGTGCTGGGAGTCTGGTTGGTGGCGCACTGCACGACGATCGCGAGGATCGCGATCGGGATTGCGACAACCGCGGCTATCCCGCTGATCTTCGGCCAGTCGGGGCCGGTAGGCCCGCCGCCACTGCCGCCACCGAAAGGTGTCGGGTCAGCCGTCATTGTTCTGTTCTCCCCCTGGGTATTCCGTGAAGTCGGCTAGGTGTCGGAGCCGGACTGTCACCGGTGCTCTCTGTCGATCTGGTCAAGTACCTCGCGAACTAAGGGCAGCAGGTTCGCACGGACAGAGTACCGCTCGATCGCGGCCGCTTGGCGGTTGTCGGGGTGCTTCTTCTCGATGAGCCATCAAGGCTGCAGCGGCCGCAGCAGCATCGACCGGAATGCATACTGCTGTGCCGATTTCACGCCCGCGCCGGTCAGTTCCTTGATGCGCGGATGTAAACGCTGTCTCCCTCAGCGAACCCGCAGCGTCTGCGTGCCGATCCCAGGTAGAACCTCGAGGAATCTCTCGATCGCGAAACGGTCCAATCGCCTACATGAGCCACCGGGCGCGGGACCAGCTGCTCTTCTGGAAGTACTCCTGAAGGGCGTTCCGCCAGGGCGATTTGGGCAGCCAGCAGACTCAACTGCATCCGGAACTGCGGATCGTTCAGATACTGCTCGCCTGCAGCGACCAGATGACGAACCTGTTCACGGGCGATAATCGAGGCGTCGAGGTCCCCCCGATGTCATGACGACAGGCTAGGGGCGTTCTCCAAGGCGCCACTGCAGGTACAGCCGATCCAGGATTGGCCGAATCGTCTCGACCAGCCGGATCGCTTTCGTCACGCCCGCACATTGCCGCCGGGCGCTCGGTTCTACCTGTGGCGAAGCATGCGAAGCCACAGCATTGGGCGATCGGCCCGTCAAACGCCGTTCGTGTCATCTCTGCAGGCGACGGCTCCTGTAGGCCCGGTGGCCGAGCAGGCCGATATCCTGTCAATCCGTGCCGAAGCGCGGTCGATTCGTTCAACTTGGCTGCGACGGCGGCGTGAGGCAGGGGTAACCAGGGCATGGTCGGCATTTCGATGTCGCCGGAGTTTACGGTGCGATACGACGCGTATTCATTTCCCACTTCAATCGTGTCTAGGGGCACGCTGCAGTTCAGCACCGACCACTTGGCCCATGCGCTGTTCACCACCGGGCGTGCGCCTGCGGATCAGTTCCGGTACGGCAAAGCGTCGACCTGGGAGTGGTTGCATCGAGCATCGCTTATCCCGGCTTACATTCGCCGTCAGCCTGGCGGTGCACTAACACGTTCCCGGCTGGCAGCCGACCTTGACCGATCGGAATTGGTGGGTTTGTCCTACGCGCTCGGCACGGCGATGACAGGGGTCTTTTGCGACCAGGTGCTGGGCGTGAGTCATCTACTACACCTCGATCGCTATGCTTCGACGTACGGAGTCGTTTTCGGCTCCGGACGTAAGCGCGCGGACTTGATCGGATGTTCTGCGTCGGGGTGGGTGGTGGCGGAAGCCAAAGGCCGCTCCCGGGCAATGGAACACGCGTTGCGGGCCAAGCTTGTTGCGCAGAAACGCTCCGTGATTTCTGTTGCGTCCGCGGCGCCTTGGCTTGCGTTAGGGTGCGTCGCTTCGTTCCCCACTGGGCGAGAGATGATCGTTGAGGCTTTCGATCCTGACGAACCATCCGAGGAGGCGATAGCTCTCGATCGGCTGACTCGTGACCGCTACCTCTACGCCTATTATCGGCCATTCATAGAAGCGATCGAGGCTGGTGATCGCGGGGATCGCCTGTCGAACAGTCCATTCGAGCAGGCTCATTTTGGTGCGTTCGGCATCGAGATCGGCTTACTGCCTGAGATCGCTCAACTGGTTAGGGAAGTCGTATCTCCGTTTCGCGTCACTGGGCTCGGCGAGCGCATTGACGAACGACTTGATTCGGCTCAGGAACGCGGTATCGAGATGTTCCGCGACGGCTCGATGGTTCGGACGGACTGGGCAGATGCCATTCGGGACCAGACAGGCAACAACCGACCCATCAGGTGAAGCGGTAAATGCATGGAATTCGGAGTACGTCGAAACGCTGAGCTGTGAAATGACTGCGAGCGGTGGGGTCGGGTTCGGTTGGGAGATCGTGTCTGTGGCGACAGGACATAGTTGTCACCGGCCAGGGGGCTGACCTTATGGGTCAGTCCGGCCTACAGGTCGTGGATGTCACTATGTGCGGGTCTTAGTTGTCACAAGAGGTGTGAATTCCGGCTTCGCCGCACTACCTTGTCGTCACCGGGGCTCGGGTGGTGGTGGGTTGCCCTCGAAGTAGCCATAACCGGTCGGGTCTACCGGCCGCGGCGGCAATTCGCGCAACACGTTGACGATCTTGCGCCACCGGCTCCGCTCGGCTGTCAGGGCCATTTCAGCACCCTGCCGAGTCGCGATCGCGATCTCGGTCTGGCCGGGATTCGGGTCGCGTTCACGAAACTGCGCGATCTGGCGCTGACCTTGCTCGATCTCGCCTTCGATCGCCGCTACTACCGCCTCGGCGGCAGCTATCAGCTCCGGAGTGATCGGGAGCGCACTCGCGAACGTCTCGCTCGCGGCCGTCAAGTCCTTGCCCTGTCCAAACATCTGCTCATTCTCCACCGATGATCGCAATGTGACGGGATTCCTCCGGGGTTAAGGCCCGGCCGAGCGGCACCCGGTGACAGTCGCAACCTGCAAGTGACTGATACAACCTGTCGTCACACGTGTCTGACCTGGCCCGTGGTGGTTGCCGAGGATGGAAATGCTCGAACGTATGTTCGCACGTTCGTAGCGTCACAAGGCTGTCGTCTCTTCAAATTCGGACTAATCGCTGGTCAGGGCATTTGTAAAACGGGGGGCATGGGCGAGCCGCTGGCCAACTACAAGCGGGTAGTGAACGCGGTGCGCCGCATCACTGCCCCAGCACCCGACGGTTTGGGCATCTCGCAACGTTCGGTGACGGTCTCGACCGTCGGGCTGGCGCCCGCCATCCGCAAGCTGGCCGACGAGGACATGTCGGTGCGGCTCGCCGTCTCCCTGCACACCCCCGACGACGAACTGCGCGACACCCTGGTCCCGGTGAACAACCGCTGGCCCATCTTCGAGGTGCTCGACGCCGCCCGCTACTACGCCGACAAGTCGGGCCGCCGCGTCTCCATCGAATACGCCCTGATCCGCGACGTGAACGACCAGCCGTGGCGCGCCGACATGCTCGGCAAGAAACTCCACAAGGCCCTCGGGCCCCTGGTCCACGTGAACCTGATCCCCCTCAACCCGACCCCGGGCAGCGAGTGGGATGCCAGCCCGAAGCCGGTCGAGCGCGAGTTCGTGCGCCGCGTGATCGCCCAGGGCGTGTCGTGCACGGTGCGCGATACCCGCGGCCAGGAGATCGCCGCGGCATGCGGGCAGCTGGCCGCCGAGGGCTGATTCTGAAGCTGTTGCGGCCCAGGCGTTATCGTCGCGGGACCGCAAAGATGCGCGTGTCCGAGATCGTTGACTATGGCGCGCGAAACAGCCTCTGTCACAGTCACTCTCGAGCTCGAGGCCGGTAATGCCTCGTTGATGACGCTCGGGAAGATGCTCGGGCCGACCGGTGTCCCACCGTTCGAGGTGAAACGGAAATACGATGCGGCGACGGTGGATCGGCGTGGGGAGATCATTCCCGCTGTCATCACCATCGATGCGCGCAAGCGGTGGACGATGCGGCTCAAGACGCCGCCGACGGCCTCCCTCATCCGGGCCGCGCTCGGGCAACCGGGTTCGCCGCAACCGGGACACAAGCCGGTCGGTGCGCTCAGTCGCGATCAGTTGCGCCGCATCGCGATTCGTAAGCTGCCCGACCTCAACACCACCGATGTCGACGCGGCGATGCGCATCGTGGCGGGTACGGCGCGGTCGATGGGGGTGCGGGTCGAAGAGTGACCCGGACCCTGATGGCGTGGTGTGGCCTGCACTAAGTTGGATCGGTAATCGATCGGTTCGACAACGGGGGATCATGCTTGCGACGGGGGACGTTTTCGCCGGGTACGCGATCGAACGACAGCTCGGTCGTGGCGGGATGGGTTCGGTGTACCTGGCCAGGCATCCTCGGCTGCCGCGCCAGACCGCGCTCAAACTGCTGAATCCGGAACTGTTCTCGGACAACGAGATCCGGGCCAGGTTCGAGCGGGAGGCCGATCTGGCCGCGCAGCTCGAACACCCGAACATCGTCACCGTGTACGACCGGGGCGTCGACGACGGGCGGCTGTGGATCAGCATGCAGTTCGTCGACGGTGTCGATGCCGCCGCCATCGAGCATCCTGTTCCCGCTGCCCGCGCGCTGCACATCATCGAGGGCACCGCCGCCGCACTCGACCACGCGCACGGCAACGGCGTGCTGCATCGCGACGTGAAACCGGCCAATATCCTGCTGGCCGCCGCGAACGGTCCGGAGCGCGTGCTGCTCACCGATTTCGGTATCGCGCGCCCCCGCGACGATGTCCACCACCTCACCCAGACCGGAACCTTCACCGCCACCTTGGCTTTCGCGTCTCCCGAACAGCTCACCGGCGCGCCGCTGGACCATCGCGCCGACCAGTACTCCCTCGGCTGCACGCTGTACTCGTTGCTCACGGGAGAAGCTCCGTACGAGGCGGCGAATCCGGTGCTCGTCATTCAAGGTCATCTGCAATCCCCACCGCCCTCGGTACGCAGGCACCGACCGGACCTCCCCGCCGCGTTGGACGCGGTCCTGGCGCGGGCACTGGCCAAGCGCCCGGCGGACCGCTTCGATTCGTGTGCGGAATTCGCAGCCGCCGCCCGCCGTGCTCTCACCGGGACGGGCGGGCAACCGACGGTATTCGCATCTCCTGCGCACCAGCAGTATCCACGCCCATCGATACCCGCGCCGCCGCACCCGCGACCGGCGCCGGTTCATCCCGCTCGCCCCGTTCCGGCCCGGCGCGGGCGTGGCGTCGTTCCGCTGATTCTGCTGACGGTGTTCGCCGCGATCGCAGGTGCGTCGTACTGGGTGTGGCAGGACGACAGCACCTGGGTGTCGCAGATTCTCAATCGTTCCCGTGCCCATCGCGACATAGCCGCGATGTCGGCGGCGTTCCCGCAGATGCTGCCGCCCGGTGAAGCCGATGGGACATCGCTGTCGAACCCCTACCTAACCGGAGTCGGTGCCGGTGGCCGCTCCTGCGAGGCTTATGTCAATACCACCACGCGCAACGAACTCCAGTGGGAACTGACATTTCAAGAGGCGCATGCCAAATGGTCCTGCAAACCCGCCGACATCAACGCGACCAGCTTCGCCTTCTACGCGTTCCCCTCCGAGGAGTCGGCGAAGACGGCGGTCGCCCGATTCGAGCGCGAGACCAAAGATGTGGGCAGCGGATCGTCCGGCACACGCACCGACGACCACCGGGCGCGCTTCTTCAAAGACCAGTACGGCAGAGACAGCTACAACATGACCGTGGTCGTCTCCACATTCAGTGACCCCGGCCGAGAACGCTGGGTATTCCTGTTCTCCCGGGATTCGGACGTGCTGGCCGAGGACCTGCCCGAACTGCTGAAGGAACTGACCACCTTCCCGATGAGCTGAAGGATGCCCGCGACGGCACGAACACCGTTTTGGTAGGGTCCAGCGCGTCGGACGACGAGCGAGATTCGGGGGTCAGAGTGGTTTCTGACGGGACGGTATTCGCCGGCTACACGATCGACCGGCAGTTGGGTCGCGGCGGGATGGGTTCGGTGTACCTGGCCAGGCATCCTCGGCTGCCGAGGTGGACCGCGCTGAAACTGCTGAATCAGGAGCTGTTCTCCGACGCCGAGATCCGCGCCAGGTTCGAGCGGGAAGCCGATCTGGTCGCCCAGCTCGACCACCCCAATATCGTGACGGTGTTCGACCGCGGTGTGGAGAACGACCAGCTGTGGATCAGCATGCAATACGTCGACGGGATCGACGCGTCGATGCTCGATCCGGCGACGCTGCCACCTGATCGGGCGTTGCAGATCATCCGGGAGACCGCCGCCGCCCTTGACTTCGCGCACCGTGCTGGCGTGCTGCACCGCGATGTGAAACCGGCCAATATCCTGCTGGCCAGGTCCAACAGCCAGGAGCGGGTGTATCTCACCGACTTCGGCATCGCGCGTCTGCGCGACGATTCGGGTCACCTCACCGAGACCGGCTCGTTCACCGCGACGTTGGCCTACGCGGCACCCGAGCAGCTCACCGGTGTGCCGCTCGACCATCGCGCCGACCAGTATTCGCTGGCCTGCACGCTCTACACCCTGCTCACCGGCACCGCACCGTTCGAGGCGCCGAGCCCGGCCGCCGTCATCACCGGGCACCTGCAGTCGCCGCCACCGCCGGTGAGCCCGCGCCGGGCCGGGCTGCCGCCGAATCTGGATGCCGTGATGGCGCGGGCGCTGGCCAAGCGACCAGCCGACCGGTTCTCCTCCTGCGAGGAGTTCGTCGAGGCCGCCCAGCGGGCCATGCGCACGGGGACGACTGGTGCCCGCCCGATCGCCCGCCCGCCGTCCGGGGCGCACGCGCAGCCGTTCATGGGGATGCAGCCGATGCGGCCGGTGAACACCTCAGGTGCCGCGATCCCGGTCGCACCGGTTCCGCCGATGGCGCCGCGACCGGCGACCCCCGCCGCTTGGGCCCAGCCCGCGATGCGCGCGCCCATGCCACCACCGCCCGCGCGCGGCGGTTGGGGGTCGATGTTCGGGGTGCTGCTGGTGGTGTTCGCCATCGTGATCGGCATCGCCGTGCTCATCGCCGTGCTGACGAACCTGTGATCGGCGCGCCGACCTGTTCGGCGCGTGCCATATTCTGATCCGAATGAGCGACTTCGACGTCACCGCCGCCGACTCCATCGACCTCACCCGGTTACGTCGGTTCGTCGCCGTGGCCGAGGAACTGCATTTCGCGCGCGCCGCGAAGGCGCTGCGGATTCCGCGTCAGGCCTTGAGCGCCACCGTGATCGAGCTCGAGGGCGAACTCGGCACGCGGCTGTTCGTGCCAGGTGCGTCGCCGACCCAGCTGTCCGAGGACGGCGCGACCCTGCTCGAACATGCGCGGGAGCTGATCCGTGCCGACGAGCAGGCACAGCGCGAGCAGAAGCCGGAGGGGCCCGCGAGCCTGCGCGTCGGTTTCGTGCCGGGGGTGACGGTGTCGAAGTGGGCCCGCGTGTGGGGCGAGCGGCTGCCCGACCACCCCCTCGAGGTGCTCGGCGTCGCGCAGAGCGAGCAGGAGAGCGCGCTGCGCGAGGGCCGGGTGGATCTGTGCTTCGTGCGGTTGCCGATGGACCGGTCCGGAATGAACGCGATCCCGCTGTGGGAGGAGACGCCGGTCGCGGTCGTACAGAAGGACGACGCGCTGTCGCTGCTCGATGCGGTGAGCCCGGCCGATCTGGCCGACGAACAGCACCATGACAGCGGCGATCTGGATCAGGCCGCGGACGCCCTGGCGATGGTCGCGGCCGTCGGGGGAGTGACGATCGTGCCGCAGTCGATCGCCCGACTGCACCATCGGCGCGACCTGGTGTACCGCCCGATCAGCGACACCGAGTTCACCCGGATCGCACTGGCCTGGCCCGCCGACGGCGATTCGGAACTGGTCGAGGAATTCGTCGGCATCGTGCGCGGCCGTTCGGCCAACAGTTCACGCGGCGCGGAACCGGCCAGGCCCGCGCCCGAGCGTGCGCCCAAGAAGCAGGCGCCGAAGAAGCAGACCGCGCAACGCAAACCTGCCAAGACCGGACGCAAGCCCGGCGCACGACGCGGGCGCTGACACGACAATGCCTGCGGCGCGATCGAATCGCGGCCGCAGGCATCGGTGCGGGTGTCTACCTCGGGATGCGCTTGGTGAGCGAATCGAGGACGAGGATCGCCGCGAGCAGACCGGCGAACCCGATGAGGAAGATGTCCTCGACGTGGCCCTGGTGGTTACCGATGGTCATGCCGAGCAGCGCGATCACGACGAACCAGCCGGCGATGCGGAAGGTCTTGGGCGACTCGCCGCTCCAGCCCCACGCTGCCGAGGGCACCTCGGCGGGGTCGACGCTGGTGGCGACGGCGCGCTCGGTGCTGGCTTTTTCGAGGTCCGTGGCGGCCACGATCGCTCCTTAGGGCTCGAGTTCTGGTTGGGCGAGTGTGCATATCGTGGCATACGACCGTTCGTCGTAGCCAGCAGCCCTGCCACAATGGGCCCGTGTCCCACCACGCACCCCGTGCCGCGCACGGCAATACGACGTCGACCGACCGGGTGAAGGTGCTGCTCCTGGGCAGTACCGGTTCGATCGGCACCCAGGCGCTCGAGGTGATCGCCGCCAACCCGGACCGCTTCGAGGTGGTCGGGTTGGCCGCGCGCGGCGGCAATCCCGCACTGCTCGCCGAGCAGATGGCCGCCACCGGCACCCGCAATGTCGCCGTGGCCGATCCCGCCGCCGCCCGGCAACTCGATCTCGACCTCGGCGGGCCGGGCGCGGTGACCGAACTCGTGCGCCGCACCGAGGCCGACGTGGTGCTCAACGCCCTGGTCGGCTCGCTCGGCCTGGAACCGACGCTGGCCACCCTCGAGGCAGGCACCCGGTTGGCACTGGCCAACAAGGAGTCCCTCGTCGCGGGCGGTTCGCTGGTCACCCGGGCGGCCGCACCCGGCCAGATCGTCCCCGTCGACTCCGAACACTCCGCCCTGGCCCAATGCCTGCGCGGCGGTCGCGCCGAGGAAGTCGACCGGTTGGTGCTCACGGCCTCCGGCGGCCCGTTCCGCGGCTGGACCACCGAGATGCTCGAATCGGTGAACCCCGACGAGGCGAAAACGCATCCGACCTGGTCGATGGGCCCGATGAACACGCTGAACTCGGCCTCGCTGGTGAACAAGGGCCTGGAACTGATCGAGACCCATCTGCTGTTCGGGGTGCCCTACGACCGCATCGATGTCACCGTGCACCCGCAGTCGATCGTGCATTCGCTCGTCACGTTCACCGACGGTTCCACCCTGGCCCAGGCGAGCCCGCCGGATATGAAGCTGCCCATCGCCTTGGCGCTCGGCTGGCCCGACCGCCTCCCCGGCGCGGCCACGCCCTGCGATTTCGGTACGGCGTCGACCTGGACGTTCGAGCCCGTCGACGACGCGGTCTTCCCCGCTGTACGTCTGGCAAGGCAAGCCGGTGAGGCGGGCGGCAGCGTCACCGCCGTCTACAACGCAGCCAACGAAGTAGCAGTCTCGGCCTTCCTGGACGGCGCGATCAGCTTCCCGGCCATCGTGCGCACCGTCACCCGCGCGGTCGAGGCCGCGGACCGCTGGCGTGCCGAACCCGATACCCTGGACGACGTCCTCGCGGCCGACCGCTGGGCCAGGGAGTTCGCCGCCGAGGCCATCGCCGAAGTACCGACGCCCTGACCTGACCGACTCAACGGGACCCCCACCGCGGCGCCAGCCGCCGAGAACAGAGAAAGGGCCAGATGGTATTCGCGTTCGGGTTTGCCCTGTTCGCCGTCGGTATCACGATCTCGATCGCGTTGCACGAATGCGGGCACATGTGGGCCGCGCAGGCGACCGGCATGAAGGTACGCCGCTACTTCATCGGTTTCGGGCCCCGTATCTTCTCGTTCCGTCGTGGTGAGACCGAATACGGCCTCAAGGCGCTGCCGCTCGGCGGCTTCTGCGATATCGCGGGCATGACGGCCCTGGACGAGCTGGAGCCCGAAGAGGTGGACCGGGCGATGTATCGCCAGTCCACCTGGAAGCGGCTGGTGGTGATGTTCGGTGGCATCGCCATGAACTTCCTGCTCGGCTTCATTCTTCTGGTCGTGTTGGCGGTGGGCTGGGGTCTGCCGCAGCTCGAGCAGCCGCCTGCCACCGCACTCGGCACCATGAGCTGCGTCGCCCAGGAGACGCCGGACAAGAAGCTCGCACCGTGCACGGGTGACGGTCCGGCTCAGCGCGCCGGTTTACAGCGTGGCGACGTGGTGAAGGCGGTCAACGGCGTCGAGGTGACCACCTGGGCGCAGTTCCAGGCCGAAACCCAGAAGCAGTCCGGCACGTTCACCTACACCATCGAACGCGACGGCGACACCCTCACCGTGCCCGTGACCCCCGAGCGGGTGATGCGTTCGCCCAAGGAGGGTCCGGCCCGCGAGGTGTCCGCGGTCGGTGTGGGCCCCGATTACGCCGAACCGCAGCAGTACGGCGTGGTCGAGGCGATTCCGGCGACCATCGTGTTCACCGGCGACTTCTTCGTCGAGACGGTGAAGTCGCTGGCCAAGATGCCGCAGAAGGTGTCGGCGCTGTGGGAGGCCGTCACCGGCGGCGAGCGCGACCCGGAGACCCCGGTCAGCGTCTACGGCGCCAGCCGGATCGGTGGCGAAACCGCCGAGCGTGGCCTGTGGGGCATGTTCATCCTGGTACTGGCCAGCCTGAACTTCTTCCTCGGCGCGTTCAACCTGCTGCCGTTGCTCCCGCTCGACGGCGGGCACATCGCGGTGGTGCTCTACGAGAAGGTGCGCGACGTGGTGCGTTCCTGGCGCGGCAAGGCCCCCGCGGGCCCGGTCGACTATCTGAAACTGCTCCCCGTGACGTATGTGGCCGTCGTGATCGGCGGTGCGTTCATGCTGCTCACCCTCGCCGCCGACATCGTCAACCCGATCCGCCTACCGTAATATCGGCGGCTGGCGCCGCGGGTGTGCGGCCTGTTTCCTCGATCTTCCCTCCCGGCGGGCACTCCTTCGTCGCACCCTCTGGTCAGTCCAGATCGAGGCGGCCGCACACCGGCTCGTGTTATGCCCCTCACACGGCCGTGTCGAGGCGCGCGACTAAGCTCGGAAGCAATCAGCCCAGGTCGATTCGAGATCCGTAGGAAAGAAGGCAGCCGACCGTGACCAGCACTATCGGATTGGGGATGCCCGCCGCTCCCGCTGCTGTTCTCGCACCACGGCGCAAGACCCGTCAGCTCATGGTCGGCAATGTCGGCGTGGGCAGTGACCATCCCATCTCGGTGCAGTCGATGACGACCACCAAGACCCACGACGTGAACGCCACCCTCCAGCAGATCGCCGAACTCACCGCCTCGGGCTGCGACATCGTGCGCGTGGCGTGTCCGAGGCAGGAAGACGCCGACGCCCTGGCGACCATCGCCAAGAAGTCACAGATCCCGGTGATCGCCGACATCCACTTCCAGCCCCGCTACATCTTCGCCGCCATCGACGCGGGCTGCGCCGCGGTGCGGGTGAACCCGGGCAACATCAAGGAATTCGACGGTCGCGTCGGCGAGGTCGCCAAAGCCGCGGGCGCGGCGGGCATCCCGATCCGCATCGGCGTGAACGCCGGTTCGCTGGACAAGCGGATGATGGAGAAGTACGGCAAGGCCACCCCCGAGGCGCTGGTCGAGTCGGCGCTGTGGGAGGCGAGCCTGTTCGAGGACCACGGCTTCGGCGACATCAAGATCTCGGTCAAGCACAACGACCCGGTCGTGATGGTCGAGGCCTACCGTCAGCTCGCCGCGCGCAGCGACTACCCGCTGCACCTCGGCGTCACCGAGGCGGGACCGGCGTTCCAGGGCACCATCAAGTCGGCGGTCGCGTTCGGCGCCCTGCTCAGCGAGGGCATCGGTGACACGATCCGCGTCTCGCTGTCGGCGCCGCCCGCCGAAGAGGTGAAGGTCGGCGGCCAGATCCTGCAGTCGCTGAACCTGCGTCCGCGCAAGCTCGAGATCGTGTCGTGCCCGTCGTGTGGACGCGCCCAGGTCGATGTGTACACCCTGGCCGACGCCGTCGCGGCCGGTCTCGACGGCCTCGAGGTGCCGCTGCGCGTGGCCGTGATGGGTTGCGTGGTGAACGGGCCGGGCGAGGCGCGCGAAGCCGATCTCGGAGTGGCCTCCGGCAACGGCAAGGGCCAGATCTTCGTCAAGGGCGAGGTCATCAAGACCGTGCCGGAAGCGCAGATCGTGGAGACCCTGATCGAGGAGGCGATGCGGATCGCCGAGGAGATGGGCACCGAGCCCGGCGCGCAGCCGGTGGTCACCGCGGGCTGATCCCTCACGGTCCGGCGACGGATTCAGCTCGACCCGTACCACTGCGCCCGCTTTCGTGGCAGGCTGGTGCCGTGCGGAGTCTGCTGGAGCCGACGCGACGGTCCAAGGCCACCCCCGCGCGTCCGGTGACCGTGCGGGACCTGGCCGAGGTGCTACGGGTCCTCGACGCCGACCCGGTCGCCTCGTGCATGATCGCGGCCCGTGTCCAGGAATTCGGGCTCGACACCCGTTCCGGCGTGGGCGAGTTGTGGAGTCGCGGCGGCCCGGGCGACTCCCTGTGCTTCTCCGGTGCGAACCTGGTTCCGCTGCGCGGCGATCAACAGGCCCTTCGCGCGTTCGCCGATCGGGCGACCAGATGGCCGCGCGTGTGTTCCTCCGTGGTCGGCAGGCAGGAGCTGGCGCTGCCGCTGTGGGAGATGCTGGCGCCGAGTTGGGGACCGGCCAGGGAGTTACGCGCCGACCAGCCGCTGCTCGCCCTGGCCCAACCGGCCCTCGCCCGCCCGGACAGCGCGGTGCGACGAGTGCGGCCCGACGAGATCGACCGCTACCTCACCGCCGCGATCTCCATGTTCATCGAGGAGGTCGGCGTCGACCCCCGCGCGGGCGACGGTGGTCGCGGTTACCGCCGCCGCATCAAGAGCCTCATCGAATCCGGCCGGGCCTGGGCACGTTTCGACGACGGCGAAGTGGTGTACAAGGCCGAGATCGGGTCGTTGTCGCGGCGCACCGGCCAGATCCAGGGCGTGTGGGTGCATCCCGAGCATCGCGGTAGCGGGGTGGGGACGGCCGGAACGGCCGCCGTCGCGAATGCCGTTGTGTCGACAGGCCGTACGGCCAGCCTGTACGTGAACGACTACAACCAGATCGCCCGACGTGCTTACAGCCGTGTGGGTTTCCGTCAGATCGCCACCTTCGCGACCGTCCTCGTCGATTAGTTTTCCGCCGCTGACCCGGCGTTGTTGCGTCGTCGGCGCCCGGTTCGCCGTTACCATCTGTGCCGATGAGGACTCGGATGTTCACCACCTGTGCGGTGCTCGCGCTCGCGCTCTCCTCGGGCGCGTGTTCGACGGGTCCGCAGGGTCCGGTGCCTGCTGCCCAGGATTTCGCCGAGGCCCTGGCCGACCGCGATCTGGTCACCGCGGGTGGTCTCACGACCGCGCCCGAGAAGGCCACGGCCGCACTCACTTCCACCTGGGACGCGCTGCAGGCCGAGAAGCTCACCGTCCGCACCGGCGACGCGCGCGTGCAGGGCGACACCGCCACCGTCGACTACACCTACGAGTGGACCCTGCCCAAGGGCCGCCACTGGACCTATTCGGGTGAACTGCAGATGGGCCGCAGCGACGGCCGCTGGTTGGTGCGCTGGACCTCCACCGACATCCACCCCAAACTCGGCGACACCCAAAGCCTGGAATTACGAACCCAACCCGCGCCGCGCGCACGGGTCAACGAGTCGGCGGGCAGCGATGTGCTCGTGCCGGGCAAGGTGTCACGGGTGCGGTTCACGGTCGCCGACGCCCCGGACCCCGACCGGGTCGCGGGAGCCCTTGCCGCTGCGCTGAGCCGCATCGATCCGGTGGCCTACACCCCGCAGGCCATTCTGTCGGCCGCACGCAAAGCCGATGGGGCGTACACGGTCGTCCTGCTCAGCGAGTACGAGGCCGAGACGCTCGGCGGCCACCTGATCGGTCTGCCCGGCGTGACGCTCACCCAGGAGTGGGACATGGTGCCCACCGATCGCAAGTTCGCCCCCGACCTGCTCACCCAGGTGCGCAAGACCGTGATCGCCGAGGTGGACGGCAAGGCGGGCTGGAGCGTGGTCACCCGCAACGCCAACGGCGCGGATCTCGATGTGCTGCACGAGGTCCCGGCCCAGCCCGCACCGTCGTTCGCGCTCAGCATCGACCGTTTCGTGCAGAATTCGGCGCAGCACGCGGTCGACCTGCGCACCGAGCAGACGATGATGGTGGTGATCAGGCCCTCCACCGGCGCGATTCTCGCGGTGGCCCAGAACAAGGCCGCCGACCGAGACGGCCCCGTGGCCACGAGCGGCCAGTACCCACCCGGCTCGATCTTCAAGACGGTCACGGCGTCGGCGGCGATGGCGGCGGGTCTCGCGACGCCCGAGACAGTGCTGCCCTGCCCGAGCCGGACAACCATCGGGGAGCGGACGATTCCCAACTACAACCTCTTCACGGTGGGTGACGTGCCGATGGCCACCGCCTACGAACGCTCCTGCAACACCACCTTCGCGGGGCTGGCCAGCAGGCTCGAACCCGACGCGCTCACCCAGGCTGCCGCCCGCCTCGGCATCGGCCAGGACTACCGGGTGGCCGGGTTGCCGACGCTGTCGGGGTCGGTGCCGCCCGCCGACGGGCTGGTCCAGCGCGCCGAGGACGGCATCGGCCAGGGCCGGGTGGTGACGAGCCCGTTCGGGATGGCACTGATGGCCGCGGCGGTGGCGCACGGGTCGGCGCCGGTGCCGTATCTGATCGCGGGCAGGCCAACCGAGATCGTCGGTGAGCGGCCCGAACTCGCGCCCGAGGTGGTGGATGGACTGCGCGAGATGATGCGGATGGTCGTCACCGGCGGCACCGCCGAACGCATCCGCGATCAGGGCGAGGTGTACGGCAAGACCGGTGAGGCGGAGGTCGACGGCGGATCGCACTCGTGGTTCGTCGGCTACCGCGGCGACATGGCCTTCGCGACATTGCTGGTCAAGGGTGGCAGTTCCGACAACGCGGTCGCCGTCACCCGCGACATGTTCGCGGCGCTGCCGCCCGGTTACTGAGCGCGATACGGCGGGACGACGTAGGCGTCTTTGTCGGTGTGCTCGACCGCGTCGCGGTGGACCACTTCATAGCCGGGAGCCGGTTTGGGCGGCGCGGATTGGACTCGGGCGTCGAGCAGATCGATGGCCATGGCACCGCCGAGAATCATTCCGGCGGTGGTCAAAATCAGGGTGGAACGGCTCATATTCGTCTCCCTCGTCCAGGGTTTCGACGTGTTCCGAATGGGAGAACCGTAGAACGCGGAAGCGCTCGGCAACAGGCGGCGGCAGTAAGCGACACACAATTGTTGCCATATGTGCGGGCGTGTTCGAACATAATCGCTATGCGACCGTGACGATCCGCCGTCGCGATCGAACATGCTGCTCAGCGGGTACGTGCAAATGAAATTGCATTGTCACGCACGTTGCAGAGTCGCGCTCAGATGATGTTGCAGGGATTCGCCGACAGCGGCCATCCGCAGCGTGTACTCGATGGTGTCGCCGGTCACATGGAAGGAACGGCCTACCGCCGTCACCGATTTCGCCGACCCGCTCAACCCGATATTCGTCGAATTCAATTCGAGCCGAATTCCGTCGACGGTTTCGGTGAGTGTTCCCTCGCAGATCTCGGTGATTCCGGTGGGGTGGGCGAGCACCAGTTCGACCTTGCCGGGTGCTGGGGCGCGCAGATAGCCCGTCTCCGCGTGCAGCGGGCGGCCGTCGTCGGCGGCTTTGGTCCGCTGTCGGTAGGTGAGGAACGGGCGGCCGAGATGGCCGAAGGTGATCTCCTCCATGTAGTCGAAGGGATCGATGGTCGGGTACTCACCGTGACCTCGCCCGCGCCAGGTACCGAGCAGCGGTGCCAGGGCGGCGACGGCGGGATGCGGGGCGATGGGCGCGCTTGGTTCGACCACGCGCGACAGCCTAGACCTCCACCACAGCCATGTTCACGGCACACCGTCACACGGGTCGGGATAAGGTCAGCGTCGCCTGAACGCCGTCCGGCGCAGGTCGAAAGGAATGAACGTTGAACGGACATGTGAGGGGCACCCGCCGGGTGCTGTCCGGGCCGGTGCGCGGTGCGGTTCTCGGCGCGGTGCTCCTGGTCGCTGCCGCGTGCTCGGGCACCGATCCGGCGGGCGACGGTGTCGCCGCCCTCGACGGCAACCGGTACAGCCAAACCGATCTGGCCGCCAGCTCCGACTCCTATCACGCCCAATTCACCATCGCCGAGATGGTCGACGCCTGGGGGCTGGCGACCCGGCCCAAGGGCGCGGGCGGACATTTCTGGGTGGGCGCGGGTGGAAAGTCGTTCCAGTTCCTCGGTGATGTCAGCGAGTCGACGGATGCGGCACTGCAGAAACTCACCAGGGACCAGTTCGAATCCGTCGCGATTCCCGGCACCGATGCCGACCCGTCCGACAAGTCGGCGGGCAAGACGACCGGTGTGGTGTTCAACCCGGCCCCGATCAATTCCGATCTGTTCGCGGTGCGCGACCAGTGGGTCGATTTGAACGGAATGCCGGTCCCGCTCGGCGGTTCGGCCCGGTTCATCGTCGGCACCGATTCCGGCAGGATCAACGCCTGGACCGAGCAGGCGCCCGACGGAGCTGTCATCCGCCGCAACGGCGGCGCCAACCAGGTTTTCGACGGTTCGGCCCAGGGCATGTCGTTCCTGGGGCTCGCGCTCGCACCCTCCGGTGACAAACTGCTGGCCGCCGACTTCGGCGCCGACCCGCAGATCCGCACCTTCGACAAGTTCTGGCAGCCCGTGACGACCACCGGCTTCGCCAACCCGTTCGCCACCGGCAAGCCCATCGACCCCGCCAGTCCGGAGAAGGGCAACAAGGCCGTTCCCGGCGACCCGGCGCCGTTCAACATCACCACGGTCGGCAGCCGGGTGTTCGTCTCCTACGCCGTGACCAAGGCCGACAAGAAGGATCCCGAGGCCTTCGACAAGGGCGAGGAGGTCTCGCTCGACGCCAAGGCCGACGAAGCAGCCGACGGCACCCCGGACAAGGGCAAGGTCGCCGAATTCGATGCCGCGGGCAAGCTGGTGCGCATCATCGACGACGGCGGGCGCCTCAACGCACCGTGGGCGGTGACGATCGCGCCGTCGAACTTCGGTGCGCTCTCGGGCAAGTTGCTGATCGGCAACTCCGGTGGCCTCGGCCGGGTCCTCGCCTTCGACGACACCACCGGCACCTTCGTCGACTACCTGCGTGACAGCGAAGGCGAGCCGGTGCAGATCGAGGGGTTGTGGGCGTTGACGTTCGGCAACGGTGAGAGCGCGGGCGACGCCGACGCGCTGTACTTCACCGCGGGCCCACGTGAGGAGAAGGACGGCCTGTTCGGCAGTCTGCGCGCGCTGTAGCGCGGCGGGCACACGCCAGGCGAACAGGACAACCTGGATGTCCGCAGGCCTGTTCGCTTCCGTCTGGCATCGTGGTAGGGGACAGTGGTGGCGGAGTGTTTGCCGGGGTGGCCGAGCCGGAGGTGCCAGATGACGGTGATGCGCTGTGAGACGCGGTTTTCGGTCGACCGAAACAGGTTGCCCGGGCGTGAGCTGATGCTCGCCGCGTTCCGTGGACTGGCCGAGGACTACCACCCGGTGTTGCACGCGGCGGCCGAGCTCGCCGTGCTGCACCAGGTGCGCGACCGCACGCCTGCCTTCGAGGCACCCGGCCTCGACCGTCGCCGGGCGCAACTGATGCGCGCGATCGACCGCTGGGTGATCCTGGCCGCCCCGCTGCCCTCGGCCACCGCGGCCGAGCACTGCGAAACCCTCGGCATGCTCGTCGACCGGCTCGCCGCGCACAGCGCGCGGCTGTTCGTCACCATGGCCGACGCCACCGATGCGCAGTTCTACGGCGAGTGGGCCCGGCTCGACGACCTCGCCGAGAGCTACCAGCGCCTGATCGACGATCTGTGGGCCGGTTCCCGCTGTCTTCCCTCGATCGTCCACTGACCGGTGCCCCCGGAATTGCTGGCTCGGTAGAACTTTCGTACGACGTACCATTTGTTGTGCGCACAGACGAGGAGCAGGCGCAGACCTGCGAGTGGTCCCGCGAGGTGTACGCCGAACCGCGACCCGCTGCCGCGGTGTCGACCGTGCTGCCGATCCGTCCACGCTCGGATTCGGTCGACGGCACACCGCTGTTCTGTCTCGCCGGTGAGTCGGGCCTGGCTTGGCCGTTCGCCTGCCTGCTCGCCCACCTCGAGCCGGAGGTACCCGTCTACGGGCTGCAGACGCTTGTCGACCTGCCGACGATCGGCGACTACGCGCAGCACTTCCTGCCCGAGATCCGCCGGATCGCTCCCAAGGGGCCATACCGGTTGCTCGGATGGTCGGCGGGCGGCCTCGTCGCGCAGGAGATGGCGGTGCGGCTGGGGGAGGACAACCAGGTTGTCCGGGTTGTCCTCCTGGGCACGGATGCCGGTGTCGGACCGCTGTCGCCGACGGCGCCGGGCAGATTCGTCGAGCGGCTCATCGGCGTCGCGGACAACGAATCCTGTCCGCACAACCATGAAACGGGCATTGACACGTCAGCGGCCGAATTGACCGACAGGCTGGCGGGCACGATCGCGATGACGGGCGACGAATTGCGGCACCTGATCGATCACTCCGACGCGCTCGCACGTGCAGCGTCGACCCACCGCCCACAAAGCCTGCCCGGCGAACTCGTCCTGGTCGTCCCCGAGCGCGATCGACCCGATGCGGCTGCCGCGGTGGAGGACTGGCGGCGCCTGGTGACGGGCAACCTGACGGCCCATGCCGTCGACGCGACCCTCGACGATCTCCTCGCACCCGAGGTCCTCGCCCGGATCGCCGGCCTGCTCACCGCATAAGTCGTGGCTACCGTGCCCGATCCACCCCGGCCGCGATCTCGTCGCGAGCCCGCTGAATCAGCGCGGCGGAATCACGTGGGCTCAGCGCCATGGCCCGCAACTGGTCGAAGATCACGCCGAATCGGCGGATCTCCGAATGACCTTCGACCAGATCGTGCACGGACATGCTCTCCACGTACACCAGTTCGGGGTCGACCGGATTGCGGAAGTCGAGCAGTGTGAACGACCCGGCCATGCCGGGATGCGCGCCCGCCTCGAACGGCAGGACCTGCAGGATCACGTTTTTGCGCTTGGTCTCCTCCAGCAGCCGGTCGAGCTGGCCGACCATGGTCACCGGACCGCCGACCACCCGGCGGATGGCGGCCTCGTCCATCACCACCCACAGCTCGAGCGGATCGTCCTTCGTCAGGTTCACCGCGCGATCCATGCGCGCCTTGGCCCGGCTCTCCATCACGGAGGCATCGAGGCGCGGCATCGACGTATCGATCACCGCCGCCGCGTATTCGAAGGTCTGCAAAAGGCCGGGCACAGTGGAGGTCTGGTACTGTCGTGCCGAAAGTGCTTCCGCCTCGAAGTTGATGTAGGTGGCGTAGACATCGGACAGCGCGCCTTCGTACGCGTGTGACATACCCGGTTTGAGCGCGTCGCTGAGCAGGCTCATGGCCTCCTCGCGCATTTTCTCGCTCACCTGGTACAGGTCGAGCATCGCGCTGAGCGTGCGCCGCTGCGGGCGCGCCTGCGCCATTTCGATGCGGTACAGCGTTGTCACGTTGATGCCGGTGCGCGCGCTCACGTCCTCTTTGCTGAGCCCGGCGGATTCGCGCAGCTCACGCAGCATCGCGGCGAGCCTGCGAAGCCGGACGGTGAGTGTGGTTCGCTTGCCTGCCATGGGTGCCCCTTCGCCTGTGGCGCGTCACGTGAATCGCATTATTGCGCTGCTCGTCCATGCTGTCACGGGTTCGGGAAAGAATGCCGGTCGGCCTGTTCGCTGATGGTCAAGTGACTCGCGATTCTGTCAGGGCGGCTTTACTGCAGGAGTGACAACGCAATCTTGCGTTTCCCGTTGTGAGCGAGCATGATCCAGTTAGCCTGGTTGCGAGCAAGCCGAACAGAAGACCGGGATAACCGAATCGAGAGCCAATCATGTTGGTAGACAAATCTTGGGTGTCGGGTGAATTCGGGGCGTTGCGATGAGCGCGCCGGTGATGGGTGGGGTACTGCCGACGGCGCCACAATTGTTGTGCGCCTTCCAGGGGCGGCGTTTCCAGGATCGCGAATTGCTGCGATCGGCACACGCGCTCGCTGAGCTGCACGAACGGCGGGCACAGGTGCGTGACGCCGCATTGATCGCCGAAATAGATTGCCGTCGAGGAGAACTCGTCGACGACATCAACGACTGGATTGTCGCCGAGATTCCGGTGAATCGGACGGGTGCCTCGCTGCACACCGAAAGTCTCGGCGCCGTCGTCGACAGGATGGCGCGAAGCTGGGTGGATGCCAACCAGGCCATCGATCTGGACGGCGCGCGAAGCGACAGCACGCACAAACATTGGTATCACCTGGCCGAGCTGGTCGACGGCTACACCGACCTCGTCACCGATGTGATCGGTGGCAGGCGAAGGCTGCCCGAGCAGTAGGGGCTACGCAGGTTCCGGTGACAGCCTCGCCTCGAAGGCGACGCGGTCACCACGATAGAGCGAGCGCACCCGTTCGATGGGTGCGCCGTCCGCATCGACACTTCGCCTGTGCAGCAGCAACATCGGTAGTGCGGTCGTGCTTTCGAGCAGGCCCGCCTCCCGTGGCGAGGCGAGAACGGTCTCGATGCGTTCCCGTGCACCGGCAAAGCTCACGCCGGTGGCGCGGATCGCGGCGTAGAGCGACGTGGTCGGGTCGTAACTGCCACGAAGCCCGCCGAAGCGATGCAGTGGCAGATAGGTGCTTTCCAGGCCGATGCGTTCACCGTCGGCGAGCAGGACGCGTTCGAGGTGCATCACCGGCGTGCCGGGTTCCACCTCGAGATCGGTCGCGGTCTGCGCGTCGGCGGGAACGTCTTCCCAGGCGACGACTATGCGGCCGGGTACGCGGCCGAGACTGATCGCGCCCTCGGTGTAGGAGCGCAGCGACAGCGGCTGGGTTAGCTTCGGCCGCGATACGACAGTTCCGCGTCCGCGTCGGCGAATCCTGCCCTCCACCAGCAGTTCCCGCAGCGCGTGGCGCACCGTCTCGCGCGCCACTCCGAAGCGGGTGGCGAGATCGCGTTCCGAGGGCACCGGGTCGCCCTCGTCGAGTTCGGCGAGGATCGCGTCGATCTCGGTGCGGACGCGGAACACCTTCGGGACGCGCGTGGTGTGCGGTGAATCCATGTCGCTCAGCGTACCCGGATTGGTCTATACCAAAAGTTAACGCGGTGTTCGCCCTGGCCACACCTATCGGTCTAGACCATTTGCCACTATCGGTGCCATGCGATTGGTCATCATCGGTGGTGGGATTCTCGGCACGGCGCACGCCTGGGCCGCGATAGCCCGCGGCCACGAGGTCGTCCACCTGGAACGCGAACGCGAGGCGCGCGGCGCGACGGTCCGCAATTTCGGCCTGGTTTGGGTATCCGGGCGGTCGGCAGGCGAACTCGAGCTCACGCTGCGCTCGCGCGAGCTGTGGGAGGAGATCGGCGGTCGGGTCGCGGGCGTCGGTTTCCGGCCAGCCGGGTCCATCACCCTGGTCCGTACCCCGGCGGAGCTGGCCGTCGCCGAGGCCGCCGCGGCGGGGCCGACCGCGGCCGATCGCGGTTTCACCCTGCTCGAACCCGAGCAAGTGCTGGCGCACAACCCGGCGCTGCGCGGCAAATACCTGGCCGGCCTGCACTGTTCGACCGACGCGGCGGTGGAGTCGCGGCAGGCGTTGCCCGCGTTGCGCGCCCACATGGCCGCCAGCGGTCGCTACACCTTCCACGAGTCGACCGAGGCCCGGTCGGTCACCGACACCGGCGCCGGTGCGGTGGTGCTCGACGATCAGGGCCGCCGTCACGAGGCCGACCTGGTGGTGTACTGCCCCGGCGCGGCGCATTCCGGGCTCACCCGGGAACTGGCCGGTGTGCTGCCGGTGCGCCGGGTGCGGTTGCAGATGATGCAGACCGAGCCGCTCGGCGAAGCGCTCACCACGGCGATCGCCGACGGCGACAGCTTCCGCTACTACCCGGGTTTCGCCGGCCCGCAGGTGGATTCGCTCGCGCGCGAACAGTCGCAGACCGCCACCGCCGCCGAGCACAAGATGCAACTGCTGTGTGTGCAGCGGTTGCACGGCGGGCTGACCATCGGCGATACCCACGAATACACCGAACCGTTCGCCTTCGACGTCGACGAAGCGCCCTACGACCACCTCACCGAGGTGACCGAGGAACTGCTCGGTCGCAAGCTGCCGCGGGTGGTGCGCCGCTGGGCGGGGGTCTACAGCCAGAGCGTCGACCCGGACGCCATCGTCACCCGGGTGCGGGCCGACACCAATGTGTGGGTGGTGACCGGCCCGGGCGGTCGCGGAATGACGCTCGGCCCCGCCCTCGGCGAACAAACCGCCGACGAGATCGGACTGTGAGGATCACCATGCACCACAACGACATTCAGCTCGCCGTGCTCGACATGGCCGGTACAACCGTCGCCGACGGCGGATTGGTGCTTCGCGCCTTCGAGGAGGCGGCGACCGCGGTCGGGATCGAGTCCGACGGCCCACGTCGCGAGGCGGCCCGCCGATACGTGCTCGACACCATGGGGCAGTCCAAGATCGAGGTCTTCCGTGCGCTGCTCGGTGACGAGGACGCGGCCCAGGCCGGTAATCGCGCCTTCGAGGCGGCCTACGACGCGCTCGTCGGCGAGGCCGACATCGCGCCGATACCCGGTGCGGTAGAGGCGATCACGGCCCTGCGCGACGCGGGTGTCCGGGTGGCGCTCACCACCGGGTTCAGCCGCGGCACCCAGGACAAGCTGCTGTCCGCGCTCGGCTGGGCCGAGCTGGCCGACCTCACCCTCGCTCCGTCCGACGCCGGCCGTGGCCGTCCCTACCCGGACATGGTGCTCACCGCGGCACTGCGCCTGCGGGTCGACGCGGTCGACCGGATCGCCGTCCTCGGCGACACCACCAGCGATATCGCGACCGGTCTGGCGGCCGGGGCGCGCATCGTCGCGGGCACCCTGACCGGCGCGCACAGCGCGGCACAGCTGCGAGAGGCGGGCGCGACCCACGTCATCGACTCCGTGGCCGACTTCCCCGCCCTGCTCCTGGCCTGAACTTCCGTCGCGGCGACCGCCGCGGCGAATGCACCTCCGTGAAACGAAAGTTGTTGTCATCGTGCGTACTTTCCTCACCAGACGCCGCCTCGCGCGCACCGCGTTGCTGCTGGCGGGCGTCACCGTCGTCGCGTTCTCCTCGGCGTGTGGCGGCACCGGAACCGAGTCGGCCGACGGCCGCACCGTCACCGTGTACTCCGCCGACGGCGTCGGCGGCTGGTACAAGAACCGCTTCGACGAGTTCACCGAGCAGACCGGGATCGCGGTGAACCTGGTCGAGGCCGGGTCGGGCGAGGTGGTCAACCGGGTCGACAAGGAACAGTCCAATCCGCAGGCCGACATCGTGGTCACCCTGCCGCCGTTCATCCAGAAGGCCGAGCAGTCGGGTCTGCTGCAGCCCAGCGGTATCGACACCGCCGCGATCCCGGCCGCCGACAAGGATCCCGACGGCAACTACGTGACGATGGCCAACAACTTCCTGTGCTTCATCGCCAACCCGTCGGTCGATGCCGGCGCGCTCGCCTGGGACGACCTGCTGAAGCCGGAGTTCAAGGGCAAGCTGCAGTACTCGACGCCCGGCCAGGCCGGTGACGGCACGGCGGTGCTCGTGCTGCTGCAGCAGTTGCGCGGCAAGCAGGGTGCGCTGGACTACCTGGCGGCGTTGCAGGCCAACAATGTCGGCCCGTCGTCGTCGACCGGCAAGCTGCAGGCCAAGGTCGACAAGGGTGAGTTGCTCATCGCCAACGGCGACGTGCAGATGAACCTCACCACGGTGAAGGAGAAGGGTTCGAAGTTCAACGTCTTCTTCCCCGCCGCCGACGGCAAGCGCTCCACCGTGGCGGTGCCGTACATGATGGGCCTTGCCAAGGGCGCGCCGCACAAGGACGACGCCACCGAGCTGATGCGTTTCCTGCTCGCCCCCGAGGCCCAGGCCAAGCTCGGCCCCGAGGCGTTCGCGGTGTCACCGCGCACCGACGTCCCCGCCCCGGCCGAGGGTGGCCCCGCGGCGACCATGCGCGGCGTCGAGATCGTTCCGGTCGACTGGACCAAGGTGCTCACCGAGCTGGATGCCGATCTCGCGGCATACCAGAAGGCAACCGGCAGCTGAAACACGCTGCGCTGTAAAGGAGTCCGCAATGTCCGAGGGTGACGTGCGCACGGGGTCGATCGTGTCGGCCGAGACCGCTGCGACCGAACCGGCGATCGTGTTCGACCGGGTCGGGGTGAGTTATGGCAGGGGTCGCAAAGCCGCTGTCGCACTGGCCGACTTCAATCTGCGCGTCGCCGTCGGCGAGACCGTGGCGCTCCTCGGTCCGAGTGGGTCGGGCAAGTCGACCGCACTCAAGGCGCTGGCCGGCTTCGTCCGTCCCACCTCGGGTTCGGTGCGGTTGGCCGGGCGCGATGTCACCGCGCTCTCGCCGGCCAAGCGGGGGATCGGCGTGGTCGTGCAGTCCTATGCGCTGTTCCCGCACATGAGCGTGCACAGCAATGTGGCGTTCGGGTTGAAGTCGCAGCGGGTGCCGCGTGCCGAGATCGGTCCGCGCGTGACCGAGGCCTTGGAGATGGTCGGCATGGGTGGCTATGCCGAGCGTCTACCGAGGGAACTGTCGGGTGGTCAGCAGCAGCGGGTGGCGATCGCCCGTGCGCTGGCCATCCGGCCGAGGGTGCTGCTGCTCGACGAACCACTCGCCGCCCTCGACGCGCAGTTGCGGCACTCGATGCTCGGCGAACTGCAGCAATTGCGGAAGGCGTTGCCCGACACGGCGATGCTGTACGTCACCCATGATCAGGCCGAGGCGCTCGCGCTGGCCGACCGGATCGCGGTGATGCGTGATTCCCGCCTCGTCGACATCGACACCGCCGAAAACCTCTGGCAGCGACCACCTTCCGATTTCACCGCCGGGTTCCTCGGTGGGGCGAACCTGGTGCCGTGCACGGTGAAGCACGTCACCGGGACCGCGGCACTGGTCACCGCGGGAACCTCGACACTGCGTGCCCAGGCGCCGGTGCCCGGTGTCGGGCAGGACGAATGGAAGCCGGACGACGCCGCGCTGCTGTGCGTGCGCCCGCACACCATCACCCTCAGCAAGACCTCCGATCGAGATGCGTTGCGTGCCACGGTGCGTAGCGCGGTGTGGCGTGGGGCGTCGACCCGGGTCGAGTTGGATGTCGACGGGTTGCCGTCCGTGCTCGCCGCCGACGTGCCGGGGCATTTCACCGCTGCGGTGGGTTCGGTCGTCGGGGTCGTCTTGCCCGATCCTGCCGGTGTGTTGATCGCGAACACGGTCGGCGCGAGTTCTCGCGGTGAGGGATCGGCATCATGATGTCAGTTGGATTCTCTGCGATGATCGGACACGACTTCGGTCTGTGCTACGACGGCGAGGTCTGGTGATGAGTGCGCCGGTGCTGGATCCGCCCGGAGCCGTCGAGCCGGAAGCCGTTGGTACGCAGCGCTCGTGGGCGCCCGTGCTCTGGGTTCTGCCGCCCGTGCTCATCGTGCTCGGCATCGCCGGCTATCCGATTCTCCGGGTCCTCACGGAGTCGACGCGCACGCCCACCGGACGCGGCACCGAGGTGTGGTCGACGGTCCTCGGCTCGGCGGCGTTTCGGGACGCGTTGTGGCGCACCATCTCCATTGCCGTGTGCTCGACGCTCGGCTGCCTGGTGCTCGGCACGTTCCTGGCGATCGTGCTCGCGTTCGTGCCGTTTGCCGGGTCGGGGGTGGTCGGCCGACTCATCGACACCATCCTCACGCTGCCGTCGTTCCTCATCACCCTGGCCTTCACGTTCCTCTACGGCACGGCGGGGGCGGTGAACGCGTTGATCGCCGAATTGACCGGGGCGACAACACCGGTGATCGATTTCCTCACCACGCCGCTGGGTGTGATCCTGGCCGAGATCACCTTCTTCACCCCGTTCGTGGTGCGCCCCGTGCTCGCCGCGTTCGCGCAACTGCCGCGTGAACAGCTCGATGCGGCGGCCAGTCTCGGTGCCTCGCCGTGGCGGGTGCTGCGCCAGGTGGTGCTGCCCGAAGCGTGGCCCGCGCTGGCGGCAGGCGGCAGCCTCGTATTGCTGCTGACGCTCAACGAGTTCGGCATCGTGCTGTTCACCGGCGCCAAGGGTGTCATCACGCTGCCCGCGTTGATCTACACCCGCGGCATCGTCACCTTCGACCTGCCCGGCGCCGCCGTCCTCGCCACCGTGCAGGTGGTGCTGTCGCTCACCCTGTACCTCACCTACCGGCTCGTGTTCGCCCGGTTCATCGCCCGTCCGAAGGAGGACTGATCGTGCTCGTCTGGACTCCGCGCGGGAAACTGTTGGTACTCACCGTCTTCGGGCTCGTGGTGACGGTGGTCTTCGTCGCCCCGATCGCGACGGTCGTTCTCGCCGCGCTCGCGGGCAGCTGGACCGGCCCGCTCCCGGCGGACCTCGGTTTCGCCAATCTCGGCAGCGCTGTGAGCGGTGAACAGGCCGCGAGCTTGTCGGTGAGCCTGCAGACCGCGCTGATCTCGGGCGCGGTCGCCCTGATCGTCGGCACCTGGGCCGCCCTCGCGGCCCGTGAAGCGCCCACCTGGTTGCGTCGCCTCACCGACGCCGTCTTCCACCTGCCGGTCGCGGTGCCCTCGGTGGCCATCGGTCTCGGCGTCCTCATCGCCTTCAACGAACGTCCGCTGCTGCTCGGCGGCACCAAGTGGATCGTCATCCTGGCCCACACTGTCCTGGTCCTCGCCTACGCCTTCAGCGCCATCTCCGCCGCCCTCGACCGCCTCGACCCCGCCTATCGCCAAGCCGCTGAATCCCTCGGCGCGGGTCCGGTTCGCGTCCTGACCCAGATCACCCTCCCCCTCCTGCTTCCCGCCCTCGGCGCCGCAGCGGGCCTCTCGATCGCCCTGTCCATGGGCGAGCTCGGGGCCACGATCATGGTGTACCCCGCCACCTGGAAAACCCTGCCGGTCAGCATCTTCGCCCAGACCGACCGAGGAGAGGTCTTCGACGCCGCCGCCGCGACAACAATCCTCGTCACGGTGACCCTCGTGGTACTGGTCGTCCTCGGCCGGTTGCGCGGCCGCGCCGCCGTGCGCTGAGCGGTGCGGCCGCGCACTGCCTCGGTCGCCCCGAAGCTAGAGCAGTGCGGCGGCATCCACCGCAGTGAGGCCGCCGTCGATACGTAGGTCGTGGCCGTTGATGTAGGAGGCCTCGGCGGAGGCCAGGAAAGCGAAGGCGGCGGCGATATCGTCCACGGTGCCGACGCGGCCGGCGGGGGAGAGGGCCGCGACCCCCGCCTGTGCCGACTCGGAGAGTTCGGCGCGGAAGGCCGGCGTGTCGATGTAGCCCGGACTCACCGAATTGACCCGGATACGGCGTGGCGCCAATTCCGCCGCGAGCGTGCGCGTCAGATTGTGCACCGCCGCCTTGCTCGCCGAATACAACGCCGCACCCGGCACCCCACGGTGCAGGCCGAACGACGCGTTGATGACGATGGCACCGTGGTCGACCAGCACCGGCAGCGCCTTCTGAATCGTGAAGAACGCCCCCTTGAAATTGCTGTCGATCACCTGCCCGAACAGCTCGTCGCTCACCTGCTCGATCGCCTGGAACGACCCGATCCCCGCATTGGCGAACACCACATCGAGCCGTCCGAACCGCTCGGAGATCGTCCCCATCACAGCATCGAGATCGCCGAGATCGGCCATATCCCCAGCAATCCCGACCGCCCGATCACCCAACACCTCGACCGCCGCATCCAGCCGCCCCTTATCCCGACCGGTCACCACAACCCGCCCACCCTCCTCGATCAACCGCCGAGCAGCAGCCAGCCCCATTCCACTGCTACCCCCGGTAACCAGAGCGATCTTCCCGTCGAACCGAAACCTGTTGTGCGTCATGCACTCACCTTGCGCCTCCGCCGAACAGGCAAACAGTGCGCGTTTATCAGGGGTGTGCCACCACCACCCTGACTGTCAGGCACGACGGCTTCGTCGCGGCCGGTGTCAGGCGGATTCGGTGAGGTGGGGGAGGGTGGACAGGCGGGCGTGGGTGGCTGTGCCGGGTTTCGGGTTGTAGAGGATCACGGACCAATTGGGGTTGTCGGCGACGGTGAGGGTTGTGGCGTCGAAGAACAGTTCGCCGGCTTCGGGGTGGAGTAGGGCGTTGACAGCTTGCGCTGGGACACCCACCTCGTGCCGGTCCCACAGTCGTGCGAATTCGGGTGACGATGCCACGAGTTCTTCTGCCACACGGTCGAATTCCTCGTCGTGCGGGGCGAGCGCCGCGTCGGCACGGTAGGCCGCGACAACACCCGGTGCCGCAGCGGCCCAGATCTCGGGCAGACCGCGATAGCGGGGACTGGTGAAGAAGGTGACGAGGCAGTTGTGTGGTTCCCCGTCGTCGCACCCGAAGATCCGACCGGCAAGAGTGTTGAACGCGAGGATGTTCCAGTAGCGGTCGCGCACCACGGCGGGCCCACGCTCCCACCCGTCGAGAAGCGCTCGGATTTCCGCGGTCACCTCCGCGCCTGATCCATTCGCAGGCGGCGGGTTGAGTCCCGCGAGCAAATACAGGTGCGCGCGTTCGGACTCGTTCATTCGCAGAACCCCCGCGACGGCATCGAGAACATCCCCGAAGACCGAAATGTCACGTCCTTGCTCGAGCCACGTATACCAAGACACCCCGACCCCTGCGAGCATCCCCACCCCTGCATCCCGTACGGCAGGAGCTGCGAACGACCCGGGCTACTTCGAGACTGACAGGCGGAACCTGGAGCGAGGATCCTGATGCTGATGACCTACCCGACACCGAAAAGACGGATGATCTTGGCCGTGCTGAAGCAGTTCAGGCCGCGCGCGAGCGTGTCGGTAGCGCAGGGCATGCTTGACTCGTGAACCTGGATGAGTTCTTCCGCCAAGATGCCGGTCCGCGCATCGCCAGAATTGACGATGTCCCTGCGCTCGCTGTCATGGACAGTGCGGCCCGCCGGGAGCGGTGGGCCCGATCGAGTCTGGCTCCGACCTTGGAGAAGGTCTCTCGGCTGATCGCAGACCTCGATCTGTCTGCGATCACCAGCAGTGACGACTTGGTGGTGCTGTCGTTCCTAAACGGCGTGACCGAGGAGGCGCGATGCCAGGCGATCGCTCAACTGCGTCGCGGAAACGCAATACTGCACCCTGCGCCTCTGCTGATCGCCGCCAAAGAGATCATCGAGTATGCAGATGCGACCTCCGAGATCGACGATCCAGAGATCGTTTCTGATGACGAACTTTTGGCGATGCTGCTCACGATCGCTGACGAGGCAAACGAAGCGGCCATGCCTTCGTTAGGGGCCAATTTCGATTCTGCACTCGCGGACCTGACGGTCAGCCGGGTTGCCCAGGCTTCGCTACTGTTCCCCGAACCACTGGAGTTTCTTTCGACCTCAACCGCCAGTACCTGGCAGCGAGCGTGGTCGACCCGTACAGCGTCGAAGACTATCGCCGATCTCGCCGAGAGTCCTGCATCTCAGTGGAAACGAATCACCGGGGTTGCATTAGATGATTTCTTATCGTTGGGATGGTTGTTCTACAACCTCTGGCGGCACGAAGGTTTCGCGCGGATCGACACCGCATTTTTCGAGAAATCAAGGGTCGCGCCGGAAGCCGTAGCGTTCCTGATCGAGCACTGCACGCTGCCGCTGGCCGAAATGCGGGCACTACTGACCCGGGAGCGAGGTTCCGGCGCGTCCCTCTGGACTCGCTACAAATTGCAACAGTACCCCTTTGTACGGCTCGATGACGGCGCATTGCTACCAGTGCGTTTTCAGTTCGTCATCCAGCGAATATTCGGCGATCACCTGTATCTCGAATCACAGGCGATGCTGCGTCAGAGGGATCCCAAGCAGGCAGATCACTACGCCGCCGCGATGCGCGACATCTTTGAAGAACGAGTCGGTGAGGTTCTGGATCGCATCTGCACTTACGACACCAGCGGACAGACCGTGCTCGTGGGCGAGAAAGTCATGAAAATGGCGTGGCGCACCAACAAAGGCAAGGTGCCCAAGATCTGTGACTTTGCACTGTTCCGGGACCACGGGTGTGTGCTAGTTGATGCCAACATGCGCAATCTACCTCAGCCCTTTTCTGAGGGCAGTGGAACCTTCGAAACCCTTCAGGAGGAGATCCGCAGTCGATTCACCACGACGAAGTTCAGACAGCTTCTCAGCACGGTCGAGTTGTTCGTGGACCGAGGGTGGAACAAGCTCGCCACGAAAGTAACGAGCCGCACCCGGTTCGTTCCGTTGGTCATCGTTCCCGATGCCGGAATTCCGAGCGACCTCGCCACCGAGAATTTGGTCTTCACCAATGCAGCTCCGTCCGTCCATCGATTCAACGAGAATCCGAACTTCTACCGGGTGCATGTTCCGGCGATCGTGACCTGGCGGGATTTACTGATGCTTGACGGGTTGGCGGAGCGAGGCGTCGATGTCGTCGCGCTGCTCAAGCGGTGGCGGAATATCCACCCGCTCGGGGGCGAGCTGGGACGCGAGCCGCTACCGGTGCCATTGCGCGAGTACGTCGACCGCAGGTACCCAGGTAAGGCGGTATTGAGCCAAGCCGAACACCGGCGCGGGTTCGATTTCTTCGAGCACCTGCGCGAACACGTATCGCAACGTGTGATAGACGCTACACCACCGCAACAGCGAGCAGCGCTAGCCAAATATGCTGACCGACTGCGCACACACAGACCTACCTGGGAGAATCGACATGAGTTCGCTCAACCTGACGAGGACTCGTAGGCGCAAGTAGCATGCTGCCTGAAATCTATGTAAAACGCGAGCCGCAGATCGTGGAGACAACATCGAATCCCAACAACGAGGCTAATGCCACCAGTGCCGCACACTTCTGATTTACTATCCCAATGTTCGAAGATGATGGAGTAGGAAAGGCGATCACGCAAAGGATCGCAGCGCTGGTCGCGGCCGATGGTGAGTGGCGTGACAACTTATGGAGGGTAGGTACACTCGGCGCGCTGGAGGAGTGCTTATCACTAGCTGGGTCGGGAGCGTCGTTAGCCCGTAAGCAGTATGTGATAAGCACCGCTCGCCGCGTCACCGAGCAGGACCCAGCGATCACCGGAAAGCGTAGAGGGCAGATTCTTGGCTCGCTTCCAAAGAAGGCCGATGCCTTCTCTCTCGGAAGTTCTTCATACTTCATTATGAAGCATGAAGTAGAAAAAGTTCGCGTCGATTATTTTGAGCTATTGAACTCGCACATTGAAAGCATCGATGAGTCGGAGGATCCCAAGAAGGCGAGAGTCGATATAAACTCCATAGCTAGTTATATTGCGGGCGCCCTACGAACCTATGGCTTCTCGGATAGATGGATAGCTAAAACCTGCAGTTACTATCTCAAGCACTCCTCCGAGAGGAGCTCACTCCGCGCGCTCATAGGTAAAGCAAGCGAGGTCTTTACAAACGGCACAGGAATCTACACCTACCTAGTTCCCTTAATTCCAAGAACGGCATGCGATTACGGGAGCGGCCCGCCATGGCTGTCGAAAGAAGAATTCACCGTCCAGTTTGCGGAGTACCTTCCAGACGCAGAGCCTCCGGACCACGTGGGTGGGCTCGTGTTGCAAATAACCGCACTAGAAAAACACAGTGCATACGATCTATTTGTCAGAAGGCTTTCCTCAGCGGCAATGCGGAGCCGCATCGGAGCCGACAAACGGGCACTAGATTTGTCGGATACGTACTGGGTTGTTCCAGGGGACAAATGCGAGATGCAGATTACTTCTGTAGATACTCCTCGGCTCATGGTTCGTTCCCTGGATTCGGAAGGAGGAAGGCATCTATTACAGCCGCTGACCCCTGAGCTTGAAGCAGCGCTCGACCTCCTTGGGAGTTCGGACGGAACATCATCTCGCGCAGCCTGCATTACCAGCTGGGCGATGGTGGAGACGCTCTTTGCCGATTCGACAGATTTTGGGTCCTTGGCGGATATTGCCGACCGCGCCGCTGATCTTCTGACCTGCATGTATGTTACGGATCTATTCTTGGGGCTCGTTAAGGAGCATATTCGGGATGCGCATGACGAGTTCTCACACAAGTTGAGTTCAGCGACGCCCGGGCAGCGTTTTGCATTCACCGTGGAACACCTCGCGATAGGCGGCGAGTTGATGGCTGGAGAGGAGCAGGGAACAGTGGCGCTGCAAGAAGCCAAGCTCCTGGTCCGTAATTCGCGTTACTTGCATACGTTGAGAAATGAATTTTCAGAATCGCTTCGCCGCCTCTACGACGCCAGGAATCAAATAGTCCACGCTGGCATACTTGAACCCTACGCAATGCACACCACCCTTCTTGTTGCCTCTAAACTGCTCGCAGCGATTCTGGACGAAGCGATCCGTAGCTCATTCTATTCCGAAGAACCGACCGCCCTATTAGCGGCCAAATGCCGTTGGCTATTGAACCGAATCGAAGGTGGAACTGATCTGGCCGTCCTGGGGTCGTTCAGAGGAAATGCGTCGGGTTAACCTCGATATTTCGCTAGTGTCCTGAGTCGTCAATTCGTTGGCGGTGTAGGGTTGCCGGGTGCCGCCGAAAGTCGAGCCTGTTCAGCTATCGGATACCGAGCGTCAGGTGTTGCGCGGGTGGGCGCGTCGCCGAAAGACCGCGCAGGCATTGGCAATTCGGTCGCGGATCGTGCTGGCATGTGCGGATGGTAGCTCTAACAGCGAAGTCGCCCGCCAGGTAGACGTGTCACGGGAAACGGTGCGTAAGTGGAGGACTCGGTTCGAGCGCGATCGACTCGAGGGTCTGTCGGACGAGCCGCGCCCAGGCGCGCCGCGGAAGATCACCGACGAGCAGGTGGAGCAGGTGATCACCACGACGCTGGAATCCGCACCGTCGCATCACGATACGCACTGGTCGACGCGGTCCATGGCGACCGCGACAGGCATGTCACAGTCGGCGATATCGCGGATCTGGCGCGCATTCGGCCTCAAACCGCACCTGGTCGAGACGTGGAAGCTGTCAACCGATCCGCAGTTCGTGGACAACGTCCGCGACGTGGTTGGGCTGTACATGAATCCGCCGGAGAACGCGCTGGTGCTCTGCGTCGACGAGAAAAGCCAGATGCAGGCCCTGGACCGTACCGCGCCGACACTGTCGATCATGCCGACCACGCCGGCGCGGATGACTCACGACTACGTCCGCCACGGCACCACGAACCTGTTCGCCGCACTCGACGTGGCCAGCGGCTCGATTATCGCCGAACACTATGCGCGTCACCGTCATCAGGAGTTCCTGCGGTCCTCAAGACCATCGACACCGCCGTGCCGACCGAGTTCGATCTGCACCTGATCTGCGACAACTACGGCCCTCACAAAACCCGGAAGTGAAGAAGTGGCTGCTGCGCCACCCGCGGTTCCATGTGCACTTCACCCCGACCTCGGCCAGCTGGCTCAATCTCATGGAACGCTGGTTCGCCGAGTTGACCAACCGTAAGCTGCGCCGCTCGGCCCACCGCAGAGTCACCGAACTGCGCGCCGATGTCCAAGCCTGGGTCAACGCTTGGAACGCCGACCCAAAACCCTTCGTCTGGACCAAGACCGCCGACGACATCCTCGACACACTCGCGGCATACTGCCAACGAATCAACAACTCGGGTCGCTAGCCGACCGGGGATGTGCCGGTCCGCGACGAATAAGAGAGACAGATGGATGATGACTTGGCCACCGATGGCCCTCTTCCGGTCAAGGACGAGAACAACGAATGTCCCGTCGCTGGTGCGTGGCGGCCCGTCTTCTGCTCGATCGTCCGGGCTTTGGCCAGCAGCGACTATCGACTAATTGGCGAGATCAACTCCGTCGAACCGGTCTCGGAGGACCAGGCAGACCACATTCGAGGCAACGTCGCCGCATACGGGGCAACGCTGGTCGAACTGTCCGAGGAGACATGGAACAGCTCGATCGCGCTCTGGATGGGCAACTACTGGGACATCATTGTCGATCTGTGGACGGCGAAGAAGGCCGTAGCGACCTCGCCCTGCACGCTCGCGTGTACGAGACGGCGACGGGCTTCAGGTTCGAGGTCGGGCTGGTCTACGTGCCCTAACCCACCGCCAACGAATTAACGACTCAGGACACTAGTGAGCTACTGATTGCTCATACCGTCAACCAGCGTACGCCCTCTCGCTGCTGGCGCCCCCGCTCGCGCAGGTGTCCAGCTTCCCCTACTGACGGCCACTGCTTTGCTGAGACTCGACTTGAGGAGTGTGTAACGGATCTCACCACTGGCGAGCGGGGCCGCCTCTGCGCGCTCAAGGTTTGTAGCAGCTCGCGCGATCGGCGGCAGATGCGTGCGTTCACTCCTTGGTATGCGCCTATGTAGGCGAGCTAAGGGCACTTCGTGTCTATAGTTTGCGCACGAGCGCCGGAGGAGCGCGCACCGATCCGCACGAATGACGTTGTAGTTCAAGGAGAGTCGCAGCAGTCGTGCCACACTCTGGAGTTCGCGACCTGGACGCCCGCCGAAAATCCACAGTCAGATGTCGTCCTCGTCTAGATCCTTCACCAAGTGCAGTTGGCGGGGGTCGCCCCACTGGGCGAGGAGGTAGGCGTCGTCCTGACACGATTCGGGGTCCTCGTAGCGCCAGTCCTCGATCAATCTGTTCAAATACTCTGCGGCCATGTGGCGATCGATTTTCGAGTACAGCTTGATAGCCGTGAATCGCGAGTAGTACCAGGGGCTATTCTCGGCGAGCATGCTCAGTGCTGCTTTGGCCCGTTCGTCGGAGTTTTCGAAAAGGATTTCCGCAGCTCTTACCCGCACCAACTCGTCGAGGTCCTCATCGTCGAGCACGAGTTGCATCAAAGCATCCGCGCCGCGGCGAGTATCGAACTCCATCAGCGTTCTGGCAGCCTGGAGCCGAACACTGAAATCCGGTGTGTGCGGATCTTCGTTGAAACTGTGATCCAGGGTCGCTTCCTTCCCGAGTGATTCCAGCGCGGCAAGTCCAGGGTCCTCGTCGAGCTCGGAGAGTATCGTCGCCGCCCAGACCCGCGTTGTCGGATCTTCATCGACCTCGGCGACTGCAGTCATCGAGCGGATCGCTTGATCGATGACAGGTTGCCAACTTCCGGGTTCGAGGGATCCGAAGCGGTTGATCATTGCAACGAGAAGACAGCAATGCAGACTTTCTTGCGTGACTCTGTCGGACAGCTTCCGCTGGGCGATGTCATGTAGTACCGATCGGTCGGCTTCTATCAGGAAGCTGATGTACGACACCGTTTCCAGCGGCGCCCCCCAGGGATTGGATCCCCTGTTGCAAATCCATGGGTGGAGGGTCCTGTCCAGTTCCTGCTCGTATGCCTCTGGGGTACGCATAGCCCACCGTGCAGCGCAGTATTCCTGCACAGTTTTATGTGCGAACTCGAGCCGGTCGCCTTCGCGGACGAGGAGGCCGCATCTGGTCAGTGCAGACACAATGAAGTCCGTCCACACCTTGCGAGTGACGCCGGGTGGGCGTTCGCCTGCCGGGCTGCACGAAATCAGTGTGATCCATGCCTCGATACTGTGGTCGGGGAGGTATTCGGGCGTTGCGGGGCGGATGTATATCAGTGGATCGACCGGTTGCGATTCGTCTGCAGCGGCCATTTGTCCGATGAGATCGAGCAGTTCGCTCAGAAGCGATTCGGCATGCTCGGCCACTGCCGGGCCGAATCGCTGCGTCAGCGACTTGCTCTGCGTGCGAAATCCGGATTGCCCTCGACGATGCATTCGCTCGTGCAGGAGATCCGCGAAGCTCGAGTAGAGTGCATTTCTGCTGTCGGGTATCACACCGCCCGGATTCAGCGAATAGACCTGGCACAGAAGGGCGGTCATCAGTGGTGTTCGCGCCAGCCTGGACATTCCAACAGAGCTCAGCGCTGCAATGAATGCCTCGGTCGAGGTGTCGGGCCGAGGGATTCCGAGTTGGCGAAACCATCCCTGGACAGCGCTGCGAAGATCGTCGGCAGAGAACTGATCGAGTCGATATTCAGGAACGACACCCAGGAGCTTGCGCTCGGCATCGGATATCGGTCGTCCGGCCACGACGAAGGAATGAACGGCACGTGGGCGATCAGCGCAGTGCGCGATCCATTCGAGGACTTCCCTGCGGAGTTCAGGGTCGGTGATCTCGTCCATTCCGTCGACGAGGACGAGCCATGTGGTGCCGGGTCGTGGCGCTGTTCGGAAAAACTCCTCACCGAGTGTGCGCTCGAGGCCGAGCAGCGACAGGGATTCGTTTGCCGCCGCGGCGAGAGCGGCGCCGAGGGGCCGAGACGGAGTCAGCGCCGCGGCGTTGACAGTCAGAGCCAGCGGCTGCGTCTCGATACCTGTTAGCCACTGAGCTGCCGAGCGTGCCTGAATCGTGCGCAGGAGGCTGGTCTTACCCCCACCCGGTCCAGCGGTCAGCATGCACAGCGCGTCCTGCCCGAGCCAGGTATCGGGAAGCGTGTCACTGCTCGCGGCGATCGAAATCCTTTGCGGGACTCGAACGTCCGACAGTCTGGTAGGGCGGCCCGCCTCCGGGAGCCCATAAGGATGCTGATGGTCCGCGCGCCGGCTGGCTCGGAGAAAATCCAAGAGCTCGGGACGCTGCAACCGGAGGGCTATGGTGGCAAGTGTTTGCGGGGTCAGCCGTTTTCGAAGGACCACCTCGGCCGGATCTGGCTGGGTGACGAACAGTTGCCACTGTGGGCACAGCTGCTCCAGCATGGCCGAGCGCACCAAGTCGAACAAGGTCTGATGAACGTGTCGTATCTCGGCGACGGTCAGATGCCCTGACAGCGCCGCCAGCGCATCTCGATTATCTCGCTCGAGCTCACCACGCAGCGGGAGTTCGTTGATGTGGACACGGGAAAGAAAGTCGCTCAGCTCGCCCGGATCGACGGCGAGATCCTCGAGTTTCGACCCGAGCCCCGCGCGAATCCTGGATTCTCGCTTGCCGCCGCTGCGTGCGATGTCACGAAACGAAGGTTCCCCGGCAGCGAGTTTCCCTTCGATCGCCACAGTCAGACGATAGTTAAGGGCCGATCCTTTCGAAATAGCCTGTCGGAGAATGCGATCCGTTCGAAGGAGGCTGCGCAGGGCCTTGGAGTCACCGATCTGTAGGAGCGTCCAGGGCTTGTCGCGCTCACGCGATTTGACCTGCTGAAAATCCCACAAAGTCGCGTCGCCGCCATGGGGTGTGCCCACGGTGCGGGCCACCACGACGTCTTCGATGTGTTCGCATGTCACATTGGCTACGGGGTAGCCACCCAACATTTCTATGGCATATCGCACGGCCACGTGCGCCTGAAAAGCAAACCGCTTCTCTGTCTCGGTGCCTGTGTTGTCCGGCGCTGGAATGTGGCGAGGATCCTGCCCGACGTCCACCCGACCTCCCCTGTCCATGGTGGCTAGTTCGGCGAGTGCCGAGTGTGATGCCACGCCACATGGCCACGTAGCCAGCGTAACTGCGCATTGGTTCGGCACGCCACCATCGTCGATGTGGCGTCCACGAGCATCTTCGGGATTCCTCGACACCGTGAAACCTTGCGTCACCGAACAGCGTGTCCGCTGCTTTCATGGCATCTGGCCGATCCGCCTTCATGGCTGACCTGTTCCAACGTGTGCCGAGGCCCGGACAGGGGGAACGTCAATCTGGGGGCATCCGTTGCGCGGGACTCCGTGTCCCGGGTCCGCGAACAGGTGGTGGCGGTTCCGCCACTGCCTTACCGATCAAGCACGATCCGCGCTCTCGCCGCCGGTACTGCAGAAGGCGAAGCTGGTCATGCCGGAACTGACTCTCTACTAACAGCTTTCGAAATCACTACCGTCATACAAACCGTCGCGATACCCCTGTTTGACTGCCCGAATCACGCATACTCTTCATGGAGAGCCGGGGGAGGGTATCCAGTGATCAGTGTTCTCATCGCAGCCGTAGGCATCTTCGGCACGGCAATCGGGGCCGCGCTGACTGCGGCCATAGCCGCGAAGTCAGATGGACGACGTCAAGCGGCGTTGGAACGCCAGCACGCCCGGGAGCAACAGACGCACGCAGACGGGCAACTACACGAGTTGCGGTCCGAGCACCTGCGATGGCGTCGGGAACGACGCCAAACCGCATACCTCGATCTACTCGAGGCTCTGAGCAGTGCAGATCGGGCCAACCAGCGATACTTCCGGGCTCTACGCTCCGAGCCAGAACCAGTTGCCGTCGACGAAGCACGATTGGCTGAGATTCGCGAACTATTCAAGGGCGCCGAAAAAGCGCACTACAAGGTCATTCTGGAAGGGCCTCACAGCATCGCCCAGGCAGCACATGCGCTCCTCACGGAACTCGGGGACTTGGTCTGTGCCGTGGAAGAATTCGTACAAGCGCATGCAACTGCAGGCGATGTCGCTGAATTCCGCCGCAAGGTCGACACCGCTGGCACGAACTTCCTGTCCTCTCATCGCGCTTTCCTCGAAGCCGCCCGCGTCGCACTCGACAAAATCCTGGACACGCCCTGACAGCTCTGCTGATCAGACCAATAAATCCGAGAGGATGACATGTCAGGAACGGGTAGACGGGCTCGTTGGGGCGCGGCGTGCGCCCTGTGTTCGGTCCAGGCAGTAGATGAGAAGGGGTTGTTGATAGGCGGTCCCGGCGAGTGGGCAGTGTTGTGTGGGCGATGCGAAGACATGGGCCGCCGTTCCGGGCACGACTACCACCAGATCGACGTTCCGCTGCCGACGGTCCGGATCGACAAACCACCGAGCAACGCACACCAGCGGATTTGGTTGCGCCTCTACGGCATCCGCGATCACTGCCGTTCCTGTAATGACGAGGTCACCTTCGCCGCGGGGGTCTTTCCAATCACACCAGCTCGCAGCTTCAATCTGCTCGTCCTGTCCACGACCGACTCAGCATGCAAGCTAGTCAAGCACCTCCTCGAACGCGCTCGGGTGGCACCTGATCTCGTCGACGCTCTTACTCCGAAGCGGATCCCGTCCCTCGATGGTGAGATCCTGGCGGTCCGCTGCCCGCAATGCGACGCCCCGCCCCTCGGCGACAGCAACTTGGTGATGCGAGAAATCGTGGCGACGCGGGGCGAGCTTGGTCTGGTGTCGGTCGCATCCGCAGATTGCTCTGTCGTCAAATGGCATCGCGCGCTGTATTCACCGGAGCGCACACTGGCTCGGTTGTAACGCGATGCCTGCGCCTGAGGCACAACAGCGGCAGCTGCCCGTCGTCTGCGGGTCCCGATCGGAGGGCAATCACGCAGGGTGGCAGTCCGATTCGATCACACGATGGGTGAGAAACCTATAGTCCGCTTCTGGCTGTTCGAGGGCTTGCTTCGGTGCCACATGCGCCACCCACCCAATCTCCGGGGGTGAGATCTGTCCGCGCTGGACCGGGTGTCCAGGGTCTGCGGACCGGCGGTAGCTGTTCCACAACTGCCTAGCCGATGAATGGCGATCCCCGCTCGTTGCGCCGAATCATGGCAAGGGGGTAACGGAGAAACAACATTGCGCCTCCGTCTCGGTACGCGGGCATTTATGGAGTGTGTAACCGACATCTCACCCCCGCCAGCATCGCGACCTCCTCGCGCCGCAACCCGGGCGTCCGCCGCCGCCCACCCACGGGCAACCCCACCTCCCCGGGAGATATCCGCTCGCGCCGAGCCCGCAGAAACTCGCGCAATTGTTCACGCCGCCGAACCGATGCCGCACCGACCATCACTCCAACGTAGCCACCCCGGGACGCGGAGTGCGCCGCATCGACCATGACTTCGCGGGGCGACGCGGTGCGGCACGCTCGGCAGGGGTCAATCGACGATTGCCGTCGCCTCGATTTCCACCATCATGTCCGCCTCGAACAGCGCGTCCACGCCGATGAGTGAGGCGGGCGGCATCGGGTTCGGCAGGCCGATTTCGGCGGCGACCGATTCCACGCCGGACATGAAGGCGCCTGCCTGGTCGGGGGTCCAGCCCGTGACGTAGAAGGTCAGGCGGAGTACGTCGGCGAAGGTGGCGCCTGCTCCTGCCAGGCCGACGGCGGTGTTGCGGAGGGCTTGGGCGACCTGTCCGGCGAGGTCGCCCGGTGCGATGGGCGTTCCGTCGGCGAGACGGGCGACCTGCCCGCTGACGTGCACGTGCCGCGATCCGGTGCCCACGGCCACGTGGTGGTAGGGCGCGGGCTGCAGCATTCCGGCGGGGGAGAAGTGCTCGACTGTCATGGTTCTTGCTCCGTTCGTTGTAAGTATCGCTAAGCTACCTAGTGCATAAAAGACACTTCAACGAAACCAGGTTTCAGCATGGATACCGCCGACGAGCTCCGCATCGACGCCGCACACCGCGAGCTACTGGATCAGGTGCTCGACAAGTGGTCGCTCAGCGTCCTCAACGAACTCTGCGAGCGACCGACCCGGTTCAACGAACTGCGTCGCGCCATCCCTTCGGTGACACAGAAGTCGCTCACCGCGACGCTGCGCAGGCTCGAGCGCAACGGGGTGATCGAACGGCACGTGGTCGGCACCCGCCCGGTCGCGGTCGAGTACCGGATCACCCCGCTCGGCAAAACCCTGCGCCATCCGGTCGATGTCCTGCTGGTCTGGGCAGCTGAACAGATGCCAGCGATCCACCGCGCCCGGGATGCCTTCGACGAGCGCGAGGAAGCAGAACTGGATGCGCGGTGAATCCGGTGGGCTTCGCTCATTCGGGAGAGCGCGATGTCGACCGCGACGCCGTTGCCTGCGGGTCTGTGTCGGTGCCCGGGCTTAGGCTGACCACGTGTCGGTGCTGCCTCTGATCTTCACCGCTGGCTGGGCCAGTGGCATCAATGCGTACGCGGTGGTGTTCCTGCTCGGCCTGTTCGGGCGGATCGGCTGGACCGACGACGTGCCCGCCGGTTTGGAACGCACCGACGTGCTCGTCGCGGCGGGCGTGCTGTTCCTCATCGAAGCCGTGGCCGACAAGATCCCGTACCTGGATTCCTTCTGGGATGCGGTGCACACGGTCGTGCGCCCGGCCTCCGGTGCGGTGGTATCGGCTCTGATTGCCGGACAGGACGATTCGCTGCCCACGCTGTTCGCCGCCGCCGTGGGCGGCACGACCGCGCTGGCCAGTCACATCATCAAAGCCGGTACCCGGATGGCCATCAACACCTCACCGGAACCGGTCACCAATATCGCGATGAGTACCGCCGAGGACTTGAGCGTCGGCGGCATCATCACGCTCGCGGTGTTCTTCCCGGTGCTGGCGGCCGTCATCGCCGCGATCCTGCTGGCGATCGGGTTGTGGGTCGTGTACCTGTGCGCCAGCCGGATCCGCCGCTACCTGCGCCGAAGAAGGGAACGGCGCGAGACGCGGGCGGTCGACGCACTCGAGTAGATCACCGCACCTGCGGCGCCACCTTCGAACCGAGCAGATCGATGGTGTGCAGCACCTTCTCCGGCGGCAGTGTGCCCACGCTGGTGTGCAGCATGAACCGGTCCAGGCCGAGGGTGTCGCGGACGTCGGCGATCTTGGCGCCCACGTAGTCGGGGGTACCGACGAACAACGACCCACTCTGGGAACGCAGCGCGTCGAACTGCTGGCGCGTCATCGGGCCCCATCCACGCTCGCGTCCGATCACCGACATCGCCATCGCGTACGGCTCGTAGAAATCGGCGACCGCCTGCTCGTCGGTGTCGGCGATGTACCCGTGCGCGTGCACCGCCACCGGCTGCTTCTCGTGCCCACCTTCGGCCAGCGCCCGGTGATACAGCTCCACCAGCGGCTTGAACCGCGCGGGCTGCCCGCCGATGATGGCGATCGCCAGCGGCAGACCGAGCAGTCCGGCGCGGATCACCGATTCGGGACTGCCGCCGACCGCGATCCACACCGGCAGCGGCCGGTCGTCGGTGCGCGGATAGACAGTGGCCTCGTGCAGCGGTGCGCGGAACCGACCGGACCAGGTGACCGGCTCCTCCTCACGCAGCCGAAGCAGCAGGCCGAGTTTCTCCTCGAAGAGCGCGTCGTAGTCGCCCAGGTCGTAACCGAACAGCGGGAACGATTCGGTGAAAGACCCACGCCCGGCCATCAATTCGGCCCGCCCGTTCGACAGGCCGTCCAGGGTCGCGAAGTCCTGATACACGCGCACCGGGTCGTCGGAGCTGAGCACGGTCACCGCGCTGGTCAGCTGGATCCGTTCGGTGCGGGCCGCGGCCGCGGCCAGGACGACGGCGGGCGCGGAGGCGGCGAAATCCTGGCGATGGTGCTCGCCGACGCCGTACACATCCAGGCCGGCGGCCTCGGTGGCCACGGCCTCGTCGACCACCTGACGCAGCCGCTCGGCCGCCGTCGGCGCGGGCCGATCGCCCGTGGGGTACCGCTCGGCGAAGGTGGTGAGCCCCAGTTCCATGTGAACCTCGTTTCCAGGTCGCGTTCTGTTCCCCAGTCTAAACGGACCGTGGTCCGATATTATTCCCGTTATGCTGGCCTCATGATCGAGGACCCCGCCGACGACCTGACGGTCACGCCACCGAAGCAGTGGGCGGTCGGTGTCCCCGCCGTGGTGAACGCGCTGAAGTACTCCCTGTCGCAGAGCACGCTGCCGCGCACCGCGCTCACCTTGCTGAACATCAATCAGACCGATGGTTTCGACTGTCCTGGTTGCGCGTGGCCGGAGCCGAAGCATCGGACCACCAACGAGTACTGCGAGAACGGCGCACGCCACATCGCCGACGAGTCGACCACGCGTCGCGTCACCGCCGATTTCTTCCGCGAGCATCCGGTCGCCGAACTCGACACGATGTCGGACTACTGGCTCAACCAGCAGGGCCGCCTCACCGAACCGATGGTCAAGCGACCCGGTGCCACCCACTACGAGCCCATCGGCTGGGACGACGCCCTCGACCTCGTCGCCACCGCGCTGCGCGGCTTCGACTCGCCGGACGAAGCGGTGTTCTACACCTCGGGCAGACTCAGCAACGAGGCCGCGTTCCTGCTGCAACTGTTCGTGCGCGCCTACGGCACCAACAATCTGCCCGACTGCTCGAACATGTGCCACGAATCCAGCGGGTCGGCGCTCACCGAAACCCTGGGTGTCGGCAAGGGCAGCGTGTCGCTGGACGACATCTATCAGGCCGACCTGATCTTCGTCGTCGGCCAGAACCCCGGCACCAATCATCCGCGCATGCTCTCGGCGCTGGAGCAGACCAAACGCAACGGCGGCACGATCATCGCGGTCAACCCGCTGCCCGAGGCCGGGCTCATCCGGTTCAAGAATCCGCAGAAGGCGCGCGGTGTGCTCGGTCGCGGCACCGCCATCGCCGACCAGTTCCTCAAGATCCGCCCCGGCGGCGACCTCGCCCTGTTCCGCATGCTGAATCGGCTGCTGCTCGACGCCGAGGACGCCGCGCCCGGCACCGTGCTCGACCACGACTTCATCGCCGAGAACACCAGCGGTTTCGCCGAATTTGCGGAGCAGGCGCGTGGAATCAGTTGGGATACCGCGCTCGCGGCCACCGGTCTCACACGCGCCGAGATCGAGCAGGCTCACCAGCGCGTACTGGCGAGCAAGAAGATCATCGTGTGCTGGGCGATGGGTCTCACCCAGCACAAACACGGCGTGCCGACCATCCGCGAGATCGTCGATTTCCTGCTGCTGCGCGGCAATATCGGCCGCCCCGGTGCGGGGGTGTGCCCGGTGCGCGGGCACAGCAACGTGCAGGGCGACCGCACGATGGGCATCTGGGAACGGCCGCCGCAGGCGTTCCTCGACGCGCTGGAAAAGGAGTTCGCGTTCACTCCGCCCGCCGCGCACGGCCTGGATTCGGTCGACGCCATCCGCGCCATGCGCGACGGCAACGCGAAGGTATTCGTCGGTGTCGCAGGCAATTTCGTGCGCGCGACCCCCGACAGTGAGGTCACCGAGGCGGCATTGCGCCGCTGCGCGCTCACCGTGCAGATCTCCACCAAGCTCAATCGCTCGCACACGGTGTGCGGCGATACCGCGCTGATCCTGCCGACACTCGGCCGCAGCGACCGCGACATCCAGGCAGGCGGCGAACAGTTCGTCACCGTCGAGGACTCGATGAGCGAAGTGCACGCCTCGCGCGGCCGCCTCGACCCGGCCTCCCCACATCTGCTCAGCGAGGTGGCCATCGTCTCCCGGCTCGCACGCCGCACGCTGGGAACCTCGGCGATTCCGTGGGAGGAGTTCGTCGCCGACTACGCGACCATCCGCGACCGCATCTCCCGGGTTGTGCCCGGTTTCGAGAACTTCAACGAGCGGGTGGCGCAGCCCGGTGGGCTGCGTTTGGTCAATCCGGTCAACGAGGGCGTCTTCCGAACCGCCACCGGCAAAGCGCGGTTCACCTGCAACGAGGTGACCGCGCTCGACGTGCCGCCGGGTTACCTTGTGCTGCAATCACTGCGGTCCCACGATCAGTGGAACACCGTTCCCTACGGCAGCGACGACCGCTATCGCGGCATCCACCATGCGCGTCGGGTGGTGCTGGTCAACCCCGACGACCTCGCCGAACGCGGCCTGGCCGACGGCGACACCGTCGACATCGTCAGCGTGTGGCACGACGGCAGCGAACGCCGCGCCGAGAAGTTCGTCGTCGTCGCCTACCCGGCGAGCCGGGGTTCGGCGGCGGCCTACTACCCGGAGACCAATGTGCTGGTCCCGCTCGACAGCGTCGCCGACATCAGCAACACCCCGACCTCGAAGGGGATCGTCGTGCGCCTCGAACCCGTCGCGGCCGGTGCCGACGTCGGCTAAGTACACTTCCGGTATGTCCGTGCGCACCCGTCAGCCACTCGTCCCCGGCACCCAGTCGCCGATCCGGGACGTCCCGCGTTCCATCGAGCGCCCCGAATACGTGTGGAAACCGACGGTCAACGAGGGCAAAGAGCCCTGGGTGCAGACGGCCGAGACCATCGAGAAGATGCGCATCGCGGGCAAGATCGCCGCCCAGGCACTCGAGGAGGCGGGCAAGGCGGTGGCGCCCGGCGTCACCACCGACGAACTCGACCGCATCGCTCACGAATACATGTGCGACCACGGCGCCTACCCCTCCACGCTTGGCTACAAGGGTTTCCCCAAGTCGTGCTGCACCTCGCTCAACGAGGTGATCTGCCACGGCATCCCCGACTCCACCGTGATCGAGGACGGTGACATCGTCAATATCGACGTCACCGCCTACATCCACGGCGTGCACGGCGACACCAACAAGACCTACCTCGCCGGCGATGTCGACGAGGAGGTGCGCCTGCTGGTCGAGCGCACCGAGGAGGCGACCAACCGGGCCATCAAGGCGGTCAAGCCGGGCCGTGCGCTCAATGTCATCGGCCGCGTCATCGAGGCCTACGCCAACCGCTTCGGCTACGGCGTTGTCCGCGACTTCACCGGGCACGGGGTCGGCCCCACCTTCCACAGCGGCCTGGTGATCCTGCATTACGACCAGCCCGACATCGACTCGGTGATCGAACCGGGCATGACGTTCACCATCGAGCCGATGATCAACCTCGGCGGCATCGACTACGACATCTGGGACGACGGCTGGACCGTGGTCACCAAGGATCGCAAGTGGACCGCGCAGTTCGAGCACACCCTGGTGGTCACCGAGACGGGCGCGGAAATCCTGACCCTGCCGTGAGCGGTGTGCTGCGCGGGGCACTGCTGATCGCCGGGACCACCTCCGACGCGGGCAAAAGCGTTGTGGTGGCGGGGATCTGCCGGATGCTGGCGCGGCGCGGGGTGCGGGTCGCGCCGTTCAAGGCGCAGAACATGTCGAACAATTCCGTCGTCACGCTCGACGGTGGGGAGATCGGGCGCGCCCAGGCCCTGCAGGCGCGTGCGTGTGGGCTCGAGCCGAGCGTGCGGTTCAACCCGGTGCTGTTGAAGCCCGGCAGTGATCGCCGTTCCCAATTGGTGGTGCGCGGGAAGGCGATCGGAACCGTCGGTGCGCGAGACTATTTCACGCGTCGTCAGCAGTTGCGTGCAGTGGTGGCGGACGAACTCGCCTCGCTGCGTGCGGAATTCGATGTGGTGATCTGTGAGGGCGCCGGGTCGCCCGCCGAGATCAACCTGCGCGCGACCGACCTGGCGAACATGGGTCTGGCACGTGCGGCGGATCTTCCGGTTCTCGTCGTCGGCGATATCGACCGGGGTGGAGTGCTCGCCCACCTGTTCGGCACCGTCGCCGTCCTGGAACCCGAAGACCAGCAACTCGTTGCGGGGTTCCTCGTCAACAAATTCCGCGGCGATGTGACCCTGCTCCGGCCCGGCCTCGACCAGCTCACCGCCCTGACCGGCCGCCCCACCCTCGGCGTCCTGCCTTTCGCCGAGGACCTCTGGCTCGACGCCGAAGACTCCCTCGGCACCATCGCGGGCACCCCCGTCGGCCGCCCCGCCCCGCCCCATGGCACCGACTGGCTCACCGTCGCCGCCATCCGCCTGCCCCGCATCTCCAACTCCACCGACATCGAAGCCCTGGCCTGCGAACCCGGCGTCTCGGTCCACTGGGCCGACAGCCCCCACCAACTGACCAATGCCGACCTCGTGGTGGTCCCCGGTTCCAAATCCACCGTCTCCGACCTGGAGTGGTTGCGCGCCAAGGGTATCGACGCGGCACTACGCACACGTGCCGCCACCGGGCGCCCCGTCCTCGGCATCTGCGGCGGCTACCAAATGCTCGGCCGTCGCATCGTCGACGGAGTGGAATACGCGGGCGGAGATCGCCTCCCGTCGCCAACGGCTGCTGTTCCCGAGCGCGGCGCCGCCCCGGGAGGGACGCCCGCAGACGAGGGGATGCCGTCCGGGACTCCATGGGTGGGCGACGGCCTCGGGCTGTTCGACTTGGACATCGAGTTCGCGGAGCCGAAGATCGCACAGCAGGTAACCGGGACTGCCGTAGGCATCCCTGTGCACGGCTACGAGATCCACCACGGCCGGGTGCGACGCAGCGGCGATCCCACCTGGCTCACCATCGACGGCGCTCCGGAAGGCAGTGCACGAGAAGCGCTCTGGGGCACGCACGTGCACGGCGTGCTCGAGTCCGACGAGTTCCGCCGTGCCTGGCTGGCCGAAGTGGCCACTCGAGCGGGACGTACCGGCTTCACCGTCGCCCCCGACACGTCCGTCACCGCCGTGCGGGAAGCCCAGCTCGACCTACTCGCCGACCTGATCGAGAAACATGTCGACATCCCCGCCCTGGAAGAACTGATAGCGCGCGGCACAACCGACCTCCCGATCATCCGAACGGGAATCCTCGACGCACCCGGTGAGTAAAAGCGTTCACGCCGTGGATTCGGCGGTCGCGCTGCCCGGTTTCGGTCGGCCACGGCTGATCACGTACGCGGCGAAGCCGAACACTAGGGCCGGGGCGCCGAGTACGACGACGCCGAAGATCCAGATGTAGTCCTTGGCGGCGGTGGCGGGCGTGGTGTAGGCCTGGGTGTCTTTGCCGATGTCGATGAGAACCGTTCGGGCGGCCCCCCATGATGTCGATAGAACTCGAGAGCAATCCTATGGCGAGTGGCACGGCTGTGCCTCAGGTCGCGAGGCCGCGCGGGTGTGGGACCGCTCTCGTCCTCGCCGGAAAGGGATTCCTCTTGTGACAGGTTTGGCAATTCGGCCGTTCCCGGCAGTGAAAGCCCAGTACACGGGCATCGGCCGGTCGGAGCGCCGGGGCCGAACGACAGGTGGTGTTCAGGGTGGGCGTGTACCGTAAACCGGCATGAAATCTCGGCAGATCACGGTCGGTGACCAGGCCTGGACAGTGCGGGTCGACGGGCCCTCCTCGCGGCACAATGTGCTGTTGCTTCCCGATGCGGACGACCCTGCTGACGTGTTCGACAAGGTGTGCGCGCGGCTGCACGAATCCGATCTGCAGACCGTCGTCGTGGAATCCGTCGAAGGCCTCGAGCCGGCGGGGGTGCACGCCATTCTCGACGAACTCGAACTGCCCTATGTGAACGTGGCCGGACGCGGTGCCGGGGCGGCGCTCGCCTGGCGGGTGTGTGCGGGCCGGTTCGGCCGGTTCATGAGTCTCGTCGTCGCAGACCACGGCCATCCCGCCGTGCCGGGAGCCGACGGCACGATCCCCGATCCGGCCTGTCCGCCGCTCGAACTCCCGGTGACGATGATGGTCACCAAGGGCCTCCCGCGCGCAACCGCCGACGCCTCCGGCCGCTTCGTCTACGGCGAATTCCGTGTCGTCCCTTTGGAAGTCGACAACATCGCCACCGAGGCGGGCCACGAACTCGCCACCGAGATCGTCCTGCGTACCAGCCTCTGGTGAATCGAGATCACCACGCTCCGGTGGCGTTCGGCTCTCGGGCGTTACTGACCTGAGAGCGTGGTGATCAAACGCCCAGGATCAGGACTTGCGGTAGGCGGCGAGCCAGTCGAGCCAGCTGTCGGTCTCGGCGAACGCGACCGCGCGGACGGCCTCCGAGGACAGGAACACGTCGTGGCGGGCGCCGTCGATGGGGACGATGGTGGTGCGTTCGCCCAGGCAGCCTGCCCAGCGCTGGATCTGCTTGACGTCGAGCACGGCATCGGCCACGTCGACGGCGGAACTGTGCTGTCGCGCGAACTTGGTGACCCGCGAACGCAGGATCAGCGCGGGCACCCCGATGGTGAGCCCCTGCTGCAGCCGCGCCTGGCCCTGCCGGATCGCCCGCAACCAGCCGAGGCGCACCGGTTCGCCGGTCAGCGGCTTCCAGTCCAGGTTGTAGTCCCATTCACCCGAGCGGGTGTGGTGCAGGCTGTCGCCGTAGGCGGTGCTCACCCCCATGCCCGGGATCTGCGCGAACGCGCGGAACCGGCCGACGGCGTTGATGATGGGTGTGCCGACGGTGCGGTAGTACGACGGTCCCTGCAGATCGAACCAGGGGCTGTTGAGCACCACCCCGGCTACGCCCGCCGCCGCGCTGCCGCCCGCGGCCTCGAGCCGGTCCAGCCACAGCGGCGTGATCAGGCCGCCGGTCGAGTGCGCCACGATCAGCACATCGTTGCCGGTCTCCTCGCGCGCGATCCGCAGCGCCTCGTTGAGTTCGCTGTCGTAGAGCGCCAGGTCGCTGACGTAGTGGGCGCTCTGCCCCTCGCGCCGTGAGCGGCCGCATTTGCGCAGGTCGAGTGCGTAGAAGCGGTGGCCGCGTGCGGCGAAATGCTCGGCCAGGTGCTCCTGGAAGAAGTAGTCGGTGAAGCCGTGCACGTAGAGCACTGTCGGCTCGTGTGCCGGGGCGGTGGCGTCGGGCAGGTAGCGAACCAGGGTGGCGACGATCTCGCCCTCGCCGTCGGGGTCGGTACCGAGCGGCAGGGTTCGCTGCTGGTACGCCGTGCCGAGGATGTCGGCCTGCCACTGCTCGTCGGTCCGGTCGGCGATCCCTTGCGTTTCGTTCGTCACACCCGCCAATCTATCGCGGGGTCACGGCGACGTGCAGGGTTGGTTTACATCACATTCGGCAGGTCGGGTGCAGTGAGGCGATCTGCTGAGGTGCACAATTGAGTTCAGGTGAACGACGGGTAACCTACCCCCGGCGATTCACTGCGAGTCGCATCAACACTGCCAAGCGCCCGCGCCAAGCGAACTCACCCGCCGGTGGTTAGCTGAGAAGGACAAGGAAGTCGATCTACCCGTGCCGAACGCTGCGAAGATTGAAAAGACCGATGTAGTTCTCATCGGCGCAGGCATCATGAGTGCCACGCTGGGCGCGCTGCTGCGGCAGTTGCAGCCGGACTGGACGGTTTCGGTGTTCGAACGGCTCGACGCCGCCGCCGCCGAGAGCAGCGACCCGTGGAACAACGCGGGTACCGGTCACTCGGCGCTGTGCGAGCTGAACTACAGCCCGCAGAACGCCGACGGCTCGGTCGATGTCAGCAAGGCGATCGACATCAACGAACGCTTCCAGGTCTCGCGGCAGTTCTGGGCCTCCGCGGTCGACGCGGGCGTCCTCGGTGACCCGTCGCGCTTCATCAACCCCATTCCGCACGTCAGCTTCGTGCACGGTGCCGACAACGTCGAGTACCTGCGGAAGCGCTACGAGGCGCTGGCGCCGCACCCGCTGTTCCGCGGCATGGAGTTCATCGACAGCCCCGACGAGTTCACCAAGCGGCTGCCGCTGATGGCCAAGGGCCGTGACTTCTCCGACCCCATCGCACTGAACTGGACCGACGGCGGCACCGACATCGACTTCGGCGCGCTCACCAAGCAGCTGCTGGCCTACGTCGGCTACTCCGGCGGCGAGATCGCCTTCGGCACCGAGGTCCGCGACCTCGACAAGCAGTCCGACGGCTCCTGGAACGTCACCGTGCGCAACCTGCGCACCTACCGGTCGCGCACGATCAACGCGAAGTTCGTGTTCGTCGGCGCCGGTGGTGGCGCGCTGCCGCTGCTGCAGAAGTCGGGCATCAAGGAGGCCAAGGGCTTCGGCGGGTTCCCGATCAGCGGCCAGTTCCTGCGCTCGACCAACCCCGACCTGATCGCCGCGCACGAGGCCAAGGTGTACGGCAAGGCCGCCGTCGGCGCGCCGCCGATGTCGGTGCCGCACTTGGACACTCGCGTCATCAACGGCAAGAAGGGCCTGCTGTTCGGCCCCTACGCCGGCTGGACCCCCAAGTTCCTCAAGGACGGCTCCAACGCCGACCTGTTCAAGTCGATCAAGCCGAACAACATCGGTTCGCTCGTCGGCGTGGGTCTCACCGAGATGGGTCTCACCAAGTACCTGATCAGCGAGCTGCTGAAGTCGCAGAACGGCAAGGTCGGTGTGCTCGAGGAGTTCCTGCCGCGGGCCGACGGCCGCGACTGGGAGCTCATCACCGCCGGTCAGCGCGTGCAGGTGATCCGGCGCAAGGGTGCCGGTGGCGTGCTCGAGTTCGGCACCGCGGTCATCTCCGCTCAGGACGGCAGCATCGCCGGTCTGCTCGGTGCCTCGCCCGGCGCGTCGACCTGTGTCACCGCGATGCTCGATGTGATGCAGCGTTGCTTCCCGCGTGAATACGCCGACTGGACCCCGCAGCTGCAGCAGATGATCCCCTCGCTCGGCCAGAAGCTGTCGGAGAACCAGGCCCTGTTCCAGGAAGTGTGGGACTGGACCAACAAGACGCTCAAGCTCGACGAGGTCAGCGCCACCACCCAGGAAGACGCGCTCGGCTTCGCCCAGGTGCGATAGCCCGCCGTGCCGGTCGTGCTGAAACGGTCGTGGGCGGCGGACCTCGACTCCGCCACCCTGTATCGGCTGCTGACGTTGCGCGTCGACGTGTTCGTCGTGGAGCAGGAATGCGCCTACCCCGAACTGGACGGGCGTGACCTGCTTCCCGGCACGCGTCACCTGTGGATCGATGACGACGGCGAGATCGCCGCGACGCTGCGCCTGCTCGAGGAACCGGACGGGTTCCGCATCGGCCGGGTCTGCGTCGCGGCGGATGCTCGCAAGCGCGGCTACACGACCCGGCTGATGCAGGCGGCGCTGGCCGAAACCGGTTCGGCGACTGTGCGATTGGATGCCCAATCACACCTTGTCGACATGTACGCCAAGTTCGGGTTCACCGTCGACGGACCGGAATACGACGACGACGGCATCATGCACGTCCCGATGCGTCGCGGCTGATCTTCCCGGGTAACCATCTCCGACCATGCCTTCCGGTCCGTCGAGGGACGCGCGCCACTACGGCGCGGCGCCGCCGGATGCGATCGTCGTGGGCAGCGCACCGGGTGCTGCTCGTCGGGCAGTGATGCCCGGGGATCGGGGGCGAAGGGGCCGCGCATACAGTGGGGGCGTGCCTGGTTTTGCTGATGTTGCCGCTGGTCCGCACACCGCTGCGCGGGCAGTGGGTGAGGCGGGGTTCCCGTTCTCCGCTGTGGTGGGGCAGGAGCGGTTGCAGCTGGCGTTGATCTTGTCGGCGGTGCACCCGGGAATCGGCGGGGTGCTGGTGCGGGGCGAGAAGGGCACCGCGAAGTCGACAGTGGTGCGCGCGCTCGCGCAGTTGCTGCCGCCGGTGGTCGACGAGACCGGCGCGCGGCCGGCCCGGCTGGTCGAGTTGCCGGTCGGCGCCACCGAGGACCGCGTAGTCGGTTCGCTGGATCTCGAGCGGGTGCTGCGCGACGGGGAACAGGCGTTCCGTCCCGGTCTGCTGGCCGCGGCCCATCACGGCGTGCTCTACGTCGACGAAGTCAACCTCCTGCACGACCACCTGGTCGACGTGCTGCTCGATGCCGCCGCCATGGGCCGCGTGCACGTGGAACGCGACGGGGTGTCGCATTCGCATCCGGCGCGGTTCGTGCTCGTCGGCACGATGAATCCCGAAGAGGGAGAACTGCGCCCGCAGTTGCTCGACCGGTTCGGCCTCACCGTCGACGTGGCGGCCTCGCGTGACGTGTCGACCCGGATGGCCGTCGTGCGCCGCCGCCTCGACTACGAAGCCGACCCCGCCGCTTTCGCCGCCCGCTACGCCGGCGCGGATCAGATTGTCGCCGAACGCATTCTGACCGCACGAGACCGGCTGCCCGATGTCGTGCTCGACAATGCCGAGCTGCGCCGGATCGCGGCGCTGTGTGCGGCCTTCGATGTCGACGGGATGCGCGCGGATCTGGTCGTCGCCCGGACCGCGACCGCGCACGCGGCTTGGCGGGGCCGGGATCGGGTCACCGAGGACGATGTGCGGATCGCCGCCGAGCTGGCCCTGCCGCATCGGCGGCGGCGCGATCCGTTCGACGAGCCCGGGATCAGTGAGGAACAGCTCGACGAGGCGATGCGGGCGGCGGCCGATGAGGTCGAAAACGCCTCCGACGATGACGAATTCGACGGGTCGGCCGATGACCAGGCGCTCGACGGGAAGAATCCGGACAGCCGCAGCGACGATCAGGCCGACGATGGTCGCGCGATTGGCGAGTCGGATGCCGATCCGGGCGGTCCCCTCGGCGACGATTCCGAGGATCGGCTCGGGAGTGACAACTCGCGTGGCAACGACCCGCGCGAGGGTAGCCCTGACGACAGCGACGGACCGGATGACGACGGCCCGGACGGTGGACCGAGCGGCCCGAACGGCAGCGGTCCGGACGGTGGGCCCGGTGGAGGCCCGAATGGCAACCGCCCGAACGATGCCGGTTCGAGCAACAATGGCTCCGACGACAAGGGTTCTCGGCCGAACGCCGAAAGCCTTTCCGGCACACCCGGTTCCACTTCCAAGCCGGCCCCCCGCTGGGAAGTCCCCGGCATCGGTGAAGGCGCCCCCGGCCGCCGCTCCCGCGCCCAGACCCGCACCGGTCGCATGGTTCGCCCCCACACCGACACCTCCACCGGTCTGCACCTGCTCGGCACCGTCTTCGCCGCCGCACCGAAGCAGGTCGAGCGTGGCCGGTTCGCCGGCCCGCTCGCCCTGGCGATCGAAGACCTGCGTGGCGCGTATCGCGAAGGGCGCGAAGGCAATCTGGTCGTCTTCGTCGTCGACACCTCCGGTTCGATGGCCGCCCGCGACCGGCTCACCGCCGTCACCGGCGCCGTCGTCACCCTGCTGCGCGACGCCTACCAGCGCCGCGACAAGGTGGCGGTGATCAGCGTGCGCGGCAGCGAGGCCGAGCTGGTCCTGCCGCCGACCTCCTCGGTCGACATCGCCGTACGCCGCCTGGCCGGTCTGCGCACCGGCGGGAAGACACCTCTCGCGGCCGGTTTGCTGAAGGCCCGCGAGGTGATCGCCCGCGAACAGGTCCGTGATCCTCGCCGTCGGCCGATGCTGGTGTTGCTCACCGACGGCCGCGCGACCGGCGGCACAGCACCCCTCCCGCGCGCCCGCACCGCCGCACGCTCGATCGCAGGCGAAGGCCACACCGCGATGGTCATCGACTGCGAACGCGGCATGATCCGCCTGGGCTTGGCCGCCGAACTGGCCCGCGACCTGCGAGCCCGCTATTTGCGCCTGGACGAACTCACCGGCGAAACCGTCGCGGACGTCGTGCGCGGGTCGGCCCGCGCCGCCTAGCCCCGCCCGAGCCGTACCTGTGCGGGGCGGGCATGACGGCACGTCCTGATAGAAATGATCCCGAGTCGGCGCTGTGCGGTCGGTCCGGTGGCCGTGCTGTTCGAGGCCGTGAATTGACCCGCGTGAGCGGGTCGAGAAGAGGAGTTGCTGTGCCCAAGGGTGTTCCCGAGGTCGTCCCCGCGGACGGGCTGACCACGCGGCAGCGGCGTAATCAACCGGTGCTCGCCGTGCACACCGGGCCGGGCAAGGGGAAGTCGACGGCGGCGTTCGGGATGGCGTTGCGGGCCTGGAATCAGGGTTTCGACGTGGCCGTGTTCCAGTTCGTGAAGAGCGCGAAGTGGAAGGTCGGCGAGGAAGCGGCGTTCCGGACCCTCGGCACCCTGCACGAGGAGACCGGCGCGGGCGGCGCGGTGGAGTGGCACAAGATGGGGGAGGGGTGGTCGTGGACCCGCAAGCACGGGACCGAGGAAGACCACGCCGCCGCCGCGCTCGCGGGCTGGCAGGAGATCGCACGGCGGCTCGCCGCCGAGCAGCACCGCTTCTACGTGCTCGACGAGTTCACCTACCCTCTGAAGTGGGGCTGGGTCGATATCGACGAGGTCGTCAAAACCCTCACCGAACGACCAGGTAACCAGCACGTCGTCATCACCGGACGCGACGCACCGCAGGCGCTCATCGATGCCGCCGACCTGGTCACCGAGATGACCAAGGTGAAGCACCCGATGGACGCGGGCCGCAAGGGTCAGCGCGGTATCGAATGGTGACTGGCTCGACAGCCGTGCGGAATCCGATGGTGGCCGACGCGGCAGCTCTGGTGGATCGAACGGTGGCCGGGCCGCCGGCGGTGGCGGATCGAACAGCGAGCGGCCTGGCGGCTGTGGTGGATCGAATGGTGGCTGGCCCGGCAGCTGTGGGGGAACGAAAGGTCGTTGGCTCGGCAGCCGTTGTGGAACGAACGGGGAGTGGAACGACGGTCGTGTGGGAGCGGCGACCGTGAGCGCGCCGGCGATCGTTATCGCGGCCCCGGCGTCGGGTAGCGGCAAGACGACGTTGGCCACCGGGCTCATCGGCGCGTTGCGTCGGGCCGGGCACCAGGTGGCGCCGTTCAAGGTCGGCCCGGACTACATCGACCCCGGGTATCACGGGCTCGCCGCGGGGCGCCCCGGCCGGAACCTCGATCCTGTTCTGGTGGGTGAGGATCGGGTGGTCCCGCTGTACCGCCACGGCGCGCAGGGGTGCGATATCGCGGTTGTCGAGGGCGTGATGGGCCTGTTCGACGGTCGCATCGACGAGCATCGGACGGAGGCGGTGGCGGAGGGGTCTACCGCGCAGGTGGCGAGCCTGCTCGGCGCACCCGTCGTGCTCGTTGTCGACGCGCGCGGACACTCGCAGAGCCTGGCCGCCCTGCTCCACGGTTTCGCCACCTTCGACTCCTCGGTCCGCCTGGGCGGGGTGATCCTCAACCGCGTCGGCAGCGAACGCCACGAACAGGTCCTGCGCTCGGCATGCGACCGCGTGGGCGTCCCCGTCCTCGGCGTGCTCCCCCGGATGACCGAACTGGAAGTCCCCTCACGCCATCTCGGCCTCATCCCCGCCGTCGAACACGGCACCGCCGCCACCCGCGCGGTCGACGCGATGACCACGCTGGTCGCCGCCCATGTCGACCTCCCGGCCATCGTCGCCCTTGCCGCCGGATCGGTGCAGGGCCCCGCCTGGGATCCGCTGACCGAACTGGCTGCAGCCGCCGATCGAGCCGGGCCTGATCGAGAGCAGTCGTCCGGCGAGCTCGGCGGGTCGCCCTCTACCGCGCGAACTCCACACGATCCCGCCCCGGCGACATTGTCCGAGCGATCCCTACTGCCGAACACCACGATCACGGACGCGACCGCCGGCCACCGCCCCACCCGGATCGGGGGGCCGGTGATCGCGATGGCCGGCGGCGCTGCCTTCACCTTCGGCTACGCCGAGCACAGAGAATTGCTTCTGGCAGCCGGAGCGCAGGTCGTGGTCTTCGATCCACTGGCCGACGAATTGCCCGAGGGCACAGCGGGTCTGGTGCTTCCCGGTGGCTTTCCGGAAGAACACGCCGCGCAGCTGTCGGCAAATGTACGCCTGCGCAGCGCGATCGCCGACGGCGCCACCCACGGTCTCCCGATCCACGCGGAATGCGCCGGACTGCTCTACCTCACCCGCTCCCTCGACAGGCACCCCATGGCAGGCGTGATCGACGCCGACGCCGAATTCGGCCCCCGCCTCACCCTCGGCTACCGCGACGCCGTCGCCCTGCACGATTCGGTGCTGTGGCAAGCGGGCGCCCGAGTACGTGGCCACGAATTCCACCGCACCCGCCTGACCAAGGCGGGCACGGCGAACGCCGCATGGGGCTGGCGCACAACGCAGTCCGTCTCCGAAGGTGCGGTGGTGGGCCAGGTTCATGCCTCCTACCTGCACACCCACCCTGCCGGTAATCCTGACGCCATCCGCCGATTCGTCGACGCCGCAACGGGATTCGAATCCCGATGACGGGTCGTCGGTGACTGACGGTAGGGGGTCGCTGGACCGAGTCACGGTCGGCATCGGTCTGCGCCCCGGCACCACATCGGACCGCATCGTGCGAGCCGTCGAAGAGGTTGTGGGGGAGTACCGCATCGCCTGCCTGGCGACGCTCGACACCCGAGCCGCCGAGCCGGAAGTGCGGGCGGCCGCCGCGATACTCGGAGTCGCGCTGCTCGGATTCACCGCCGAGGAATTGTCCGCGGTCGAGGTTGCGCACAGCTCACCACGCACCGAATCCGCGGTCGGTACCCCCAGCGTCGCGGAGGCCGCCGCACTACTCGCAGGGAATGGCGAATCAGTGTGCGGTCGAACGATTGTCGACGGAATCGTCGTGGCTGTGGCATACGCCGACCCGAATTAATTCACTGGGCAAGATCGGCCGCGCACAGTAACGTCTGTTCCAGCAGTCGTACGGCGGGCCGGCACTGATCGGTTACCTTTCATCCAAGCGGTCGCAGGTTCGAATCCTGCCCGCCACCGCGCGGTGGCGGTAGCTCAGCCTGGTAGAGCACTCGGCGCGTCCGGTCGGGACACACACGCCCGCCGTGCGATTGCGACGGAGTAGGGCGGGCCGGATTCGGTCGGTTATCTGGTGACCTCTCGAGTCGGGCGGGTTCGATCCCCGCGTCGGAAAGCAATTTCCGTCTCCGGTCGAAACACCACGCCTGCCCCACTCCGCATACATGCCCCGTCGGGTCCGGGGCCGAATATCGACGCCCACGGGCGTACCGGAGGGGAACAATGAATATTCTGTCGCGGTTCAACCGTCGCAGCACACCGCAGTCCGCACCGGCCGACAATCGTCAGGTCGTGAACAACGCCGGTGGCTACGTTTTCGACATCACGCCCCAGGCACGGGTGCGCCGCTTCCTCACGCTCGGCACCGAATCGGGAACCTACTACGTGAACCCCACGGCGCTCACCGCCGACAACGCAGAGTTCCTCGTCGAGTACGCGGCCGAGCACACCGCCGACCTGGTGCGCGAGATCGTGGAGATCTCCACCTCCGGTCGCGCACCACGACAGAATCCCGCGCTGTTCGCGCTCGCCGCCGCCGCATCGGTCGGTGATGTCGACGGCCGTCGGGCCGCCTTGGCCGCGTTGCCGCAGGTCGCGCGCACCGGCACGCACCTGTTCCTGTTCGCCGGGTACATCGAGCAGTTCCGCGGCTGGGGTCGCGGGCTGCGCCGGGCGGTGGCGAACTGGTACCTGGACAAGCCGGTCGACGCGCTCGCCTTCCAGGCGGTCAAGTACCGGCAGCGTGAAGGCTGGACGCACCGCGACCTGCTTCGCCTGTCACACCCGACGGCCACCGACGACGAACGACGCAGGCTGTTCGACTGGATCTGCGGTCGCGCAACGGAACTCGACGGCTTGACCGTGGTCGAGGGCTTCCAGCGTGCGCAGACCGCCCCGGCCGATCAGGTGCCCGCGCTGGTTCGCGAGTACCGGCTCGGCTGGGAGATGCTGCCCGATGCCGCGCTGAACTCGCCCGAGGTGTGGGAGGCGCTGCTGGACAACGGGATTCCGCAGACTGCACTGCTGCGTCAGCTCCCGCGTCTCACCCGGCTCGGCCTGCTGGACCCGCTCGGATCGCGGACGGCCGCGATCTGCGCCCAGCTCACCGATCCGGCGCGGCTGCGCGCGGCCCGGGTGCACCCTGTCTCGGTGCTGATCGCTCTGCGTACCTACGCTTCCGGGCGTTCGGCACGCGGTTCGGGTACCTGGACGCCGTCGGCTCCGGTCGTCGACGCGCTCGACTCCGCGTTCTACGCGGCCTTCGAGCTCGTCCAGCCGACCGGTCTGCGGCACCTGCTCGCGCTCGACGTGTCCGGGTCGATGACGGCGCCGATCAGCGGTCTGCCGCTGTCGGCACGCGAGGCGTCGGCCGCGCTCGCCCTGGTCACCGCTCGCACCGAACCCCGGCACCAGATCGTCGGGTTCACCAGTGGCGGTAAGGGTCGGTCGCAGTCGAACGCGCTGTCGGAGCTGGCGATCTCACCGCGTCAGCGCCTGGACGACGCCATTCGCGCGGTGTCGGGACTGCCGTTCGGCGGAACGGACTGCGCGCTGCCCATCCTGCACGCGCTGGACAAGGGCATCGAGGTCGACGTGTTCTCGGTTTTCACCGACAACGAGACATGGGCGGGTTCGATGCACCCACACCAGGCGCTGGCCCGGTACCGCCGCGAGGTGAACCCGCGAGCCAAGCTGGTGGTGGTCGGTATGACCGCGACGAACTTCAGCATCGCCGATCCCGACGACGCGGGCATGCTCGATGTCGCCGGTTTCGACGCCGCCGTGCCGTCGCTGCTGGCCGACTTCGCCACGGCCGCATAGAAGTTCACACAGCACAGAAAACGGAGCCGCCGCGACCTCGTTGTCGCGGCGGCACCTTTCCTCTCGCGCGGAAGTTCCTCACCCTCAGGGGGCGACCGAGGACCAATCGGCGAAACCGGTGGGGTCGTGGCGGCCCATGGATGCGTGCTCGAACAGGCCCCAGCCCTCGACGTCGCCGCAGCGGGCGTGGCCGATGTGGTCGATCACGCCGTAGGGGACACGGGCTCGGACGCCGGGGTCGGTGAGGTCGTAGGTGCTCGACAGCGACCAGTTCTCACCCATCCAGCGGCCGTGGGTCCAGTCGGGGTCGGCGCCGTATCCGCAGCCCACGTGCAGGGCGATGCCGGGGCGGGACTCGATCTCGACCTCGAGGGGCTTGCCGTCGGGGGTCGTCATGTCGAGGCGGACCGAGCGCGGGTGGCGGGTGCCCGGCTCGTAGACCCAGGTCATGCGCGGCCAGCCGAGTTGTTCCTTGCGGCCGTCGTTCCAGATGCGCACCGCGTTGTTGAGGGTACGGGTGCCGTCGGGTTCCTCCTGCACGATCACCACGATGGCGAAATCGGGGAACCGCAGCGGCGCGTACAACCACCAGAAACCACCCATACCCGTCGGCCTGCCCGCCGGGTCGGGTTCGCCGGAGGGACGGATGCCCCAGGAGCGGTCGCGGCTGCCGGTCCACACCGCCGGGTCGACGGAGTAGTCGCGCCCGTGCACCGCGAGAGTGCCCTCCCACGAACCCAATTGGGCGAAACGCGATGCCTCGATGATGGGCCGCGTGCCGGACAGGATCAGGTGCGGCTGTTCCTGCACGGCCGGCTGCGCCCCGGTCCAGGTGAGGTCGAAACCGAGATCGTCGTGCTCGCACACCACGCGCAACTTCTGCAGCGGCTCGATCACCTCGATGCGGTAACCACCGACGCGGGTGTCGAGATCACGCGAGGTGAGCGCGTCGGAGAACCGCACACTGTGCTGGGTGTCGCCCTGGCGTGCGCACGCGAACGCGTCGACCACACCCAGGTTCGGGTACACGCCGAACCCGGTGATGAGCATGGTGTCACCGGCTGGGTCGAAGGCGTTGAAGTAGTAGCGGTCGTAGAAATTCCGGTCGCTGGTCGCCACCCGGGCCAGCGACAGCGGCGTCTGATGGACCGGGTATTCGTCCAGGGGGACGGGCATGATCGCGTTCATCGTCAGTCCCATTCGTAGGTGCCGTCGAGCAGCGCTTCGAGTCCGCGCCGGTGCATGATGTAGTCGTCGCGTTCGCCGGGCACCGTGTCCTCGCCGAAATGGATCATCCGCCGCTTGATCCGCGCCATCACGATGGCATGGCGCAGCGCCGCGTACACGATGTAGAAGTCCAGGTCGGTGACGGTGTGGCCGGTGAGCTTCTCGTACTCGGCGACCACATCGTCGCGGCGCAGGAAGTCGGCGAGGCCTGGCTGGTCGAACCGGGTGGCGATGTCCTGGAAGAACCGGTGGATGAAGATCAGCCAGCCCAGGTCGAGCTCGCGGGGGCCGAGGGTGGCCATCTCCCAGTCCAGCACCGCGGCCGGGGTGAAGCCGTCGAACAGGATGTTGCCGGGGCGCGCGTCACCCCAGTTGAGCACCTCGGCGCCGGTCTCGGCGGGCCAGTTCGCCTCCAGCCAGTCGAAGGCGCGCTCGATCAGCGGGATGTCGACGCCGTCGTCGGCCAGCGCCCATCGGTACCAGGCGCGCTGAGCCTCGAAATGCCTGCGCAGCGCGGACCCTTCGCCGTCGAGCGCCGGAAAGCGCTGTGCCGCATCGTCGATGGCGTGCACCTGCGCGATCACCTTGACTGTTTCAGCGGTGATGCCCGCGCGCTCGGCGGAGGTGGCGTCGAACACCCAGCCGAAGAACACGTACGGCGGGTTGTCGGCGACCACCTGGCCATCGATCTTGTCCATGACGAAAAACGGTGTACCGAACAGTGATTCGTCGGTCTCGAGCCAGCGCAGGGCGGGCACGGGAACCTCCGACGCCGCCGCGACACCCGACATCACCTGGTACTGCAACGGCAGGTCATAGGACTGGAACACCGGAAACGACGAGTCCTCGGGCGCCATCCGCGCGACGAACGAACCGCTCTCGGCGACCCCGTCCACCGACCATTCGGCATCGAACAGCACGGTGGTGCTCGACATGCCGCCGGTGGCGGGCTTGCTGAGGTTGCCGATCGTCGGTGGGGCGTCGGCGCCGACCTTGTCCGACAGCCACCCCGAGAGCCGCTCGCCGAATGCGTCGAGGTCGAGCTCGGTGACGGTCAGCGACTGCTGCGCGGTGTGGTCGGTGTCCTCGGACATACGTGGGGTCCCCTGTCGGCGTGGTGAAACGTGTTCCGTACCGGCGTACCGGAAGACCGGCCGGAATGTAAGGCGGGCGTCGGTGAGCGGGATTCAGGGTTGACACCTCCAAGATCGGGGTTTCCCCCGATGCGCGCCCGCGTCGGTATCGGTGAAGCTTGCCGGACAATCCTTTTCGAGGTGGAGGTACGCAGTGACGGCAGTTGTCGCGGAGCACGCGGTCGAGGAACCGGCGCGCGAACTCGCGCCCGAGTGGCACCCGCTCACCCGGCTCGCGTTCCGGTTCTGCGTCGCGTACCTCGGCCTCTTCTGCCTGTGGATGGCCCAGATCAGCTACGTGTTCCTCGGTGTGATCGCCTTGCGGATCCCCGAGGACGCCATCGCCTGGCAGCTGCTCACGCTGGCCCCGGTGAGCAGCTGGATCGGTGAGCACGTGTTAGGGGTGGAGGCCGAACTGACGATGAACGGCAGCGGCGACCAGGCCGCCATCTGGATCCAGTGCGGGCTGGTGCTGGTGGTCGCGGTGCTGGTCACCGTGGTGTGGTCGATTCTGGACCGGCGCCGACGTTCCTACCCTCGGGGAGCGAGCTGGTTCCTCACCGGGCTCCGGCTGGCCGTGGGCGGGCAGATGCTGTTCTACGGCTTCGCGAAACTGGTCCCCACCCAGATGCCGGAACCTGCGCTGACCACCCTGCTCACCCGGGTCGGCGACCTGAGCCCGATGTCGATGCTGTGGACCCAGGTCGGTTCGGCGCCCGCGTACGAGGTGGCGCTCGGTGCGGCCGAGGTGCTCGCCGGGCTGCTGCTGTTCTGGCCGCGCACCGCGACCCTCGGTGCCATGCTCAGCGTGATCAGCATGGCCCAGGTGTTCCTGCTGAACCTCACCTTCGACGTGCCGGTGAAGATGCTGTCGGGGCATCTGCTGCTGATGAGCCTGGTGCTGCTCGCCCCGCAGGCGCGACGGTTGCTCGATGTGCTGGTGCTGCAACGTCCTTCGGAGCCGATGACGCAACCGCCGCTGTTCCGGTCCGCGCGTGCCGAGCGGTGGGCCACCGTGGTCCAGGTCGCGGCGGCGGCGTGGATCGTCGTCGGGTTGATCGTGTTCTCCGGCGAATCGTGGCGCGAATACGGTGGTGGCGCAACGGAACCGGAGCTGTACGGCATCTGGGAGGTGTCGGAGTTCTCGATCGACCAGACGTCGGTGCCGCCGCTGAGCACCGACCCCGTCCGCTGGCAGCGCCTCGTCGTCGACAAGGGAACGGCGGCCTATCAGCGCATGGACGACACGATCGTCCCGGTCGTGGCCACCTTCGACCCCGCGACCGCGAGTCTCACGCTCGCGACCGCCCCGAGCGCACCCGATCAGGCGCCGACACCGTATGCCACCCTCGCCGTGGACCGTGCGGTGGACGACCGGCTCACACTGCGCGGCGACCTCGCGGGCGAGCAGGCGACGGTCGTCCTCACCCGCGTCGATCTCGAGGGCTTCCCCCTGCGCGGCACCGGTTTCCGGTGGGTGCAGAACAATCCGTACGTGGGCTGAGCCGGGCCCGGTGCGGCGGGGCCCGCGTGGAGAGCTGTCCATCGGGTGGACCGATGCCCGGCGGCGGGTCGACGTGGCAACGGCCGGGTGGGTGCGGGGATCGGCGCGTCAGGAACTAGGCTCGGACATTGTGCCGAACACGTCTGACACCGCATCGACCCAGCCCGCCGGGGACCCGAACTACCTGGTCGGGCTCGATCTGCGTGGACGCAGAGTCGTTGTCGTCGGCGGCGGCACCGTCGCCCAGCGTCGGCTCGGGCTGCTCGTGGCCGCCGGTGCGGACGTGCACGTGGTCAGCCGGGCCGTGACCCCCGCCGTGGAGGGCATGGCAACGGCCGGGCAACTCACCGTCGAACTGCGCGACTACCGCGACGGTGATCTCGACGAGGCCTGGTACGCGATGGCCTGCACCGACGAACCCGAGACCAACGCGGCCGTGGTCGCCGAGGCCACCGCGAAACGGATCTTCTGCGTGCGGGCCGACATCGCCCGCGACGGCACCGCCGTCACCCCGGCGACCGCCCGCTACGACGGTCTCACCCTCGGCGTGCTGGCCGGTGGCGCGCACCGGCGCTCGGCCGCGGTCCGCAACGGTCTGCTCGAAGCGCTGCAATCCGGTGTGGTGACCGACGATTCGGAACCGGTGACGCCCGGTGTCGCACTGGTGGGTGGTGGACCGGGCGACCCGGACCTCATCACCGTGCGCGGCCGCCGCCTGCTCGCCCGCGCCGACCTGGTCGTCGCCGACCGGCTCGCACCGCCGGAACTGCTCGCCGAACTCGGCCCGCACGTCGAGGTCATCGACGCGGCGAAGATCCCCTACGGCCGGTCCATGGCGCAGGAGGCGATCAACCTCGCCCTCGTCGAGGGCGTGAAGGCGGGCAAATTCGTCGTCCGGCTCAAGGGGGGCGACCCGTACGTCTTCGGGCGCGGGTACGAGGAGCTCGAGGCGTGCGCCGAGGCCGGCATCCCCGTGACGGTGGTACCCGGCATCACCAGCCCCATCTCGGTACCCGGTGCCGCGGGCATCCCGGTGACCCATCGCGGGGTGACCCACGAATTCGTGGTCGTGAGTGGACACGTCGCCCCCGATCACCCGGACTCGCTGGTCGACTGGTCGGCGCTGGCCAAGCTGCGCGGCACCCTCGTGCTGATGATGGCCGTGGAACGCATCGACAAGTTCGCCGCCGCCCTGCTCGACGGCGGCAAGCCCGCCGACACCCCGGCCACCGTCATCCAGGAGGGCACCCTGCGTACCCAGCGGGTGGTGCGCGCCGACCTGGCCACCGTCGCCGAGCGGGTCAAGCAGGAGGGCATCCGGCCGCCCGCGATCATCGTCATCGGGCCGACGGCGGCCTTCGGTGCCGAGGCCGCCGACCCCGCCTGAGGTCACGATCTCGGCGGGTGGCGCCGACGGTGTCGTTTACAGTGGTCGACTGTGCTCGAAAACCCCGCTGCCTCGAAGCAGTCCCCGGTGAAGCAGTCGGCCTTCGGGCTCGCGATCATCGTTCTCAGCGGCCTGCAGTTCATGGTCGTGCTCGACGGCACCGTCGTGATCTTCGCGCTGCCCCGCCTGCAGGACGAACTCGGCCTTTCCAGCTCGGGCGGCGCGTGGACGGTCACCGCCTACGGCCTCACCTTCGCGGGCATGATGCTGCTCGGCGGTCGCCTCGGTGACGTCTTCGGCCGCAAACGCATGCTCATCACCGGTGTCGGCCTGTTCACCGCCGCCTCGCTGGCCTGCGGTCTCGCCCAGGGCGAGCTGGCCCTGCTGATCGCGCGCGCCTTCCAGGGTGCGGGCGCGGCGATCGCGGCACCGACCGCGTTCGCGCTGGTCGCCACCACTTTCGCGCCGGGTAAGGCACGCAACCAGGCGGTGGCCGTCGTCGGATCGATGGCCGGAATCGGGTCGGTGAGCGGCCTGGTGATCGGTGGTCTGCTCACCGAGATGTCGTGGCGGATGATCTTCCTCATCAATGTGCCGATCGGCGCGCTGATCGTGGTCGGCGCGATGTACACGCTCTCCGACACCGCCCACCACCGCGCGCCCCTCGACGTGAAGGGCGCGGTGCTCGGCACTCTCGCCTGCGCGCTGGTCGTGTTCGGCGCCACCGAGGGACCGTCGTGGGGATGGGGCAGCCCGGTCATCCTGACCTCGCTGATCGTCGGTGTGGTGCTGCTCGTGGCGTTCGTGCTCATCGAGCGCAACGAGGCCGACCCGCTGCTGCCGTGGTCGCTGTTCGACAGCCGCGACCGCAACTCGACGTTCCTGCTGATCTTCCTGGCGGGCGCGGTGCTCGGCGCGATGACGTTCTTCGTCGCCCAGATGCTGCAGAACTCGCTCGGCTACAGCCCGCTGCACGCCGGTATCGCCTGTATCCCGTTCACCATCGGCATCGGTGTCGGCGGCGCGCTGGCCTCCAAGGCGGCGTTGCTGGTGCCGCCGCGCTGGCTGCTGACCGGCGCCGCGCTCGTGCTGTCGGGGGCGCTGCTGTTCGGGTCGACACTGGACCGCCACATCGGCTACTTCATCACCCTGCTGCCGTTGCTCGTCGTCATCGGGTTCGGGGTGGGTGTGGCGATGGTGCTCGCACCGCTGTGCGTGCTGGTCGACGTGCCGCCGTCCGATATCGGTCCGCTCTCGGCGGTGGGACAGATGTTCATGAACCTGGCGACGCCGATCGCGATCGGGCTGCTCAGCCCGATCGCGGCCTCGCGCACCCTGTCGCTCGGCGGCAGCCCCGACACCAAGGTGTCGGCCATGACCGGACCCCAGCTCGACGCGCTCACCAGCGGCTACACCACGGTCCTGCTCGTCTGCTCGGGTCTGGCGCTGCTGGCCGCCGTGGTGGCGGTGACCTTGCGCTTCACGCCTGCTCAGCTGGCCCAGGCACAGCACGCCCAGGAGGAAGCCCACAAGGCCTGAGGTCAGAGGCGGCCGGTCACCTTGTACGGCGTGATCCGTACCGTCACCCGTTCGGCGTCGTCTGCCGAGGCCGGGTTGAACTCGGCGTAGGGCAGACCTGTGTATTTCAGGGACAACTCGTCGGGCAGCAGACGATCGGGATCCGGCACGAGGGTGGCGGTGCCGCGGATGGCGGCATAGACGAACGGGCGTTCGGGCGGGTTGACCATCACGGTGACGCGGGGGTCGCGGGCCAGGTTCTTGGCCTGCTGGCGGGCGACGGTGGTGGAGAAGAGCAGGTCGTCGCCGTTGCGCTTGATCCAGACGACAGTCAGGTGCGGATGCCCGTCGGGGCCGAGGGTGGCGACGGTGGCATACGCCTTCTCGTTGTCGATATAGGTGGACAACTCTTCGGACAGCGCGATGGTTCGGGTCATACCGGTACGAACGCGGCGGTCATGCCCGGCATTCCGGCCCGTTGTGGCAGAACGGTATTCGGGTTCTCGTGGCGAAGACGGGGTTGCCCGACAGTTGACGCGGCATGAGACTGGAGGGATGTCTGTGCTCGCGGAGAACCTGCTCGATCGGTGGATCGCCTTGGCCGGGACCGACTCCGAAGCCATCGGGATCGGCATCATCGGCCGCTACGCCGAACCACACCGCCGCTACCACACCCTCACCCACCTGTCGGTGATGCTCGCCGCCATCGACGAATTGGCCGATGCCGCAACCGATATCGACGCCGTGCGCTACGCGGCCTTCTTCCACGACGCGATCTACGCCGTCGACCGCGCCGACAACGAGGAACGCAGCGCCGATCTGGCTCGCGACGTGCTCGAATCACTCGGCGCCACACCCGAACTGGTGCACGAGGTGATGCGCCTGGTGGTCCTCACCCGTGGTCACAACCCGGAAGCCGGCGATGCCAACGGCGCGGTGCTCTGCGACGCCGACCTGGTCGTGCTCGGTGGGACAGCGCAGGAGTACGCCGCTTACGCGGCCGCGATCCGCGAGGAATACCGCCACGTCCCCGACGATCTGTTCCGCGCGGGCCGTGCCTCGGTGCTGCGCAACCTCGCCGAGCAACCGCGCCTGTTCCGCACGCCGCGGGCCTATCAGCGGTACGAGGGGCTCGCTCGCGCCAACCTCGCGGCCGAACTCATCGGGTTGTCCGGCTAGTCCTTGCGTCCGGTCAGCGCGAGCGACGCGCCGAGGCCGATCATCACCAACCCGCCTGTGCCGCCGACCGCGGCCAAGCGTCGCGGTGACCGCGCGAACCAGGTCCTGGCCGAGCCGGCCGCCAGCGCCCACAGTGAATCGAACACGAGGCCGAACACGGGGATGCACAGGCCGAGGATCAACATCTGCTGCGATACGCCGCCGCGTGCGGGGTCGACGAACTGGGGGAGCAGCGCCGCCAGGAAGACGATGGTCTTCGGGTTCGCCAGGCCGACGACGAACCCGTCGCGCAATGCCGCGACCGCGTTGCCGTCGCGACCGTCGGGCCCGATCCGCATGGCATCGTGCAGTTGGGTGCGGTGCCGGAAGGCCTGAATGCCCAGGTACACAAGGTAACCCGCGCCGACGAGCTTGATCGCGGTGAACACCGTCGCCGACGCCATCACCACCGCCCCCACGCCACACGCGACGGCGACGACCTGGAGGTATACCCCGACAGAGTTGCCGACCACGTTCAGCAACGCGGTCCGCCGACCGGCGGTGAGCGCCCGTCCGATGGTGAACAACACGCTCGGACCCGGCACGAGCACGATCAGCAACGCCAGTCCGGCGAACGACGCCAGCGCACCCCAGGAGACCATGACCGCCACGGTATCCGGGCCGCGCTCAGCGCGCGAGCGCGTTGTTCGATTCGATCGCGGCGACGATGAGGTCGGCCACGCCGCGCTGTCCGGCCAGGGTCGGGTGATAGGGCAGCAGCGTGCGGTCGGCCAGGATCGGGTCGAACCAGCGCACCGATGGATCCGCGCACATCCCGAACTCGCGGGACGCGGCGACCGTGTCGACATAGATAGCCCCGTGCGCGGCGGCTTCGCGCGCGACAAGCGCGTTGAGCCGTGCGAACTTGGACTGGATGTGGGCGGCGTCGGCGTCGCGCAGTCCGGCCATCGCCGGGCAGCTGTGGTCGGTGAGGTAGGTCGGCCAGCCGTCGACGACGACGACGGCGTTCGGGGCGCGGCGGGTGATGTCGTCCAGCGCTGCCGCGTAACTCGGGGCGATCGCGTCGATCTTCTCGTCCCAGCCGTGGTCCGTCCCGCAACCGCCCAGGTGGCACCGGCCGAGGATGTACTGGGTCATGTCGGCGTCGTTGGCGCCGATGTGCAGCGTGACGAGCCGTGTCGCGGGCCCGAGCGCGTCCAGTTGCGGGGCGACACCCGGTCCCTGCTCCTGGGTCAGGTGCGGGATCCTCGCCGAACTGCAGGTGCGGTCGTCCAGGGTGAGTCCGAGCCGTTGCGCCACCAGCTTCGGCGCGTTGGCCGTCGAGCGAGCGCACTGCAGCGGAGCGGTGAGGTCGAGGTTCGCGGCGCCGGTGGTCGCGGCACCGGAATCGCCGAGGGCCACATAGGCCGCCCCGCTCGCCGGTTCGGCGTGCGCTCCGGCCGAGAGCAGTGCGGACACCGAAACGGTCAGCGCCGCAACGAGAGCACGTATGCGGTTGGTCATCGAACATCCTGGGGATCGAGCGGTGGTCGGCGTCGGGTCGGTCGGCCGAGTTCAGGCTAGGCGGCGGCGCACCCCGTTGTCTTTGTGCTGCGTCACGGTATCTGTTGGATTGACAGGCAAGTGGCTGCTTGCCTATGGTGGTTTCGGAAGAGACAAGGAGTGCTCGCCGTGAGCGATATCTTCACCGCCCTGGCGGACTCGACACGACGCGCGCTGCTCGACGAACTGGCCGATCGTGACGGCCAGACCCTGTTCGAACTGTGCGGCAGGCTCGTGACCAAGCACGGCATCAGCTCCTCGCGGCAGGCGATCACCCAGCATCTCGGGGTGCTCGAGGCAGCGGGCCTGGTCCGCACGAGCCGCGTCGGCCGCTACAAATTCCACTACCGCGACTTCACCCCGCTGCGCGAGCTGACGGCGCGGTGGCCCATTCCCCAGGAGGACACATGATCCGCATCGGCGTCACCAGCGTCTTCGTCGACGACCAGGACAAGGCCGAGAAGTTCTACACCGAGGTGCTCGGCTTCCAGGTGAAACACAAAGTGCCCCTTGGTGAGTACTCGTGGCTGACCGTGGTCTCGCCCGCCGACCCCGACGGCATCGAGTTGCTGCTCGAGCCCGACCAGCACCCTGCCGCGAAGGCCTACAAGACGGCCCTGGGCGCCGACGGTATTCCGATGATGATCTTCACCGTCGACGACATCGACGCCGAATACCGCCGCCTGACCGACCTGGGTGTCTTCTTCACCCAGCCGCCGCAGCCCATGGGCCAGGTGACCTCCGCCGTCTTCGACGACACCTGCGGCAATCTCATCTCCCTGAACTCGCCTGTCGGCGAATAGCGCACCGGGGCGCCGCCGAGTTTCCACGGGGAACAATCGTGGCGCCCCCTCGGTTGACCCGGCACATGACGACACTCGGATTGATCGGTAGCGGATTCATCGGTTCCACCCTGGCCCGGCTCGCGGTCGACGCGGGTCACGACGTGGTCCTCAGCAATTCGCGTGGCCCGGAAACCCTGGCGGACCTGGTGGCCGAACTCGGCCCGCGTGCCCGCGCGGCCACCCCCGCCGAAGCGGCCGAGGCGGGTGACTATGTGGTGGTCACCGTCCCGCTGAAGGCCTACCGCGAGATCCCCGTCGAGCCGCTGGCGGGCAAGGTGGTGTTCGACACCAACAACTACTACCCCGAGCGTGACGGCGCGTTCCCCGAACTCGACGCCGACGAGACCACCACCAGCGAACTCCTGCAAGCGCACCTGCCCGAGTCGAAGGTGGTCAAGGCGTTCAACAACATCGCCTACGCCAACCTCGCCGAACTCGCCCGGCCGGCAGACGCCGCCGACCGCTCCGCCCTGCCGATCTTCGGTGACGACGCCGACGCCAAGAAGCTGGCCGCCGAGTTCATCGACAGCCTCGGCTACGACGTTGTCGACGGTGGTGACCTCCCGGAAAGCCGCCGCTCCCAAAGGGATACGCCGGTCTACGTCCACCCGTACGCCGCCGACAGCAACTGGCCGCCCGCGTCGAAGCCCGCGAGCGCCGACGAGGTGCGCGCGGCCCTCGCGGCGGCGCGGATCTAACCCGTTCCCCACCTTCCCGCGGCCCGCAGCCTGGCCAGCGTCGCCTGATCGGGGTGATGTTCGACCAGGAAGCGGGGCGGGAAGAGGCCGGGCACGGCCCGCAAGCCGACTTCGCGTTCCAGCACCTCCCACGGAACCTGGAACCGCGACGCGGTCGTCGGATCGACCATGCTGACGACGTGTGCCCGCGGCAGCAGTGTGGGCACAGTATCGGTCCACGCGGCCACCGTTTCCTGGATTCCGTCGGCGGCCCGCACATGCAGCAGCTCGGCGGCGTGCTCGTCGAGTCGGCCCGCTTCGGCCTCGGCGTGCAGGCTCTGGTGCTGGGCGGCATGCACCGGGGCGGAGAGCGCGGCCTCGGCGGAACGGATCGCCGCCCACGCGGGGTGGTCGATCGGCACGGTGAACGGCACCAGCCTGCCCCGCTCGTCCACCGTGTAGGGAGCCGGTGACACGGGTCGGACGGCATTGTCGAACATCTCCCGGGCGGCGGCGACCAGCTCGCAGACCCGCTCGGGAGAACTGGCCACGCCGGCAAGCACTCCGTAGCTGCCCGGCACGAAGAACAGCGGCTGCGCCCCCGCCTTGTTGCCGAGCCCGGCCAGCCAGCCGTCGACCAGTGGCAGCGACCCCGCGTAGAGATCACCGTCGTCGTCCGGGAGGAACAGCACGCCGTCCTCGGTGTCGAACAGCGACACGGTCTCCACCGCGAAGTCGATCATGTTGGCGCGGGCGGTGGCGAAGGCGGTCTCGGCATCCACACCCCACTCGACCAGATCGTCCGGGGACACTGTGCGCATCGAGGTCGGCAGATCGATCACCACGCGCTCGGTGAGGCAGGGCAGCAGCGGCCGCCACAGCATGTGGTCGCCGATCCGTTTCCCCTGGAACTCGAGGGTGAGATCACCGGCCGGCCGCAGCACCGAGCGCAACGTCGGCGCCGCCGACAACCAGCCCGCTACGGGTTCGGTCATCACCGTTCGCGACGTCACCGCACGGCGCAGGTACTCGACGAGCAGTTGCACCGCTTCCTCACCGTCGAGGCCCTCGGCCAGCCGGAACGGTGTCTGCAGGCCGTACTGCTGAATCGCGCCGTCGGCGTAGGCGACATCGACGTGGAACTCGGACGCATCGAACTCCGCCGAGACCACCTCGGGAAACGCCCGCAGGATGTCGACCGCCCACTTGCCGAAAATCGCGTCCCGCGAAGCAGATTCGCGACGCCGGAACAAACCACTACCGAAACCCATTGAGCACTCTCTCGATCACGCATGCCCGGCCGGACGCGACCGAACCGCGGAACGTTACCGGTAACCGGACCGGCGCGCACCTCGAACTCAGGTGATGATGAGAAGTTCTGTGGAGGAGGCGATTTCGGCGCGCAGACCGGCTTTGGTCGCGACCCTGGCCACGCCGCGGATATCGGTGGGGTCGGCGCGGGTGAGGACGAGGGCGCGGGCGAGCAGCCCCTTGTGGTGTTTGTTGAAGTGGCTCACCACGGTGCGGGAACCGTCGGGGTGCTCGGTGAGGACGTTGGCGGTGATCGCGTCGGGGACGCGGCCGAGCTGCTGGTAGGTGCCCGAACGCAGGTCGACGACGAGCTCGCCCGCGGCCTCGGCGTAGAGGGCGTCGGGGAGCACGTCACGCCACAGGGCCGAGAGGGTGGGCAGGCCGGGAAGTTTGGTGCCGCCGGAGAGACGGTAGGCGGGGATCGGGTCACCGGCGCGGACGGCACCGAACAGGGCGGAACCGATGCCGAGCCGGGCATACGCCTTGGCTCGCTGCGCCTTGGTGAACGATTTCGCGTCCAGCGCGTCGTAGAGCACGCCGGTGTAGCGCTCGAGCGCGGGCCGGGTGGGGGAGGTGCGCAGGGTCGCGTTGCGGGCGATCTCGGTGTCGGCGCCCTTGCCGAGCCCGAGCACGGCAGCCGAGGTGGCTGGGTCGGCCGCCAACTGGACCACCTCGGTGATCAACTTGTCGCGCACCGCGCTCAGCTGCGGCATCGCCAGATCCTCGAGGTTAAGGGGCGCGCCCGAACCGCCGTCGGACTTGGTCTCGGAGGGAGGCAGCAGCACCAGCACGAGCGTCAACGGTAATCGCCGCGTTGATCACCGCAGCGCGCCACCCCGCCGCTCCCGGCAAACGCATCTCGTGGGTGACGATCAGCATGGTGATCTCGGTGGTCTCGGCGATGGTGCGCAGCACGTCGAGCACGTCACCGACCGGTTCCGGGTCGAGCGCGGAGGTCACCTCATCGAGCAACATCACCTTCGGGTCCATCGCTAGGGCGCCTCACCGGCGAAACCCACCTCCCGCGCGCTCAGGTGGTAATCGGCTGTCGGCCGCACCGGACCAGGGACTACCCTGTGCATCCGTGATCACCCGCCTCTCCCGCCTGTTCCTGCGCACCCTGCGAGACGATCCCGCCGACGCCGAGGTGCCGAGCCACAAACTGCTGGTGCGTGCCGGCTACGTCCGCCGGGTCGCCCCGGGCGTGTACTCGTGGTTGCCGCTGGGTCTGCGCACGCTGCGCAAGATCGAGGACGTCGTGCGCCAGGAGATGGACGCCACCGGCGCCCAGGAGATCTCCCTGCCCGCGCTGCTGCCGCGCGAGCCCTACGAGACCACCAACCGGTGGACCGAATACGGTGACGCGCTGTTCCGCCTCCAGGACCGCAAGGGCGGCGACTACCTGCTCGGCCCCACCCACGAAGAGCTGTTCGCGCTCACCGTGAAGGGTGAGTACAACTCCTACAAGGACCTGCCCGTCACGCTGTACCAGATCCAGGCCAAGTACCGCGACGAGGAACGCCCCCGCGCCGGCATCCTGCGCGGCCGCGAGTTCATCATGAAGGACTCCTACTCCTTCGACCTCGACGACGACGGTCTCGCCGCCAGCTACGCCACCCACCGCGCCGCCTACCAGCGCATCTTCGACCGGCTCGGCGTGAAGTACGTGATCGTGGCCGCCACCTCCGGTGCCATGGGCGGTAGCGCGTCGGAGGAATTCCTCGCCGAGAGCCCCGTGGGTGAGGACACCTATGTGCGCTGCGTGGAGTCCGGGTACGCCGCCAACGTGGAAGCCGTGGTCACCCCCGCGCCCGCGCCGCTGCCCGTCGACGGGCTGCCCGCCGCCGTCGAACACGACACCCCGAACACCCCGACCATCGCCACCCTGGTCGACTGGGCCAACGAGGCGAAGGTGCTCGATCGCGAAGTCACCGCGGCCGACACGTTGAAGAACGTGATGGTGAAGCTGCGCCACCCCGACGGCAAGTCCGAGATCGTCGGCATCGGCATCCCCGGCGACCGCGAGGTCGACGACAAGCGCCTCGAGGCGGCTGTCGAACCCGCGACGGTGGAACTGCTCACCGAGGCGGACTTCACCGCCAACCCGTTCCTGGTGAAGGGCTACATCGGCCCGAAGGGTCTGCAGGCCAACGGTGTTCGCTACCTGGTCGACCCCCGCGTCGTCGACGGCACCTCCTGGATCACCGGTGCCGACCAGCAGGGCAGGCACGTCGTCGGCCTGGTCGCCGGACGTGACTTCACCCCCGACGGCACCATCGAGGCCGCCGAGGTCCGCGACGGCGACCCCTCGCCCGACGGCGCCGGTCCGCTGGTGTCGGCGCGTGGCATCGAGATCGGCCACATCTTCCAGCTCGGCCGCAAATACACCGACGCATTCGACGTGGACGTGCTCGGCGAGAACGGCAAGCCCGTCCGCCTCACCATGGGCTCCTACGGCATCGGCATCTCCCGCATGGTCGCGGTGATCGCCGAACAGCAGCACGACGAGAAGGGCCTGCGCTGGCCCGCCGAAGTCGCCCCCTTCGACGTGCACGTGGTGATCGCCAACAAGGACGCCGCCGCCCGCGACGGCGCCGAACACGTGGTCGCCGGGCTGAACGCCGAAGGCCTCGAGGTCCTCTTCGACGACCGCACCGCTTCTCCCGGTGTGAAGTTCAAGGACGCCGAACTACTCGGCATGCCCTGGATCCTGGTCATCGGCCGCGGCTGGGCCGAAGGCAAGGTGGAACTCCGCAACCGGCTGACCGGCGAAGCCGAGGAGATCCCGGCCGAAGACGCCGTCAGCGCGGTCACCGCGCGCGTCCGCGGCTGATCTGTCCGCAATCGCGCTGTCCCGCCGCCCGGTGGGGCAGCGCGATCGGCGTATCCGGCGAACCTACGCCTACGTAGGGGAAACCTGCAGGTAGACGCCATAGTCGGGGGTGGGGCGCTGATAAGTTGACGGGTATGACGAGTTCGCCCAGCCTGTTGTTCAACCCCGCCACCTACGACCCGCAGCATTTCGATGCGGAGACGCGGCGGCTGCTGAAAGCCACCATCGAGTGGTTCGAGTCCAAGGGCAAGGCGCAGTTGCTGGCCGACGACCGGGACGCGCTGTGGGTGCAGGACTTCCTCGACTTCGTGGCGAAGGAGAAGCTGTTCGCCACCTTCCTGACCCCGGCCGCCTACGCCGACGGCGACCCGAACAAGCGCTGGGACGCCGCGCGCAATGCGGCGCTGTCGGAGATCTTCGGCTTCTACGGGCTGGCCTACTGGTACGCCGAGCAGGTGACGATCCTCGGCCTCGGCCCGATCTGGCAGAGCGACAACGAGATCGCCAAGCGCAAGGCCGCCGCCGACCTCGCCGACGGTCAGGTCATGGCGTTCGCGCTGTCGGAGCGTGACCACGGCGCCGACATCTACAACACCGACCTCGTCCTGACTCCGACCGAGCCGGGTAGCGCCGACGCCGAGGCGGGGATCCTGTTCCGCGCCAACGGCGAGAAGTACTACATCGGCAACGGCAATGTCGCCTCGATGGTTTCGGTGTTCTCCCGCCGCGCCGACATCGAGGGCGCCGACGGCTACGTCTGGTTCGCCGCCGACTCCCGCCACGACAACTACCACCTGGTCGACAGCGTCATCCACGGTCAGATGTATGTGAGCCACTTCCGGCTGGAGAACTACCCGGTGACCGCCGCCGACGTGCTCCACGAAGGCCCCGAAGGGTTCTCGGCCGCGCTCAACACCGTCAACGTCGGCAAGTTCAACCTGTGCCACGGCAGCATCGGCATGGTGGAGCACTCGTTCTTCGAGGCCATCACGCACTCCAACAACCGCATCCTCTACGGCAAGCCGGTCACCGACTTCGCCCACGTGCGTGGCAATTTCGTCGACGCCTACGCCCGCCTGATCGCGATGAAGCTGTTCAGCGACCGCGCCGTCGACTACTTCCGCAGCGCCTCCCTCGAGGACCGCCGCTACCTGCTGTTCAACCCGATGACCAAGTCCAAGGTCACCTCCGAGGGCGAGGTCGCGATGACCCTGCTGCTGGATGTGCTGGCGGCCAAGGGTTTCGAGAAGAACACCTACTTCCACGAGGCCTCGCGCTACATCAACCACCTGCCCCGGCTCGAGGGCACGGTGCACGTGAACGTGGGCCAGATCCTCAAGTTCATGCCGAACTACTTGCTCAACCCGGCCGAGTACCCGGCGGTTCCCACCCGGCTCGAGGCGGGCGACGAGGAGTTCTTCTGGAAGCAGGGCCCGGCGCGTGGCGCGGGCAAGGTGCGCTTCGCCGACTGGACCCCGCCCTACGAGGCGGCCGCCGACGTGCCGAACGTCGGCCGCTTCTTCGAGCAGGCCAAGGCGCTGCGTGAGCTGCTGCTCACCGCCGCACCGGACGAGGCGCAGCAGAAGGACCTGGACTTCATGCTCACCATCGGCCACCTGTTCTCCACGGTGGTCTACGGTCAGCTGATCCTCGAGCAGGCCGAACTCACCGGCCTCGACCGCGACGTGCTCGACCAGATCTTCGACTTCCAGATCCGCGACTTCAACACCCAGGCCACCGCGCTGCTCGGCAAGCCGTCGGTCACCGACGCACAGCGGAACTGGGCCGTCGCCGCCCTGCGCACCCCGATCGCCGACGCCGAACGGTTCGACCGGGTGTGGCAGCAGGTGGAGTCCTACGACGGCGCCTACGCGATGCGTCCGTAGTGCATTGCGACGGTCCGGCCTTCTCGATGGGCCGGACCGTCGCTGTACCACGCGGCGGTTGTCCCGGATCCACCTGATCGCGAAGTGCGCTCGTAGGTTGGTCGCGGGGTTCCCGCGATTGCCGCGAGGGTCCCGGCCGGAGAGATCTTGCGACGGCTCGTCGCCGCCGAGCAACGCGCTGCCGGGTGGGCACGGCGTTGGCCGGTGGGCGCGCTGGGCGGGCGCGTTGTCGGGTGGGCGATACGGCCGTCGGGCGCGACGTGCTGACCTGTCTGGGCTGCGGTTCCAGCACGGAGGCGCGCGCGTCCGGTCGGGCTGTCGGCTACGTCCGTCCCGGGAAGCTGACGGTGACCGGGTTCGTGCCGAGGATCGTCTGCCACCGGGCTCGGCGCACTGCCGCTTCGGTGAGCGCTTCGACGGCGCTGGCTCGGACGGCCGGGTCTGTGGCCTGTTCCACCACGGCATACCACGCTGCGGCGCAATCGGATTCGACCGTCACGGCGAGGTGTGCGGCCGGAATCGGGTCGTCGACCGGGAACGGCGGGTGGTAGGCGGCATCGGGTGCCTCGGGCGCGGACCCGCCGGCTTCGAGTAGTTCGATGGTCGCGTCCCGGCGAGCCCGATGCGCGGCGCTGAACTCCGCGACCAGGCGCGACCGGTCGCTGTTGGCGTAGGCGGCGATCAGGCCGTAGGAGTACACCGCCGCGTACTCGGTGTCGAGGGCGCGTTGCAGCGCATTGCGTTGACCGCTCATGACAGCAGAACTCCCGCCTCGGTGGCACAGGCTGCGCTGATCGAGGCGAGCAGCCCTGCGCGGTAACCGGATTCGGTGCGGGCCAGGTTCGCGGCGGCCTGCTGGGAATGCTGCAGCCGTGCCCGCAACTGGTCGACGGTGATCGGCTGCTGCGCCGCGGACACGAGATCGGCGGCGGGCACCGGCATGCCGTCCGAACCCGGCACGGTGACGGCGCCGGTGCGGTGCACGGGGGTGGTGCCGTCGCCGTAGACGCCGATCACGCGGTCGATCTCGGCGCGCAGGGCGTCGGCGTGGGCGGTGCGTTCGGTAGCGACGGTCGCCAGAGCGGCCTGCGCCTGCGGTGCCAGCGCGATCGCGGCCGTCGCGGCGGCGGCATCTGCTCGGGCCAGAACCTCGTGTGCCGCAAGAGGGTCCGGGGCGTGCACGGTGTCGTCCTCGGCGCACGACGCCAAGACGGCGACCGCGGGCACCGCGACAGCGCCTGCTCCGACCAGCCTCAGCACCGTCCGCCGACGCCAGGTGCGCGCGGCACTTCCGGCGGCCGGTGCGGGTGAGAACTCTGTCGACTTCGCGTGCCTGGCACCCGGCGCGGCAACACACTCCGTCGACTTCGAGTGCGGTATAGCGGTGTTGGCGGTCGGCGACTTCGGGTGCTGGATAGCGTGCTCTGTCGACTTGGCGTGCGGCACGGCGACGTTGGCAGTCGGCGTGGCAGCGTGCTGTGCCGACTTCGGGCGCGGCGCGGCGGTGTCGGTGGTCGGCGACTGCGGGTGCTCGGCAGTCTGCGCGGCAGCGTGGGTGCTCGTCGCGACGGCGGATTCGGCAGTCGTCGCGACGGCCGAGGCGGTGGCCGACCGCACGACGTCACGCGCGAACCCGCTGGTCGGCGGGTGGGGATCGCGGTGGTCGGTGCGCATGCCGGAAGGTCGCCCGGCACTCGGCGGGACGGTATGGCGGTGATGCACGTGGACCATCGTGCCAGATCTCGCGGCGGCGGTTCGCCACGCGGCGATCGCGCCTGGCACGCCGACACGGACCGGTGCGCACCGCCCGGTGGCTGGTCCTTTACACTCTCGTGGCGCGTTACGCTAGATCTTCGGCGTAGAAATTTCCGATCGCGTCACAACTGAACCAGGAGCCGCCCATATGCCGATGCCCACCGAGGAAAGGGTGAGCCAGCTCGTCGCTGAGCTCGTCGCACGCCGGGGTTTCGACCTCGAGGGCGTCGCGATCGCGGCCGCGGGCAAGGACGAACTGGCTCCGGTTCGGGTGAAGGTCACCGTGGACAGCGACGGTCCCGCCGATCTCGACGCGATCGCCGACCTGAGCCGCGAGATGTCCGAGTCGCTCGACGCGGCAGGTGATTTCGACGAATCCGCCTACCTGCTCGAAGTGACCACCCCCGGCGTCGACCGGCCGTTGACCACCGACCGGCACTGGCGCCGCGCTCAGGGCCGCAAGGTGAAGGTCGGCCTGGCCGACGGCGCCGAACCCGTCGAGGGCAAGAAGAAGTTCGAGGCGCGCGTCGGTCAGCTCGCCGACGACGGCACCATCGCGCTCGTGCTCGGCGGCAGGAACAAGCCGCACCGGGTGCACGTGCCCCTCGCCGACATCGCCACCGCGGTCGTCCAGGTCGAATTCAACGCACCCGGCGCCGCCGAACTCGAACTCGCCGGTGGAATCGCCGCGGGCCGCCCCGTCCCGGGCGACGAACCCGCCGACCTCGCCGCAGCAGGCCAACACAGTGACACTCCCACCGAAGGGGTTGCGGAATGAACATCGAAATCGAAGCCTTGCGCGCGATCGTCGCCGACAAGGGCATCCCGATCGAGACCGTGATCTCGGCGATCGAGTCGGCGCTGCTCACCGCCTACCGGCACACCGAGGGGCACCAGCCCAACGCCTACATCGACATCAACCAGAAGACCGGCGTGGTCCGGGTGATGGCGCGTGAGGTCGACGCCGACGGCAACCTCGTCTCCGAATGGGACGACACCCCTGAGGGTTTCGGCCGCATCGCCGCGACCACCGCCCGCCAGGTGGTGCTGCAGCGGCTGCGTGACGCCGAGAACGAGAAGTCCTTCGGCGAGTTCTCCACCCACGAGGGCGACATCGTCGGCGGCGTCGTCCAGCGCGACGCGAGGGCCAACGCGCGCGGCATCGTCGTGGTGCGCATCGGCAGCGAGGCCAACGGCGCCGAGGGCCTGATCCCACCCGCCGAGCAGGTGCCCGGCGAGACCTACGAGCACGGCGACCGCATCAAGTGCTACGTCTACGGTGTGTCGCGTGGTCCGCGTGGTCCGCAGATCCAGCTCTCGCGCACCCACCCCAACCTGGTGCGGCGGCTGTTCTCGCTGGAGGTGCCCGAGATCGCCGACGGTTCCGTCGAGATCGTCGCGGTGGCCCGCGAGTCGGGACACCGCTCCAAGATCGCGGTCCGTTCGACCGTGCCCGGCGTGAACGCCAAGGGCGCCTGTATCGGCCCGATGGGGCAGCGCGTGCGCAACGTGATGAGCGAACTGGCGGGCGAGAAGATCGACATCATCGATTACGCCGAGGATCCGGCGACCTTCGTCGGTAATGCGCTCTCGCCGTCGAAAGTGGTTTCGGTCACTGTCGTCGACCCCGAGGCGCGCGCCGCGCGGGTGATCGTGCCCGACTTCCAGCTCTCCCTCGCCATCGGCAAGGAGGGGCAGAATGCCCGCCTGGCTGCCCGCCTGACGGGCTGGCGCATCGATATCCGCAGTGACGCCGCCCCGGAGACCGACGACTCGGCACGGCCGCAGGCGCACCGTAGTTGACGCGGACACGTCGGAATATCGGCCACCGGATGACAGGTTGATAACTTCGGAAGGGGAGGGGTTCGTCGTTATGACCGGGTCACCGGTAGAGTGGGTGAAGGACCGGCCCGCGCAATCCGTTCGAACCTGTATCGGATGCCGTCAGCGCGAGCCGTCTGCCGACCTGTTGCGGATCGTGACGCAGCCAAGGGAGGCGGGCAGTGCTACTGCCGCCGCCCCCGTGGTCATCGTTCCCGACCCGCGGCGCAGACTTCCCGGACGGGGTGCCTGGTTGCACCCCGTCTCAGCTTGTCTGCGTTCCGCAGAGCGGCGCCGAGCATTCGGCAGAGCCCTACGAGTGTCCGGAAATCTGGATATCTCAGCCCTGGAGCAGTACCTCGAGAACAGGCACGAGCACTCATGAGCACACCGTGAAGCACCAACGATGAACGTCCATCGGAGATAACCCGAGGTCGTGCGGGCCCGCCTTACCTAGGCGGCGTCACTGCTCGACCTCTCAGTGAGGAGAGCAGTGGCAGGCAAGGCCCGCGTGCACGAGTTGGCCAAGGAACTCGGTGTCACAAGCAAGGAACTACTCGCGAAGCTCAAGGAGCAAGGCGAGTTCGTGAAGTCGGCGTCCTCGACGGTGGAAGCACCCGTCGCACGTCGTCTGCGCGAATCACTCGCGTCGAAGTCCGCTCCGGCGGCCGACGCGAAGCCGGCGGCCCGTCCGGGTCCGTCGTCGGCGGCCCGTCCGGCCGCCAAGCCCACCCCCGGTGGTCCCCGTCCGGGCCCGCGTCCGGCTCCGGCGCCCGCCGCCGCCGCGACTCCCGCACCCGCTCCGGCTCCGGCGCCCGAGGTGAAGCCGGCTCCGGCCGCCAAGCCGACGCCCGCCGCCGCGCAGAGCGCACCGGCCAAGCCGGCCAACGCACCGGCTCCCGGCCCGCGTCCGACCCCCGGCGCCCCGCGTCCGGGTCAGGCCGGTCAGGCGCCGCAGCAGCCGCGTCCGGGTACCCCCGCACCGGGTGCTCAGGCCCCGCGTCCGGCCGGTCCCGGCCCGAAGCCCGGCCCGAAGACCCCCCGGGTCGGCAACAACCCGTTCAGCTCCGCTCCCGATCGTGAGCGTCCGGCGCCGCGTCCCGCCCCGCAGGGCGGTCCTCGCCCGACGCCGGGTCAGGGCGGTCCCCGTCCGGCTCCCGGTCAGGGTGGCCCGCGTCCGGCTCCCGGTCAGGGCGGTCCCCGCCCCGGTCAGGGCCAGGGTGGTCCGCGTCCGGCCGCCGCGCAGGGCGGTGCCCCGCGTCCCGGTGGTCCGCGCCCCAACCCGGGCTCGATGCCGCCGCGTCCGAACCCCGGCGCCATGCCCGCTCGTTCCGCACGTCCCGGCCCCGCGGCCGGTGGCCGTCCGGGTCGTCCCGGCGGCGCCCCCGGTGGCGGCGCAGGCCGTCCCGGTGGTGGCGGCGGTGGCGGCTACCGCGGTGGCGGTGGCGGTGCCCCCGGCGCTCCCGGTGCCGGTGCTCCCGCGGCCGGTGGTTTCCGTGGTCGCCCCGGTGGCGGCGGCGGTCGTCCCGGTGGTCCCGGTGGCCGTGGTGGTGCCGCAGGCGCCTTCGGTCGTCCCGGTGGCGCAGTTCGCCGTGGCCGCAAGTCGAAGCGGGCGAAGCGCGCCGAGTACGAGAACATGCAGGCTCCCGCCGTCGGCGGCGTGCGTCTGCCCCGTGGCAACGGCGAGATCATCCGTCTCGCCCGTGGTGCCTCGCTGTCGGACTTCGCCGAGAAGATCGACGCGAACCCGGCCGCACTCGTGCAGGCCCTGTTCAACCTCGGCGAGATGGTCACCGCGACCCAGTCGGTGAACGACGAGACCCTCGAGCTGCTCGGCAGCGAGATGAACTACGTCGTCCACGTGGTCAGCCCCGAGGACGAGGACCGCGAGCTCCTCTCCTCGTTCGACCTCACCTACGGCGAGGACGCGGGCACCGAGGAAGACCTCGAGCAGCGTCCGCCGGTGGTGACCGTCATGGGTCACGTCGACCACGGTAAGACCCGACTGCTGGACACGATCCGTAAGGCCAACGTCCGTGAGGGCGAGGCCGGTGGCATCACCCAGCACATCGGTGCCTACCAGGTGCTGACGAACCTGAACGACGAAGAGCGCCTGATCACCTTCATCGACACCCCGGGTCACGAGGCGTTCACCGCCATGCGTGCCCGTGGTGCGAAGGCCACCGACATCGCGATCCTCGTGGTCGCGGCCGACGACGGCGTCATGCCGCAGACGGTGGAAGCGATCAACCACGCCCAGGCGGCCGACGTGCCGATCGTGGTGGCGGTCAACAAGATCGACAAGGAAGGCGCGAACCCGGACAAGATCCGGCAGCAGCTGACCGAATACGGCCTGGTGACCGAGGAATACGGTGGCGACACCATGTTCGTCGACATCTCGGCCAAGCAGGGCACCAACATCGACGCGCTGCTCGAAGCGGTGCTGCTGACCGCGGATGCCTCGCTCGACCTGCGGGCCAACCCGGACATGGACGCCCAGGGTGTCGCCATCGAGGCGCACCTCGACCGCGGTCGTGGCCCGGTGGCCACCGTGCTCATCCAGCGCGGCACCCTGCGTGTCGGCGACTCGATCGTGGCGGGCGACGCCTACGGTCGCGTGCGCCGCATGGTCGACGAGCACGGCGAGGACGTCCACGCGGCGCTCCCGTCGCGCCCGGTGCAGGTCATCGGTTTCACCTCGGTGCCCGGCGCCGGTGACAACCTGATCGTGGTCGAGGAAGACCGCATCGCCCGTCAGATCGCCGACCGCCGCAACGCACGCAAGCGCAACGCGCTCGCCGCACGCAGCCGCAAGCGGATCAGCCTGGAAGATCTGGATGCCGCCCTGAAGGAGACTTCGGAGCTCAACCTGATCCTCAAGGGCGACAACTCCGGTACCGTCGAGGCCCTCGAAGAGGCCCTGCTCGGTATCGAGATCGACGACGAGGTGCGCCTGCGCGTCATCGACCGCGGTGTCGGTGGCGTCACCGAGACCAACGTCAACCTGGCGTCGGCCTCGAACGCGATCATCATCGGCTTCAACGTCCGTGCGGAGGGCAAGGCCACCGAGCTCGCCAACCGTGAGGGCGTCGACATCCGGTACTACTCGGTGATCTACCAGGCCATCGACGAGATCGAGAAGGCCCTCAAGGGCATGCTCAAGCCGATCTACGAAGAGGTCGAGCTGGGCCGGGCGGAGATCCGCGCGATCTTCCGTTCGTCGAAGGTCGGCAACATCGCCGGCTGCATGGTCACCAGCGGTTCGGTCAAGCGCAACGCCAAGGCGCGCCTGATCCGTGACGGCCGGGTGATCGCGGAGACGATGACCATCTCCTCGCTCAAGCGGGAGAAGGACGACGCCACCGAGGTGCGCGAAGGTTTCGAGTGCGGTATGACCGTGACCTACAGCGACATCAAGGACGGCGACATCATCGAGGCGTACGAGCTGCGCGAGAAGCCGCGCGACTGATATCGCACACCGTTCCACACGCCGCATCCGAATCCTCGGGTGCGGCGTGTGGTATGCGTGCAAACCATCTACCAGGAGGTGAGCACCGCTGTACATCGGTGCGCTCGAATTCGATCTACTGCTCGGTGACGTGCATTCGCTCAAGGAGAAGCGGTCGGTGATCCGGCCGATCCTCGCCGAGCTGCAGAAACGCTTCGCCGTGAATGCCGCCGAGGCTGGTGATCAGGACCTGCACCGCCGTGCGCTGCTCGGGGTGGCCATGGTCAGTGCGGAAACGGGACATCTCAACGAGGTGCTCGACAAATGTGAGCGGCACGTTGCCGCGCGTCCGGAGATAGAGTTGCTGGCAGTACGCCGCCGGATCTTCGGACCCGAAGACTGACAGGCAGCCCGGGTGTCACAGCCCGGTGCCTGCCTATGAGAGGAGTGTCCCCATGGTGGATCAAGCCAGGGCTCGCCGACTCGCCAAGCGGATTTCCGCGATCGTGGCCACCGCGATCGAGTACGAGATCAAGGATCCGCGGCTGCGGTTCGTCACCGTCACCGACGCCAAGGTGACCGGCGATCTGCGCGAGGCGACGATTTACTACACGGTGATGGGCGAGACGCTCGACGCCGAACCCGATTACGCGGCGGCCGCCGCAGGTCTCGACGCGGCCAAGGGGGTACTGCGGTCCAAGGTCGGCGCGGGGACGGGCGTGAAGTTCACCCCGATCCTGTCGTTCAGCCTGGACAAGGTGCCCGACGCGGCGCGCGAGATGGAAGAGCTGCTGGCCAGGGCTCGCGCCATCGACGACGAGGTGGCCAAGGTGGCAGCCAACGCCAAGCACGCCGGTGACGCCGACCCGTACAAGTCCGAACGCGACGACGAGGACGAGTAGGGCACCCGCGTGACCAGTGTCCGGGACGGGACCGAACTGGGTGCCGCCGTCGCATTGCTGGCGGCCGCCCGTTCGGTGACCGTCCTGTGCCATGTGCAGCCCGATGCCGACACGGTCGGCAGCGGGCTGGCCTTGGCGCTGGCTCTCGACCGCCGCGGCGTGCCGGTGTGCGTCTCGTTCGCCGAACCGGCCGAGCTGCCCGCCTCGCTGCGTACCCTGCCCGGCGGGCAGCATCTCGTCGCGCCCGCGCAGGTTCCGCACGAGGTCGACCTGCTGGTGGTCGTCGACTGCGGCGCCCGCAGCCGCCTCGGTGCGCTCGCCGACCGATTATCCGGTGCGGCAACGACTCTGGTGATCGACCATCACCGCGCCAACGACGGGTTCGGCACGGTGGATCTGATCGACGAGACGGCGGCCTCGACCACCGAGCTGGTCACCCGCCTGCTCGACGCGTGGGGCGTGCCGATCGACGCCGCCATCGCGCACTGCCTGTTCGCGGGCCTGGTCACCGACACCGGTTCGTTCCGCTGGGCCAGGCCGGGCAGCCACGCGTTGGCCGAGCGGCTGCTCGCCACCGGCATCGACGGTTCCGAAATCACCCGGTCCCTGCTCGACACCCACCCCTTCACGTGGTTACCGATGTTGTCGAAGGTGTTGTCCTCGGCGGTGGTCGTGCCCGGTGCGGCGGGCGTCGGGCTGGTGTATGCACTGGTCCGTGCGGCCGACACGCACGAGGTGGGGCCCGAGGAAGTGGAGAGCGTCATCGACGTCATCCGCACGACCGCCGAGGCGGGGATCGCCGTCGTCTTCAAGGAGGCGCGCGGGCAGAACGACCGCTGGACGGTCTCGCTGCGTTCGCGCGACTCGGCCCCCGGTGTTTCCGACGGTGTCGACGTGGCGGCGATCGCGAGCCGGTTCGGCGGCGGGGGACACCGATTCGCGGCGGGATACACGACCTACGGCAGCGCCGAATCGGTGGTCCGCGCTTTGGTCGGTGAACTCGGCTGAGCGGACCTGCGCGCCGCTGACCTGGCCGAACGTCGGATTCGGTCGACCATCGTCGACGATCGCCCGGTGCCGCCGATCGCATGCCTGCCAGGGATTCCGCCGGGACAGCGGCGGCAGGGCGGCTCAGACGCGCCGTGTGCTCCCGTCCAGCGGACGCGGTAATCCTCGGCGTCGCGTCGACCTGTCGGTTGTCTGTGCCAGTATCGGCGGATCGGATGCGGGTGGCGGGAGGTTGGTGTGGGGTCGACGGTGTCCAACGATGACGACGCGATGATCGAGAACGCCGGGCCCCGGCGGATTCTCGGCATCGCGGTGCCGACGCTCGGTGTGCTGGTCGCGGAACCCCTGTATCTGCTGTTCGATATCGCGGTGGTCGGGCGGCTCGGGGCGCTGGCGTTGGCGGGGCTCGCCGTCGGCGGGGTGATTCTGGGGACGGTGAGCACGCAGCTGACGTTCCTGTCCTACGGGACGACGGCGCGGGCGGCTCGGCGCAACGGTGCGGGCGACCGCGCGGGGGCGGTCGAAGAGGGTGTGCAGGCCAGTTGGGTCGGCGTCGGGATCGGCATCGTGATCCTCGCGGTGATCCAGCTGTTCGCGGGCCCACTGTGTTCGGTACTCGCCGGCGGTGGGGATATCGCCGACGAAGCCCTCACCTGGGTGCGGATCGCACTCTTCGGAGTGCCGTTGATCCTGCTGTCCATGGCGGGCAACGGGTGGATGCGCGGCGTGCAGGACGTTCGGCGACCACTGCTGTATGTCGTTGCCGGCCTGGCTCTTTCAGCTGTGCTGTGCCCGGTTCTGGTGTACGGATTACTCGGCGCGCCACGGATGGAGCTGGCCGGATCTGCGGTGGCCAACCTCGTCGGCCAGTCGGTATCGGGGGCACTGTTCGGTTACGCCTTGCTGCGGGAACGGGTTTCGTTGCGACCACGCCCGTCGGTGATGCGCGCCCAACTGGTCCTCGGCCGCGACCTCATCGTGCGCAGTCTGTCGTTCCAGGTGTGTTTCGTATCGGCCGCCGCCGTCGCGGCCCGCTTCGGCGCCGCCTCGGTCGCCGCCCACCAACTGGTGCTGCAACTGTGGAATTTCCTCGCCCTGACCCTGGATTCGCTGGCCATCGCCGCCCAGACCCTGGTCGGTGCGGCGCTCGGCGCGGGTAACGCCCGGGGTGCGAAGGGCATCGCCCGGCGCGTCACCACCTGGTCGGGGATATTCGGACTGGTCCTCGCCGGAATCTTCGCCGCCGGTGCCGGCGTACTGCCACTGCTGTTCACCGACGACGCGGCAGTACTCGACCGCACCCACGTGATCTGGTGGTTCTTCGTCGCCATGATCCCGGTCGCGGGCGTCGTCTTCGGTCTCGACGGTGTCCTCCTCGGTGCGGGCGACGCGGCCTTCCTGCGCACCGCCACCCTCGCGGCGGCCCTCGGCGGATTCCTGCCCCTGATCTGGTTGTCCCTGGTCTTCGACTGGGGCGTCGCGGGAATCTGGACCGGTTTGGTCGTCTTCATGCTCGCCCGGCTCCTCGCGGTCGTCGCTCGTGCCCGATCCGGACGCTGGGCCAAGGTCGGCGCCGAACTCCCACGCGAAGCCGCCTAGCTGTCCGATCAGTCGAGCCGGGGCGGGCGTTTCGAGCCGAATTCGGTTCGTCGGCGCAAATGTGGGTAGTGCCGGTTCGTCGCCGATGACCTACCGTCGGGTGGACGACCTGGACCAGACATGGAAGGCGAAACCGGAGTGCACGAGTGGATTTCGAAGACCGGGCGGGTGATCCTCGCTGTGGTCTTCGTGCAGGTCGCGGTGATCGTCGGACTGCCCGCGTCGGCGCAGGCGGCACCCGAGACACCGGGTCGGCTGGTGTCGCGCACCGTTCAGCCCGCCGGGTGGGGCGAATGGTCGCGGGCCTCGATCGTCGAATACAGCACCGAGGCGGTCACCGGCGGAACCACGAATTCGGCAGGGCTGCTGCTGCTTCCGGACACCCCCGCCCCGGAAGGCGGATACCCGGTCGTCGCCTGGGACCACGGCACCAGTGGCCTCGCGCCGCACTGCGGGCTCACCACTTCCAAAGCGGCGCACGAGCATTCGCTGCTGCAGTCGTTCCTCGACCGTGGCTGGGCCGTGGTAGCTCCCGACTATCTCGGGCTGTCGGCCGGCGCGAACACCGTGCACCCGTACCTGCACACACGCACCGAGGCGACCGCAACCATCGACCTGGTGCGCGCCGCCCGGGCAGCCGAGCCCGGCTTGTCGCGCGCATGGGCCGTGGTCGGTGGTTCCCAGGGCGGACACGCCGCGCTGGCCACCGGCAACCTCGCCGCCGATTACGCCCCCGAACTCGACTTCCGGGGGACCGTGGCCTTGGCACCGGAATCCCATTTCGAGGAGATCCTGTCCCGGCTGGGCCCCGGCGTCCCGAATCTTCCGGTCGTCGACCGGCTGGTCGGCCCGTTCGCGGGCATGCTCGCCGGGCTGCGCGCCGCCCGCCCGGACCTCGACGTGAACGGCGCGCTCACCGAGCGAGGCCGCCAGGTGGTCGATGCGATCTCGACCAGCTGTGTGCGCGAGTTCGATCGTGCGGCGGGCACCGCCTCGCTCGGGTCGCTGCTGGCCCGGCCGATCACCGAGGGCGGCATCGGCGCGGCGCTGCGCGACTACATGGTGGTGCCGACCGTCGGTTACCGGCAGCCGATCCTCATCGCGCACGGTGCCACCGACATGGTCGTCCCGCTGCCGATGACCCTCGCACTGCTGTCGCGCATGCGGGCGGCGGGTACCGACGTGGAGTTCGCCCAGTACCCGGGCGGCCACGAGGAGATCGGCGTGGAATCGCGTGATCGTGTGCTCGACTTCGTCGACGAATTATTGGCCTGACCTCGTCCCGGCCGAGTGAACCGGCGGGACGCGAGAGCTAGTCGGGGTCCTTCATCAGTGAGCCCACGGCGATGGCGCCGCCGACCAGCGCGAGCGGGACCAGGCAGAGGAAGCCGAATATGTCGCCTCGCTCGTTGATGTCTTCCTGTTCGTCACGGTTGTGGCGGGCCGAGTTGTTGGTGACGCAGATGTCGTCGGCGTCCATGACCTCGGTACCGCAGCGGACGCCGGAATCGTCCTCGGTCATGCTCATGAAGGCGATACCGCCGAAGAACACCATGATCGCGATACCGATGACGAAACCCATCACCCTCATCGCCGGAGTCGACCTCTCGGCGGCGGCCGATGCGCGCGCGACCGGGACGGGCGGCCTCGGTGGCGTCGGCTCGGCGTACGGTCTCGGTGGCGTCGGCTCGGCCTGCAGTGCGGGCGTCGACGGCTCCGCCTGAAGCGCCGGCGGCAGCTCTAGTCCTATGTCGCGCGCGAGGCCGGTGATCCCGTCGGCATAGCCGTCGCCGAGGTGGCGAAGTTTCCACCGACCCTGATGACGGTAGAGCTCCACCGTCCTGATCAGCGTCTCGGCCGTGAATCCGCTGCTCACGGCGACGAACTCCTCGCCGTCGCCGCTCACAACGCTGCGCACCTCGGTGCCCGCGAACCCTTGCCTGCCCGTGGCCGCGGCCACGACGACCCGCGTGATACCGGCGCCGACCAGGGCGGGATCGATTCGCACCGAACCCTCCGTGACTTCGACGGCACCGTCAACAGACGGGTCCGCGCCGGGAACCACCAGGTCGCGGCCGTCGCGCAGGCGACCGTCGGCATCGAGACCTACCGCCAGCACCCGCGGCGGCGGGCCGTCGACCACACCGACCCGGACCTCGACACGCCCGCCGGACAGCACACAGTTGCCCCCTTTTGCCAACAACACCAGATCCCCCGAAGCTCTTGTGGCACAACGCCATGTGCGAAAAGCCTAACCGTTGCACGCGGCGTCGGCAGGCTGTGTTGCGAAGAACCCGGATGCCCGTGACCGACGGGGATGGGCCGGTCGACGGCCGATGTGTCACTGTGGACAGGTGAATCCGAAGTTGTGGGCGGTCAGCGATGTGCACGTGGGGCACCAGGGCAACAAGCCGATCGTCGAGCAGATCCGGCCCGACTCGCCGGAGGACTGGCTGATCGTCGCCGGTGACGTGGGGGAGAAGGCCGAGGAGGTGCGGTGGGCGCTCGAGTTGCTGCGCGCCCGCTTCGCCAAGGTGATCTGGGTGCCGGGCAACCACGAACTGTGGACCACACCGAAAGACCCGGTGCAGATGCACGGCGCTGCCCGCTACGACTACCTGGTGGCGATGTGCCGTGACCTCGATGTCCTCACCCCGGAGGATCCGTTCCCGGTGTGGAACGGGCCGGGTGCGGAGAAGTTCGGCGGCAGCGTCACGCTCGCCCCGATGTTCCTGCTCTACGACTACTCGTGGCGGCCCGCCGGAACCAGCACCAAGGCCGAGGCGCTCGCGGTGGCACGGGAACGCAATGTGGTCGCCACCGACGAATTCCTGCTCCACCCGGACCCTTACCTCACCCGCGACGCCTGGTGCCACGCCCGCGTGCAGTACACCCAGCGTCGGCTCGACGCCCTGGCGCCGGACACCCCGCTGGTGATGATCAATCACTTCCCGCTGGTCCGCCAGCCCACCGACATCCTCTTCTACCCCGAGTTCTCCCTGTGGTGCGGCACCGACCTCACCGCCGACTGGCACACCAGCTACAACGTGGTCTGCTCGGTGTACGGCCACCTCCACATCCCGCGCACCACCCATTACGACGGTGTCCGCTTCGAAGAGGTGTCGCTCGGCTACCCGCGCGAATGGAAGCGCCGCGGTATGCCCGACCCCCTGCTGCGCCAGATCCTGCCCGAACCGGTCTACGCCGAAGGCGACCTCAACGCCTGGGGCGGCCACTTCACCGTCACCCCGGAAATGGAAGCGGCGGCGGAGGAGATGCGCGCGAAGGCGGATCGGCGCCGAGGCATCTGAACCAGGCCGGGCGGTCCTCCAGCACGCACCGATTAGGCTGTTCTCCGATGATTGAGAAACTGTTGCCGTCGGGGGTTGCTACCTCGGAACTGCTGGCGTACCCGGAGGACCTGAAGGCGCATCCCGCCGAAGAGCACCTCATCGCGAAGTCGGTGGAGAAGCGCCGTCGAGATTTCATCGGTGCCCGGCACTGCGCACGAGTGGCGCTCGAGGAACTCGGTGAGCCGCCGGTCGCGATCGGCAAGGGTGAACGCGGTATGCCGCTGTTCCCGCGCGGTGTCGTCGGCAGCCTCACCCATTGCGACGGGTACCGTGCCGCCGCCCTCGCGCACGCGCTGCGGTTCCGTTCGGTCGGTATCGACGCCGAGCCGCACGGTCCGCTGCCCGAGGGCGTGCTCGATTCGGTGAGCCTGCCCGCCGAACGTGAGTGGCTCGCGGGCACACCCGATGACGGGCTGCACCTGGACCGGTTGCTGTTCTGCGCCAAGGAGGCGACCTACAAGGCGTGGTTCCCGCTGACCCTGCGCTGGCTCGGTTTCGAGGACGCCCACATCACCTTCGAGATCGATTCCCGGACAGCCGATTCCGCCACCGGGACGTTCCACACCAAGCTGCTCGTCCCCGGTCTCACCACCGACGGCGGAATCCCGCTGACCACGTTCGACGGACGTTGGATGATCGCCGACGGGCTGATCCTGACCGCGATCGCGCACGGCTGATGGCGGCGCGTACTCCGGCCGTCGACCCGCTCGGCGGGTTGGTGATCGTGGACAAGGACGGCGGCTGGACCAGCCACGACGTGGTGGCGCGCAGCCGGAAACTGTTGCGCACCAAGAAGGTCGGCCATGCGGGCACCCTCGACCCGATGGCGACCGGGGTGCTGGTGCTCGGCGTCGAGCGGGCGACGAAACTGCTCGGCCAGCTGATCCTCACCTCCAAGGCGTACACCGCGACGATCCGCCTCGGCCAGTCGACGATCACCGACGACGCCGAAGGCGAGGTGGTCGCGACGACACCCGCACTGCACGTCACCGACGCCGACATCGCCGCGGGGGTCGCCGCGCTCACCGGCGACATCCAGCAGGTGCCGGCGACCGTCAGCGCCATCAAGATCGACGGCGAACGCGCCTACGCCCGCGCCCGTGCGGGCGAGGACGTACAACTGGCCGCCCGCCCGGTGACCGTCTCCCGCTTCGACGTCCTCGCCCGTCGCGAATCCGGCGACTTCGTCGACCTCGACGTGGAGGTCGACTGCTCCTCGGGCACCTACATCCGCGCCCTCGCCCGCGACCTCGGCGCCGCCCTCGGCGTCGGCGGCCACCTCACCGCGTTGCGCCGCACCAGGGTCGGCCCCTTCACCCTCGAACACGCCCGCACCCTGGACGAACTGGCCGCCGCGGCCGAAGCGGAGCAACCATTGCTCAGCCTCGATATCGACACCGCCGTCCGCACCGCCTTCCCGCACCGCGACATCGACGAAGCCCAGGCGAACGACCTGCGCAACGGCCGCTGGCTCGACCCCGTCGGCATCAAGGGCGTCTACGCGGCTATCGACCCCACCGGCCGGGCCATCGCCCTCCTCGAGGAGAGCGGCAAACGCGCCGCCTCGGTCATGGTCGTCCGCCCCCAGGGGATCGGCGACTGACTTCGGCGCTGTCGTCGCAGATGGGTCAGCGATCGGGCTCGCCGGTGGAGTCCAGGTCGATCCGGATGGTGAGCAGGTTCGTACCGAGCAGGCGAACCATCGCACTGTTGATCCGGGGCAATTGCCGCAGCCGGGCGCGCGCGTCGTCGTCGGGGAGCGGTCGAGCTGTCCCCGTGTACCAGCGGGATCGTAGTTGGAGGCGTACACGGGGGTCGGCATCGATATTGCGGACGTAGGCCGAGTCGCGTCCGTGATCACTGACCATCCAGAACGTCGAGCCGGCGATTCTGGATGCCGTGCCTGCTCTGCTTGCCGCCGCCGACGGCACCGACATCACCATGACCGAGATCGCCGCCGCGGCAGGTGTCGGCAAGCAGACGATCTACCGTTGGTGGCCCTCTCGCGGGGTGCTGCTGCTCGACGCACTGAGCGCGTGGGCGGGCGCCGAAGTCCGCGAACCGTCCGGTGAAACCTGCTGGAGAACCTCGACACGTTTCTGCGAGCGACCTTCCTCGCCGCGTCGACGCCACCCGCTCACCATCTGCTGTGCGCGATTCTTGCCGACGCACGACGTGATCCGGAGACGTCCCGGCTGCTCGCGGGCTTCGCCGAGACCCGCCGCGCCGCCTTGCGCCGTATCTTCGACCGTGCCCGCGATCGCGGCGAACTCGCCGACGGTACCGATACGGAACTTCTGATCGATCAGGCATTCGGAGTGCTCTGGTACCGCTTGGGTGTGCGCCGCGCGCCGCTGACGGCTGAACTGGCAGCCCAGCTCGCTGCCACCTTGGCCGAATGCGCCGCTGATTAATTCTGCGGGATCGCACGGTCGTTCGGAGCTCCGACTGCGTCATAGTCTTGCGCCGCAGGGCCTCGGTGACTGATTTCGGCTGTGTCATGGCCTCTGGACGACGGCTAACAGGTCGACGACCTCGCTCGATAGCCTCGGTATATAGCCGACGGCGTCGTAGAGGTGGACCATGGGTGCGGTACGGAAAGCCTGGATCGGCATTGTCGCCGGGGCGATGGTCCTGCTTGCCGGATGTGCGTCCGACGAGCCTCGGGTGGTGAATTCTTCGCGCGTGCCGTCCACTCTGGCCCAACCGCCGGTGGCGACGCCGCCCGATGCGGCGATCACCGTGGGTCCGATCGAGGCGACGACGGGGTTGTCCGCCACGCGTACCACCGCTGCTCGGCCGAGTCCGCCGCCGACACCGGCGACGGGAACCATCGTGCTGCGCACCGAAACAGTGTCGGGTGTCGCGGTTCCTGATGTGCCGGTGCACCTTTCGCGTCAGGAACCGTGTAACCCGGCGGGCCACGACATCCCGGTAGGCGAGACCACCGAGACCCAGCGGCTCGACGCCGTGACCGACGGCGACGGCCGGGCCGTCTTCACCGTGCCCGTCGGCTGCTACTACTTCGGCCTGACCGCCCCCGCCGGGACGAATCCCGTTCCGGAGGGCATGCATTCGGCCTTCCTCACCACCGCCGGCTCAACCGTCGACGGCCTGCTGCGCTTCCAGGACACCGCGGGCCCCTGCCACCCCGACGGCATCTCCGCCGACCTCGGCATGCTCGACAACGCCGCCGTCATCGACTGCGACGGAACCTGGGCCGTCATCCGCTTCGCCACCCCCGGCGACAACCAGCGCATCATCCGCCGCGTCGACGGCACCTGGACAACCTACGTCCTGTTCCCCCACGAAACCTGCTGGGCCACCGCCGAATCCGACGGCGTCCCGGCCCGGCTCCACCCCTACTTCACCTGCTGATCAGGCGGTCAACCAGATGGCTTCGGCCGCAAGGGTTCCTAGTTCGGTGGGGGAGTCGGCGGTGGCGATGCGGACGGCGATGGTGCCGGCGAAGTCGCGGCGTTCGGCTACCTCGATGGGGGTGTCGAGCGCGATGCCGACGGAGTCGAAGTAGCGCAACATCTCGGGGTCGGAGTCGGAGATGCGGGCGACGCGGCCGGATTCGCCCGCGGCGAAGTCGCTGAGGCGGCGGGCCGGGGGTGTGGGGACGGCGCCGTCGACCGAGGGGATGGGGTCGCCGTGCGGATCACGGTCGGGGTGGCCGAGTTTCGCGTCGATGCGCGACACCAGCAGTTCCGACACCGCGTGCTCGAGGACCTCGGCCTCGTCGTGCACCTCGTCCCAGCCGTAGCCGAGCTCGTTCACCAGGAAGGTCTCGATGAGGCGGTGACGGCGCACCATGGCCACGGCGGCGCGACGGCCGTGGTCGGTCAACGTGATCGCGCCGTAGCGGGCGTGCTCGACCAGGCCCTGGTCGGCGAGCTTGCGCACCGCCTCCGACACGGTGGAGGCCGACACGCCGATGCGCTCGGCGAGCAGCTTGGTGGACACCTTCTCCTGCGACCACTCCTGCGCGGTCCAGATGACCTTCAGATAGTCCTGTGCCACCGCCGACAGCTCGGGCGCGATCGTAGCGGTGACCTCGAGTCCGGCCTCTCGTTTACCTGGCACGTTGTCAATGTTAGGCATCCCTGGCCCGAATCACACATCGGCGAACCGGCCACGATCGCATCACACCGGAATTCTGTTCGCGCACCGCTTTGCGTAGGCTTCGCTCTGTGCAGAGATGGCGAAGTCTCGACGACGTGCCCGCGGACTGGGGACGTTGCGTCCTCACGATCGGCGTGTTCGACGGGGTACATCGTGGACACGCGCAGCTCATCAGCCGTGCGGTGGCCGCGGCGAAAAAGCGTGGCGTGCCCGCGGTCCTGATGACGTTCGACCCGCACCCGATGGAAGTGGTGCGCCCCGGTTCGCATCCGGCCCAGCTCACCACCCTCACCCGGCGGGCGGAACTGGCCGAGGAACTCGGCATCGACGTGTTCTGCGTGATGCCGTTCACCCAGGAATTCATGAAGCTCACCCCCTCCGGTTACGTGCACGACCTGCTCGTGGAGCGGTTGCACGTCACCGAGGTCGTGGTCGGCGACAACTTCACTTTCGGCAAGAAGGCCGCGGGCACCGTCGACACCATGCGTGAGCTCGGTGCGCGTTTCGGTTTCGAGGTCGACGGGGTGACCCTGCTCGGTGAGCACGCCGTCACCTTCTCCTCCACCTACATCCGCGCCTGCGTCGACGCGGGCGACATGGCCGCGGCCGCCGAGGCGCTCGGCCGCCCGCACCGCGTGGAGGGCGTGGTCGTGCACGGCGACGGTCGTGGACGTGGACTCGGTTTCCCGACCGCCAACGTCGCCCCGCCGATGCACGCCGCGATTCCCGCCGACGGCGTGTACGCGGGCTGGTTCACCGTGCTCGGTGCCGGTCCGACGATCGGCACGGTCGAGGCGGGCGAGCGGGCGATGGCGGCGATCTCGGTGGGCACCAACCCCACCTTCTCCGGGCGCTCGCGCACGGTCGAGGCCTATGTCCTCGACGGTGAGGCCGATCTGTACGGCCAGCACGTGGCGGTCGACTTCGTCGAACAGTTGCGCGGGATGCGCAAGTTCGAGTCCATCGACGAGCTGGTCGAGGCCATGGGCCGCGACGTCGAGGCTGCCCGCAAGGTGCTCACCGCCGCCGAGGTCTGACCGCGACCAGGCCGCTTCCGCTGGTCAGGTAAAGGCCGGATTTAACATGGCCCGGTCGGTCACGTAAAGTGGCTCCTCGGGTTTGCTGCGGTCCGCGGTGGCGCCCATCCCGGGTGACCGGACATTCGAGCGCGGAACTGAAAAATAGGAGTCGAGCCACATGGCGCTGACCACTGAGCAGAAGTCGGCCATCCTGGCCGAGTACGGCCTGCACGAGAAGGACACCGGTTCGCCGGAGGCGCAGATCGCGCTGCTGTCGAAGCGGATCTCGGACCTGACCGAGCACCTCAAGCAGCACAAGCACGATCACCACACCCGCCACGGCCTGCTGGCCCTGATCGGTCGTCGTCGTCGCCTGTCGAAGTACCTGCAGGCCAAGGACATCAACCGCTACCGTTCGCTCATCGAGCGTCTCGGCCTGCGCCGCTGATCTGCTACGACACGCCTCCACGCTGAGGCGGTCGGCGAGTAGCCAACAGGAAGAAGTACACTTCTTTCTGTTGGCTATTCGTGTATTCGGAGACCATGGGGTTTCCGGGTGCACTACAACATGTGACAGCCGTATGCATCCGTCCACGTGGCGTCGGTCTTCGGTAGTGGCCTTTCGGCAGGCGATGTTCTACCGCCGTCGGGCTTCGATCGATGATCGCCTCCGCGTCGCCCCCTTTGTGGAGTGTTTCAGCCAAGGGGATACGGCCGGGTGCTGCGCGTGACAGCCAGGAGGGTTGTCGCGTGTCCGTGTCCGGTACGGCTGACGAAAAGCTGGCTCGCGCCCATCAGGCGAGTACGCCTGGCATCGGCCGCGCGAACCGGCGAGACGAGAGGTCGAGAGAGAAATATGACGCAGACAACTGAACGTGCATCGACTGCGGTCGAGGTAGAGCCCGGTGTTTTCGAATCGGTCGCGCTGATCGACAACGGTAGCTTCGGCACCCGCACCATCCGCTTCGAGACCGGCCGTCTGGCCAAGCAGGCCGCCGGCTCCGTCGTCGCCTACCTGGACGACGAGACCATGCTGCTGTCGGCGACCACCGCCGGTAAGCACCCCAAGGACCAGTTCGACTTCTTCCCGCTGACGGTGGACGTCGAAGAGCGCATGTACGCCGCGGGCCGCATCCCCGGCTCGTTCTTCCGTCGCGAGGGCCGTCCCTCCACCGACGCGATCCTGACCTGCCGCCTGATCGACCGCCCGCTGCGCCCGACCTTCATCGACGGTCTGCGCAACGAGATCCAGGTCGTGGTCACCGTGCTGAGCCTGGACCCGCAGGATCTCTACGACGTGCTGGCCATCAACGGCGCCTCGGCGTCCACCCAGCTGTCGGGCATCCCGTTCTCGGGTCCGATCGGTGGCGTGCGCGTGGCCCTGATCAGCGGCCAGTGGGTGGCGTTCCCGACCGTCGAGCAGCTCGAGGGCGCCGTGTTCGACATGGTCGTCGCGGGCCGTGTCACCGACACCGGTGATGTCGCCATCATGATGGTCGAGGCCGAGGCCACCGACAAGGTGATCGACCTGATCGCCGACGGTGCCCAGGCGCCGACCGAGGCCGTGGTCGCCGAGGGTCTGGAAGCCGCCAAGCCGTTCATCGCGCGCCTGGTCCGCGCCCAGGCCGACCTGGCCGCGCTGGCCGCCAAGCCCACCCAGGAGTTCCCGCTCTTCCCGCCGTACGGCCCCGACGTGTTCGAGGCGGTCGAGGGCACCTCCAAGGTCGAGCTGAACCAGGCGCTGAGCATCGCCGACAAGCAGGCTCGCGAAGCCAAGATCGATGAGATCAAGGTCGAGGTGCTGTCGCGTCTCGGTGAGGACTTCGCCGGTCGCGAGAAGGAGCTGGGTGCCGCGTTCCGCTCGGTCACCAAGAAGCTGGTCCGCCAGCGCATCCTGACCGACGGCTTCCGCATCGACGGTCGCGGCCTGGCCGACATCCGTGAGCTGTCCGCCGAGGTCGACGTGATCCCGCGCGCCCACGGTTCGGCGCTGTTCGAGCGTGGCGAGACCCAGATCATGGGCGTCACCACCCTCGACATGGTGAAGATGGCTCAGCAGGTCGACTCGCTCGGCCCGGAGACCTCCAAGCGCTACATGCACCACTACAACTTCCCGCCGTTCTCCACCGGCGAGACTGGTCGCGTCGGTTCGCCGAAGCGTCGCGAGATCGGTCACGGCGCCCTGGCCGAGCGCGCGCTGATGCCGGTGCTGCCCTCGCAGGAGGAGTTCCCCTACGCCATCCGTCAGGTCTCGGAGGCACTGGGCTCCAACGGCTCCACCTCGATGGGTTCGGTGTGTGCCTCGACCCTGTCGCTGCTCAACGCCGGTGTGCCGCTGAAGGCGCCGGTCGCGGGTATCGCCATGGGCCTGGTGTCGGACACCATCACCAACGACCAGGGTGTCGACGAGGTCCGCTACGTGGCCCTCACCGACATCCTCGGCGCCGAGGATGCCTTCGGCGACATGGACTTCAAGGTCGCCGGTACCCGTGACTTCGTCACCGCCCTGCAGCTCGACACCAAGCTCGACGGCATCCCCTCGCAGGTGCTGGCCGGTGCGCTGAACCAGGCGCACGACGCCCGCACCACCATCCTGGACGTGATGGCCGAGGCCATCGCCACCCCGGACGAGATGAGCCCGTACGCCCCGCGCGTCACCGCGATCAAGATCCCGGTCGACAAGATCGGTGAGGTCATCGGCCCCAAGGGCAAGATGATCAACCAGATCACCGAGGAAACCGGCGCCAACATCTCCATCGAGGATGACGGCACCGTGTTCGTCGGTGCGACCGACGGGCCGTCGGCCCAGGCCGCGATCGACATGATCAACGCCATCGCCAACCCGCAGCTGCCCAAGGTGGGCGAGCGCTTCCTGGGCACGGTCGTCAAGACCACCGCCTTCGGCGCGTTCGTCTCGCTGCTGCCGGGCCGCGACGGTCTGGTGCACATCTCCAAGCTGGGCAACGGCAAGCGCGTGGCCAAGGTCGAGGACGTGGTCAACGTCGGCGACAAGCTGCGCGTGGAGATCGCCGATATCGACAACCGCGGCAAGATCTCGCTGGTCCCGGTCGAGGACGAGGCCGCCGCGCCCGCCGAGTCGGCCGACACCGAGGACGCCGCCGCCGAGTAACTCTCAGGCACCGCGTAAGCCCCCCGCCGAGCACGATGGCGGGGGGCTTCGTCGTGTTCGAGGTGTAGTGGCGTGAATCACTCGGATGCAACGGTGATGCAACGTTGGCTCACCTAGTGTGTCCTGACACAGTACGACTCTGTGGCGGCAGCAGTGACGTAGCCCGTGGGTGCACCGGGCGGTCGGCTGTCGGTTCGGCGTGTGCGGCCGGGTTGCCCGGCGCCGCCGCATTCCGGTGAATTACTCCCGAGTACGAGATTTTGACGGAATCTGGTCCGGTTTATTATCGAAACGAATACGCTTCAGTCGTCTACGGGCGCGTGTGTCGGGTGTCGGGGTTGACGATGGAGGTCGGGAGATAACCGAGTCATTGCTGGTTGTGTGGCGACGAGCCGGAATGTCGCGATCGTGTCATAGCCGATCGCACTGAATTCCGGTGTGAGCGGGCGGATTTCGGGCAGGGTGCCCGGGGTTGGCCGTCCGCGCGCCGATCCCCGACCCGGTGCGAGCCGGGGGAGTTCCGAGATTTTTTCGCGGCTGCGTGGCGTTACCCGCGGCCGGTAGATGGAAGGCAGTGTTGCGATGACCAACCCCACTCCGGCGTGCGCGCAGATCGATCAGCTGGCGGCGCTGGTGGCGACGGTCGCGGCGATGGAACCGGCACGGACCGCCGTCGGATTCGACGGCACCTCGGTGTCCTACGCGGAGCTGGATGCCCAGCTCACACTGATGGCGGAGCTCACCGGCGGGGCGCTCGATCCCGAGACGCTCGTCCAGGTCGTGCTCGCCGAACTGTTCCCGGGGGTTGTCGACGCGGCCGAGGGCACCTTCGGGCGGTTGCTGAACACGCTGGCCGCCGATGCGATGACCGTGCTCGGGATCGAGACTTCCGTCGCCGGGGCGACGCTGGTCGACCGGTTCGCCGAGCAGCTGGCGCGCACTCCGGATCGGGTGGCGGTGCAGTTCGGTGACCGGACGCTGACCTATGCCGAATTCGATGCCAGGGTCCGGGTGCTGGCAGGTCGGTTGGCCGGGCTCGGCGTCGGCCCGGAGTCGCTGGTCGGGTTGGCGATGCGGCGCAGTGTCGAGTTGATCGTCGCCGTGCACGCGATCGTGCGGGCGGGTGGGGCGTACGTGCCGCTGGACCCGGATCATCCGGTGGACCGGTTGCACTACGTGCTCCAGGTGGCACGGCCCGTGGTGGTGGTGACGCGGGTGTGCGACGAACCGGACCTGGGTGGGGCGACGGTGTTGCGCACCGACGACATCGACTGGTCCGCGATACCGGCCGAGCTCGCGGTGCATGCGCAGGCCGGAAACACGGCGTATGTCATCTTCACCTCCGGGTCGACCGGTCGGCCCAAGGGTGTCGCGGTGACCCACGGTGCGATCGTGGCGAACCTGGACTGGCGTCAGCGCAGTTATGCGATGACCGAAGACGACGTGGTGTTGCAGAAGACCCCGTACACCTTCGACGTATCGGTGTGGGAGCTGTTCTGGCCCTTGCAGATCGGTGCCCGGCTGGTGGTCGCCGAGCCGGGCAGGCACGGTGACCCCGCCTACCTGGCCGACCTGATCGCCCGGCACCGCGTGACGGTGACCCACTTCGTGCCGTCCATGCTGGCCGCCTTCGTCGGTGAGCTCGCCGAGGCCGCGACGGTCGCGGATCTGTCGTCGTTGCGGATGGTGTTCGCCTCCGGTGAGGCATTGCCCGCCGCGACCGCCGCGCGGCTGCGCAAACTGTCGGCGACGGCCCTGCACAACCTGTACGGGCCCACCGAGGCGGCGGTCGATGTCACCGCGCACGAGGTGACCGAGGCCGACGAGGTGTCGGTGCCGATCGGTGGACCGGCCGACGACACCGGGTTGCTCGTGCTCGACGAGAACCTCGACCAGGTGCCCGCCGGGGTGGTGGGCGAGCTGTATCTGTCCGGTGTGCAGCTGGCCCGTGGCTACGTGGCCCGGCCCGGCCTGACTGCCGACCGGTTCGTCGCCAATCCCTACGGCGAGCCCGGTGAACGCATGTATCGCACGGGTGATCTCGTGCGGCAGCTGCCCGGCGGTGCCGAGCTGGAATACCTGGGGCGCACGGACTTCCAGGTGAAGTTGCGTGGGTTGCGGATCGAACTCGGTGAGATCGAGGCCGTGCTCGCGGCGCACCCGCGCGTCGGCAATGCCGCGGTGGTGCTGCACCGGCACGCGGCCGGTGAGGCACTGGTCGGGTATGTGGTGAGTGTCGACGGGGAGCCGCTCGACGAGGCCGAGCTGGTGGCGCACACGAAGGCGTCGATGCCGGAGTACATGGTGCCCTCGCTGCTGGTGCAGTTGCCCGCGATGCCGATCAATGCGAGCGGCAAGCTGGACCGGAAAGCATTGCCGGCGCCCGATTTCCGTGTGGCCGCGGCCGAGTTCCGCGCGCCTGTGACCGCCACCGAGCGGGCGGTGGCGGCGATGTTCGCCGAACTGCTCGATGTGGAGACCGTCGGCCTGGACGACGACTTCTTCCGGCTCGGTGGCAATTCGCTGATCGCGACCCGTGCTATTGCCCGCTTGCACGCGAACTTCGGTGTGCGCGTGGATGTTCGAGACTTCTTCGACAGTCCCACTGTCGCGGTTCTCGCGTCGTTGATCGATGCGGGCTCTGTCGACGAGAGGCCGGCCCTCGTCGCGGGCCCTCGCCCCTCCGTTCTGCCCCTGTCGCCCGCGCAACAACGCATGTGGTTCCTGAACCGCTTCGACCCCACCACCGGCGCCTACAACATCCCGATCGCGGTCCGCCTCTCCGGTGCGCTCGACCATGCGGCCTTGCGTGCGGCCGTCCACGACCTGATCGCCCGCCACGAAGTGCTGCGGACCGTCTACCCCGAGGTGGACGGGGCCGGGACGCAGGTAGTGCTCGACCCCGCCGAGGCTTACAAGCTGCTCGTCGCCGGGGCCAGGGGCGGTGCTGTCGGTGCCGCTGGTGTCGGTGGCGAAGGCGTTGGTGCGGCGCTGTTGGAACCGATTGTTGTTGCGACGGACGAGCTGAGGCAGGTGATCGCCGGGGAGATCCTGCGCGGTTTCGATGTGACGGTGGCGCCGCCGGTGCGGATGCGGTTGTTCGAGGTCGACGGGGATCACGTGCTGGTGCTCGTGGTGCACCACATCGCCGCCGACGGGTGGTCGGCGGGACCGCTCGTGCGAGACACGATGGCCGCCTATCACGCGCGGACCGGCGGGGCGGCGCCCGCGTGGGAACCGCTGGCGGTGCAGTACGCCGATTACACGCTGTGGCAGCGGGCCGTGCTCGGTGAAGAGGACGATCCCGCTTCGCAGGCGGGGCGGGAGATCGCGTTCTGGCGGGCGGCGCTGGCCGGTCTGCCGGACGAGTCGGGGTTGCCGACGGATCGGCCGCGCCCGGCGACCGCCTCGATGCGTGGGCAGCGCGTCGAGTTCAGCCTGGACGCCGAGTTGGTCACGGCACTGAATTCTGTTGCCGCCGAGCGCGGTGCGACGCTGTTCATGGTGCTGCACGCCGCGCTGTCGGTGCTCATCGCCCGCCTGTCGGGCAATGCGGATGTGGCGATCGGCAGCCCGGTCGCCGGGCGCGGTGCCGCCGAACTCGACGACGTGATCGGCATGTTCGTCAACACCGCGGTGCTGCGCACCCAGGTGCGCGCCGGGGAACTGTTCGCCGACCTGCTCGGCCGCGTCCGGGCCGACGACCTGGCCGCCTTCGAGCACACCACCCTGCCCTTCGAGCGGCTCGTCGAAGTGCTGGCACCCGCTCGTTCGGCCGGTCGGCACCCCCTGTTCCAGGTGGCGTTGTCACTGCAGAACCTGCCCGTGACCACCTTCGAATTGCCCGGCCTGCGGGCAAGCGCGGTCGACCTGCCCTACGACATCGAGAAGTTCGACCTGTCGGTGACATTGCGCACCGCCGCAGCCGATGGTCTGTCCGGCGAATTCTCTTACGCCACAGATCTGTTCGACGCGTCGACGGTCACCGCGATGGTGCGCCGTTTCACCGGTCTGCTCGCTGCGATCGCCGCCGCACCGCATACCTCGGTAGCCGATCTGCCGCTGCTGATCGATACCGAACTCACCGAACTCACCATCCGCAGCGGCGGTGTCGCCGAGCCCGCACCCCTGTTGCCCGAAGTGCTGGCCCGCGCCGCCGCCGACCCGGCCGCCGTCGCCATCCGCGACGGCGACCGCACTGTCACCTACGGCGAACTCGACGCCGCCTCCACCCGCATCGCCACCCGGCTGACCGGCAACGGTGTCGGGCCGGGTGATGTTGTCGCCGTGAGCATTCCGCGCTCCGCCGCGTCGGTGACCGCCGTGTGGGCCGTCATCAAGTCGGGCGCCGGCTTCCTCCCGGTCGACCCGAACTACCCGGCCGATCGCATCACCCACATGCTCGCCGACTCCGGCGCCGCCGCGGGCATCACCACCGACGAGCTCCGCGCCGACCTGCCCGCCGCCGTGGACTGGCTGGTTGTCGACGTAGACGCCGTGCACACGGACTCGCACACCGTTCCCGATGTCGCCGCGCCGGCCATCGACGGGTTCGGAGCGTCGGGTGATGCTCGCAGGCCGCATCCGCTCGACCCTGCCTATGTCATCTACACCTCCGGCACCACCGGTCTGCCCAAGGGGGTGGTGATTCCGCACGCCGCGGTGGCCGCGTATCTGCCCGTGCAGGCGCAGCGGTACCGGGCTGCGGCGGACGCGCGGGTCCTGCATGTGGCGTCGCCGTCGTTCGACATCTCGGTGGCCGAGTTGCTGCTCACCGTCAGCTCGGGGGCGACCATGGTCGTCGCGCCGAACGGGGTGTTCGGTGGGGCGGAGCTGGGTGAACTGTTGCGGGTCGAGCGGGTGACCCATGTAGTCATCACGCCGTCGGCGCTCGGGACGGTCGATCCGGTGGGGCTCGACGATCTGCGGGTCGTCGTGGTCGGAGGTGAGGCGTGTCCGGCGGAGCTGGTGGCACGGTGGACGGCGGCGATTCCGGGGCTGGTGTTCCGCAACGGGTACGGGCCGACCGAAACCACGATTGTCACCAACATCAGCGAACCACTCGGCGCCACCACGCCGATCACCCTCGGCGGGCCCGTGGAGGGGACCACCGAACTGGTCCTCGACGAGCGGTTGCACCCGGTGCCTGCCGGTGTCGTCGGTGAGCTCTACATCGCGGGCGCGCAGTTGGCGCGCGGCTACCATCGTCGGCCCGCGTTGACGGCCAGCCGGTTCGTCACCAACCCGTATGGCGCGCCGGGGGAGCGGATGTACCGCACCGGTGACACCGTCCGCTGGGTGCGTCGCGGTGATTCCTACGACCTGGAGTACCTGGGGCGCAACGACTTCCAGGTGAAGGTGCGTGGCTTCCGGATCGAACTCGGTGAGATCGACGCGGTCCTCGCCAAGCACCCGACGGTGCGTTTCGCTGTCACGATCGGGCACCGCACCGAGGCTGGTGTGACCCTGCTGGTGTCCTATGTGGTGCCGGTCCCCGAGGCCGCCGTCGACACCTCGGAGTTGCTCGCGCATTCCGCCGCGCACCTGCCCGCGCACATGGTGCCCGCCACCGTCATGACTCTGGACGAGGTGCCGCTGACTCCGGTCGGCAAGCTGGATCGTTCGGCGCTGCCCGCTCCCGTGTTCGAGGCCGCTGTCTACCGCGCGCCCGTCACCCGTGCCGAACAGGTGGTCGCGGACGCGTTCGCCGAGGTCCTCGGTCTGGAACAGGTCGGTCGCGACGACGACTTCTTCGAGCTCGGCGGCAACTCGCTGCTCGCCACCCGCGTGATGGCCCGCATCGGCACCGATCTCGATATCCGCATCCCGGTGCGGCAACTGTTCGACACCGCCTCGGTCCGCACCCTGGCCGACGCCGCCGACCGGCTGCGCGGCACCGGCGCAGGCCCGGCCCTCGTCGCGGGCGTGCGCCCCGATCCGCTGCCGCTGTCCCCGGCCCAGCAGCGCATGTGGTTCCTGAACCGCTTCGACCCCGGTTCCTCCGCCGACAACATCCCGATGGCCGTGCGTCTCACCGGCGACCTCGACGTGCCCGCCCTCCGCGCAGCCCTCGTCGACGTCCTCGACCGCCACGAGGTCCTGCGCACCCGCTACCCCGAACGCGACGGCCACGCGATCGCCGAAATCCTCCCCACCCCCGGCCTTCTGCCCGACATCCACCCCGAGGTCCTCCCCACCGACGACCTCCCCGACGCGATCCGCGCCTTCGCCACGACCGGCTTCGACCTCACCACCGACGCACCCCTCCGCATCGCCCTGTTCCGCGTGCGCGACACCGGGGAAGCACCGACCACCGGGCACGGTCCGATCGATACGTCAGCGCACTCCGGCGAGGAACCGCTGCTTGTCGATCCCGTGAGTACCGTTGCGGCACTGCGAGGTACGGGTGTATCGACGGGCGTGCCTACGATGCTCGACGGGGACGGGCCCACCGACGACGGCGTGAGGTCCGGTGCGGCGCAGGGCGGTACGGTGGAGTTCACCGCGCAGGTGCTGACTGCGCAAGAGCAGTTCGGCGGAGACGCATCGGCCGGTGTCGGTCAGATCTCCGGAGAAGCACGGGAAGCTGCTGTGTCGGTTGACGGTGCAGCGGAGTATGTGCTGGCTATCGTGCTGCACCACATTGCGGCGGACGGGTTTTCGTTCGGCCCGCTGATCCGCGATGTGCTCGCCGCGTACGGGTCGCGGGCTGTGGGGGAGTCCCCCGCGTGGGAACCGCTGAGCGTGCAATACGCCGATTACGCGGTGTGGCAGCATGCGGTGCTCGGCGCCGCCGCCGACCCCGGATCGGTGGCTGCCCAGCAGCTTTCGTACTGGCGTAAGACGCTGGACGGGCTGCCGGAGCAGTTGGAATTGCCTGCCGACCGGCCGCGGCCTGCGGTCGCCTCGCGTAGAGGAGCGGTGCATGCGGTCGAGTTCGAGGCCGAAACGCACCGTGCGCTGGTCGAATTCGCACGGGCGCACGGGGTGACGGTGTTCATGGCCGTGCACGCGGTATTCGCCGTGTTGTTGGCGCGCTTGTCGGCCACCACCGATATCGCCATCGGTACACCGGTGTCGGGACGTGGGCACCGCGCACTCGATGACCTGGTCGGCATGTTCGTCAACACCTTGGTGCTGCGCACCGAGGTGACGGCCGCGACGCCGTTCGCCGAGCTGGTCGCGCGGGTCCGTGACACCGATCTGGCGGCGTTCGGGCACGCCGATGTGCCGTTCGAACGGCTCGTCGAAGCGCTCGACCCGGTGCGTTCCACGGCCCGCAACCCCCTGTTCCAGGTGATGCTGTCGCTGAACGAGGACACCGCGCGCGAACTCGTCCTGCCCGGCCTGACGGTGGGTGGCGTCGACCTGCCGACCACCGTCGCCAAGTTCGACCTGGAACTCACCCTTACCGAACACCGCGACGAGAACGGCGCTCCCGCAGGACTTTCCGGTGCGTTCATCTATGCCACCGACCTGTTCGACGCGGCAACCGTCGCCGGATTCGCTACCCGCCTGCACCGCGCCCTCGCCGGCGCCTTGAGCCACCCCACGCGCCCTGTCGGCGACATCGACCTCCTCGATGCCACGGAACGCGCGCAACTGCTCGCCACCGGCAACGGCCCCTCCGCCCCTACTTCCGCCCTGGTAGCGCAGCCGGCCGATCCGGTCGAGGCCGACCCCGCTGCTCCGGTCGCTGCCGTCCGGGCAACGCAGTTCGACGACGACAGCGCGGCAGACCGTGCCACCCCCGCAGCCTCCACTTCCGCTGTCACCCTGGCATCGCTGTTCGCCGACCAGGTCGCGGCCCGGCCCGGCGCGACAGCTGTCGTTCTCGATGCCGAGCCCCAGGTGGGCGGCCCGGTGCGGCTGACGTATGCCGAGTTCGGCGCGAGGGTTGCTCGGCTGGCCCGGCACTTGATCGGGCTCGGTGCGGGGCCGGGTTCGCTGGTGGCCGTGGCGATGCGGCGTGGTGTCGAGCAGTTGGTCGCGGTACACGCCGTGCTGGCGGCCGGGGCGGCGTATGTGCCGGTGGATCCGGATCATCCGGCCGAGCGAACCCAGTATGTGCTCGACCGGACGGCGCCGGTGTGTGTGCTTACGGTCGCCGGAAGTGGTGTGCGGGTGGCTGAATCGGTGGTCGAGGTGGACAACCTCGACCTGTCGGTGCTGTCCGGTGATCCGATCGCCGACGAAGAGCGCTGTGCCCCACTGCGTCCCGAGAACCTCGCCTATGTTCTGTTCACCTCCGGCTCGACCGGTCAGCCGAAGGGGGTGGCGGTTCCGCACCGTGCGGTGGTGAACCAGCTGCGGTGGTTGCAGAGTTCCTATCCGCTCGGTGTCGACGATGTGGTGCTGCAGAAGACGCCCTTCACCTTCGACGCCTCGGTGTGGGAACTGTTGTGGCCCTTGCAAGTCGGTGCCCGACTGGTACTTGCCTCGCCCGACGGTCATCGCGATCCGGCATACTTGGCCGCCGCAACGGCCCGGCACCAGGTGAGCGTGGTGCAGTACGTGCCGTCGGTGCTGACAGCTGTGATGGCGGAAACGGCCGGATCGGCAGGCGAACGGGCAGCCCGCTCGCGCTCGACGGTTTCCGGACCGGCCGATCGGGGCAGCCAGGTCACCGATGGGCAGCAGTCGCTGCGTCTGGTGTTCGCCGGTGGTGAGGCGCTCACCATCGAACTGGCGCGCACCGTCCGCGAACGCACCGGCGCCACGGTGGTGAACCTGTACGGGCCGACCGAAACCGCAATCCAGGTGACCACCCACCGGTTCGCCGACGATCAGGGTGCGACCGTGCCCATCGGTTCGCCTGTCGCCGAAACCTCGGTGTACGTGCTCGATTCGCGCCTGCACCCGGTCCCGGCCGGTGTGCCCGGCGAACTGTACGTGGCAGGCGCCCAGCTCGCCGACGGCTACCACAGCCGCGCCGACCTCACCGCCGAGCGTTTCGTCGCGAACCCGTTCGGCACCGGCGAGCGCCTCTACCGCACCGGTGACCTCGTCACCTGGCGCACCACCGCCACCGGCCCCGCCCTGCACTACCTGGGCCGCACCGATTTCCAGGTGAAACTACGTGGCCTGCGCATCGAACCCGCCGAGATCGAAGCCGCCCTCACCACGGTCCCCGGCGTTCGCCGCGCGGTGGTCGTCGTCCGCTCGGACGCCGGCAAGCCGGACCAGCTCGTCGCCTACATCGTCCGCGACAATCTCGAAGCCGAAGCCGTCGCGGATGCCCAATCAGCCTCGACCGAGGCCGGTGTCGGTGTCGGTGGCACAGTCTTGGGCGCACCCAACCGTGACGCCTGCACTCCGGCGGATCTCGACGCCGCAGTCACCGCCACCCTGCCCGCTTACATGGTGCCCGGCGCCTACGTGTTCCTCGACGAACTGCCGCTCACCGCCTCCGGCAAGCTGGACCGCCGCGCACTGCCCGCCCCACAGGTGCGGCGCACCGATTACCGGGAGCCGGCGACCACGACCGAACGCGTCGTCGCCGCCACCTTCGCCGGCGTGCTCGAACTGGACCGGGTCGGCGCCGACGACGACTTCTTCGCGCTCGGCGGCAACTCCCTGCTGGCCACCCAGGTGGCGGCACGCCTCGGAGCCGCGCTCGACGCGCGTGTCGCGGTCCGTGAACTGTTCGAGGCGAGCACCGTCAGTGGCTTGGCGCAGCGTCTGGACACTCTGCGCGGCACCGGGACCAGGCGCGGACCGGTGGGTGGTACACGCCCGCAACGGATTCCGTTGTCGCCCGCGCAGCAGCGGATGTGGTTCCTGCACCGCTTCGACCCGCGGTCCGCCGCTTATCACATCCCCGTGGCCATCCGCCTCAGCGGCGAACTCGACGTCGCCGCCCTGCGCGGCGCCCTCGGCGACCTGGTCGCCCGGCACGAGACCCTGCGCACCACCTACCCCGAATTCGACGGGCAGGCAACGCAACTCGTCGGCGAACCGTTCGTTCCCGAGCTCACGGTCACCGATGTCGCCACCACCGACGTGTCCGGCGCCGTCGCGCAGGTGCTGTCGGGCGGTTTCGACATCACCACCGAGGTGCCGGTGCGCGTCGCACTCCTGCGGGTGACGCCGGCCGAGCACGTGCTGGTGCTCGTCGTGCACCACATCGCCGCCGACGGCTGGTCGATGGGCCCGCTCACCCGTGACCTGGTGGCCGCCTACGCCGCCCGCGCCACCGGCAGCGCACCGCAACTGCCGCCGCTCACCGTGCACTACGCCGATTACGCGCTGTGGCAGACCGAGGGGCTCGGCAGCGTCGACGACCCGGACGCACCGCTGGCCCGCCAGCTCGGCTACTGGCGGAACCGCCTGGCCGCGCTGCCCGATGTCCTCACCCTGCCGACGGACCGTCGCAGGCCGCTGATCGCCTCCAATCGCGGGGCCACCTTCGTCACCGCCTTCGACGCGCACCTGCACCGCGGAATCGAGGAATTGGCTCGGGCGCGCCGGGCGACCACGTTCATGGTGCTGCACGCGGGCCTCGCGGTGCTGCTGGCCAGGCTGTCGGCGGGGTCCGACATCGTGGTCGGTACCCCGGTGGCCGGGCGTGGTCATCGCGAACTCGACGACATCGTCGGCATGTTCGTCAACACGCTCGTCCTGCGGGCCGAGGTACGCGGCGAAATCGGATTCGCCGACCTGCTCGACCAGGTCCGCGCCGGTGACCTCGATGCCTTCGACAACGCCGACGTCCCGTTCGAAACCCTCGTCGACGCGGTGAACCCCGCACGCTCACAGGGCTATTCGCCGCTGTATCAGGTGTCGCTCGCCCTGCAGAATCAGCGGCGCGCCGCGTTCGAACTGCCCGGGCTCACCCTCTCGGGACTCGAACTGCCGGACGCGCCGATCGAAGTCGACCTGGACTTCACCTTCGTCGACCGGTTCGGCGCCGACGGCGAGCCCGACGGCCTCGATCTCGAACTACGCTACGCGACAGATCTTTTCGACCCCGACACCATCGCTGCGATGGCCACCATGCTCGAGCTCGTGCTCCGCGCGGCCGTGCGGGCTCCGGCGACACCTGTTGGAGATCTGGAACTACTCGCCGAACCCGCCCGCGCCGAGCTGGTGGCGGGACCGCACGGCGAGGTGGTTCCGCTCGACGAGGAGCTGACCGAGCTGGGCATCGGCGCGCCGCTGGCCGCGCATCTGCTCGATGCGGCGGCCGCGCGTGATCCGCGCGCGATCGCGGCGGTTTTCGAGGGCACCGAGATCACCTACGGTGTGCTCGCGGCCAGGGCCAATCGGCTGGCGCGCAGGCTGATCGGGTGCGGTGTCGGGCCGGAAACCCCGGTCGCCGTCGCTGTTCCGCGCGGGGTCGAGCTGCTGGTCGTGCTGCACGGTGTGCTCGCCGCCGGTGGCGTGTACGTGCCGATCGACCCGGCCCAGCCCGCCGACCGCATCGGGCATGTACTTGCCACGGCGGCACCACGATTGGTCGTCGCGGCCGAGGCGAGCGACCTCGATCACGTGGACGCGGGCATCCGGTCCGCCACCGCCTCGGTGCATTTCGCGGCCGCCTCGCGGTCCGGGTTCCCGGTGCTCACCGTCGCCCAGCTCGAGGACCCCGCGCAGGTCCCGGTGCCGGGGACCCCGGTCACCGATGCCGAACGCCTCGCACCGCTGATGCCGGACCATCCGGCGTATGCCCTCTTCACCTCCGGTTCCACCGGGCTGCCCAAGGGCGTGCTCATCACCCACTGGGCGGTGGTGAACGAATTGTGCTGGCTGCGTGGCGAATACACCTTGACCGCCGAGGATCGCCTGCTGCAGCGCGCCCCGCTGACCTTCGACGTGTCGCTGTGGGAACTGCTGGCCCCGGCCTTGCTCGGCGCCACGCTGGTGCTGCTGCGCCCCGGCGGTCACCTCGACCTCGCCTATCAGGCGCGAGTACTGCGCGAACAGCGCGTCACCGTGGTCGAGCTGGTGCCGTCGGTGCTGTCGGCGATGCTCGCCGAAGGGCTGGGCGACGCCCTGCGCGGCCTGCGGATGCTGCATGTGGGTGGTGAGGAACTACCCGCCCCGCTCGCGGCGACGGTGCTGGCCACGCTCCCCGTCGAGCTGCACAACACGTACGGGCCGACCGAGGTGGCGATCACCAGCACCTTCCAGCAGATCACGGCACCGGTCGAACAGACCGACATGCCCATCGGCAGGCCCACCTGGAATGTGCGCGCCTACGTCCTCGACGAGCGGCTGCACCCGGTGCCGACCGGTGTGACGGGTGAGCTGTACCTGGCGGGCGCCCAGCTGGCCCGTGGCTACCTGGGGCGGCCGGATCTGACCGCCGACCGTTTCGTCGCCGACCCGTTCGGCGCGAACGGCACCCGCATGTACCGCACCGGCGACCTGGTCCGCCGTGACCGCAACGGCGCCCTGATCTATCTGGGTCGCAACGACTTCCAGGTGAAGATCCGTGGGCTGCGGATCGAACTGGGCGAGATCGAGGCGGCTCTCGGCGACGCGCCCGGTGTCACGCATGCGACGGTTCTGCCCGCCACCGACGACGTGGGCCGCCAGTGCCTGGTCGGTTATGTGGCCGGTGCGGTCGACGCCGCGAATGTGCGCGATCATGTGGCGAGCCGGGTGCCCGCCTATATGGTTCCCACGCATTTCGTCGTGCTGGACACGGTGCCGCTGAACTCGGCGGGCAAGCTCGACCGTGCCGCGCTGCCCGCTGCCGATCTGTCGGTCACCACCTCCTACGTGGCGCCGCGCTCCGGCGCCCAGACCACGCTCGCCGAGGTGATCGCCGACCTGCTCGGCGTGGCCCGCATCGGTGCCGACGACGACTTCTTCGCCGTCGGCGGCAACTCGCTGCTGGCCATGCGGCTGGTCGCCCGCGCCAACGCGGCGCTCGGCAGCGCCCTCGACGTGCGCGACGTGTTCGAAGCACCGACCGTAGCCCGGCTGGCCGAACGCGCCACTGCCGGTGAACAGCTGCCGCGGCTGGTCGCGGTGCACCCACGTCCCGAGCGAATCCCGTTGTCGCTGGCCCAGACTCGCCTCTGGCTGCTGAACCGCATCGACCCCGACTCGGCCGTCTACACCCTGCCCATCGCCCTGCGCCTCACCGGTGACCTCGACATCGCCGCCCTGTGGGCCGCCCTCGCCGACGTCCTCGCCCGCCACGAGGCCCTGCGCACCGTCTTCCCCGAAGACGCGGACGGCCCCACCCAGATGGTCCTTCCGGTCGACCAGGCCCTGCCCGACGCGGTACTCGAAGAGGTCACCGAGTCGGCCCTGACCGCCGCGGTCCGCGCCGTCGTCGGCGCAGGCTTCGACCTCACCACCCAGCCGCCCCTGCGCGCGGCCCTCCTGCGCCCGATCGCGGCGCCGCCGCTCTCGACAGACGGTTCCGCGCGGGACCGTGAGCATGTCTTCGTGCTGGCCGTGCATCACATCGCCGCTGACGGTGTGTCCATCACGCCGTTGGCGCGGGATCTCATCGCCGCCTATGCCGCGCGGACGGCGGGGGTCGCGCCGCGGTGGGAGCCGTTGCCGGTGCAGTACCCGGACTTCACGCTGTGGCAGCGTGAAGTCCTCGGTGAAGCCGACGATCCGCAGTCGCGCCTGGCACGGCAGCTGGCGCACTGGCGTGACGAACTGGCCGGGCTGGCACCGGCTCTGGAGTTGGCGACGGATCGGCCGCGTCCCGCTGTGCGCGCCGGGGAGGGCGCCGCCGTCGGGTTCGATGTGCCAACCGAGGTCGTCGCCGGGATCGAGGCGCTGGCCCGCAGGCACGGGGTGTCCACGTTCATGGTGGTGCACGCGGCGTTCGCGGTGCTGCTGGCCAGGCACGGGGCGGGCGGTGATATCGCGATCGGCACTCCGGTCGCGGGACGAGCCGATGCGGCGCTCGACGACCTCGTCGGCATGTTCGTCAACACCCTGGTCCTGCGCACCCCGGTGGACGCGGGAGCGGCGTTCGCCGACCTGCTCGCCACCGTGCGTGCGGCCGATCTGCGCGCCTTCGCGCACGCGGATCTGCCGTTCGAACGGCTCGTCGACGAACTGAACCCGGTGCGCTCCACCTCGTACGCGCCGATCGTGCAGGTGATGCTCGCGTTCGAGCACCGCGACGACACCACCGTCGAACTGCCGGGCCTGCGGATCGACGAATTCGCGCTGCCCGCGGCGACCACGCAGTTCGACCTGTCGCTCGCCGTCAACGAAATCGCCGACGCGAGTGGCGAACCAGGGATGCGCGGATGGTTGCGATACGCCACCGATCTGTTCGACGCCGAGACCGTCACCGCCTTCGGCGCGCGGTTCGTCCGGGTGCTGCGCGCCGTGGTCGCGGACGACACGGTGATCGTCGGTGAGATCGACCTGCTCGACGACACCGACCAGGCCCAGCTCGCGGCCTGGAACTCCACCCACGCACCCCTGGACACCGACGCCACGCTCGTGTCGATGTTCGCCGAACAGGCCGTTCGCACCCCGGACATCATCGCCCTCGAGTTCGAGGGAAAGCGAATCACATACGGCGAGTTCGCTGTTCGTGTGGCTCGTCTTGCGCGTTGGCTGATCGCGGAAGGGGTGGGCCCCGGCGCCATCGTGGGTGTCGGGCTGCGGCGCGGAATCGATCTGCTCGTCGCGCTCTACGCGGTGCAGGCGGCGGGCGCGGCGTACCTGCCGCTGGACCCCGACCACCCGGCCGACCGGATCGCCGATGTGCTCGCCACCGCGGCACCGGTCTGCGTCCTCGCCGCATTCGGCTTCCCCGAAACCGGCACGCGCACCATCGATCCCGGTGAACTCGACCTCGGCGGTTTCGACGCCCACCCGGTGACCGATGCCGAGCGTCTCCGGCCGTTGCGCGGTGCCGACCTGGCGTACGTGCTGTTCACGTCCGGATCGACCGGGAAGCCGAAGGGTGTGGCGGTGAGCCACACCGCCATCGTCAACCGTCTGGTCTGGATGCAGGACACCTACGGGCTCACTCCGGCCGACACCGTGTTGCAGAAGACGCCGATCACCTTCGATGTGTCGGTGTGGGAACTGTTCTGGCCCTTGCAGATCGGCGCTACCCTAGTGATCGCCCGCCCCGACGGGCACCGTGACCCCGCCTACCTGGCCGAGGTCATCACCCGCACCGGAGTGGGTGTGGCGCACTTCGTTCCGTCGATGCTCGCCGCGTTCCTCGCCGAACCCCGCTCCGCCGACTGTGCGTCGCTGCGTCAGGTCTTCGCCTCCGGTGAGGCACTGCCCGCCGCCGATGCGCAGCGCCTGCGCGCGCTGATTCCCGGTGTGGCCGTGCACAACCTGTACGGCCCGACCGAGGCCGCCGTCGATGTCACCTTCCACGAGGTCACCGACGCCGACACCGTGACCGTGCCGATCGGGGCGCCTGTCGCCAACACCGCCCTGCACGTCCTCGACGCCCGCCTGCGCCCCGTGCCCGTCGGCACACCCGGCGAGCTCTACCTCGCGGGTGTGCAGCTGGCCCGTGGCTACCTCGGCCGCCCGGACCTGTCGGCCGACCGTTTCGTCGCCAACCCCTACGGCGCGCCCGGCGAACGCATGTACCGCACCGGCGACCTCGTCGTACGCACCCGCACCGGCGAACTGGAATACCTGGGCCGCACCGACTTCCAGGTGAAACTGCGCGGCCTGCGCATCGAACTCGGCGAGATCGAGTCCGTGCTCGGGGCCATCGACACTGTCGACCGCGCCGTGGTGACCGTCCGCGACGACGGCACCGGCCCCTACCTCACCGCCTACCTCGTCCCCACGCGCGGACAGTCGGAGCTCGACCGCGACCTCGCGCAGGTGAAAGCCCGGTTGCACGAGGCGCTTCCGGCCTACATGGTGCCGACCGCGTTCGTCGTTCTCGACTCGCTGCCCGTGAACGCCTCGGGCAAACTCGACCGCCGGGCGCTGCCCGCACCGGAGCTGAGCGCACGCGAATTCCGCGCACCCGTCACGGTTACCGAGACGCTCGTCGCCGGGATCATCGGTGACGTGCTCGGGGTCGAGCGCGTCGGTGCCGACGACGACTTCTTCGATCTCGGTGGCAACTCACTGATCGCCACCCGGGTCGCGGCGCGGCTCGGGGCAGCGCTGGACCGGCGGGTGCCGGTGGCCCGCATCTTCGAGGCGCCGGTCGTGGCGGCGCTGGCCACCGCGCTCGATACCGAGGTGGGCCCGGCCCGGCTCGCGCTGACGGCGGGGGAGCGGCCCGCCGTGGTTCCGCTCTCGCCTGCCCAGCAGCGCATGTGGTTCCTCAACCGGTTCGATCCGGATTCGGTGGGGTACAACGTGCCCATCGCCGTCCGTTTGCGCGGTGTGCTCGACACCGACGCACTGGCGGCCGCCGTCGACGACCTGGTCGACCGGCACGAAGTGCTGCGCACCTATTACCCGGAGACTGCCGACGGTCCGGTGCAGAAGATCCTGTCGGCTACGGAAGCCGGTGTCGCACTGGAGATCCGCGACACCACCGCGGACCAGGTGCGCGGTGCGGTGACGAAGCTGGCCGCGACCACCTTCGACGTGACCGCCGGGGTCCCGTGGCGGGTCGTGCTGTACCGCCTCGACGCCGACGACGCCGTGCTGGCACTGGTCGTGCACCACATCAGCGCCGACGGGTCGTCGGTGCCGCCGCTGGTGCGCGACCTGATGACCGCCTACCTCGCCCGCCGCGACGGCACCGCCCCCGCGTGGGCGCCGCTGCCGGTGCAATACGCGGACTACGCGCTGTGGCAGCGGGCGGTGCTCGGCGACGAGACCGACCCTGCCTCGGTGGCCGCCCGCCAGCTCGACTTCTGGCGCACCGAACTCGCCGGTGTGCCCGACGAACTCGCGCTGCCCCTCGACCGGCCGCGCCCGGCCGTGCGAACCCTGGCCGGCGGCACCGTGCCGGTCACCCTCGACGCCGCCACCCACGCCGGGCTCACCGAGCTGGCTCGCGAGTGCGGTGCCACGCTGTTCATGGTGGTGCACACCGCCTTCGCCGCCCTGCTCGGACGGCTGTCGAACAGCACCGACGTGACCGTCGGTACCCCGGTCGCCGGACGCGGCGAGGCCGCGCTCGAAGATCTCGTCGGAATGTTCGTGAACACACTGGTATTCCGCACCCGGCTACGGGCGGGAGAATCGTTCCGCCAGTTGCTGATCCGGCAGCGTGCCACCGACCTCGCGGTGTTCGCCAATGCCGATGTGCCGTTCGAACGGCTCGTGGAGGTGCTCGACCCGGCGCGTTCCACCGCCCGGCACCCGCTGTTCCAGGTGGGCTTCTCCTTCCAGAACTTCGAACGCGCCGAACTCGAACTGCCCGGCATCACCGTGTCGGGCCTGGACACCGACGGGGAGCTGTCGCAGTTCGATCTGCACCTGATCGTCAGCGACGACTACACGAACGACGGTGTCGCAGCCGGTGTTTCGGGCGTACTCACCTATGCCACCGACGTGTTCGACCCCGAAACCGCCGCCGCCGTCGTCCCCCGCCTGGAACGGCTGCTCACCGCCGTCGCTGCCGCACCGCAGACTCCCGTGGACGCCATCGACGTGCTCGATGCCGAGGAGCGCACCCGCATCCTCGACCATTGGAACGACACCGACCACGAGATCGACCGCACGGTAACCCTTCTCACGCCGTACCGTCACCAGGTGGCCACGCGCCCCGACGCGACGGCCCTGATCTTCGAGGGCGAACACATCACCTACGGCGAGCTCGACGCCCGGGTCAACCGCTTGGCCCGACACCTCGTCACCGACGGCGTCGGCCCCGACACCCTGGTCGCCCTGGCCATGCGCCGCTCGATCGACTTGGTCGTCGCCATGTACGCGGTCCTCACCGCAGGCGCCGCCTACGTCCCGATCGACCCCGACCACCCCACCGACCGCATCACCCAGATCCTCACCACCGCCCGCCCCCACATGGTCCTCACGACCAGCCGCGACCGCTTCGAAATCGGCGCCGTGTCCGGTGCCGACCGCTCGGACGTAGTGCCGGGTCCCTCCAATCCCTCAGGGGAAGCGAAGGGTGGTTTCTCAATCGACGGCCACGCCGCATCGTCGGCAGGTGCGGCGGTTCCCGTCGTTCGCATCGACCGGCTCAGCCTGGATCATTACCCGGCACACACGGTCGGCGACACGGAACTACTTGCACCGCTAAGAGATTCGAACCTGGCCTATGTCCTGTTCACCTCCGGCTCGACCGGGCGGCCCAAGGGTGTGGCGATGAGTCGTGCCGGGGTGCGCAATCAGGTGGCGTGGATGATCGAGCAGTACCGGCTCGGGGCAGGGGATGTGTACCTGCAGAAGTCGGCCGCGACCTTCGATCTGTCGGTGTGGGGGTACTTCGTGCCGCTCGCGGCGGGGGCAACACTTGTGCTGGCCGCGCCCGACGGGCAGCGTGACCCGCTGTATCTCGCGGAACTGGTCGCGCGGCAGCGCATCACCGTGGCGGACTTCGTGCCGTCGATGCTGAGTATGTTCGCCGCGCACGCGGAGGCCGGGCAGCTCAGCAGCTTGCGCCTGGTGCTCGCCATCGGTGAGGCGCTCAACCCGGATACGGTCGCCACCTTCCAGGCGAAATCCGTTGCGGCACTGCACAACCTGTACGGACCGACCGAAGCGGCCGTTTCGGTGACCGCCTGGCCCGCCGACGACGCGACCGGGCCGACCGTGCCGATCGGGGTGCCCGAATGGAACACCCGCGTCTACGTGCTCGACGACCGGCTGCGCCCCGTCGCACCGGGTGTGGCGGGCGAGCTCTACCTTGCGGGCGACCAGCTGGCCCGCGGCTACCTCGGCCGCCCGGACCTGACCGCCGACCGGTTCGTCGCCGACCCGTTCACCGCGCCCGGCGAACGCATGTACCGCACGGGCGACCTCGTGCGCTGGACCCGCGACGGTGTGCTCGTCTACCTCGACAGGCGCGACTTCCAGGTGAAATTCCGCGGTCAGCGCATCGAACTCGGTGACATCGAAGCGGCGCTGCGGGCCGTGCCCGGCGTGCGGCAGGCCGCGGCTGTCGTGTCGCCGAGCCCGACGGGCGACCGCCTCGTCGGTTACGCGGTGCCGCAGCCGGGCGCCGAGCTGGACCCGGCGATCCTGCGCACAGCCGTCGGGGGTGCCCTGCCGTCGTACATGGTTCCGTCGGTCGTCGTGGTGCTGGATGCTTTCCCGCTCAACACCTCCGGCAAGCTCGACCGGGCCGCACTGCCGACACCGGAGTTCGTGGCCCGCCCCTTCCGTGCCCCGGTCACCCCGGCGCAGCGGGCCGTGGCCCAGGTATTCGCCGAAGTGCTCGGCCGCGAGCAGGTCGGTCTCGACGACGACTTCTTCGACCTCGGCGGCAACTCGCTCATCGCCACCCGCGTCGCCGCGCGCCTCGGCGCGGCACTCTCCACCCGGGTGCCGGTGCGCACCCTGTTCGAGGCGACCACCGTCGCCGCACTGGCCGAGCTGCTCGCAGGCCACGCGGGCAGCGGCGCGGGCGCCGCATTGGTCGCGGGCCCACGCCCGCAACGGATTCCGCTGTCGGCAGCACAGCAGCGCATGTGGCTGCTCAACCGCCTCGACCCGGAATCGGCCGCCTACAACATCCCGATCGCGGTGCGGCTCACCGGCGATGTCGACGCCGACGCCCTGGCCGCCGCCGTCACCGATGTGCTCGAGCGGCACGAAGTGCTGCGCACCGCCTACCCGGCTGTCGACGGCATCGGCCACCAGGCGGTGTGGGAGTTCGTACCCGCCCCGGTGGTCGAAACCGTCGATCCCATCGCGGTGCCCTCGATCGTGGCCGCCGAGATCGGCAGGGGATTCGACGTCACCGTCGCTCCGCCCGTGCGGGTGCGCGTATTGCGTTGCGCCGCCGACGAAGTGGTGCTGGTCGTGGTGATCCACCACATCAGCGCCGACGGCTTCTCCGCCGGACCGCTGCTGCGCGACACCACCGCCGCCTACCTGGCACGTCGCACGGGCACCGCACCGGACTGGGCGCCGCTGGCGATCCAATACGCCGACTACACCCTGTGGCAGCACTCCGTGCTCGGCGACGAGCACGACCCCGAATCCCCGGCCGCCCGTCAGGTGCGGTTCTGGCGCACCGAACTCGACGGGCTCGCACCGCTGCTCGAACTGCCCACCGACCGGCCCCGCCCCGCCGTCGCTCCCCAGCGTGGCGCGAGCGTGGAAGCGATCGTGCCGCAAGACGTCTGGCAGCGTGTCGCAACAGTGGCGCGGCGGGCGGACGCGAGTGAGTTCATGGTCGCGCACGCGGCACTGGCCGTACTGCTGGCCCGGCTCAGCGGGTCGGCCGACATCGCCATCGGCACCCCCGTCGCCGGACGCGGTGCCGCCGCGCTCGACGACCTGGTCGGCATGTTCGTCAACACCCTCGTCCTGCGCACCGGTGTCGACCCGGCCGCCTCCTTCACCGCGCTGCTGAAGGACGCCAGGCGGGTCGACCTCGACGCGTTCGACAATGCCGATGTGCCCTTCGAACGCCTGGTCGACGTACTCGACCCGGTTCGTTCGGCCGGACACAGCCCCCTGTTCCAGGTGATGCTCGCCTTCCAGAACCTGGGCGCCACACCCACCGAGGTAGTGCTGCCGGATCTCACCGTCACCACCCTCGTCGCCGACGCCGCGGTCGCCAAGTTCGACCTCGACCTCGTCCTGTCGGGCACCGACGACGGCCGCTGCTCGGTGCGGCTCACCTACGCCACCGACCTGTTCGACGCCACCACCGCACACCGGATGGCCGAGGCGTACGTGCGGATCCTCGACGCTGTCACCGCCGACCCGGACATCGCCGTCGGTGATGTCGACCTGCTCACCGACGCCGACCACCGAATGCTCGAAAGCTGGTGCGACACCGACTATCCGCTCGCACCGGAGACAGTGCTCGACGGCTTCTACCGGCAGGTCGCCGCGACCCCCGCGGCCATCGCGTTCGTCGACGACACGACCACCCTCACCTATGGCGAATTCGCGGACCGGGTGAACCGGCTCGCCCGGTACCTCCTCACGCTCGGCGTCGGCCCCGACACCGCCGTGGCGGTGGCGGCCCGCCGTTCGACGGAACTGCTGGTCGGGCTGTACGCGGTGATCGTCGCCGGTGGCACCTATGTGCCGATCGATCCCGACCATCCGGCCGAACGCATCGCCCGCGTCCTCGACATCGCCCGTCCCGCCTGCCTTCTCACCACCTCGCGCGACCGGGCCGACCTGCCGACCTCGGTGGGCCGGGGAATCGACGTGGTCGTGCTCGACGAGATCGACACGGCAGAACTCTCCGGGCTACCCGTCGACGACGCCGAACGCACCCACCCGCTGCGCCCCGAACACACCGCGTACGTGATCTTCACCTCCGGATCCACCGGTCTGCCCAAGGGCGTCGGGGTGCCGCACCGCGCGGTTGTCAACCAACTCGACTGGATGGCACAGGAATTCGGATTCACCGCCGATGACACGGTGCTGCACAAGACGCCGACCACCTTCGACGCCTCGATCTGGGAACTGTTCCTGGGTCCCCGCGTCGGCGCCCGCACCGTCATCGCCCGCCCCGGCGGCCACGGCGACCCGGCCTACCTGGCCGCCCTCATCGCCGAACACCGCATCGACACAGCGCAATTCGCGCCGACACTGTTGGCCGCCTACCTCGCGCACATCGACGGCGGGGTAGAGGTGGGCTCGCTGCGGCGCATCTTCGCCGGTGGTGAAGCGCTGCCCGCGGCGCTCGCCCGGCAGGTGCGGGCGGTGACCGGGGCCGAGGTCGTGAACCTCTACGGACCCACCGAGACCGCCGTGCAGGTGAGCACCCACGTCGTCACCGACGACGACTCCGTCACGGTGCCGATCGGCACACCGGTGTGGAACACCGGGCTGTACGTGCTCGACGCCCGACTGCGTCCCGTGCCGCCCGGTGTGGTCGGCGAGCTGTACGTCGGCGGCGCCCAACTCGCCCACGGCTACGTGGGCGCAGGCGCGCTGACGGCCGAACGGTTCGTCCCCGATCCGTTCGCAGCGGCGGGCTCCCGCATGTACCGCACCGGTGACCTCGTCCGCTTGCGCGGCGAAAGGGCCGCATTGGAATACGTGGGCCGCTCCGATCTGCAGGTGAAGCTCAACGGTCAGCGCATCGAACTCGGCGAGGTCGAAGCCGTGTTTGCACGGCAGCCGGGTGTCGCGCAGGCCGCGGCCGCCGTGGTGCCGGGTACGGGCGCCGACCGGCTCGTCGGGTACGTCGTTCCCGCACGGGGAAGAAGTTCCGTCGGCACGTCCGAGGATGTCACTCCTGGAACGGTTGTCGCGCAGAGCGTCTCGGTGCTCGACACAGCCGCCCTCCGATCGGCGCTGGCCGACGAACTGCCCGGTTACCTCGTGCCGTCGGTGATCGTCGAACTCGACGAGTTCCCGGTGAACACCTCGGGCAAGCTCGATCGCGGCGCCCTCCCGGTCCCGAGCCTGCGCCAGGCCACCTATCGGGCACCCGTGACCGAGACCGAACAGCGGGTCGCCGCCGAATTCGCCAGGGTCCTCGACCTGGACCGAATCGGCATGGACGACAACTTCTTCGACCTCGGCGGCAACTCCCTCACCGCGGTCCAGCTGGCCTCGCGACTGAGCGAAACCCTCGGCACCCCGGTGCCGGTGGCCTGGTTCTTCACCGACCCGACCCCGGCCGTCGTCGTCGAACGCCTGCGTGGCGACGACGCGCAGGGCGACGCCTTCGCCGTCCTGCTGCCGCTGCGCACCGGCGGCACCGGGGCACCGCTGTTCTGCATCCACCCAGTCGGCGGCCTGTCCTGGTCGTTCGCCGGCCTGACCCGCCACCTCGACCCGCAACGCCCCGTCTACGGTCTGCAATCACCCGCGCTGACCGCCGACGAACCGCTGCCCGACAGCATCGACGCCTGGGCGCGGCGCTACATCGACGCCATCCGGTCGGTGCAGCCCGAAGGGCCGTACCACCTGCTCGGCTGGTCGCTCGGCGGCTTGCTCGCGCACGCGGTCGCCACCGGTTTGCGGGCCGAGGGTGAACAGGTCGCGCGACTGGCCATGATGGACAGCTGGCTCGGCGACGGACCCGAGCAGACCCCGGCCCCGACGGTCGGCGACCTGCTCGGCGGCCTGGCGGGCGAGGACCTCGACTTCGGCATCGACGGACTCACCGCCACTGCCGCGAACCTCGGCGGACCGCTCGCCGGACTCGACCGCGCCCGCATCGCCCGCATCATCGACGCCGCACAGGCCTCGATGAGCATGGTCGACGACTACCGTCCCCGCCGCTTCGACGGTGACCTCGTCTACTTCGCGGCCACCGTCGACGACCCGACCGGCACACACGGAGCCGCCACCTGGGCGCCGGTCGTCGACGGCGCCGTGATCTGTCACCGCATCGAGGCCACCCACTGGGCGATGGCGAACGAGCACGCGCTCGCCCGCATCGCGCAGGTCCTCGACGCGCCCGGCCGTGGTGAACCGGCGCCGCGGCCACGGGCGACGACGAGGGTCGATGCACGCGCGGGGGCGGGCGGCGCATAGAATCGCTGAGCCGGCCGTCGTGCCTGCAGCCTGCTCCCGCGGCAGGCATCCGCGCACGTCGCCAGCCCCCGTTTTCGAGAGGTCGAGAAAAGCATGCCAGTACAGCCGTCCGGTGGGATCGGGTGACCGAGCGACAGTTGAGTGAATCCGGAACCGGCACCGCCCAGGACGTGACCACCGATGGTGGAGTGCGGCGCACCGTGCTGCCCGGCGGGCTGCGCGTGGTCACCGAACACGTGCCCGGCGTGCGCTCGGCCTCGGTCGGCGTGTGGGTCGGTGTCGGCTCGCGCGACGAAGGTCCGACCGTGGCCGGTGCGGCGCACTTCCTCGAACACCTGCTGTTCAAGGCGACGCCCACCCGCACCGCGCTCGACATCGCCCAGACCATGGACGCCGTCGGCGGCGAACTCAACGCCTTCACCGCCAAGGAGCAGACCTGCTACTACGCCCACGTCATCGACGAGGACCTGCCGCTGGCGGTCGAACTCGTCTCCGATGTGGTGCTCAACGGGCTGTGCCGGGCCGTCGACGTCGATGTGGAACGTCAGGTGGTGCTCGAGGAGATCGCCATGCGCGACGACGATCCCGAGGACCTCGTCGCCGACTGCTTCCTCACCGCCCTGTTCGGTGACCACCCCATCGGGCGTCCGGTGATCGGCACGGTCGAATCCATCGAAGGCATGCAGGCTGCCCAGTTGCGCGGCTTCCACCAGCGCCGTTACCGGCCCGAACGCATGGTCGTCGCGGTGGCGGGCAATGTCGAACACGAGCGGGTCGTCGAACTGGTCCGCCACGCCTTCGGCCCGCACCTCGACCCCGCCGCCGAACCGGCACCCCGTCGTGAGGGCAAGTTCCGCGCCCAGGGCGCACCGGGACTCGTGCGCATCAACCGTGACAGCGAACAGACCCACCTCACCTTCGGTGTGCGCGCGTTCGGCAGGCACGAGGGGCAGCAGCGCTGGCCGCTGTCGGTGCTCAACACCGTGATCGGCGGCGGACTGAGTTCGCGCCTGTTCCAGCGCATCCGGGAGGAACGCGGCCTGGCGTACTCGGTGTACTCGAGCGTCGACACCTTCGCCGACACCGGCGCGTTCTCCGTGTCACTCGGCTGCCAACCCGAAAACCTCGCCCAGGTAGCCACTTTGGCGCGTTCGGTGCTCGACGAAGTCGCCGCCGAGGGCATCACCGACGCCGAATGCGCCCGCGCCAAGGGCTCGTTGCGCGGTGGCCTGGTGCTCGGACTGGAGGACTCCGCATCACGGATGAACCGCATCGGGCGCAGCGAACTCAGCTACGGCAACCACCGCAGTGTCTCGGCGACCCTGGCCCGCATCGACGCCGTGACCACCGACGAGGTCAACGCGATCGCCCGCACCCTGCTCGCCCGACCCTACGGTGCCGCCGTCGCCGGCCCCTATCAGCGGACTCGTGAGCTACCCGCTTCGGTCCGCAGACTCGTCGAGAACTGAGCGATCCGCCGGCTGCCCGCGAACGCGCCGGGCACATCGCGTCTCCTGCCTGCGCCGTTTCGGTTGAGGTGGCGGTCGTCGGCGGGTCAATCGCGCGCGGTGTCGATACGCCCGTTGTGCAAGGGAAGTGACGCGGCGACAACGTACTTCGCGTCGTTCGCGCCTGCGCTGAAGGTTCCGCCGAGCATCGTCGCGCGTTCGCGCATGCCGAGCAGTCCGTGGCCCGCACCGGCGGCAGGCACCGTCGCACACGGATTGGCGACACGGATGTCGATCGCCTTCCCGGTCACCACAACGGTGACCTCGACCGGTGCGCCCGGTGCGTGGCGGATCGCATTGCTCAGTGCTTCCTGCACGATCCGATAGGACGAAAGGCCGACGGCGTCAGGCACTTTCGTCGTATCCCCGGTCAGTGTCGTCGTGATGTGCGTACCGCCCCCGCGCACCGTCGCCACCAGTTCGGTGAGGTCTCCCAGGGTGGGCTGCGGCAGGAGCGTGGCGTCACCGCTGCGCAGCACTCCGAGGATGTGGCGCATCTCGGACAAAGCGACCGTCGCGCTGTTGCGGATGGTGTCGAGCCGGGCGCTGGTGGCGGGCGCGAGATTCCGGTCGCTGTGCTGGGCGGCCTCGGCCTGGATCGCGATCACCGTCATGTGGTGGGCGACCACATCGTGCAGCTCACGGGCGATGCGGGCACGTTCCTCCCACAGCGAGGTGAGCTGGCGTTGCCGCTCGGTGCTGTCGCGTTCGCGGCGCAGGCTGTTGCTGGTGACGCCGACCGTGCGCACCGCGATCACGGTCGACAGCACCAGTCCCGACACCGCGCTCGCCCCGAGAATCCCGACCAGCCATTCGGCGGGCCGCAACCACAGTGCCAGCCCGATCCCGGTCGCCACCGTCGCCGCCCAGGCCACCGCCGCGGCGCGGGCGCCCGCGCGCACCGCCCCTACACCCAGAACGATGAAATAGCTGGTCAGCATCGGATCGACCCACAACTCCGCCTGCGGTCCGGTGAGCACGGACGCGGCGGCCAGCGCCGCGAGGCCCAGCGCCCACCCCGCCGCCGGAGCCCGCATGGCCAGCGAGACAGCGGTTCCGATGCCGAGCGCGAGCGCGACCACCTGGACCACCGCCAGTTCGGTATCGGCCACCATGGTGGCCAGCACGGCGAGGAACCCCACCACGCCCGCCGCGACGCTCAACGACACCTGTTGCCACCGGCTCAGTCGCGGAGGCCAGGACTCCAGCACGCGGGCGGCGATTGTCTCCATGCGCTCATCCTTGTCGATCGCGGGTGCGAACACCGTCAGACCAGGTCGCGGCGCCGGACGACGACAACCGCACAGGCGAGGAAGACCACCGGGTACACCACCAGTGCGGCAACGGCTTGTGGCCAGTCGAGGAGGTCGAGCACCCCAGGCGTCGCTTCGCCCTGCAGTGTCCGTAGATCACCGGCGAGCGAACCCGCCACCGATCCGGGCAGGTAGTCCGTCACCGCACCGGCACTGCCGAGCATGTCACCGAAGAAGCGAAGCACGTTCTCCAACACCAGTACCCACACCAGGCCGAGCCCGACCGCGAGGGACGGCCCGCGCGCCAGCAGACCGATCAGCGCGCCGAGCAACGTCCACATGGTCAGAATCGCGATGCCACTGCCGATTCCGGCCAGCATCCGGCCTACCGAGGGGAGCACGAGCGGCTGGGATTCGGCCGAGGCGATGACGCACGCGACACCCAGATCGAGCACGAACGCCCCGAGGACGGCCACGACCGCCACCGCGAGCAGCGCGAACACCGTGCCCAGCAGGGCCGTGACGCGCCCCGGTCCCTGGGTGAACACCGTCTTCCAGGTGCCCCAGCCGTACCCGCTGCCGGTGGCGAGCGCACCGAGGATCAACATCAGCGCGCCACCGAAAAGCACGGTGCCGCCGACGAATTCCTCCGGTACGGCCGTGGGCATCATCTGCGCGAGCACGTACTCGCGTGGCTGCCCCTCGGTGGCATCGGCGGCACTGCCCGAGCTGTAGCCGATGTAGTTGAGCAGGTACATGAAGGTGAGGTTCAACGTGAGCCAGACCGCGAGCAGGCTCCACAACACGGGCCAGCGGCGCAGCCGAAGCACTTCCGCGCGAATGCTGTCGATCATGCGACGTTCTCCACATCCGGTGCGGTCATCTCGAAGTACGCTTCTTCCAGGGAGCGTTCCGTCGAACGCAACTCGTGTAGTTCGGCGCCCGCGTCGAGCACCGCGCGGGCGATGAGCGGTGCCGCGTCGGGGCCCGCTTCGACCCGGATGCCGGTCTGGGTCCGGGTGGCATCGCCGACGGCGACCCGGATCGCGTCGACGGCGGTCTGCACCGGTTGGGCCCGTACGAAAAGGGTGCTGCGTCCGCGCATTTCGGCGACGGTCGATTCGGCGATCAGCTTCCCGCCGTTGATCACCCCGACCCGGTCACAGATTTCCTGCACCTCGGCCAGCAGATGACTCGACAGCAGAATCGTGTGCCCGTCGGCGGCGAGATCGGTGATGAGAGTGCGCATCTCGGCCATGCCGCCGGGGTCGAAACCGTTGGTGGGTTCGTCGAGAATCAGCAGTTCGGGGTTGCCGAGCAGGGCGCAGCCGACGCCGAGGCGTTGCTTCATGCCCTGGGAGTAGGTGCGGAATCGGTCGTCGCCCCGGTAGGCGAGGCCGACCCGTGCCAGTGCCTCGTCGACAGCCGAATCCGGGATGCGCCGATAGCGTGCCATGACGCGCAGATTGTCGCGTCCGGACAGATACGGATAGAAGCCGGGACTTTCGATCAGGACCCCGATGTGCGCCAGCGCCTCCGGATCGCCGGGTGCTTTTCCGAGTACCCGTGCGGTTCCGCTGGACGGTTCTATGAGGCCGACCAGCATTCGCAGTGTCGTAGTTTTGCCCGCGCCGTTCGGACCGAGGAAACCATAGATTTCCCCGGCCCGAACGGTGAGGCCGACCTTGTCGACAGCGACTTTGTCGTCGTATCTCTTGGTCAAATTCTCCGTGACCACAATCATGATCCAACCCTAGATTTCAGCTGGTCCGGGCACATCCCGCCGCAGAGTGATCACCGGTGGTAGCTCTCAGGAGTGACGGTCATTCCACCAGGTGGCCGAGCCGTGGCACGGCGACCTCGAATTCGGCGTGCATTTTCGACACCTGCGTTTTTCCGACCACCGTCTTCATCATCAGATCGCGCACCTTGGTCGCCGCGAAACCGTCCCAGGACGAAATCGTGCCGATTTTCCAGGATGCCTTCTGCAACGCCTCCGCTTCGGGCCTGCGTGCCTTTTCGTAGGACGACAGCGCCCGCGCCACCGCCGCGCCGTCACCGACATCGATGGAGCCGAGATGATTCGCCAGGGTGATCGCGTCGACGATGCCTTCGCTGGCGCCGCGGCCGAGATTGGGGGTCACCGCATGCGCCGCGTCGCCGAGGAAGACGATGCGGCCCGAACTCCACGCGGGCATCGGGCCCAGCGCGCGCACATTGTGGTGCAGCATGACCTCCGGTGGCGTGGCCGCGATCAGGTCGCGCACCGCGGCGGGGAAGACCTCGAATCGGCGCAGCAGGTCGTCCTTGACCGTGTCGGCCGGTGTGTCGAGTTCCAGGGTCGGCCTGGCCAGGCCCGCCACCCAGAAGACATTGTTGTTGCCGCAGTCCTTGATGGCGATGCGGTTGCCCCGCCCGAAGAGCAGCGTGAACATATTGCGCCCGAACGGCGGTACGTGATCGGCCACCGCGTGCACCAAACGGTAACTGGCGGTGCGCAGTTCGACTTCGGGGAAGATCTGCTGCCGGGTCGCCGAGTTGATGCCGTCGGCGGCGATGAGCAGATCGGCCCGCTCCCGATGACCGTTGTCGAATGTCACGGTGACACCCGAATCGTCCTGCGTGATGTCGATCGCCTTGTGATCGAAGTTGATCGCGCCGAGATCCGGTGAGCCGGCGAGCGTGTCGATCACCTCCGCGCGCCGGATCATCACCGGCATCGGTGCGTCGTAGCGCTGCGCCATCGCGGCCAGTGGCGCGTGATAGAGCGGGGTGCCGTCCTGGTTGAAGAACTGCTGGCGGTGCACATCGGCCCCGCGCGCCCGGATCTGTTCGGCCAGACCGAGTTCGGCGAAGGCCTTCATGCCCTTCACCCAGATCTGCAACGACGCGCCCACGGTGCCGAACGCGGGCGCCTGCTCGAACAGGGGCGCGTCGATCCCCACCCGGCGTAACGCGATGCTGGTGCTGAGACCACCGATCCCGCCGCCGAGAATGATCACACGACCGTTCGCTGTACTCATGGGTGCTCCGTCCGGGTGCGCTGGGTGGTGGCGACGAGATCGAGATCGAAATCGCCGGAACGGAATTCGGGTCGCGACAGGATGTCGGTGTGGAAGCTCGCGCTGGTGGTGAGGCCGTGGCCCTCCAGTACGAGTTCGTCGAGAGCGCGGATCATGCGGTCGATCGCGGCGGGTCGGTCCGCGGCCCAGACGATGACCTTCGCCAGTAACGCGTCGTAGTACGGCGACACCGTCACCCCCGGTTCGAGGTGGCTGTCGACCCGCACCCAGGGCCCGGCGGGCGGGCGATAGCGGGTGACCTGCCCGGTCGTCGGTGCGAAATCGCGCGCCGGATCCTCGGCGTTGATCCGGCATTCGATCGCGTGCCCACGCACGATTACGTCGGATTGCCCGAAGCTCAGGGGCTGCCCCTGGGCGATCCGCAATTGCTCGGCCACCAGGTCGATTCCGCACACCATTTCGGTGACCGGATGCTCCACCTGCAGGCGCGCGTTCATTTCCATGAACCAGAAGCCACCGTCGCGGTCGAGCAGGAACTCCATCGTCCCGGCCCCTTCGTACCCGACCGAGCGGGCGCCCGCGACGGCCGCGGCACCGATAGCCGCGCGGATGGCGTCGTCGAGCGCGGGCGACGGCGATTCCTCGAGCAGCTTCTGATGACGGCGCTGCACCGAGCAGTCCCGTTCGCCGAGATGCACGATATTGCCGTGGCGGTCGCCGAGGACCTGCACCTCGATATGGCGGGCGCCCTCGAGGTAGCGCTCGATGTAGAGGCTGCCGTCACCGAAGGCGAGGGCGGCCTCGGTCTGGGTGCGGCGGTAGGCGTCCTCGATCTCGGCGCGCTCGCGGACCACCCGCATACCGCGGCCACCACCACCGGCTGCCGCCTTGAGGATCACCGGATAACCGATCTCCTCGGCGACCCGCTCGGCCTCCTCGGCGCCGGTCAGCACCGACGTCGTCCCCGGCAGCATGGGCAGTCCCGCCGCGCTCATCAGCGCCCGGGTCACCGCCTTGTCGGCCAGCGCGGTCATCGTCTCCGGCGACGGCCCGACGAAGATCAGGCCCTCTTCGGCGCACACCGACGCGAAATCGGCGTTCTCCGAGAGGAATCCGTAGCCGGGGTGGACGGCGTCGGCACCGGTGCGCAGGGCCGCGCCGATGACATTCGGGATGTTGAGGTAGCTGCGACCCGGCTCCGGCGGCCCGATGCAGACCGCGTCGTCGGCCAGTTGCATGGCGATCGAATCGGTGTCGGCGGTCGAATACACCACCACGCTGCGCAATCCGAGTTCCCGGCAGGCCCGAACCACGCGCAGCGCGATCTCACCCCGGTTGGCGACCAGAACGGTCTTGATCGGCCGTTCGGGATCGGTCACCGGGCTCATGACGCGATCTCCATCGGGGCGGACTCGTCGGGCTCGAGCAGGATCAGCTGCTGGCCGTACTCGACGACATCACCGTCGTCGGGCAGGATCCGTACCACCCGTCCCGGACCGGGCGCGGTGATGCGGTTCATCAGCTTCATCGCCTCGACGATCGCGACCACCTGACCCTCCGCCACGAAGTCGCCGGGGGAGACGAACGGGTCGGCTCCGGGCTCGGGGCTGCGGAAGAAGTGCCCGACCAGGGGCGACTCGATCGCGACGGCGCTGGATTCCGGCGCCGGGCTCACCGCTTCGACGGTGACGACCGGGACGGGCGCCGCGCTCACGCTCGCCGGACCGTCCGGCCATTCCATCTCCAGGTCGAATTCGCCCGCCCGCACGCGCAGCCGGCGCGGCCGGGGGTTCAGGTCGGCGACCAGGCCCCGTACCTCATCGATCATGTGGCTCAACGATTTGTCTGTGGTCATCGGTGTGTCTCCCAGGTGTGTCACGAGCCGAACTTCCGGAACTTGCGGTACCTGGCCTCGATCAGGTCGGGGCCGGGCACGGTGGACAGCGCGGTGAGCGCGTTCGACAGGGCCGCGCGCAGATCGCCCGCCATCCGCACGATGTCGGGTCCGCCCTCGGCGTCCTCGGGGATGACCCCGTCGACCACGCCGAGCGACAGCAGGTCCGCCGCGGTGAGTTTCAGCGCTTCGGCGGCCGTGTTCGCCGCCGCGCGGTCGCCCCAGAGGATCGCGGCGCACCCCTCCGGGCTGATGACGGAGTAGTAGGAGTTCTCGAACATCAGCACGGTGTCGGCGACGCCGAGCGCAAGCGCGCCACCGCTGCCGCCCTCGCCGGTCACCACGGTGACGATCGGCACCGGGAGCCTGCTCGATTCCATGATGGCGCGCGCGATGGCGCCCGCCTGCCCGCGTTCCTCCGCACCAACGCCGGGATAGGCGCCCGGCGTATCGATCAGGGTGACGATCGGCATCCCGAATTTCGCCGCGTGACGCATCAGCCGCAGTGCCTTGCGGTATCCCTCGGGTTCGGGCATGCCGAAGTTCCTGGCTATGGATTCCCTGGTGTCGCTGCCCTTTTCGTGGCCGATCAGCATGACCGCGCGGCCACCGAGGGTGGCGAGCCCGCCGACGAGGGCCGAGCTGTCGGCGAACATGCGATCACCGCGCAATTCGACGAAGGTGTCGAAGGCGACCGCCGCGAAACTCAGCGTGGTCGGGCGGGCCTGATCACGGGCGACCTTCACCACTGTCGCCGCCGGGCGCGGGGACACCTGCGCGGGGTCGGTGACGGTGACCGGTGGGAGCAGCGGGCCCAGCGGTGTGTCGGGTGCGTGTGCGGTGAGGACTTTCGCCAGATACGCGCGCAGCTGTGCGCGCGGGACCACCGCGTCGATCAGCCCGTGTGCCAGGAGGAATTCGGCGGTCTGGAAGCCGGGCGGCAGATCCTCGCCGATGGTCTGGCTGATCACGCCCGGCCCGGCGAACCCGATCAGCGCGCCGGGCTCGGCGACGAGCACATCGCCGAGCATGGCGAACGAGGCGGTGACACCACCGAAGGTGGGGTCGGTGAGCAGGCACACCACGAGCAGCCCGGCCTCGTGCAGACGGCCGATCGCCTGGCTCGTCTTGGCCATCTGCATCAGCGACAGGCTGCCCTCCTGCATCCGCGCGCCACCCGAGGCGCAGCACAGCAGTAGCGGAAGCCGTTGGGCGAGTGCGAGTTCGGCGGCACGCGTGATGACCTCGCCGACGGTCGAACCCATCGAGCCGCCCATGAAGCCGAATTCCATCGCCGCGACGACCAGACGCCTGCCGTCGAGGGTGCCGATACCGAACACGGCGGCGTCGTATTCGCCGGTCTTGGCGCGGGCCTGCGCGAGCCGTTGCCGGTAGGACTTGTGGTCCCGGAAATCGAGCACGTCGCGCGTTTCGATGTCGTCGTAACTGCCCGGGGTCCAGGAGTTCTCGTCGAGCAGCAGGGCCAGCCGCCGGTGCGCGCCGATGCGCAGGTGGTGGCCGCAGCGGGTGCAGACCCGCAGGTTGCGTTCCAGCTGGGGTTTGTACTGGTATTCGGCGCAGGACGGGCATTTGGTCCAGGTGGTGTCCTGGTCGGTGCCCTGCCTGCCGATGGTGTCGATCACTTCGGTCATCGGAACTCTCCGTTCGGCTCTGACTTGTCGATCTGTTCGGCCAGGAACGCCCGCAGCGCGTCGGCGACGGCGCCGGGCGCTTCCGCGTGCACGGCATGGCCGGTACCGGGGACGAACACGTGCGAGCCGTCGGCAAGCAGCCCGAGCGCGCGCCGCACGTGTTCGTCGGTCATGAGCGCGCCGGTGCGCTCGTCGCCCTGGACGAGCAACACCGGACACCGCAGTCGCGACATCAGCTCGTCGGGGTCTTGTTCGCGCTGGTTGCGCCCCTCCACCCAGCGTTGGTTCAGCTCCGGATCGGCCATGCGCAGCGACACCGCGATCGAACGCATCGCCTGATTGGGGACCGCGTAACCGAGCATCGCCGCGCGTTGGGAATCGTTGAGCCGGTACAGCGCCGAGTCGACGATCACCACCGCCCGCACCAGATCGGGGCGGGCGGCGGCAACCATGGCGGCGATCCAGCCGCCCATCGAATGCCCGAACAGCACCACCGGCGCGCCGATGCGCTCGGTGACGAACTGTTCGACATCGGCGGCGAAGTCGGCCAGCGCGTAATGGCCTGCCACCCAGTCGGATCGGCCGTGCCCGCGCAGATCCGGTGCGTAGACGTCCCAACCGGGGCCGAGCGAGCGGACGAGCGGCCGGAAGGTCTGCCACCGCGCGCCCAACCCGTGCAGCATGCACAGCGACGGCCTGATCTCACCACTGACGTGGGCGTATTCGAGCGTCGCCGCACTCGTGCGAAACCGGCCCGTCTCGATCGGGCCCACGGCAGGGCGCATCCCTCAGCCCGCCCAGACCAGGGTCATCCCGGCGTACTTCCACTTGCTCGTCTCGATGGCAAGCAGCAAGACGTTGTCGCCCGTCCGCAACCGGCCCGCGCGCGCTGCCTCGTCCAGGGCGAGGGGGACAGCGGCCGAACCGGTGGCGCCGACCCGTTCGATGTTCTCGTAGATCTTGTCGCGCAGGACCAGCCACTCGTCGGTGAGCAGACCGGCCGCCTCCAGCTCACTGGTCATGTAGCCGGCGTTGCCCTCGGGGACGACCCACAGGGCGATGTCCTCGGCCTTCACTCCGCTGATCTCGAGCATCTCGCGCAGCGAGCGGGTGATCATGTGCGGGATGAACTTTCCCGACTCCACGACGTCGACCTTCAGCTCCATCAGACGCTTGGCCAGCACCTGCTTGTGCAGTGGGGCGTGGGTCGACCCGCCGATCACCTGCATGCCCGGCTTCTTGGTGCCGCCCATCGTGACGATCGAGGAACCGAGTACCCCGGCCCGGGTCTGCGGGTCGGCCGGCTCGGCGCGTAGCACGAGCGCACCCGCACCGTCGCCGAAGGTGTAGGCCACCAGCCGATCCCGCATGCGGATCCGCTCCGGGTCGATGCCGCGATACATCGGGACGAGCAGGGGCGAGATGGCCTCGCTGCCGATCACCAGGGCGGTCCGGTGCGTGCCGCGCTCGAGATAGCCGCGCGCCACATCGGCGGCCTCCACGAAACCCGCACAGCCGGACCGGACTTCGATGGTGGTGCACTCGGCGATCCCGAGGTGTTCCTGCACGAACGTCACCGCGGGCGGCAGCAGGTATTCGGGGCTGGCCGTCGACATGACGATCAGATCCACCTCACCCGCGTGGATGCCTGCCCGCTCGAGCGCCGCGGTCGCGGCGCCCGCGGCCATCTGGGAGTTGGTCACCAGGTGTTCGCCGGTGTCGGGGTCGATCATCCAGTGCCGCTCCTTGACCTGGATGCCCTCGAGAATGTCCTCGGGTACGGGACCGAGCAGTGCTCCGATCTGCTTGTTGTCGATCGGGTCGCCGTGCAGGTAACTGCCCGTGCCGACCACCTGGGCCGTGAATTCCGGTGTTGCCATAACGCTTGTCGTCCTTTGTGTTCGGATGCTCAGTCGGTCAGCGGCGCGAGCACGATGCTGATGTGGGTACCGCCCAGTGACGAGCTGTTCACCAGGGCCACGCCCCGATCGGGCCGGTCACAGGCGGCCAGTGCGGCGGCGAGCAGTCCGCCCGCGCCGAGTTGTTCGCCGAGCGATCGTTTGGCGGCGATGCGCCGCGGGGCGTTGTCGCCGAAAAGCCGGTGCATGGCCTGGTTCTCGGGCTCGTCGAAGGCAGGCAGCCCGACCTCGTTGGTCCACACCTCGGCGATATCGCCCGGTGTCAGGCCCGCGGCGTCGAGTGCGGCGCGCATGGCGCGTTCCACAGCGGCGCCGGTCGGGTCGGTGCGCCCCACACCGCGCGCGTCCGACGCGGTGGCATGCCCGAGTACCTCGGCGTACACGGTGGCGCCCCGGCGAACGGCGTTGTCGTACCGCTCGAGCATCACCGCGGCACCGCCCTCGGCGAGGGCGAAGGTGTCGTGCGGGCCCATGGGCAGGCCGAGCCTGCGGTAGCCACGCACCACGAGCGGAGTGAGGGTGTCGGCGGCGGTGGCCAGGATCGCGGTCGCGCGGCCGAGCGAGACCATGTCGTAGCCGTAGCAGAGCGCGTTCGCACCCGCCGCGTGCCCGGACGTCACCGTCGAGGTGGGCCCGAGCGCGCCGAGCAGCGTGGCGACACTGCCCGCCGCCGCGTTGTACACGGTGTTGGGGAACACGGCCGGGTTCGCCGCCGCCACCCCTTCCGCGCGCAGCGGGCGCACGAACTGCTCCATCGCCTCCATCGGACCGAGCCCGGTGCCGAAGACCACGCCGACCCGGTCGGGGTCGTCGGCGATCAGGTCGGCACCCGCCTCGGCCAGCGCCCGGCTCGCCGCGAAGGTCGACAGCAGGCCGAGCCGGTCCATCCGCCTGGCCTCCCGCCTGGTCAGATGGTCGCTGGGATCGGTGTCGATCAGACCCAGCCGCACACCGTCGTCGACCTGGGTGCAGTCACGGTCTTCCGTGACCGCGCGCAAGGCCGCCCGCACATCGAGGCCGGCGGCACCGACGGCGCCCGTCCCCGTCACCACCACGCGCGAACGCTCGACGCGGGTCGGCTCGGCGGCGCGTTCGGAGAACACCACACTCGCGTTGGCACCCGCGAAAGCGAAGTTGTTCGAGATCGCGTGGTCGATCTTGCCGACCCGCGGGGACACCGGGATGTGGTCGAGCACGCATTCCGGGTCGGCCCGAACGAGATTCGCGGTCGGCGGCAGCACGCCGTTGCGCAACGCGCCGACGGTGATGATCGCCTCGACCGCACCCGCCGCGCCGAGCAGATGCCCGATCATCGACTTGGAACTGCTCACCGGTACGGAATCGGCGGCGTCGCCGAGCGCGAGCCGGGTGGCCTTGGCCTCGGCGCTGTCGTTGCGTGGTGTGCCGGTGCCGTGGCTGTTGACGTAGCCGATGTCGCTGTCGTGCAACCCGGCCCATTCGATCGCCGAACGGATGGCCCGCGCGGCGCCGGTGCCGTCGGGGCGCGGTGCGGTCGGGTGGTAGCCGTCGGCGGACAGCCCGTAGCCGCGGATCACACACAGCGGCTCCACCTCGGCCGCGGCAGCCAGCTCGGCGCTGGTCAGGACGAGCATGCCGCTGCCCTCACCGAGCGAGAGTCCGGTTCGCTTGTCCTGGTACGGCGCCGCCGGTGTCGGCGACAGCGAACCGAGCGAGTTGAACCCCGCGTAGGCCACGTCGGACAGGGCGTCGGTGCCGCCGGCCAGCACCATGTCGGCCCGCCCGAGCGCGATCAGATCCGCGGCGTAGCCGATCGCGTTCGCCCCCGCCGCGCAGGCGGTGTTCACCGAGAACACCGGACCGGCGCACTGGAAATGCGCCGCCAGCGATTCGGCGATGGCCTGCGGCGGCCCGAACATGGCGAGTTCCGGGGTGCCCGCGCCCACACCGTCGTCACCGAGCCACTCGAGGGTGCTGAGCAGACCCGCGTTGCAGGTGCCGAGCACGATGGCCCGGTCGTGCGGCGCCACCTCGGCGACCAGGGCGCCCGCCGCCTCCATCGCCTCGGTGGCGGCGGCGAACGCGAAATCGAAAGCGCGGTCCCGGAATCCGCCCACTTCGTCGGCGATCGGTGAGGGTGCGACGGGGGAGCGGACCTCACCGCCGATCCGGGTGTTGTAGTCCGACATGGGCAGGTGCTCGACCGGGTCGATCGCGACATGACCGGCGCGCACGCCGTCCCACAGCGCCTTGGCCGTATCGCCCTGCGAGGTGACGGCGCCGACAGCGACGACGACCACCGTTCGCAGGGACATGTGCTGGGTTTCTCTCGTCTTCACCGTGCACTCCTGTTCGTGGTTCCAGCGGGCTCTACAGGCGCCGCAGAGCCAGCGCCGCGGCCTGGCCCGACAGTCCCCGGCCCAGCGCGAGGCTGTAGTCCGCGCGCAGTTCGCGTGCCGTACCGGGCACCCAGTCCAGGTCGCACCGCGGCGCCGCGGCGGACAGATTCAAGGTCGGCGTCACGGTGGCCTCGCGCAGCGCCATCGCCGCCAGCGCCACATTCAAAGGGCCCGCGGCGGAGAGCAATTGGCCGAGCGCGGGCTGCACGCTGCTAGCCGCGACGGTGTCGGCCCCGGCGCCGAGCGCGGCCCGCAAAGCCCGCGCCTCGGCCAGATCGGCCCGGATCACCGCCGCGCCGTCGGTGGCCACATAGCCGATCTCGGTGCCCGCGACACCCGCCTCGCGCATGGCCGACGCCATGGCGTTGCGCAGTCCGGTGCCGTCGCCCCAGATCTCGCCGGGCGTCACCGGATCCGAGCCACCGCCGAAACCGATGATCTCGGCGTACGGTTCGATCCCGCGGGCCACCGCGGTGTCGTAGTCCTCCAGCACGAGCATGCACGCGCCTTCGCCGAGGACGGTTCCGGTGGCGTCGCGGTCGTACGGGCGCACCGCACCCGCCTCGTTGCGGTCGGTGAGCAGGTCGAGCCGGTCCAGTTTCGACATGCACCACCAGGAGACGCCGTCGTCGAAACCACCCGCGACGGCGACCGTGGTCTCCCCGCGTGCGATGGCCCGGTAGGCATTGCCGATCGCGCTGATGCCCGCGTCGCCCGCCCCGGAGAGAAAAGCGCTCGGTCCGGCGAAGCCGAATTCCTCCGAGAGGAAGAACAATTCGGCCGAGGGCAGACCTTCGACGAAGAACAGCGGGTACATCCGGGCCGCCTCGTGCCCCAACCGGGTCGGGTCGATCCGGCCGTCGGGCCCGCACGCCTCGACGGTCGCCTCGAGAATGTGCAGAGGATCGGAGATCTGGTTCTCGCTGGCGAGGAAGACACCGACCGAGTCGTTGCCCGAGGTGGCCGGGTCGATGCGCGCCTCCTCGGTGGCCAGCCGGACCGCGGCATGGGCCAGCTGGTTGGCGCGCGTCATCAGCCGCAGCGACTTGCGGTTGCGGACAAAGGGTTTCGCATCGAAGTCGGTGATCTCGGCGCCGAACCGGGTGCGCAGCGAGGAGGGGTCGTAGGCGGTGATCGGGCGCACCGCGCTGCGCCCGGCCACCAGTTCCTTCCAGGTCTGGGTGAATCCGGTACCCAGGGGCGACACCACACCGATGCCGCTGATGACAACGCGATTCATGAGATTTCCCTCTCTGGACCCGCGTCACGGGTCATGGTGAGCTCCCGCGCGAGGACGACCACCGCGTCGGCCCGGGTGATACGCCCGGTGAGGCGCGCCACCGTGCTGTCGAGTCGGCGGATGTCGACCGCCACGTGCAGCTGGTCGCCGGGGCGCACATAGTGGCGGAACTGCACCCGCCGCGCGCCGGTGAGCCGCCACCGGCCACCGTCCCGGCCGAGCAACACGTCGGCCAGGTTCGCCATGCCGTGCAGCATGAGCACCCCGGGCAGTACCGGGAACCGCTGGAAATGGGTGTCGAATACCGGCAGGGTGTTGGGCACGTTCGCGAGGGCACTGGCACCCGCACCGGGTCGCAACTCGACGACGCGGTCCAGGCGCAGGCCGCCGGCCACGGCCAGGGCGTCGGGCGGCACCGGCGACCCGGCGCCGACATCCGTGCTCGGCACGGTCACCGCTGGGGTACTCATGGCGCCTGCACCACGAGTGAGGCGTTCGTGCCGCCGAATGCGAACGAATTGACCAACGCCACCGAGACATCGGCCCTTCTGGCCTGGTTCGGGACATAGTCCAGGTCGAGCTTCGGGTCCGGGTGCGTGTAGTTGATGGTCGGCGAGACCAGGCCCTCGGTGATCCCCCCGAGCGCGGCGAGCACATTGAGCGCGCCCGCCCCGGCGGTGAGGTGCCCGGTCATCGACTTCGGCGAGGTGACGAGCAATTCGTAGGCGTGCGCACCGAAAACCTGTTTGATGGCGGCGGTTTCGGAGACGTCGTTGCCCGGTGTGCTCGTCCCGTGCGCGTACACACAATCGACCTCGGTGCCCGCCACCCCCGCGTCGGCCAGCGCGTCGGCCATGGCGGTGATCGACCCGCCACCGTCGGGCGGGGAATCGGTGATCCGGTACGCGTTCATCGTCGAGGCGTAACCGGTGAGGCGCGCCAGGATCCGGGCGCCGCGCGCCTCGGCGATGCGCCGCTCCTCCAGCACGAGCAGCACCGAACCCTCACCGAGCACGAAACCGTCGCGTTCGGCGTCGAACGGTTTCGAGGCTTTGGTCGGATTGTCGTTGTAGCGGGTGGTGAGCGCACCGAGCAGCGAGAATCCGGCGACATCGAGCCAGGTGGTGAGCGAATCCTGGCCGCCGGCCACGGCCATGGTGATCTCACCCGCCTGGATCCGGCGCATCGCCTCACCCACGGCATGGGTCGCCGATGTGCACGCGGTGCTGATCCCGCTGATCGGCCCACGGCACCGGCCCACCTCGGCGATGGCCATCAGGTCGACACCCTGATCGCAGCGCCACGTGCTGTCGGTGCTGCGGCGATGGATCACCGCGCCGTCGCTGGTACGCCGGGTGAGCCCGATCTCGGCGAACTCCTGCGGCTCCGGCCTGCCGACGTGGCCGCCGACGAAAACGCCACGGGCGGCCTCGTCGTGCGCGCTGATATTGCCCGCCTGGGCCAGCGCCTGTGCCGCGGCGACGACACCGAAACCGCCGGACCGACTGAGCAGATCCCAGCGCTGGGTGGTCAAGAGCTCGGGCGCGGGGCTGAAGCCACGCACCATCCCGGCGATCTGGACTTCGAAGGTGCTCGGATCGAACGTCTCGATCCGGCCCACTCCGCTGCGCCCGGCGGCCAGCGCCGACCACGTGTCCGGTGCGGTGTTTCCCACGGGGGTGACGGCCCCGATACCGGTGATGACGACCTCGTTGTTCATGATCGGACCCCGCTTCGCAGTAGTTCTTCGCGCATCCGCACCGACGCCGCGTCCTCGAGCATGTCGGCGTCCACCAGGCCGCACATGAGGTCGTCGACCTCGAAGACGACGCTCTCGCCGACCAGCAGCCGGCCCCCGGCCACGATGGTGTCGCCCCTGGACAGGATTTCGACCGAGGCGACGACGTCGTCGCCGGGCACGATGGCGGATCGGGTCGTCATGGCGCCGACCGACAGCAGCACCGCCCGCTGCCGCCGCTCGGTGCTGAGATAGATCAGCCAGGCCAGGCTCTGGGCGAGCACTTCCAGCTGGATCGACAGCGGCATCAGCGAGCCGAAAGTCGTTGTCGACCAGTAACTCTCACTCGAACTCGTCCGCTTGACCGCCTCGACCCGCGCCCAGGGTTCGATGGTGTCGATGCGGTCGACGAGATGGAACCGCACGGGTCAACTCGCCGCGACGGTGTGTTTGGACACCATGTCCGCGAGATTGCGCACGGTGAACAGACCCATCACGTCCTCGGCGCCGAGCTTGCCGCTGAGTTCGGCCGGGTCGATCTGGGGCATCACCTTGTGCAACTGCTCGAGGCCGAGGTCGGAGACCATTCCGTCGTCGGTGCCGAATTGCTCGTCCGGGATGCCGCCCTGGATTCGCTCGCTCAGCTGGGTGGTCGTGATCTTGACGCCGAGGCGGCGTTCGATTCGGAAAAGAATGTCGAGCAGATCGATCGACTCGGCGCCGACCTCACCGAACAGGGTGGCATCGGCTTCGACCTCGTCGATGTCCAAAGCGACTGCCTCGGCGACGATTTCGCGGACGGTATCGATAACGCTGATTTCGGACATGCTGGTTTCCTCCATCTGGAAGTGGTCGGATCGGGGTGGAGCGGGGGTGCCGGCTAGCGGCGCGCGGTCTTCTTGAGCGGTTTGCCGGTCAGTAGCGTCCCGGCGACCATGCCGTCGACCGGGACGAGCGCGCCGGACAGATGCCGGTTGCCGGGCGCGGCGAGGTAGGAGACCAGGTCGGCCACCTCGTCGACGGTGGTCGCACCCGAAATGGGCACTTGCCCGATGACGGAGTCGCCACCGTCACCACTGAGAACGTCGGCGATCATCTCGGTCTCCACGAAGCCGGGCAGCACCGCGTTGACCCGGATGCCGAAGCGGGCGAACTCGAGCGCCGATGCCCGGGTGAAGGAGTTGATCGCCGCCTTGGACGCCGCGTAGCTGGACGCACCGAACCAGGCGCGTTCGCCCATCACCGAGGAGATGTTGACGATGGCCGCGCCGTCGCTCTGGGCGAGTGCGCCGCAGGCTGCCCGCGTGCCGTTGAACACGCCGCCGAAGTTGACCCGCATGACCTCGAGCCAATCGCTCTCCGACATTTTCATGATCAATTCGTTGCGCGTGATACCTGAATTGTTGACGAGGATATCGAGTTTCCCGGCGAATTCCAGAACCTGCTCGACAACCGACTCGGCAGCGCTGTAGGAGGAGATATCTCCCTGAATGGCAACGGCCTTTCCGCCGTTGTTCTCGATTTCGGTGACCACTTCCTTGGCGGCCTGCTCCCCGCGAAAGTAGTTCACGGCGACAATGGCGCCTTCCGCGGCGAGACGATGACAAACCGCCCGCCCGATTCCACCTGATCCGCCGGTCACCAGTGCGACCCGGCCGGTGTGAATTGCTGACATCAAGTACCTCCCCAGGGGTCAGCATGAAAAGCGTGCGATGGTCCGGTTCGGACGATCTCATCCACACTTTCCGAAACCGATGATCCGGCAGTTAAACCCCTGGTGCAACCGGCGTAGATGTGATTTGCGCCATAATAGCTGTACGCTATTACTGACTGGAAGGGCTCTTAGCATGTGCTGTTGCAGCGCGCTAGCTAGTAATTCCATGGGCCGCGAGAGGCTGATCTTCGCGTGGGAAAGACGGAATAGATCTGGCGTTAACGCTGAATTCATCACGACGTGAGCCGATTGCTGAAACCGACCGGTCGGAGATTCGGGCGACATATCCTTCGCGGTATACCAGCAAGGGCAAGTCTTGAACTCTGGACTACCTACGAGCAGAATCGAGCAACGACGCTCGTCGTCGAGCGGAATTCCGTGTATCCGTACCGGCAGATTGTTTTTGACACCTGTCCAGGTTGATACCCGTTCTATATTCAGGGGAAGAAACGCATGACATCCACCGCTTTCCTGTTTCCCGGCCAGGGTTCGCAACGAGTCGGGATGGGGCACGACCTCGCCCAGGCCTACCCAGACCTGGTCGCACCGCTGTTCCGGACCGCCGACGAGGTGCTCGGCTTCGAGCTGTCCCAGCTGTGCTGGAACGGGCCGGAGGACCGGCTCGCACGCACCGACATCACCCAGCCCGCGATCTTCGTCGCCAGCCTGGCCGCCTATCGGGTGCTGGCCGAACTCGTTCCCGCGCCGACGGTCGTCGCCGGCCACAGCCTCGGCGAGTACATCGCCCTGGTCGCGGCGGGCGTGCTCGAGTGGACCGACGCGTTGCGCCTGGTCCGGCGGCGTGGCGAACTCATGGCACGGGTCAACGAATCGAATCCCGGTGCGATGGCGGCCGCTCTCGGGCTGTCGAGTGACACGGTCGAGCGCCTCTGCGCCGAAGTGCGCGAGCAGACCGGGACTGTCGTCGAGGTCGCGAACTACAACGCCGAGGACCAGACCGTGGTGTCGGGCAGTGAGGCCGGTGTGACCGAGTTCACCACCAGGGCAACGCGACTCGGCGTCGAGGGGGCGAAGGTGAAGCGCCTCGCGGTCGGTGCGCCCTTCCACAGCTCGATGATGGCCCCGGTCGAGGCGGAGTTCGCGGCCGATCTCGCAGGCGTTCGGTTCGCTGATCCGGTGATCCCGCTCGTCGCGAATGTCACTGCGGCGCGGGTGTATACGGGGGAGCAGGCGCGTGCGGGGCTACGGGCACAGCTCGCCGGATCGGTGCGCTGGAGTCAGAGTCTGCGCGTTGTCAGGGAATTCGGTGTCGAGGCGTTCGTCGAGGTCGGCCCGGGACGGGTGCTCACGGGATTGTGCAAACGCGCGTACCCCGAGGTGGCGAGCTATTCCGCGGGGGACCGGCGGCGCATCCGCGCCGTGGCCGACGAGGTGGGCGGTGTGTTCCCGGTCGAAGCCGTGGGCTGAACCGCCGCCCTGCGCTGTTCGATCTCGCCCCAGAACTCGACGGACAGAGCTTCGTAGCGGATGCCGAACTCGAGTACGAGCAGCTCGTGGGAATCGCTGGCCGGATCGCCGGAGAGTGAATCATGGGCGGCCAGATAGCGATCGAGCCGTTTCTGATGCGCCTGCTTCTCCCCGGCGGCGACCTCGACCACGTCGTCGGGGGAGGACAAGCTGCCGAAGTACAGCTTGAGCAATCCGCTGTCGCGCAGTTCGTGCGTGCGCTTGTCCTGCCCGGTGGTGAGCCAGTCCTCGAGTTCGGTGCGGCCCGCGTCGGTGATGGTGTAGATCCGGCGGCGGCGACCGGTGGTCTCCTGATAGCCGGACAGCAGCCCCTCTTCGACGAGGCGTTCCGGTTCGGCGTAGATCTGGGAATGGGGGAACGACCAGAAGAATCCGATCGAGCGATCGACCTGCTTCTTGATGTCGAACGGAGTGCAGGGTCCGGTGCGGGCGACCAAGCTGAGGACCAGATAGGACGTCGGGCTGAGCTTCCGGTCGGCCAAGCAGCTCACTCCTCTGGTATCGGGTGACAACATCCTGGTTGAGAAACAGGAATGTTTCATTATTTGAACCGGATATCGCGATCCGCACTATACGTTTCGGACTATGGGCTGTCAAAGGCTGCTCGCAGTCGTCCGCCGTGCGACGACAGCGTCACACGGCGGACGAAGGCTCAGGCGACCAGCGGTTTCAGTGCCTCGCCTGCCATCTCGAGAACGCCGGGATGGTGGCCGTTGGCGACCATATTGATGATGAGGCCGTCGACGCCGTGGACGAGGACGCGGTCGGAGATCTGCTCGGCGACCTGCTTCGGCGTTCCGACGAACAACTTGCCCGCCATCGAGGCACGTACCCGCTCGACCTTCGCCCGTTCGCCCACGCGTGCGGCGAACATGTCGTCGATGAGCTGTTCGGCGCGGTCGGCGTTTTCGTCCATCACGACGAAGGCGAGGTAGCTGACGTCGAGGGTCGACCGGTCGCGCCCGGCCTCGGCGCAGCGCTGGTCGAGGGCGGCCATCTTGCGCGGCAGCTCGTCGGTCTCGCAGCCGATGCTGAGATGGTCGGCGTGCCGCGCAGCCAGGGCGAAGGTCTTCTTCTCGCCCGCACCGCCGAGCATGATCGGCACGTCGTCGCGCATGCGTGGTTCGTTGATGACGTTCGCGACGCGATACCAGGTGCCCTCGAAGCTCGGGCGTTGTCCGCGGAACATCGGTGCGATGATCTGCAGTGCCTCGTCCAGCTTGGTGAACCGGTCGGTGAAGGTGCCGAATTCGTAACCGTAGGCGAGGTGTTCGAGTTCGAACCAGCCCGCGCCGATACCGAGCATCGCCCGGCCCCGGCTGATCACGTCGAGGGTGGTGACGATCTTGGCGAGCAGCGCCGGATTGCGGTAGGTGTTGCCGGTGACCATGGTGGAGAGCCGGATGGTCTCGGTGACGGCGGCGATCGCGCCCAGCGTGGTGTAGGCCTCGAGCGTCGGGCCGTTCGGTGGGCCGAAGCGCTGATAGAAGTGGTCGGTCAAAAACAGGGTGTCGAATCCGGCCTGCTCCGCCGCCTGCGCCTGCGCGACGACGGCGGGGAACAGTTCGTCGACCGGTGCGCCGAAATTGAAGTCGGGCATCTGGAAACCGAGGCGGACAATGCCCCGGCCGGTGGGTACGGACATGTCAGACATCCCTTCGGAGCAGGGCGCGGCGGGCGAGGGCCGACACCCCGAGTGTCACGGTTGTCACGATCGCCAGCCGGGGCCAGCCGCCGAGCGCGCCGATGAGTTCGGCCGAGGCGTCGGCACTTTGGGAGAGCTTGCCGACCACGGCGCTCGGTGCCTGCAGGGTCGCCAGCTTGTGCAGCTCGCCGAACGCCGTCGCCGACGCAGCCTCGGGCAGCACCACGTGCGCGGCGGCAGCGGCGACCGCCCCGGCCGAGCTGCGCATCAGGATGCCGAGCGCCGCCCCGAACAGGGCCACCGCCGGGAAGACGCAGACGATGCCGAGCAATCCCGGGAACGCGTCACCCGCGGCGTATTTCGAGCTGTCGATGGCGAAGACGCCGACCAGGTAGGTGAGTGTGGTGGCCGCGATGCCAAGGGTCGTGCTCACCGCGGTGGCGGTGAGCATCTTCGCCCCGAACACGACATCGCGTTGCGGCGTCGCCGCCAGGACCGAACGGATGGTTCCCGAGGTGTACTCGGTGGAGGTGACCAGCGCACCCCAGGCGCCGATGAGGGCGATGGGCAGGGTCATGGCGGTGAAGGCGCCGCCGATCACGGTGTCGGTGGTCTCCAGGCTGTCGGACAGGCCGACCAGTGCCGCCGACACCGGGCCGATCAGCAACGCCAGGATGGGCAGCAGGAACAGCGCCCTCGACGACCGGATCTTGATCAACTCCGAGATCACCTGGTACCGCATCACCTCCCAGGGCGGCGCCGAGCGGTTCGGGGTGGCGGTGGTGCTGGTCACGATCGTGGTACTCATGCCGACTCCTGCAGTGTTTCGCTGTCCTGGAAGGTGTGCCGACCGGAGACCAGCCGGGTGAAGACCTCTTCGACCGTCGCGGTGACCGGCGTCAGCTCGTCGAGGACGATGTCGTGGGCGGCCGCGAGGCGCCAGATCTCGCGTGCGGTCACCCCGCGCACGGTGCCGGTGTCGCCCCGGATCTCGATGCGGTCGCCGAGCACGGCGGCCAGCCGGGTCAGCTCGTCCCCGCGCACCCGTACCCGTGGTTCGGCATTGGCGACGAAGTCGGCGGTCGGCTCGTCGGCGACGATCTTGCCGCGGCTGATCACCAGCAGGTGATCGGCGACCAGTTCGGTCTCGCTCATCATGTGGCTCGACAGCAGCACCGTGCGGCCCTCGTCGGCCATGGCCCGCAGGGTCTGGCGAATCCAGCGGATGCCCTCGGTGTCCAAACCGTTGACGGGTTCGTCGAGGATCAGTACGGCGGGGTCGCCGAGCAGGGCGGCGGCCACGCCGAGGCGCTGGCGCATGCCGAGCGAGAAACCCTTCACCCGCATCCCGGCCACGTCGGCGAGCCCGACCCGCTCGAGCACCTCGTCGACCCGCGTGCGTGGGATGCCGTTGCTCGCCGCGAGAAAGGCCAGATGATAAGCGGCGGTGCGTGATCCGAGCACATCGCTCGCATCCAGCAGGGCGCCGACGGTGTGCAGCGGGAATCGTAGGTCGCGATAGTCCTGGCCGAGCACCGTCGCCGTACCGGAGGTGGGAGTGTCGAGCCCGAGTATGCAGCGCATCGCGGTCGACTTGCCCGAACCGTTGGGGCCGAGGAACCCCGTGACCCGACCTGGTTCGACGGTGAAGCTCAGGTTGTCGACGGCGCGAGTCCTGCCGTAGAACTTGGTCAAGTTACGTGCTTGGATCATGCTTTCGAGCGTATTGAGCAGGCATTTCGGCCACATCCATCCCGGGAGCCAACTGCGCGGGTAGTCCTCGAGAGGGATGCGGCGCTGCCCGGTGCGTTCGCGCGGTGGCGATTACGCTGATGTCGCAGGGTGGTTCGGATCGGTTCGGCGCCTACCGCGCCGTCCGCACAGAGGGGCGAATTCCGTTGTCGGACAATCACTATCAGGCGCACGATGCGGCGAAGGCGAATATCCGGGTGCTGATCGCCGACGACCAGGAGCTGGTGCGTGAGGGCTTGAGCGTGTTGCTGGACTCCCAGCCGGATATCGACGTCGTCGGCCAGGTCGCCGACGGTGAGCAGGCGGTGCGCGAGACCGAGCGGCTGGCCCCCGATGTGGTGCTGATGGATGTGCGGATGCCGGTGTGCGATGGAATCGAGGCCACCCGTCGCATCACCGCCGCCGGGCCGGCCAAGGTGATCGTGCTGACCACCTTCGACCTCGACGCCTACGTGTACTCGGCGCTGCGCGCGGGCGCCTCGGGGTTCCTGCTGAAGGAGTCCTCGGCCCGTTCGCTCGGTGAGGCGGTGCGCGTGGTCGCCACCGGTGAGGCACTGCTCGCCCCCTCGGTCACCAGGCGCCTGCTGTCCGAGTTCGCCCGGCAGGGGCAGGCGGTGCGGTCGGCGGAGAAGGCGGCGGGGCTCACCGCGCGGGAGACCGAGGTGCTGGTACTCATCGCGCGGGGCTTGTCGAATGCCGAGATCGCCGGGGAGATGGTGATTTCCGAGCAGACGGTGAAAACCCATGTCGGCCGGATACTGGACAAACTGCAATTGCGCGACCGGACCCAAGCGGCGATCTACGCCTACGAGACTCGGTTGGTCAGTCCGTTGTAATCCCGGTGTTGTGCGGCTTGTCCCCAACGAGGCGTCTTCGTTCGTACTGCGAAAGCGTCGGGTGTTCTCGGCGTCCTGACCTGAGTTTTGATCGGCAGGCAGGTCGTCCTGGATACCGCGACGGCGGTAATGTGCGCCGGAGGAATCCAGGGGAGGGGAAGAGCCGTGCCGGTGCAGGCGGCGCTCGAGCGGGCGCGGATGGCTTTGGAGATCGGGCGGGCCGAAGAGGCTCGGGGGATTCTGGGGGCCGTGCTGGCGCAGGCGCCGGACGACCCGGAATTGCTTGTGGCGCTGGGAAACACGGCCTTCGCGCTCGACGATCCACAAGAGGCGTTGCGGTGGGCGGGGCGCGCCATCGGTGCCGACCCGGAACTGCCCGAAGCGCAGATGCTGGCCGCCACGTGCGCGGCGATGCTGGGGGAGTGGGGGCGGGCGCGCGAGCACAGCGAGACCGTCCTGCGGTTGTTGCCCCACGAACCCGCGTCGCTGTTGCTCGCGGCGTGGATGATCGCGTTCGGGCCGGCGGGCGACAGCGGCCGGGCCGCCGTGCTCGTCGGCGAGGCCGTCGAACTCGCGCCCGACGACGCCGGTGTGCACTGCTCCGCCGCCGAGATCTACCAGCGTCTCGGCGACTTCGACGGGATCCGGCGCCATGTCGGCGCGGGACTCCAGCTCGACCCGACCCACACAGACCTGCTCCGCATGCAGGCGCAGCGCGAGTTCGGCGGCGTCGAAGGCGGCAGGCAGTCGGCGGTGGCGACGCTGCGCGGTGTCCTCGCGCAGGCGCCGACCGACCGCAAAGCCAAACGGTTGCTCGCCGAAGTGCACTGGCGAGCGCTGATGCGACTCGCCGCGTGGGTGTGGTTCTTCGCGGGTTGCTACGCGGCCGTGGCGATGTGGGCGCCGACGATACTGCTCCGAATCGTGTCGCCGGTGCTGTTGGCGGCGATTCCGCTCGCCTGGTTCGGCGTGTCCCACAAGTTGCGCAAACAACTGCCACCCGGGTATCTGCGGACTCGCGTATTGCGCCCGCGCGTGGTGTTCGCGCTGCTCGTGGTGGTCGGTTCGGCGTTCGGTGTCGTACTCGGCGCGGTGGTGATGCGGTCGGAGTACGTGGCACTCATCCGGATCGGGAGCTGGCTGCTGGTGCTCGGCGCGCTCGGGGCCGCGCTCGCGCATCTGCTGCTGTACGCGGCGTGGTTGCGGCCGGGCCGCGACGACCCCGATCCCGAAGACGGCTTCGACTTCGCGGCCATGCAGATCATGGTGCTCGGCGTCTGTGTGGTGCCGCTGGTCGTCGTCGCCGGTCTCGCACGCGGATTCGCGCGTCAGCCTGCCGTATTCGGTGCGTTTCTCGCCGTGGTCGGTGCGGTGTCGTTCACCCTCGTCCTGGAAGCCGGAATCGGGATCTGGCGCGATCGGGCGGGATACCGCAGGCTGCCCGTGATCGCGGCGATCGTGTGCGCCCTGCTGGCCGGGGCGGGTACGGCTGTGTGGTGGGGTGGCGGCGAGATCGTCGACGGTGAGATGCGCGGGCGTGAGTTCGTGAATGTGCCCGCACCACCGACGATCTCACCGCGCGAGTTCCCGACGATCCCGACCCTGCGGGTTCCGACTCTCGTCGTACCACCGACTGTCACGGGGGTACCGGCCATGACCCCGACCCGGTGACAGCGGCAACCGGCCCGCGGGGCCGCGCGGCAGCAGGTGTCGGCTCCGGCGCCCAGTGACCGTTAGGCGCGAGGGCAGACTGATGCTCGTCAGTCGTCGGCAGCGCTGTTGGCGGCGGCGACAACCGCGGGGAGCAATCCGGGGACCGCCGATTCGACATCTTCGGTGCGCAGGCGCTGATAGGTCTGGCCGTCCAGGGTGAGGCGCTCGATGAGACCCGCTTCGCGCAGGATCTTGAAGTGGTGTGTCGCGGTGGACTTGTTGATCGCGTCGTAGAGCGCCGAGCAGCGCAGCGGGCCGCCCGCGTTGCTCAGGCGGCGCACCATTTCCAGGCGCACGGGATCGTGCAGCGCGCCGAGTACGGCGGGCAACTCCGCCACGGGCAGGGTGGGCGCCGCGGGGAGATCTTTAGCCTGCGTCATGATCTACCTCACTCCCGGGTTTGATAGTCATCATACCCGGCGTAGGGTCGGGTTCGTTCGATGGTTATCAAACTCACCTGATGGGGGCTGCGATGGCAGCGACAACGATGGTGCCGACCGAAACCGGTCAGCGGTGGGCCTACGGGCTGGTCCTCGCCGCCACCGGTGTGGCACTCGGTGTCTCCGGGGCGCCCGCCCCGCTGTACGGAATCTACGAAACCGAATGGCACCTGTCGCCGTTCACCACGACGATGGTCTTCGCCGTGTACGCGGTGGCCGCGCTCGGCGCGGTGCTGGTGTCGGGTCGCGTCTCCGACGTGGTCGGGCGCAAGCCGGTGATCGTCGGCGCGTTCGCCACCATGATCCTCGGGCTGCTGGCCTTCCTGCTCGCCGACTCGGTGCCGATGCTGCTGCTGGCGCGAGCCCTGCACGGCGCGGCGGTCGGGGCGACCGTGGTGGCGGGTGCCGCCGCGCTGCTGGATCTGCGACCCGAGCGGGGCGCGCGGTCCGGTCAGCTCAGCGGGGTGGCGTTCAATGTGGGCATCGCGATCGCGGTGCTCGGCACCGCTGTGCTCGCCCAGTACGCGCCGTCGCCGCTGCGCACGCCGTACGTGGTGATCGCCGTGATCTGCCTGGCCGCCGCGGCCGGGATCCTCGCGTTGCGCGAACCGCACGTCGCGCGCGTGAAGGGTCGCATCACGATCGCCAAACCCGCTGTTCCCCAGGAGATCAGGGCGGATTTCTGGTTCTCCGCGATCGGAGTCATGGCCGCCTGGTCGGTGCTCGGTGTGCTGCTGTCGCTGTATCCGTCGCTGGCAGCCGCGAAAACCGGCGTGCACAACCTGGTGTTCGGTGGGGCGGTGGTGGCCTCGACCGCCCTGGCCGGTGCGCTCGCGCAACTGTTCGCCACCCGCATTCCGGCGCGCAAGGCCGCGATCATCGGTGACCTCGGGATGGCCGCCGCGTTGCTGGCCACGATTCCGGCGCTGGCCACCAGGCAACCGGCTGCCGTGCTGATCGCGGGGCTGGTGCTCGGCGCGACGTTCGGGCTCGGCTTCGGTGGTTCGCTGCGCCATCTGTCGGAAGTGGTGCCGCCGCATCGGCGCGGAGAAACGATGTCGGCCTATTACCTGCTCGCCTATTCGGCAATGGCTCTGCCGACGCTCGCGGCGGGCTGGGCGGCGACCACCTGGGGAATCGCGACGGTATTCCCGTGGTTCATCGCAATCGTCGCCGTGGCCTGTGTGCTCGCCGCACTGCTCGGTGTGCGCGGTAGCCGAGCGAGGGTTTGAGGACGCACCCCGTCCGGCCGGTGTGAAGCGGCCGGACGGGGTCGCGGCTTTATACGGGCCAGCCTCCGTAGGGAACGGTGATCAGTTCCAGGAAATGGCCGTTGGGGTCGAGGAAGTACACGCCTCGGCCCCCGTCGTTGTGATTGATCTCGTTGACGCCGTGCTGCTGCGGATCGGCCCAATGGTCCAGCTTGTAGCGCTGGATCTTGGCATAGGCCGCGTCGAACTCGGCTTCGGAGACCAGGAACGCGTAGTGCTGCGGCTGGATCTCGGAAACGAACGGCGGCACCTTCGCGAAATCGAACGTGACACCGTTGTCGAGCGGGATGGGAATGAACGGACCCCACTCTTTTCCTATGTCCAACCCGAGGATGTCCGCCCAGAATTCGGCGGTTTCCCTATTGTCCCGACATCCGACAATGGTGTGATTGAACTGTATTGACAGGGGATTTCTCCTTGGTTCGTGACGGCGCCGACCCTGGGCTCGGTACAAGGCGGCCGACAGGAGCACCGTCACCGGGAACGAGATTAACGCCGAATCCCGGGTCCGGCAATGCCGATGGCGCGGTAGGTTCGCGCCATGAGGATTCGTGGAGCCGTTCTCGAACGTGTCGCCGATCCGGCGCCGTTCGCGCAGTCGCGGCCGATCACCGTGTGCGAACTGGAGCTGGCCGAGCCGGGTGACGGCGAGTTGCTGGTGCGGATCGAGGCGGCCGGGTTGTGCCATTCGGACCTGTCGGTGGTCGACGGCAACCGGGTGCGCCCGGTGCCGATGCTGCTCGGCCACGAGGCGGCGGGCATCGTCGAAGCGATCGGCGCCGGTGTCGACGATGTGACGGTGGGGCAGCGCGTGGTGATGACGTTCCTACCCCGCTGCGGCGACTGCGCGGGCTGTGCCAGCAACGGCCGCACACCCTGCGGGCCCGGCAGTGTGGCCAACAACGCGGGTGAGCTGCTCGGTGGTGGGCGGCGGCTGCGTCGCGACGGCGAGGATGTGCACCACCACCTGGGGGTATCCGGGTTCGCCACGCACGCTGTTGTGGATCGGCGGTCGGTGGTCCCGGTCGACGACGACGTACCACCGGAGGTGGCCGCGGTCCTGGGCTGCGCGGTCCTCACCGGCGGCGGCGCGCTGCTCAACGCCGCGAAACCCGATGCGGGAGACCGGATCATGGTGGTCGGGCTCGGTGGTGTCGGGATGGCAGCGGTGCTGGTCGCGGTGTCGCTCGGGCTGGGCGAGGTGATCGCCGTCGACACCGTGCCCGAAAAGCTGGCGCTGGCCAGAGAATTCGGCGCTACCGCCGCCTTCACGCCCGCCGAGATCGTCGACAAGGGGGTGAACGCCGACGTGGTGATCGAGGCGGCGGGCAATGTCCGTGCCTTCGAAACAGCCGTCGCCGCGACGGCTCCCGGTGGTGTCACCGTGACGGTCGGCCTGCCCGCACCCGATGCCACCGCCACGATCTCCCCGCTCGCACTGGTCGCCCAGGGCCGAACCATCATCGGCAGCTACCTCGGCTCGGCCGTGCCCGCCCGCGACATCCCCGAATACGTGCGGATGTGGCGCGCCGGGAAACTGCCGCTGGAACGGCTCGTATCGGCGCGCATCGGACTCGACGCGGTGAACGAGGCCATGGACGAACTCGCCGCGGGCGCCGCGCTGCGGCAGGTGATCGTTTTCGGCTGACCTCGGCGTCCCCGGCCGGTGCCTGCTCGATAGGCTTGCGGACAAGCGGAAACGACGACGAGGAGATGCGGTGACCATTCGGGTCGGAGTGCTCGGAGCACGCGGCAAGGTCGGGCAGGCCATCTGCGCGGCGGCGGAGGCGGCGGCCGATCTGGAGCTGGTGGCCCAGGTCGACAAGGGTGACGCGCTGGAGGCGTTCACCGAGACCGGCACCCAGGTCGTCGTCGACTTCACCCACCCCGATGTGGTGATGGGCAACCTGAAGTTCCTGATCGAGAACGGCATCCACGCCGTGGTCGGTACCACCGGCTTCGACGAGTCGCGGTTGGCCGAGGTGCGCGGCTGGTTGGCGCAGCGTCCCGAGGTCGGTGTGCTGATCGCGCCGAACTTCGCCATCGGGGCGGTGCTGTCGATGCGGTTCGCCGAGCAGGCGGCGCGGTTCTTCGAGTCGGTCGAGGTCATCGAACTGCACCACCCGAACAAGGCCGACGCGCCCTCGGGCACCGCCTACCGCACCGCCGCGCTCATCGCCGCCGCCCGCGACGAAGCCGGGGTCGGGCGCAGTCCCGACGCGACGACCGCCGAACTCGAGGGTGCGCGCGGCGCCGATGTCGACGGTGTACGCGTGCACTCGGTGCGCCTGGCCGGGCTCGTGGCCCACCAGGAGGTGCTCTTCGGCACCCAGGGCGAGACGCTGACCATCCGTCACGACTCCATCGACCGCAGCTCCTTCGCCCCCGGTGTGCTGCTCGGGGTTCGTGAGATCGCCGGACGGCCGGGCCTGACCGTCGGGCTCGACCCGTTCCTCGGCTTGTGAGCGCCGATCCGGTGACCCAGGCCGAGCCGAACCGTCAGGTCGTGAAAACCGTTGCGCTCGTTGCCTTCCTGGTGCTGGCGCTGGCGTTCTACTTCGTCCGCCTCGGTGGGCTTGCCATCGCCTACATCGCCGACGGCAAGCCGGCGGGCATCGCCATCGGCATCGGCATGCTTTTGCTGCCGATCGTCGGCGTGTGGATCGTGTGGACCACCTTGCAGGCGGCCCTCGATCATCAGCGCCTGGCCCGGCGCATCCACGAGGAGGGCCGCGAGGTCGACACCTCGCACCTGGCGCGCCGCCCGTCCGGCCGCATCGAGCGTGACGCGGCCGATGCCCTGTTCGCCGAGATCAAGGCCGAATGGGAGGCCGATCCGGACAACTGGCGCAGTTCCTACCGTCTGGCCCGCGCCTACGACTACGCCGGTGACCGCACCCGTGCCCGCGAAACCATGCGCCGCGCGGTGGCACTGGAGAAACTGGAACGCGACGGAAAGTAGCTCATGGCCCGGTTGCTGATCGTCCACCACACCCCCTCGCCGCACACGCAGGCGATGTTCGAATCGGTCCTGTCCGGTGCCACCGACCCGGAGATCGAGGGCGTGGAAGTGGTGCGCCGAGCCGCGCTGGCCGTCACCGCCGTCGACGTGCTGGAGGCCGACGGCTACCTGCTCGGCACCCCGGCCAACCTCGGCTACATGAGCGGCGCCCTCAAGCACGCCTTCGACACCATCTACTACCCGTGCCTGGACTCCACGCGCGGTCGTCCCTACGGGCTGTACCTGCACGGCAACGAGGGCACCGAGGGCGCCGAGGCGAGCGTCGAGCGGATCACCACCGGGCTCGGGTGGACGCGCGCGGCCGCGCCGGTGGTGGTGTCGGGGCCGCCGGGCAAGGCCGAACTGGAGCGTTGCTGGGAGCTCGGGGCCACCGTCGCCGCAGGTCTGATGGGGTGAGCGGGGTTCGCCCCGAATTCTGGTGGCTGACGTCCGCGTCGGCGATACGGTAGAACTCGACCCGACGTGTTGCGGGCTGGCCGCGGATGGGTGTTCGAGATGGGGAGTGGTCGGTGACCGAGGTGCAGACGGTGCGACGGATCGGGTTGGTCGAGGACCACGAATCGGTGGCGATCGGGTTGGCCGCCATGCTCGGCCCCGAACCCGACCTGGAACTGGTCGCCACCGCCGAGACCGTCGCGGGCTTGCTCGCCGACGCCGACGACCTGGACCTGGTGGTGCTCGACCTGCGCCTGCCCGACGGATCGAGCCCCGAGGACAACGTCACCGCGCTGCGCGAGCGCGGCATCGAGGTGCTGGTGTTCACCGGCGCCGACAACGCCTTCCTCGTCCGCTCGGCCGCCAAGGCGGGCGTGCTCGGCGTGCTGCGCAAATCCGAGGGCGCGGCCACCGTGGTCGATGCCGTGCGCCGCGCCGCCTCCGGCGAACAGGTGGTCACCACCGACTGGGCCGCCGCCATCGACGGCGACCCGCAGCTGTCCGACGTGGGTCTGAGCCCGCGCCAGGAGGAAGTGCTCATGCTCTACGCCTCGGGCGAGAAGGCCTCGCGTGTGGCCCGCCTGACGGGGCTGTCGGAGCAGACCGTCAACGACTACCTCGGCCGCATCCGGCAGAAATACGCCGACGCGGGCAGGCCCGCGCCCACCAAGACCGACCTGTACAAACGGGCCGTCGAGGACGGGTGGCTGCCCGTGCCGGAGAGGCAGCAGCGCACGTGAGCACCGCGGTCGCCGCCGCGCCCGCACCTGTCGCCGAGATCGACCTGTCGCACGCGGCGACCGATCAGATCCTGCGCAGGCTCGGAGTGGTCATCGGGATCGGTGCGCTGATCGTGATGATGCTCGAATTGCCGGCGGTGCTGGTGCAACCGGTCTACCTCGCCCGCTGGCCCGAGATCCACCTCGTGTCGGCCTATGTGCTGTTCGCGGTGCTGGCGATCGTGTCGGCGCGCGGCCCGGTGCGCGCCATCCGGCGTGCGGCCGGGGCCGCCGCGGTGGTCTATCTCGCGGCAGCGGCGGTGACGCCGCTGCTGTACTCGGTGACCTACATCGGCTCGTTCGCGTCCTGGCCCTACCGGGGACTGGCCGTCGGTGCGCTGGCGGCCGGTCTGGCATGGCCACGGCGGGTGGCTGCGGTCTTCGTGGCGCTGCTGGCGACGGTGGCCGCGATATCGAATGTGCTGGTGATCCCGGGCAGTTCGATGTGGACGCTGGTCGGTGACATCACCCGGGCGCTCGGTGTGGCCGCGCTGTTCCTCTGGTGCGTGGTGTACGCGCGGGCCGCCGCCGAACGCGTCGACCGGGAGGCCATCCGGCAGCGGGTGCGTGCCGCGACGGTCGCGGCGACCACCGCCCGCGAACGCGAAGGCGCCCGCTTCGCCGCACTCATCCACGACGCGGTGCTGTCGACTCTGCTGGAGGCCTCACGCAGTGCCGGGTCGACGCCGGTGCTGCGCCGCCAGGCCGCGCGCACCCTCGAACAGCTCGAACAGTCGCGCAACGCCCCCGAGATCGACCACTTCGACGCCGCCGCCACGGTCGAGTTCCTGCGCGACGCGGTGCGCGAAGTGGATCCCGAACTGCCCGTTCAGGTTTCCTCACGCGGTGCCGACCTGCGGCTGCCGGTGGAATCGGCGCGGGTACTCGGCGCGGCACTCATGGAGGCGGTGCGCAACAGCTTGCGCCATGCGGGTACACCCGGTCGCATCGTCCGGCGTGGCTTGTCGGTGACGATCGCGACCGGTGGCATCCGGGTCGTGCTCACCGACGACGGCGTCGGCTTCGACCCAGCCCGCGTCCCGGCCGACCGGATGGGCATCACCGGCAGCATCCTCGGCCGTATGCGCACCCTCGCGGGCGGCGCGGCGTTCGTCGAGTCCTCGCCCGGCGCGGGCACCGTGGTCACCCTGGTGTGGGCCAGCGATGGCTGAACGCGACCTGCCCTTCGGGATGCGTGACCTGTTCGGCCTCAGCGACGGAACCGCCTGGCTGTTCGTCGTCATCTTCGAAGCGACCATCGTGATGCACCTGCGGGTGAACTTCGGCATCGCCCCACTGCTGCCCGCCACGGCCGCGCTGCTGCTGATGGCGGCGGCCGCGCTGGTGGTGCTGGTGTTCCCGATGGATCCGCTGCCCTGGCCGCCCACGGTGTTCGTCGCGGCCGCCGGACCGATGGCGATGGCGCTCACCGTGCCGTGGGTGCAGAACCCTTCGGGCTTCTCCAATCAGCTGTGGACGGCCTATCCCACTTCGTACCTGCTGGCCATGCTCGTCCTGCGCGGGCGGGTCGGTGCGGCCTGGCTCGGCGTGGCCGCGGCCGCCTCGGTGCTCATGACACTCGGGGTCTTCACCGACTGGCACGCGGAAACCGTGGTGCGCGCGCTCACCCCGATCGCGACCGTCGGCGCGGTGACGGTGTTCATGGCCATCGTGCGGCCCACCCAGCGCTCACTGCGCGAGCTGGGATCGCAGGCGAATCTGCGCGCCGCCACCGAGGCGGCCCTGCACGCGGCGACCGCCGAGCGGGACCGTCAGCTGGTCCGGCTCGATCAGGTGGCCGGCCCGATCCTGACCCGCATCGCCGAAGGCCGCGAACTCACCGACGACGAACGCGAACAGTGCAGATTGCTGGAAGCCGAACTGCGCGACGGATTGCGCGCCCCCGAACTGGTCACCGAACGGCTGAGCGCCGCCGCACGGGGGGCGCGGGCGCGCGGCGTGGAGGTGACACTGCTCGACGACGGTGGCTTCCGTGGTGTCCCGGAATGGGTGCGGCGCAACGTGATCGAGGCCGCCGTCGAGGCACTGGACGCGGCCCGGGCGGGCACCGTGACCGTGCGGGTGCTGCCTATCGGCAGGCGCTGGGTGGCGACGGTGCTGGCCACCGGACCCGACGGTGACCGGCGCACCGAGATCGATACCGCCGGTGACGTGCGGGTTTCCACCTGACCCGAACCTGTCGTACCCCTGTGCCAGGGTGGTGGCATGCAGCGGATGAATGCGGCGGCGGCCCGGCGGATCGCGCTGGCCGCCCAGGGTTTCGGCAAACGCCGCCCGGCCAACCCCAAACGGCGGGCGATTCTCGATGTGGTGGCCAGAACCCGCCTGCTGCAACTGGATTCGGTCTCGGCGGTGGTGCGCGCCCACTACGCGCCGGTGTTCAGCCGGATCGGCCCCTACGATCGCACCCTGCTCGACGGCGCCGCCTGGAGCGACAGCCCACGCGCCAGGCGCGGCCTCGTCGAGTACTGGGCACACGAGGCCGCGCTCATCCCGGTCGCCGACTGGCCGCTGATGCGGTGGCGCATGGCCGAATACGAACACGGCCGGTGGGCGGGCATGCGCAAGGCGGCCGAACGCAACCCGACGCTCGGCAAGGACATCCTCGACGTGGTCACCGAGGTCGGTGCGGCCAGCGCCCGGGAGATCGAACGGCACCTCGAACTCGACAAGCCGCGCCCCAAGGGCACCTGGTGGAACCTCAGCGACACCAAACTGATCTGCGAACAACTGTTCGCCGCGGGCGAGCTGTCCACCGCGCGCCGGGTCGGGTTCACCCGCCACTACGACCTCACCGAGCGCGTCGTCCCCGCCGACATCCGCGAGCGCGAGATCGCCGAAGCCGACGCGGTTCGGGAACTGGTTCGTCGCGCGAGCCGGGCGCTCGGCATCGCCACCGAACCCGACCTGCGCGACTACTACCGGCTACACCGGCGCCAGAGCGCCCCGGCCATCGCCGAACTCGTCGACGCGGGCGAACTCGTGCCCGTCGATGTCGACGGCTGGGACGCACCGGCCTACCTGCACCCGGAGGCGAGCATCCCGCGCCGGATCACGGGTGCGGCCCTGCTGTGCCCGTTCGACCCGCTCATCTTCTTCCGGCCGCGCACGCAGCGGATCTTCGACTTCCACTACCGCATCGAGATCTACACCCCCGAACCCCAACGGGTGCACGGGTATTACGTCTTCCCGTTCCTGCTCGACGGCAAGCTCGTCGGCCGGGTAGACCTGCGCGCCGAACGCGCGACGGGGCGGCTGCTCGCGCCCGCCGCGTTCGCCGAGCCCGGCCACGCCACCGCCGAGACCGCCCACGCGCTGCGCGGCGCGCTCCGGGAGATGGCGGACTGGCTCGAACTCGACGAGGTGGTGATCGGCGAACGCGGCGACCTGGCCCCGCTGTTATGACCGGGTGCGCGTCACCACTTCTGTCCGCGCATCTGATCGCGCAACGCGCCGGTGACCGCACCCGAGAGCCACGAGTTCAGTGACTGCCCGTTCTGCTGGGCGGCTTCCTCGGCGCGGGACTTGAGCTGTTCGACCAGACGCAGCGTGACGCGGCTGATGTCACCGGTCATCTCCTCGAAGGTCGGGGGTTCGGCGTCGTCGCCGGACGTGTTCTTGCGCACGTCGGCCACGACGTCGGTGCCGTCGAGACGCACGTGCACGGTGCGGTCACCGAGCTCGGTGCTGATCTCGGCGGCCAGTTCCGACAGTGCCGACAGCAGCACCAGCCGGTGCGAGCTCTCCACCGCTGCGGCCAGTGCGGCGGCGGTGGCCTGCGTTTTCTCGTCGCCGAGAGCCGCGGCGGCGAGCAGTTCCTCGCGCAGCCGCGCGGTGTGAGCGTTCAGATCCATGACATCAGCATGACGTCACATATGACATCACGCAAGGAAGGCGACCCCTACCGGCCGCGACTTCGGCCGCTAGGGTGTCGAGGCTCTCGAGCCGACCGGGTAGCCTTTCTGACCATGACGAACGGTGAATCGACGCCCACGGAGCTGCACGCATCCGGCACGGTAGGTGTCGCGATGGTGACCCCCTTCAGCGCTGCGGGCAAGCTCGACGTGGACGCCGGGGTGGCACTCGCCGCTCGCCTGGTCGATCGCGGCGTCGATCTGCTCGTCGTCTCGGGCACCACCGGCGAGTCGCCGACCACCACCGAATCGGAGAAGGTCGACCTGCTGCGTGCCGTCGTCGACGCCGTCGGCGACCGCGCCACCATCATGGCCGGTGCCGGAACCTACGACACCGCGCACTCCATCGAGCTCTCGCGCGCTGCCGAGAACGCGGGCGCGCACGGTCTGCTCGTGGTGACCCCCTATTACTCCCGGCCGACGCAGGAGGGGCTGATCGCGCACTTCACCGCGGTCGCCGACGCCACGTCGCTGCCGGTGACGCTCTACGACATTCCACCGCGGTCGGTGGTGCCGATCGCCATCGACACGATCCGATATCTGTCCGAGCATCCGAACATCGTCGCCGTGAAGGACGCCAAGGGCGACCTCGTCTCCGGTGCCGATCTCATCTCGAGCACCGGACTGGCGTTCTACTCCGGTGACGACGGGCTCAATCTGCCCTGGCTCTCGGTGGGTGCTGTCGGATTCATCAGTGTGATCGGGCATCTGGTGCCCGAACGCCTGCGCGAGATCCACCAGGCCTACACGGCCGGTGAGGTGGCTCGGGCCAGGGAGCTCAACGCGACACTGCTGCCGCTGTACGCGGCCATGACCCGCCTGGGAGGTGTGGCGATGTGTAAGGGAGGACTGCAATTGCTCGGGATCGACGTGGGTGAACCACGGTTGCCCCAACTGATGCCGACGCCGGCTCAGCTCGACGAGCTGGCGCTGGATCTGCAAGCCGCGGGGGTGACCGCGTGACCGAACCCACTGGTCGTAAGCCTCGCCGCCGGGCCGCGTCGCGTCCCGCGGGCGCGCCGGAACCCACCCCGGCCGAAACCGTGCGCGAGACCCAGCCGGTCGCCGCGCCGCCCGCGGCCGAGCAGCCCGCTGCCGCACCCGCCGCGGTCGAGCCGGTCGCCGAGATCGTCGCCGAGGCGGAACTGACGGCCGAGGCCGAGTCGGTTCCCGAGGCGCTCGAGATCGCGCAGGACCGCGCCCCCGCGAAGAAGGCGGCGTCGCGTCGCGCCAAGGCCAAGCCCGCCGAACAGGCCGCCCAGCAGCCGAACCGTCGCGGTGGCGGCGGTGGCCGGGGCAGGCAGGGTGGCCGGGGTCGCGGTGACGCGCAGGCCGAGCCGCGCGAGAAGGCGGCTCAGGACAAACTGGGACTGCCGCCCAAGCTGCCCAAGAACGGGCTGCGCGTGTTCGCGCTCGGCGGCATCGGCGAAATCGGCCGCAACATGACCGTTTTCGAATACAACGGCAAGCTGCTGATCGTCGACTGCGGTGTGCTGTTCCCCGAGGACCAGCAGCCCGGCGTGGACCTGATCCTGCCCGACTTCCGGCCCATCGAGGACCGGATGGACGACATCGAGGCGATCGTGCTCACGCACGGTCACGAGGACCACATCGGCGCGGTGCCGTTCCTGCTGCGCATGCGCCCCGACATCCCGGTGATCGGCGCCAAGTTCACCCTCGCCCTGGTCGCGGCCAAGGCTCGTGAGCACCGCCTGCAGCCGCGGCTGCGCGAGGTCGCCGAGGGCGAGACCACCGTGCACGGGCCGTTCGAGCTCGAGTACTTCGCGGTCAACCACTCCATCCCCGACGCGCTGGCCGTGGCCATCCGCACCCCGGCGGGCGTGGTGCTGCACACCGGCGACATCAAGCTCGACCAGCTGCCCCTGGACGGCCGCCTCACCGACCTCGCCGGTTTCTCCCGCCTGGGCGACGAGGGCGTCGACCTGTTCCTGGTCGACTCGACCAACGCCGAGGTCCCCGGCTTCGTCACGCCCGAACGCGAGATCGGCGGAGTGCTCGACAATGTGATCGGCAAGGCCCGCAACCGGGTGATCGTCGCGTCGTTCGCCAGCCACGTGCACCGCATCCAGCAGGTGGTCGACGTGGCCCAGAAGCACAACCGCAAGGTGTGTTTCGTCGGCCGCTCGATGGTGCGCAACATGCAGATCGCCCAGGATCTCGGCTACCTGTCGGTGCCCGACAACGTCGTGGTCGAAATGGATCAGGCGGCGAACCTGCCCGGCAACCGCCTGGTGCTGATCTCGACCGGTTCCCAGGGTGAACCGCTCTCGGCGCTGGCGCGGATGGCCCGCGGCGACCACCGCCAGATCAACATCCGCGCCGACGACCTGATCGTGCTCGCGTCCTCGCTGATCCCCGGCAACGAGAACTCGGTGTTCGCCGTGGTCAACGGCCTGGCCCGGCTCGGCGCCACCGTCATCACCCAGCAGAGCGCCAAGGTGCACGTCTCCGGGCACGCCTCGGCCGGTGAGCTGCTGTACCTGTACAACGCGGTGCGCCCGACCAACGCGATGCCGGTGCACGGCGAATGGCGTCACCTGCGCGCCAACGCCGCGCTCGCGGTGGCCACCGGTGTGCCGGAGGAGCGGGTCGTGCTCGCCGAGGACGGCGTCGTGGTCGACCTGGTCGACGGCATCGCCTCCATCGTCGGCCGGGTCCCGGTCGGGCACGTCTACGTCGACGGACTCTCCGTCGGTGACGTCGGCGAGTCGACGCTGTCGGACCGCCTGGTCCTCGGTGAGGGTGGCTTCATCTCGATCGCCATCGTCATCGACGCCACCACCGGCAAGGCGGTGAGCACCCCCGAGATCAACGGGCGTGGCTTCTCCGACGACCCCACCGCCCTCGACGGCGCGAACGAGCTGGTCGAGGCGGAGCTGCTCCGCCTGGCGGGCGAGGGCATCACCGACACCCACCGCATCGCCCAGGGCGTGCGCCGGGTGGTCGGCCGCTGGGTCGCCGACACCTACCGTCGCCGCCCGATGATCGTGCCGACGGTCATCGGCGTCTGACCTCACGGAAACGAAAACCGCCGGGTGACGTTGTCGCCCGGCGGTTTTCGTCGTTTCTCAGGCCTGGCAGGCCGCGGAGTCGAGCTTGGCCGACTTCACGATGTTGCAGGCGAAGGTGTGCGACACCTTCCACGACTCGTCCTCGGCGACGAAGTCGATGAAGGCGTCCTGCACGGGCTGGCCGTCGATGGTGACATCGGCGTCGGCCTTGAGCTTGCCGTCGGCGGGCTCACCCACATTGGTGATGGAGACCTTCACGTTGTTCTTCTTCGCGGCGTCGACGAACTTGTCGACCAGCATCGGGTCCTGATCGGCGTCCTCGATGTAGGTCTTCTTCTCGTCGGCGGTGAGCTGGCCGCTCATCGCCTTGGTGAGCCGCGCGTTGAGTTCCTCGACGGTCGGCTTGGGCAGGTTCGGCGGGGTGGTCTCGGCGACGTCGCCGCCTTCCTCCTTGTCCTGCTTGGCCGTACCGGACTCGAAGGCGGCCGCGGTGGTGGTGGCGCCCGCGCTGCTCGACTCGGTGTCCGAGGAACCGCACGCGCTCAGCCCCAGCGACGCGACGAGCGCGACGAGGACGGCGGCGGTCTTGATCGGTCGGTTGTTCACTACAACTCCCATGATGGTGGTCGAAACGGTCGGGCTAGAGCTGGTAACCGCTGGTGCAGTTCCAGTGCTTGATCGAGGCATTGCCCGGATTACGGTTCAGCGCTTCGCGTTTGGCGCCACCGATGGTCGAGGCCGAGCCGTAGCTCCACCAGCCACGCGAGATCGCGATGGCTCCGCAGCCGTTTCGATAGGAGACCTTCACGTCGCAACCGCCGCCGCCACCGCCGCGCCGGCAGGCGGCCATGGCACCCGCTTCGGCGTCGGCGTAGCTGCCGTAGTCGGTCGCGTACCCGTACACCCCCGATTTGACCGACGCCGCGATGGCGCCGTAGTAGCCCGACTGCGCCTGGGCCGGTGCGATGTGCCCCGCGAACATGGTCGCGACGGTGGCACCAAGCACGGCCGCGCTGGTGAGCATTCTCTTCACTTGTTCCCCTTCATACGCATGGGTCGACGACCCGATAGAGCGCAGTCAAAGTACCGAGCGGTGTGCTGCCCGCGCCACCGCTGGCCGCCCAGATCGGCCGAAATGCTGGAAATCGGCAAGGATTCGGTAAGCGACGGGCCGCGAAACGCCCTCGATCCGGGATTTCCGCGCGTTGACCGGCGGGCCCGCGACCTGCGGGTCCGGCGCGTATCGGCGGTCACATCACCCGTGGGACCAGTGTTGCGGATGGTCTCGATGGTGTGCGAGCGGCTAGCCTGATCGTCATGGCAGGTAAGTCCCGCAGCACCACGACCTCTCGTGCGCGGGCGGGATCGAGCAGGGGGCAGACGCCGTCGGCGCGGTCTCGTTCGACGACACCGCGAGCGTCGTCGGCCGCGCGTGGGCGAACCACTCCCGCCCGCAGACCCGCCAAACGCGCCTCGAACACCGCACCGCTGGCCGTCATCGGCCGGGGCGTCACCAGCGGCTGGACGATGCTCGCGCGCGGCCTCGGCGCCACCACCCGCACGCTGAGCCGTGCGGGCGAACTCGAGCACGGGCATCGTCGCGACGGAATCGGACTGGCGCTCATCGCGTTGAGCGTGATCATCGCCGCCGCGGTGTGGTTGTCGGCCGGTGGCCCGGTGGGGCGTTTCCTCGAGGACATCGTGCGCGCGATCGCCGGGTCGGCGGCCGCGGTGGCGCCGCTGCTGTTCGTGGCGATCGCGGTGGTGCTGATGCGCACCGAACCGCATCCGGAGATCCGGCCACGGCTGGTCCTCGGCGGGCTGCTGGTGATCCTGCCCGCGCTCGGCATCTGGCATCTGGCGGCGGGGTCACCCACCGACGCGCACGGACGTTCGCGTGCCGCGGGCGCGCTCGGCTACGCCATCGGCGGCCCGCTCGGCCAGGGGCTCACCCCGTGGCTGGCGATGCCGATTCTGTTGCTGGCCATGGTCTTCGGTGTGCTGTTGCTCACGGGGACCACGGTGCGCGAGGTGCCGTCGCGGCTGCGCGAATACTTCGGCCTCGGCGAATACGCCGACGACAGCGACCCTTACGACCCGGCCAACTACGACGCCGACGGATTCCCGGTGCACCGCAACCGGTCCCGTCGTGGCGCCGCTTCGGCGGCCGACGATTTCGCCGGATCCGACGCGGTCACCGAGTCGCTGGGGGAGCCGCCGCTGCGCGATGCCAAACCCATCGTCGACGAGCCGCCCGCCCCCGCGCCGAAACCGGCCCGCAAGCGCCCGGCTCCCGCACCCGTCGACCAGACGCCGCCGCCACCACCGGAACCGGAGTTCGTCACCGACCGTGTGGTCGACGGCGACTACTCGCTGCCGCCGCTGAGCCTGCTGCTCGACGGTGACCCGCCCAAGAAGCGTTCGGCCGCCAACGAATCGATGATCGAGGCGATCACCGAGGTCCTGGTGCAGTTCAAGATCGATGCCGCGGTCACCGGATTCGTGCGCGGCCCGACCGTCACCCGGTACGAGGTGGAGCTCGGCCCCGGCGTGAAGGTCGAGAAGATCACCGCACTGGCCCGCAACCTCGCCTACGCCGTGGCGACGGAGAACGTGCGCCTGCTCGCACCCATCCCGGGCAAGTCGGCGGTGGGTATCGAGGTGCCCAATGCCGACCGCGAGCTGGTCCGCCTGGCCGACGTGCTCAAGTCGCCGCACACCCGCAACGACCACCATCCGCTGGTGATCGGCCTCGGCAAGAACATCGAGGGCGAGTTCGTCTCGGCGAACCTGGCCAAGATGCCGCACCTGCTGGTGGCGGGTTCCACCGGTTCGGGTAAGTCCAGCTTCGTCAACTCGATGCTGATCTCCTTGCTGCACCGGGCCACTCCCGAAGAGGTCAGGATGATCCTGATCGACCCGAAGATGGTGGAACTCACGCCCTACGAGGGCATTCCGCACCTGATCACGCCCATCATCACCCAGCCCAAGAAGGCCGCCGCCGCCCTGGCCTGGCTGGTGGAGGAGATGGAACAGCGCTACCAGGACATGCAGGCCAACAAGGTCCGCCACATCGACGACTTCAACAAGAACGTGCGCTCGGGCAAGATCACCGCCCCGCTCGGCAGCGAACGGGTCTACCGGCCCTACCCGTACATCCTCGCCATCGTCGACGAGCTGGCCGACCTGATGATGACCGCCCCACGTGACGTCGAGGACGCGATCGTGCGGATCACCCAGAAGGCGCGTGCGGCGGGCATCCACCTGGTGCTGGCCACCCAGCGGCCCTCGGTCGACGTGGTGACCGGCCTGATCAAGACCAATGTGCCCTCACGGCTGGCGTTCGCCACCTCCTCGCTCACCGACTCGCGCGTCATCCTCGATCAGCCGGGCGCGGAGAAGCTGATCGGCATGGGCGACGGCCTGTTCCTGCCGATGGGCGCCGGTAAGCCGACCCGTCTGCAGGGCGCTTTCATCTCCGACGAGGAGATCCAGGCGGTCGTCGAGTTCAGCAAGACCCAGGCCGAACCGGAGTACCAGGAGGGCGTCACCGCCGCCAAGGCGGGCGAGACCAAGGATGTCGACCCCGATATCGGCGACGACATGGACGTGTTGCTCCAGGCGGTGGAACTGGTCGTCACCTCACAGTTCGGCTCCACCTCCATGCTGCAGCGCAAACTGCGTGTCGGTTTCGCCAAGGCGGGCAGGCTGATGGACCTCATGGAGACCCGAGGTGTCGTCGGTCCGAGCGAGGGCTCCAAGGCACGCGACGTGCTGGTGAAGCCCGACGAACTCGATGGTCTGCTGTGGTCGATCCGTGGCGGTGATCCGGCGGATTCCGGGGACGGCGAATAGCGCACTGCTGGTTTGCTCTGACCGTGCCGTCAGCGAGCGGCGACGAACGAGGAGGGACCGGGGCGCGGGGTGCCGATCGCGGGGAGCGGCCGGAGGCGGGTTCGGGTCAGCTGCCGATGCCCGCGCGCGACACGCGCTGCGGTCGCGCGGCATCCTCGGACAGCCGTGGCATCGCGGCGAAATGGTCGTACTCGGCGGTCACGGCTGACTCCTCTCGCGGTGCCGGTGGGTGGTCGATGTGTCGACGGTAGCAGCGGCCGTGACGAGGCGAAACGGGTTTTCGGCTCGGCTACCGGCGCGGACGGGTTCGCACGGCTGTGTGTGGAATCATGGCGGGCAATCGCTCCGCAAAGTTGGCTGAAACGGACATATTGGACATGATGGACGGCATGAACCTCATCGATCGGACCACTTCATGGATGTGACCACGCTCGAATGGGTGATCACCGGCTTGGTGATCCTCGGACTGTTCGTCTTCGACTTCTTCGCCCACGTGCGCACGCCGCACGAACCGACCTTCAAGGAATCGGGCATCTGGTCGGCTGTTTACATCGGCCTCGCCCTGCTGTTCGGCGGGTACGTCGCCTGGAAATGGGGCGGCACCTTCGCCGGCGAGTACTACGCCGGTTTCGTCACCGAGAAGGCGCTCTCGGTGGACAACCTGTTCATCTTCCTCATCATCATGACCACCTTCGCGGTGCCGCGGATGTACCAGCAGAAGGTGCTGCTCATCGGCATCGTGCTCGCCCTGGTGATGCGCGGTGTGTTCATCGCGGTCGGTGCGGCCGCGATCAGCGCGTTCAGCTGGGTGTTCTACCTGTTCGGCGCGTTCCTGATCTACACCGCGATCAAGCTGCTGCGCGAGAGCGGGCACGAGGCCGAACACGAGGAGCAGCGCGACAGCCGCATCGTCGCGCTGGCCAAGCGGGTGCTGCCGACCACCGACCAGTACGACGGCGACAAGCTGATCACCAAGATCGACGGCAAACGAGTGGTCACCCCGCTGCTGATGGCGTTGCTCGCCATCGGTTTCGCCGACCTGCTCTTCGCGCTCGACTCGATTCCGGCCATCTACGGCCTCACCGAGCAGCCGTACCTGGTGTTCACCGCCAACGCCTTCGCCCTGATGGGTCTGCGACAGCTGTACTTCCTCATCGGTGGGCTGCTGGACCGGCTGGTGTACCTGTCCTACGGTCTGGCCGCCATCCTGGCGTTCATCGGTGTGAAGCTGGTGCTGCACGCGCTGCACGAGAACACCCTCGGCTTCATCAACGGCGGCGAGCACGTGAGCGTGCCGGAGATCTCCACGCCGGTGTCGCTGAGCGTGATCCTCGGGATTCTCGTGATCGCGACGGTGGCGAGCCTGCTGAAGACCCGGCGCGCGTCTGTCTGATCGACGAGGAACAGCCCGGAACCCGTGGGGTTCCGGGCTGTTCGCGTGTGCGCGCTATTCGGAGAAGGCGCCCATCACGGGCAGCCACTCCACCACGCGCACGTCCTCGATCAGGCCGAGCTTCGCGAACGGGTCCTCGGTGAGCAGTTGCTCGAGCGAGGCCTTGTCCTCGGCCCGGAACAGCAGCAGGGCGCCCGAACCGTCCGCGTACGGGCCGCTGGTGAGCACGGTGCCCGCGTCGACCAGGGCGTTGAGCCAGCCTCGGTGCTCGGGCCGATTGGTGGTCCGCGCGGCGGCGGTGGCCTCGGTGTAGGTGTAGTGGACGGCGAAGATCGGCACGTCGATCAACTTTCTCGCGGTGGGTATCTACAGGGTGAGCAGCATGCGGGTGTTGCCGAGGGTGTTCGGCTTCACGAAACTCAGGTCGAGGAACTCGGCCACACCGGTGTCGTAGGAACGGCACATCTCCGCGTACACCTCGGCCGTCACCGGCGTGCCGTCGATCTCGACGAAACCGTGCCTGCCGAAGAAGTCGACCTCGAAGGTGAGCACGAACACCCGCTGCAACTGCAGCTCCCGTGCCACCTCGACCAGCTGACGCACCACCGCGCCGCCCACCCCGCGACCCTTGACAACCGGATCGACCGCGACCGTGCGCACCTCGCCCAGATCGGCCCACAGCACGTGCAGCGCGCCGCACCCCACGACCCGGCCCTCGACCTCGGCAACCCAGAACTCCTGCACCGACTCGTACAGGGTGACCAGGTTCTTCTCCAGCAGGATCCGGCCGGCGTACTCGTCGACCAGACGCTTGATCTCGGGGACATCCGAGGTTCGCGCTCGTCGCACGGTGACGTCTCGAACTGGCGCCACGGTAGGCGCGGACGGGTGCGCGTCGCTGGTCGGACCACCTGCTGGTCCCCGTGAAGTCATGGGGTGCACAGTAGTCGGCCCTGTTACCGATAGTCTGAACATGTGCCGCACATCCTGTCGTTCCGCTCATCGCATCGCGCCGGGCCCGGCGACCGGGGAATACGGCACTGCACGCGTGAGCAAACATCGCGCGACACACCCGATATTCGGCGCAGTGCCGGTGAGTGCCGAGAGGGCGGGGGCATGAGAGGTCAGCACCTGGCGGCGGAAGCGTGCGTGACCACGGAGGGCGCCCGCTCATGCCGAGAAGACGCAGCATGAGCGTGCGACCCGAGGAGATCGAACGCGGGGCGGCTCGACTGCCGGGGATGTCCGAACATCAGGTCCCGGTGGTCAATATCGCGAACGTGCTGACGGTGGCGCGCATCGTCCTGGTGCCGCTGTTCGTGCTCGCGCTGTTCGCCGACGGCGGGCACGACACCCGCTGGCGCGTGATCGCGGCGGCCGTCTTCGGCCTCGCCGCCATCACCGACCGATTCGACGGGCAACTCGCCCGCAAATACGGTCTTGTCACCGATTTCGGCAAGCTCGCCGACCCCATCGCCGACAAAGCCCTGATCGGCGCCGCCCTGATCGGGCTCTCGATCCTCGGCGATCTGCCCTGGTGGATCACCCTGGTCATCTGCGGCCGCGAACTCGGCATCACCCTGCTGCGGCTGGTCGTGGTGCGGCGCGGGGTGATCCCGGCCGGGCGCGGCGGCAAGCTCAAGACACTCGTGCAATCGGTGGCCGTCGCCCTGCTGGTGCTGCCGCTGTCCGGTGCGTTCGCCACCGGGGGCATGGTGCTGATGTACCTGGCCGTGGCGCTCACCGTGATCACCGGCCTCGACTATGTCGGCCAGGCCGCGCGGGTGTGGGTGGCGGGTGGTCGCGCGCGCAACGAGTCGCGCGGGTGAGCGACCCCCTGGTCGCCGGTGCGCAGGCCGCCGAGCTGGTCGCGGCACTCACGGCCGCGGGCCAGACCGTCGCCACCGCCGAATCGCTCACCGCGGGCCTGCTGGCCGCGACGATCGCCGGGGTGCCCGGCGCGAGTGCGGTGCTGCGCGGCGGGCTCGTCGTCTACGCCACCGACCTCAAGCACCGGCTCGCGGGAGTGGACGAGGAGGTGCTGCGCGTCGAGGGCGCGGTCGCGGCGTCCACCGCCGAACAACTCGCCGTCGGCGCGCGCGAACGCTGCGCGGCGGACTGGGGGATCGGTCTCACCGGGGTCGCTGGACCCGATTCCCAGGACGGGCATCCGGTCGGCACGGTATACCTCGGAGTGGCCGGACCCGATCACAGCGCGGTGAGCCGGTTGAAACTGCACGGTGACCGGTGGAACATCAGGATCGGTGCGGTGCAGGACGCGATCGGGGAGTTACTGCGCTGTGTCGGTGGGTACGGCGATGTGACGACGGACTAGCCGCGTCCGGGAACCCCCGGCCGCTGCTCGACGTTGTGCCAGAAAGAGGTGAGCACCGCCCGAGGCGGTGACCCGAGGTGGAGGAGAACGAGATGACGCTGCTGCGGGAGGCAATCGGGGACAGTCTGCGGCGTGCGCGTCTGGCCCAGCATCGGACGCTGCGCGAGGTGTCGACCTCGGCGCGTGTGAGCCTCGGCTATCTGTCGGAAGTGGAGCGCGGCCGCAAGGAAGCCTCCAGTGAACTGCTCGCCGCCATCTGCGAGGCACTGGACGTGCCGTTGTCGCGGGTGCTGTGGGACGTGAGCACCATCATGGCCGGAGCCGACGGCTCCGCGCCCCGCGAACCCGCGCTCACCGAGCCCGTGGCCGAACCCGTCGCCGAACCGGTGCCCGCCGAGCCGTCGGCCACCGCGAGCGCGCAGGCCGACGTGGACGCGCGCATCGGGATCGCCGAGGACACCCGCATCGTCATCCCGGCCCCGCGGGCCGAGATGCTGGTATTGGTGAAAGGGATGTGACGCGGCGAACCCGCGTGACGCTGCGCACTACTGGTGAGAGCGGATAGATTCTCATCAGGCGTCGAGTGGGCCGGTCATATCGGTCCGGGTGCCGCATGGTGAAGGATAAGCACATATCTGGTGCGTGACGGTCGCGCACCACCAGTCGCACGAGCGACGCACAGATGGAGGCGGGATCAATCGATGGCTAATCCGTTCGTGAAGGCCTGGAAGTACATGATGGCCCTTTTCGACTCCAAGATCGAAGAGCATGCGGATCCGAAGGTCCAGATCCAGCAGGCGATCGAGGAGGCGCAGCGTCAGCATCAGGCGCTGTCGCAGCAGGCGGCGTCGGTGATCGGCAACCAGCGTCAGCTGGAGATGAAGCTGAACCGCCAGCTCGACGAGGTCGAGAAGCTCAATGCCAACGCCCGGCAGGCCGTCACCCTCGCCGACCAGGCACAGGCCGCGGGCGACACCGAGAAGGCGATCCAGTACACCAACGCCGCCGAGGCGTTCGCCGCCCAGCTGGTCACCGCCGAGCAGTCGGTGGAAGACCTCAAGGTGCTGCACGACCAGTCCCTGCAGGCCGCCGCACAGGCCAAGAAGGCGGTCGAGCAGAACGCGATGATGCTGCAGCAGAAGGTCGCCGAGCGCACCAAGCTGCTCAGCCAGCTCGAGCAGGCCAAGATGCAGGAGCAGGTCTCGGCCTCGCTGCAGCAGATGGACTCCACCCTGTCCGCGCCCGGTTCCACCCCCAGCCTCGACGCCGTGCGCGACAAGATCGAACGCCGCTACGCCAATGCGCTCGGTGCCGCCGAGCTGGCGCAGAACACGGTGCAGGGCCGGATGATGGAGGTGCAGCAGGCCAGCATCCAGATGGCCGGGCACAGCAAGCTCGAGCAGATCCGTGCCTCCATGCGCGGCGACGCCCTGCCCACCGGCAACAACGCGGCCATCGATCCCGCCAAGCAGCAGCCCGCGGCGCCGCAGATCAACAAGGGTGGCCAGGCGGCTCAGCAGTAACAGCCACGCCACCACGGGCCGCCGGTCCACGTTCGATTCTCGCGCTCGGCGCGCGTTTCGAACGCCGACCGGCGGCCCTTGCCCTGTTCTCAGGTGAGGTTGTCGGACCGGCGTGGCACTCTGGGGAGGTGGAAGGATCACGATGAGCGGGAGAATGCGGCGCGACCGAATCGAGGTCGCCGACCCGATGGCCGTTGTGCAGTCGACGATGAGCGGTGGCATGCCCGCGACTCTGCGCGGCGTGGGGGAGCAGGCGCTGGTCGCGGTGCGCCGCTGGGCCGATCCGCGCGAGCGTGAGTTACGGCGCCGGCGCCGCATGCGCAGACGCAGCTTTCAGCTGGGCACAGCGTCGGGAATCACCACCGTCGGGGCCGTCGGCCTGGCCGTGGTGTCGGCGCCGGCGTGGGCGGTGGTCGTCATCGGCGGCGGCGCAGTGGCTTTCGTGACCGGCGCCGCGGTGAACGCGCGCCGCTATCTGCAGACCCGCCATCAGCCGTTGCCGCAGGCGACGTTCGTGCCGCGCAAGTCGCCGGGACTGCGCTCGGCGGCCCGCGCGCCGATTCAGCGATTGATCCGGGCCGAACGCGCGTTGCACGGGCTGGGCGCCCAGATCGCGCGCACCCGGCGGTTACCCGAGGACGAATTGCGCGACCTGCTCGCCACCGCGAGCTCCGGGGCGGCCGCACTGCACGCCCTGGCCGCCGACGTGGTCGCCATGGAACAGGCCGTCGACACGGTGGGCCGGGCGAACCCGGAAACGGTGTCGGCATTGAAGACCACGGTCGCCGCCGTGCTCGCGCGACTGGAAACCGGTGTCGTCGAATACGAACAGCTCGTCGCGGCGGCTGCTCGCATCCTGGCCGTCCCGGAGGACACCGTGGTGGCCTACCAGTTCAACGGCATCGTGGCCGATCTGCGGGAAGCCGCCGACCGTCTCGACGGCTGGGCCCAGGCCCTCACCGAGATGGCCGACGGACCCGGCCTGTCGTCGCCCGATCTTCCCCGCTGAAATCTCGCCCGCACGGATCCCGTACTCGCGCAGCGGGTATCCCGGGTCGGGCGGCCGACTCGACAGACCTGCCGAGCAGTCCGGTTCTCAAAAGCGAATCGCCTGACGGAGGGCGGCCAGCTCCTCGGCGCGCGGATTGTCGACCGTGGACGACGCGGGGTGGTCGAAGATGCGGACGTTCTTCTCTGCCGGCGTGAACGCCGCCCAGCCCGTGCTGCCATGTGTGGCGAAAGAGACCCAGGCTGCGTGGATTTCGTCGGCCAGCGGCTGCGGCGGGGTCGGCCCGGTGAGGGTGTGGGCGTCGTCCACGGTGTCGAAGACGAACGGGACTTCCAGCACATGGCAGGCGCCGAGGCCGGGCAGTGCTGTGGGCCAAGCGAATTCGTAGACGTAGGTCGTCGCGGTGGCGGCATTGGTTTCGGCGAGGTCCATGGTGCCCGCGCGGAAACACCAGTCGGTGAGGATCGCGTTGAAGATCTCGGCCGGTGCGGCATCGGGGGGTTGCCGCGAATAGGTGTGTGCCACCGACGGATCGATGCCGTAGCGGGCCAGCACGAACGGCAAGCTGTCGGCATCGACGCCCGCGGTGATCCCGGTGGGCACCGTGAAAAAGCGGAATTCGTCGGCGGTGGTGCCCGCGACGAGCGGAACCCGGCGCTGCGGGTTGGCCGCGAGTACCTCGGTGGGGGTGCCCTCGACGACCTCCCCGTCGACCACCGGGAACAGGCTCATGATGCCGAGGCCGCGCTCGACCACCGAGGTGCCCCACCGCTGGGGGTCGGGGTCGGTCATCAGCGCCAGCGCGACGGCGTTCTGCGCCGAGCACAAGTCGGCCGGACCGAGTGCACCGAAATCCGCCGCGGTGGGTGTGATTCCGAGGTGTTCGGCCAGCGCGGCCGAAACCAGGCGCGCGTCGTCGGCCTCGGCGGCGACGGAGCCGTTGCCGCTCTGCACGATCGCCCGGCGGAACAGCCCCGCCGACTGCGGCGCCGCCATCAGCGCTGCCACGCTCATACCGCCTGCGGACTCCCCGAAGATCGTCACATTGTCCGGGTCACCACCGAACGCGGCGATGTTGTCCCGCACCCAGCGCAGCGCGCAGAGCTGGTCGTGCAGACCACGATTCGACGGTGCGCCGTCGAGCACCGCGAACCCGGAGATCCCCAGGCGGTAGTTGATCGACACCATGACCACACCGTCGCGTGCGAACGCGGTGCCGTCGTAGATCCGGCGCGCGTTGGACCCGCGCACGAACGCGCCGCCATGAATCCACACCAGCACCGGCAGGCCCGCACCACCCACCTCGGGTGTCCAGACGTTCACATTGAGGTAGTCGTCGCCGGGGATGCCGTCGCTGCCGATCAGGGCGTGGATCGGCGCGGGATACGGCGACTGCGCGCACGTCGGGCCCATCCTCGTCGCCTCGCGCACCCCCTCCCAGCGCTGCACCGGTTCGGGCAACCGGAACCGTCGCGCCCCCACCGGCGCCGCCGCGTATGGCACCCCGAGGAACCGGGTGACGCCGCCTTCGGTCGTGCCCCGAATCGCGCCGCCGGTGATCGTGACGATCGGTTCCATCGGTCCTCCTCGCAGTCGAACCCGATTATGGACGCTTGTCCGGTTCGGTGGGGTGCTTATGGAACCAAGGGTCCGGCGAGGACGCGCAGCCCGGCGGCGCGGTCGCCGTCCCAGCGCAGACCCTGGTTTTCGGGCGGGATGCGGGCCCACAACGCGAGCAGCAGATCCGATGCCGTACCCGCCAGCTCGGCCACCGGTTCGCCGGGACCGTAGGTCCAGCGGCGATCGGTGTCGGTGGTGCGGACGCGCAGCGCCACCTCCGGTTCGGTCGCCAGGCCGCGGTGGATCATCCGGGGCGCGAACAGCTCGAAGACCTCATCGATGCCGTCCTCGGCGATCGCGCGGTCGAACGGCTCGGCCTTCCCTAGCGCATGCTGACCGTCCCACCGGTGCATCAGCGTCTCGTGGGCGCGGCGACGGCGCCAGAAGCCGACCGTGCGCGGCATGGCACGGGTGAAGGTCCACGCTTCCTGTTCGGGATCGGCCGACAAAGTCGCGGCGAGGGCGTCGGCGGACTCGTCGTACCACTTGCGCAGGGCCGCGGGATCTTTCGGCGCGGGCCGACCGTCGTCGTCGCCACGGAGCTCGGTGACGGCGGTGACCACCCACTGATTACCCCGGCCCAGGTGATCGACCAGATCGTAGAAGGTCCAGTCGCCGCAGGTGGTGACGGGTGCGGCGAGATCGACGTCGTCGGTGATCAGCTCGCCGAACGTGGTGAGTTCGGTACGCAGCAGAGCCAGGTAGTTCATGGATTCACGGTAGATGTCGACGGAGCCAGTCTCGGGGTGAACCCTGATCTCTACCCGGATATCCGTGCTGACCTGGTGATTTACCACGGTTGCGGTGGCAGCATCGAAGGTGTCGATCGCGGCTGCGCGGTCACGGACACCGAGGAGTCACATCATGGTTTTCAAGGTCATCGGCATCGTCGTCGTAGCGGTTATCGCGTTCTGGATCATCGGGGCGATCCTCGAGGCGGTGCTGCCGATTCTGGTACTCGCCGCGATCGGCACCGGGCTGTACCTGCTGTACAAGGCGGTGACGGGGTCGGGCGACAAGACGCCGGTCAGCAAGATCTAGCCCTAGCATGGGCGGGGTGGAACAGCTACCCGAGGGTTGGCAGCGCGGACTCGTGATCGTCGCGCATCCGGACGACATCGAATACGGTGCGGCGGCGGCCGTCGCGCGATGGACGAAGCAGGGCAAGGACATTCGCTATCTGCTCGTCACCCGAGGGGAAGCCGGGATCGCGGGCGTTCCCCCCGCGCAGGCCGCGCCGTTGCGGGAGGCCGAGGAGATCGCGGGCGCGCGCGAAGTGGGCGTGCACACCGTCGAATTCCTCGACTACCCCGACGGGCGCATCGAGGAGGGCCTGCCGCTGCGGCGGGATCTGGCCGCCGCGATCCGCAGGCACCGCCCCGAGATGGTCGTGCTGTTCAATTTCGGCGACACCTGGGCGCCCGGCTTCGTGAACAGCGCCGATCACCGGGCCGTCGGCCGCTCGGCGATGGACGCGGTCTCCGACGCGGGCAACGAATGGATCTTCCCCGAGATCGCCGATCTGGCACCGTGGTCCGCGCGCTGGGCCGCTGTCGTCGGCCCGGTCGCCACCCACGCGGTGGACGTGAGTGATCAGCTGGACAGGGCACGGGCCAGCCTGGCCGCGCATCGGCGCTATCTGCAGGCGCTGAGCACGGTCCCGGTGGAAGAACAGGTGGACGAGATCGTGGCGATGGCAACGGGCCCCAAGGACGGATTCCCCGCCGCGCACGCGGTCGGTTTCGAGTTGTTCACCTTCGCGGGCTGAGCGCGCGCCGGAATCGGTGACGCGGCCCGATTGTCTTGGGCGCGTGGGCGGGTCGGCCAGGCATCGTCCGATCTGAGCCGTGTCGACGGGGTCGCGACCGTGCGTCCTGCGGATATGGCATGGTGAGGCGCATGCGAGTAGCTGTGGTAGCCGGGCCCGACCCAGGGCATGCGTTTCCCGCGATCGCGTTGTGTCTGCGGTTGCTGGACGCCGGAGACGAGCCGGTGTTGTTCACCGGTCCCCGGTGGCTCGACGCGGCACGGGCCGCGGGCATCGGTGTGCGCAAACTCAAAGGGCTCGCGCCGCGCTCGGTTGACGACGACACCGACGCGGGCGCCCGGATCCACGAACGCGCCGCCTACATCGCCACGGAGAACCTGCCCGAACTCGGTGCCATGCTGCCCGACCTGGTCGTCTCCGATGTGCTCACCGCCGGGGGCGGTCTCGCTGCCGAACGCCTCGGCGTGCCATGGGTGGAGCTCTCACCGCACCCGCTGTACCTGCCGTCGAGAGGTCTGCCGCCGATCGGCAGTGGGCTGGCACCAGGCGAGGGAGTGCGTGGCCGGTTGCGCGACACCGTGCTGCGCACCATGACCGACCGCGCGGTGCGGGCCGGTGAGCGGCAGCGTTCGGCGGCACGGGTGAGCATCGGGCTGCCCGCCGAGGACCCTGGCCCCGCCGCCCGCCTCATCGCCACCCTGCCCGCGCTCGAGCTCCCGCGACCCGATTGGCCCGCCGACACCTATGTGGTCGGCCCGCTGCTCTGGGAACCCACCGATGCCGTGCTCGAACTGCCACCCGGCGACGAACCAGTGGTGATGGTTGCCCCGTCCACCGCCCACACCGGGGTGGCCGGCATGGCCGAGACCGTGCTCGACGGCCTGTCCGGACTCGGTGTGCGCGCGGCGGTTTCGATGCTCGACACCCCACCGGCGCACCTGCCCGCCTGGGCGACGGCAGGTCTGGGCCGCCAGGACGAACTGCTCACCCACGCCGCGGTGGTCGTCGGTGGGGGCGGGCACGGGTTGCTCGCGAAGTCCCTCTCCGCCGGGGTGCCGGTGGTGACCGTGCCCGGCGGCGGCGACCAGTGGGAATTGGCCAATCGTGCGGTGCGCCAGGGCAGTTCGCTGCTGATCCGGCCGCTCACCCCGGACGCTGTCGCCGCGGCCGTGCGGCAGGTCCTCGACGACAAGGCGTTCGCCGCCGCCGCGCGCCGGGCCGCGGACGGCCTCGACGAGGTCGCCGACCCGGTCGAGATCTGTCATCGCGTCGGGGCCACGGTCTGAGGAACCGGCCGGGCTCGCAACGACCGAACCCTTGGTGACCCGTCGAACGCAGGCGGCACTGGACCGGCGTCCTGACGGGTGCGCGACAGCGCGAGTATCTTGGGCAAGGTGCGGTTGACCGAATTCCAGGAGCTGATGCACACCGAGTTCGGCGTTGCGCGCGCCGACGCCATGCTGGCCGATCACGTCATTCCGGCCTTCGGGATGACCGGTGCGGCCGCGATCGAGGCGGGAATCGACCCGCGCGAGGTATGGCGGGCGCTGTGTGCCGACTTCGACGTCCCCAGAAACCGGTGGTGACCAGACCATGTCCGTGACAGCGCAGAACTCGTCGGCACGTCCCTACCGGTTCGACGAACGATTGCGGATGATCCCGGTCGACGCCGAATCCCTCGCCGCCCGTGTCGCCGCCGCCGATCCGCACGACTTCGGTGGTCTGCGCAGGCTCGGCATCGCGCTGATGCTGCTCGGGCGCCATGACGAGGCGCTCGACCGCCTGGATCAGGCCCTCGAACTGGCAGATACCGAGCGCCGCCGCATCACCGTGTGGATCAATCTGGCCGATGTGTACCGCTATCAGGGTGAACCCGGCCGCGCCGAGATCCTGTACCGCCGCGCGCTGGACGCCAGCCGCGCCCTCGACCCCGAACTCGTCTCCTTCGCCGCCCATCACCTGGGCAAATCGCTGGCCGAACAGCATCGGCCCGCCGAGGCGCGCGAGCTGCTCAACGAGGCGATGCGGTTGCGGGTGGCCGACGGCGACTCCGAGCTGATCGAGTCGACCAGGGCGGCGCTCGACCACCTCGACGAGCTGGCTCTGCCCTTGCCGCCCGAGGTGATCGCCTTGGTCGGACCGCTGGCCGACTGGTCCGATGAGCACGAGGGCCGCGGCGGCAATGTGCTGCGGGCAGGGGAGTACTGGATCAAACGCGGCCCGCGCGCCGTCGCCGAACACGAGCGCCTGATCTGGTTGCGCGACAAGGGCATCGCCGTTCCCGAAGTGGTGGCGTTCGCCGAGGATGTACTGGTTCTCGCGGACGTGGGCGGTGGTTCGGTGTCGTCGCAGGCACCCGACCCGGCCGCCGCCGGCACGCTGCTCGGTTCGCGGCTGCGGGCCCTGCACGACCTACCGGTAGCGGACTGCCCGTTCGACGCCGGACTCGACGTCACCCTCGCACGGGCGCACCGCAATGTCGTCGAGGGGTTCGTCGACGCCGACGATTTCGACCCCGATCACCGCGATCGGACACCGGCCGAGCTGCTCGCGGAACTGGTGCGCCGTCGTCCCGCGAGCGAGGACCTCGTCGTCGCGCACGGCGATTTCACCCCGGGCAATGTGCTGGCCGGTGGCGTGCTGATCGACGTCGCCGAGCTCGGCCGCGCCGACCGCTACCGCGACCTCGCTCTGGCCGAACGCGACCTCGGGGAGGATTTCGGCGCCGAAGCGGTGACGGCGTTCCGTGCGGCCTACGGCCTGACCGAACCCGATGCGGACAAACTCGACTACTACCGCCTGCTCGACGAATTGTTCTGAACGCTCACCCGCTCTTGGCGTAATGGCGGGCGGCCTTGGCGCGGTTGCCGCAGGTCGCCATGGAATGCCAGCGGCGGGTGCCGTTCTTGGACGTGTCGTAGAAGAAGAGCACGCAGTCGGGGTGGGCGCACTGGCGGATCCGGTGCGGCGCTTCGGCGATCAGCCGCAGCAGGTTGTCGGCGGCCAGCCAACCGGGTAGCCAGGCGGGGTCGGCCACCTCCGGGATGTCGCGTGGGCCGTCGTCGGTGAGTTCGCGGCGGATGCGTCCCTGGTCGAGCACCCGGTTGAGTGCGGTGTGGTCGGCGCGGGTGACCGTGTCGTAGACGGCGTCACGTGCGGTGTGCAGCGCGGTGAGGGTGTGCTCGTCGGCGGGCACCCGGTCGGTCAGGTCGAGCAGCGCCAGCCAGGTGCGCAACCCGTCGAGATCGGCCAGCAGATCGCCGGGTTCGGCGCCTGCCCATCGGGTGTTGAGCAGGTCGAGAGCAGGTGGTTCGCCGGTGTGCGGACGGGGATCGCGCATGTCTGAGGCTATCAACTCGCGCTCCTAACCATCAAAAAGTATTTCAAGGGTTGACGGCAGTGGTTTGTCGTCTTATGTTCTAACCATCAAAACGTTCATAGATAGTTTCCCATTCCTGGAGGACTCATGACCGCCGTCACCGCTCCCGTGCTCACCACCGGCCACATCGGGCTCAATGTCACCGACCTGGACCGCTCTGCGGAGTTCTATCGCCGTGGTCTCGGCTTCGAGGAACTCGGCAGCGGCGCCGACGGTGCGCGCCGCTGGGCCTTCCTCGGTATCGACGGCGTGCTGATGCTCACGCTGTGGCAGCAGAGCACCGGCGAATTCGACACCGGCGCACCGGGACTGCATCATCTCGCCTTCCAGGTCGCCGACCTCGACTCGGTGCGCGCCGTCGAGTCGGCGCTGCGGGAACTGGCCACCGAGTTCTTCCACGAAGGAGTGGTCGCCCACGGTGAGGGCGCGTCCTCGGGCGGGATCTTCTTCGCCGACCCCGACGGCATCCGGCTCGAGGTGTACGCCCCGGCCGGCGCCGAATCCGCCCCCGCTCCCGCGGGTAGCGCACCGACCTGTGGATTCTTCTGAGGAGTCGTCATGTTCCATCCGGGTGAGCTGGCCGTGCAGCAACGCCTCGGCCAGGCCGCGATCGCCGATCGCGTCGGGCGTTCGATCCGCACCGGGATCCCGGCCGTCGCCGCGGACTTCCTCGCCGAGCAGCCGATGGTCGTCCTCGCGGCGGCCGACGCGGCGGGGCGGCTGTGGGCGAGCCCGCTCACCGGACCCGCCGGATTCGTCCACGCGATCGACGACACCACCATCGACATCGCCGCGCTACCCGGTGACGACGACCCCCTGTCCGACGCGTTGACCGGCGATATCGCGGTCGGGATGATCGCCGTGCAGGCGCAGCGGCGGCGCCGGATGCGCGTCAACGGGACCGCGCGGCCGCGGCCCGGTGGAGTGCGGATCAGCACCGAACAGGTGTACGCGAACTGCCCGAAATACATCTCACGCCGAGAGATCCGCGCTGTGTCGGCCGGGCAGGCCGGTCCGGCGCGGCACGGCACGGAACTCACCGCCGGGCAGGGGACGATGATCACCGCCGCCGACACCTTCTTCGTCGCCACCGCCGACGCCGACGGGCACGCCGATGCCTCCCATCGCGGCGGCAACCCCGGCTTCCTCGAGCTGCTGTCGCCGACCCGGCTGCGCTGGCCGGACTATCGCGGCAACTCGATGTTCATGACCCTGGGCAACCTCGCCGCGCACCCGCGGTGCGGATTGCTGATCGCCGACTGGTCGACCGGTACGCTGTTGCAGCTCACCGGTCGGGCCGAAATCATCTGGGACACCGCCGATCTCACCACCGGTGCGCAATGCGCCGTCGAGTACACCGTCGAGCGGGTGATCGAACGTCCCGGCGCGCTACCGCTGCGCTTCGGCGCACCCGAACTGTCACCGCACAACCCTTGAAAGGCGACACCGTGCGACCACCGCTGCCTCCCTTCGACCTCGACTCCGCCCGCGCCAAGGTGCGGGCCGCCGAAAACGCCTGGAACACCCGTGATCCCGAGCGGGTCGCCGCCGCCTACACCGAGGATTCGGTGTGGCGCAACCGCGACGAGTTCTTCACCGGCCACGCCGCGATCGTCGAGTTCCTCACCCGCAAATGGGCCACCGAGAACGGCTACGCACTGCGCAAGGATCTGTGGGCCTTCCACGACAACCGCATCGCCGTGCGCTTCCAGTACGAATGGCACGACGAGACCGGGCAGTGGTGGCGCAGCTACGGCAACGAACAGTGGGAGTTCGCGCCCGACGGGCGGATGGCCCGGCGTGAGGCGAGCATCAACGATGTGCGCATCGAACAGTCGCAACGACGGATCCTCGGGCCGCGTGCCGAGGGCGACGAATCGGTGCTGCCGCAGCACTGACGACGGTCGTGGCGTGTTTGCGGGCGCGTCGCTTGACTCGAAAGAGTGTTCGACTAATCTTGGCGACAGAACTTGTCGGTGCCGCCCTCTACTGTGGGCGCCAACCAGAGAGACACTCACCTCGAGAAGGGGACCACATCATGGCACCGCAGGCCTACGATCGCGACAAAGCGCTGGAACTGGCGCTGGCTCAGGTGGAGAAGAGCTTCGGCAAGGGCGCGGTCATGCGCCTGGGCGAAGAGGCCCGCCAGCCCATCTCCGTCATCCCGACCGGCTCCATCGCCCTCGACGTCGCGCTCGGGATCGGCGGGTTGCCGCGCGGTCGCGTCGTCGAGATCTACGGCCCGGAATCCTCGGGTAAGACCACCGTCGCGCTGCACGCGGTGGCCAATGCCCAGGCCGCGGGCGGTGTCGCCGCCTTCATCGACGCCGAGCACGCGCTCGATCCCGAATACGCCCGCAAGCTCGGCGTCGATACCGACGCACTGCTCGTCTCCCAGCCCGACACCGGTGAGCAGGCCCTCGAGATCGCCGACATGCTCGTGCGCTCGGGTGCCATCGACATCATCGTCATCGACTCGGTCGCGGCCCTGGTGCCGCGTGCCGAGATCGAGGGCGAGATGGGCGACAGCCACGTCGGCCTGCAGGCCCGCCTGATGAGCCAGGCGCTGCGCAAGATGACCGGCGCGCTGAGCACCTCGGGTACCACCGCCATCTTCATCAACCAGCTGCGCGAGAAGATCGGCGTGATGTTCGGTTCGCCCGAGACCACCACCGGTGGTAAGGCGCTCAAGTTCTACGCCTCGGTGCGCCTGGACGTGCGCCGCATCGAAACCCTCAAGGACGGCAGCGACGCGGTCGGTAACCGCACCCGCGTGAAGGTCGTCAAGAACAAGGTGAGCCCGCCGTTCAAGCAGGCCGAGTTCGACATCCTCTACGGGCAGGGCATCTCCAAGGAGGGCTCGCTCATCGACATGGGTGTCGAGCACGGCTTCATCCGCAAGTCCGGCTCCTGGTACACCTACGAGGGCGACCAGCTGGGCCAGGGCAAGGAGAACGCCCGCAAGTTCCTGCTGGAGAACACCGATGTGCGCGACGAGATCGAGAAGAAGATCAAGGAAAAGCTCGGCATCGGCGCGGATCTGACCGCCGAGGCCGACGCGCCCGCCGACTTCTGAGCCGATGCGCACGCCGAACCCCGGCCGCGCGCGCCGCGACTCGGCCGATCCGGTCGAGGACATGCGACGTCAGCTGGCTCGCCTCGGGATCGAGGTGCAACCACAGTCGCTGACGTCCGAGGCGACGCGCGAACCGGGGTCGGCCACCGAACTCGCCCCGGCGGCTCGTGCCAAACGAGCCGCCTCGGGCGCGAAGGGAATTCGGTCGGGTGCGGGCGATCCGCAGCGCGCGCACCCGACCGGATTCACCGAAGAACACAATTGGACCGATTCCGCCCCGCGAACCGGTGTTGATCATGAAGAGTGGGGGAGCGGGGCGGCGACGCCCCGCCGCGCCCGGCGTTCTCGCCGATCCACGCGGCGCGACACAGACTCCCTGTCGCCCGTCGTCGGTGGTGACGACGGGCGACAGGTGGATCCGGTGGCGGCCGGATCCCCACCGGGAGAGCCCGAGAGGCGGGCCGGCACACGCCGGCTCGCCCCGGGTGACCGGCCCGACGCCACCGTCGAACAAGCCAAGGACGCCTGCCTGCGGTTGCTGGCCGTGCGGGCCCGCAGCCGCGCCGAACTGGAGAAACGGCTCGGCGAGAAGGGTTTCCGGCTCGAAGTCACCGCAGCGGCACTCGAGCGGCTCACAGAGGTGGGTCTCATCGACGACAGCTCCTTCGCCGAACAGTGGGTCCACGCCCGCCACACCTACTCCGGCAAAGGAAAGAAAGCCCTCCAGCGCGAACTGCGCGACAAGGGAGTAGCCCCCACCGACGCCGAACAGGCTTTGTCGATGGTCTCCGACGACGCCGAACGCGACCGCGCCACCGACCTGGTTCGCCGCAAGCTGCGCACCCTGCCCCGAGAACTCGACCGGGACAAGGCGGTTCGCCGCCTGGTCGGCATGCTGGCCCGTCGGGGCTACGACCAGTCCACCGCCTTCGCTGTCGTCACCACGGAACTCGATGCCGCAGGTTTCGCCCGAACCTCGGCCACCGGCGCCGATCACAGCGCGAACCACGACAGCGCCGAGCAACCAGACACCGACGACGGCCGCGCCCGGCAGGCCCGGGCAGGCACTGCCCGAGAACCCTCCCGTGACACCGCCGCCCCCGCACACCGCACCCGTCCGGAGCCCGGCGACGACGAGGCAGCCGCCGACCTGGTCCGCCGCAAACTCCGCACCACACCCCCCGACCTCGACCGAACCAAACTCACCCGCCGCCTCGTCGACATGCTCGCCCGCCGCGGCTACCACCCCTCCACCGCCTACGCCGTGGTGAAAGCGGAACTGGCCGAAGCGGGTCGATGATTCGGTCGTCCTCGTGATCCGGGGTCGGGGAACCGGAACGGCCACGGGGGTCGGGGTGGGGCGTTAGCATGAGGCGGAAGTGAAACGCGGGTCCGCGCAGGTGGATTCGGGTGCTCGGTGGGCCGAGGGTGTGGGACGGGTTGTTTCGCCCGGGTTGTGGGTGGGCATCTTGGGGCAGGGCCCGTTGGGCCGCCGGACGATGGGGAGGTGGGGATCCTGGACGCACTGTGGTCGTTCGTGGTGAACCGGCGTGAGCAGTTGCTGGTCGATTCGTATCTGCATGTGTCGGCGGTGGTGCAGTCCCTGCTGCTGGCGACGGTGATCGCTGTGCTCGTGGGCATCCTGGTCTACCGGAGTCCGCTCGGATCGGCGGCGGCGACCGCGACGGCGGGCGCGATTCTCACCGTGCCGTCGTTCGCGCTGCTGGGACTGCTGATCCCGTTCCTCGGGCTCGGCGTGGCACCGACCATCGTCGCGCTGGTCCTCTACGCGCTGCTGCCGATTCTGCGCAACACCGTGCTCGGGTTGTCCACCGTCGACCCGGCCGCCGTCGATGCCGCACGCGGCGTCGGGATGGGCCGGTGGCAGTTGCTCACAAGGATCGAACTGCCGCTGGCGTGGCCGTCGATCCTCACCGGGATGCGGGTGAGCGCCCAGATGATCATGGGCATCCTCGCGCTCGCGGCCTACGCGAAAGGCCCGGGGCTCGGCAACCTGATCTTCTCCGGGCTCGCGCGCCTCGGCAGTCCCAATGCGGTGCCGCAGGCGCTCACCGGCACCATCCTCATCGTCGTGCTCGCGCTCGCGCTCGACGGCGTCCTGGTTCTGCTCGGACGGTTCACCATCTCGAGGGGTATTCGTGACTGACACCAGCACCGCCGAAACCGCCGCCGGCGCCGCCGTTTCCGGGGTGGAGATCGTCCTGGACCGGGTGACAAAACGGTATCCGGAGCAGCCGGACCCCGCGGTCGAAGAGGTGAGCATGACGATCCCCGCCGGGGAGATCGTCGTGCTGGTCGGCCCGTCCGGCTGTGGCAAGACCACAACCATGCGGATGATCAACCGCCTCATCGAACCGACCTCGGGCACCATCACCATCGGTGGCCGCGACGCGCTCGCCATCGATGCCGACGAATTGCGCCGTGGCATAGGCTATTCCATCCAGCAGGCCGGGCTGTTCCCGCACATGACGGTCGCCAAGAACATCGCAACGGTGCCGGGCCTGCTCGGCTGGGATCGGCGCCGCGTCGCCGCCCGCACCGACGAAATGCTCGAGCTCGTGGGCCTCGATCCCGACACCTATCGCGACCGCTACCCGCGCCAACTCTCCGGCGGCCAGCAGCAGCGCGTCGGAGTCGCCCGAGCACTGGCGGCCGACCCACCGGTACTGCTGATGGACGAACCGTTCGGCGCCGTCGACCCCATCACCCGCGCCCTGCTGCAGGACGAATTGCTGCGCCTGCAGGGCGAACTCGGCAAGACCATCGTGTTCGTCACCCACGATTTCGGTGAGGCGGTGAAACTGGGTGACCGCATCGCGGTGCTCGGCGACCGCTCCCGCATCCTGCAGTACGACACCCCCGCCGCGATCCTGGCCGCCCCCGCCGACGACACGGTCGCCGGCTTCGTCGGCGCCACCGCGACCATCGACCGCCTCGGTCTCGCGGTCCTCGCCGACCTCGATCTCGACCAGGGCGTCGCCGTCACCGAGGACACCGACCCCTCAGTACTGACCACCGCACTGCGCGAGGCGGACCGCCACTGGGGAGTCGTCCTCGACTCCCAACGGCGACCGCTTCGCCGGGTCTCCAGAGACGAACTGGCACAAGCGGACTCGCTGACCACCGCAGGAACTCCTGTCGGTGCGATCCTCCCCGCCGACGCCAGCCTCCAAGACGCCCTCGCCGCCCTGCTCACCGAACGCACCGCCTCGGCGATCGTCCTCGACGCGAGCGGCGGATATGCCGGGGTCGTCACCGTCGACACCCTCATCGACCACCTGGCCACCTCGGAAAAGGCGCCGTCATGATGCGGGCTCTCGTCGCGGAACGGGTGCGCTCATGGTGACCGCTACTTCCTCCACGCGTCCGGTCGTCGACCTCCCCGCCGCCGCGTCCGCGCCCGCGACCCAGCGGCGCGCCGAACTCCTGCGGCTGCTCGCCCAACCGGTGATCGTGCTGATCCTCACCGTCGGTGTGCTGGTGTGGGCGTTCCGGCGTGAGCTCACCACCATTCAGCAGGCCAGTATCAGTGCGGGCAATATCGCCCAGGTCACCTGGCAGCACGTGCTCATCACGGCGGCCGTGGTCGCGATCGTCGTCGTGATCGCGGTGCCGCTGGGCACGCTGCTCACCCGTCGCCGATTCCGCAGTCTCGCACCGTTTTTCGTTGGGATCGCCAATATCGGGGCGGCGGCGCCCGCGATCGGTTTGATCGTGCTGTGCTACCTGCTCACCCGGACCACCGGGTTCTGGGTGGGTGTCGCGCCGATCGCGTTCTGCTCGTTGCTGCCGGTGTTGCGCAACACGATCCTCGGCTATCAGCAGGTGGACCCGGCTGTCATCGATGCCGGTCGCGGCCAGGGGATGTCGGCCGTGCAGGTGTTGCGGCGCATCGAGTTCCCGCTCGCCATTCCCTACATCCTCGCCGGATTGCGCACGTCGCTGGTACTCGCCGTCGGCACCGCGACGCTGTCGTTCATGGTGAGCGCGGGCGGTCTCGGCATCCTCATCGACACCGGCTACAAACTGCGCGACACCGTCACCCTGACGGTCGGCGCGGTGCTCGCGGTGGCACTTGCCCTGTTCGTCGACTGGCTCGGCGCGCTGGCCGAACAGTTTCTCGGGCCGAGGGGGCTGCGGTGAGAAAGAGCAGATGGTTGCGTGGGCTGATCCCGGTCCTCGCGGTGGTGCTCGCCGGCTGCGGTCTGCAATCGGGCGGCTCGGTGCCGCTGCCGGTGGGGCCGGGCAGTATCACCCCGGTTCCGGAACTCGACGGTGTCGCGGTGACGGTGGGGTCCAAGGACTTCACCGAGGCCAATATCCTCGGCTACCTCATCGAATTCGCCCTCACCGCCGCAGGCGCGAACGTGCGTGACCTGACCAATATCCAGGGCTCCAACAGCCTGCGCGACGCGCAACTCAACGGCCAGATCGATATCGCCTACGACTACACCGGCACCGGCTGGATCAACTACCTCGGCAACCAGACCCCCGAACCCGACGAACGCAAACAGTTCGACCTCGTCCGCAACGCCGACCGCGCACAGCACGACATGGTGTGGGCGGCCATGGCACCGATGAACAACACCTACGCCCTGGTCACCAGCAGGCGCACCGCCGAGGAGACCGGGGTGCGCACCCTGTCGGACTACGCGAAACTGCTCGCCGCCAACCCGGCCGCGGCCGCCACCTGCGTGGGCACCGAGTTCAACGTCCGCCCCGACGGCTACCCGGGCCTGGCCCAGAAATACGGCATCGACGCGGGCAGAGCGCAGAAACAGATCGTGCAGGACGCCCTGGTCTACCAGGCCACCGCCGACGCGAAACAGTGCCGCTTCGGCTCCGTCGCCGCCACCGACGGTCGCATCCCCGCCCTGGACCTGGTGCTGCTCGAAGACGACAAGGGATTCTTCCCCAAGTACAACGCGGCCCTGGTGATGTACGGCCCGTTCGCCGACGCCAATCCCCGCGTGGTCGACATCATGGCGCCGATCTCGGCCCGGCTCACCAACGAGGTCATCACCGAACTCAACCGCCAGGTCGACATCGACGGCCGCGAACCCGCCGACGTCGCCCGAGACTGGATGATCGCCGAAGGCCTCGTCACAGCCGGCTGACCCGCCCCGGACCACCTCCCCACGATGTCGACCGGCCGGGCCATGATGGACGGTGGCTACACACCGGCACACCGACATCGCTGGGAGGAACACGCATGACCATCGCATTCCGCAAGGTGACAGTTCTCGGGACCGGCGTCCTCGGTTCCCAGATCGCGTTCCAGACCGCTTTCCACGGCTTCGACGTGACGTCCTACGACATCGACGACAAGGCGATCGCCGCCGCCCGCACCCGGTTCGACGAACTGGCGAAGACCTACCAGGCCGAGGTGGACGGAGCCGACACCGCCAAGACCGAGGCGACGGCCGCGGGCATCACGCTGACCACCGATCTGGCCGCCGCGGTCGCCGACGCCGACCTCGTCGTCGAGGCGGTGCCGGAGGTGCTGTCCATCAAACGCGACCTGTACACGAAGCTGGGCACCCTCGCGCCGGAACGCACGGTCTTCGCGACGAACTCCTCGACGCTGTTGCCCAGCGACATGGCCGGTTTCACCGGGCGCGCCGACCGCTTCCTCGCCCTGCATTTCGCCAACCACGTGTGGAAGTTCAACACCGCCGAGGTGATGGGCACACCGGAGACCGACCCGGAGGTATTCGCCTCGGTCGTGAAGTTCGCCTCCGACATCGGCATGGTGCCCATCGAATTGCACAAGGAGAAGGCGGGTTACGTGCTCAACTCGCTGCTCGTCCCGTTCCTGAACGCCGGCATGGGGCTGGTAGCGGGCGGCTACGCCGAACCGAAGGCCGTCGACGAGACGTGGCGCATCGGTACCGGCGCACCGATGGGACCGATGCAGATCCTCGACATCGTCGGGCTCACCACGCCCTACAACATCCTGGCCAACGGTGGCCCGGAGGAGCAGAAGCTCGCCGACTGGCTGAAGCAGAACTACATCGACAAGGGCAAGCTCGGCCTGTCGACCGGTGAGGGCTTCTACCGCTACGACAACTGACACGAACGGGGCCCGGTCCGACGTACGGACCGGGCCCCGACGGTCGGAACCTACTTCTTGGTGATGTCCACGCCGGGTGCGGCATCGGTGACGATCGAGTCGGCGGCCAGCACCGCACCGCCACCCTTCTTGCGCCGCGACCGCAGCCGCTTCTCCAAGCGGGTCGCCAGGAACGACAGCGCGATATTGAGCGAGATCATGATGACCGCGATCACCATCAGGGCGGGGATCGTGTTCTGCTCCGCCGCACCTACCTGCTGACCCGAGCGCACCAGTTCCACATAGGTGATCTGGTAGCCCAGCGCGGTGTCCTTGAGCACGACCACCATCTGCGAGACCAGCGCGGGCAGCATCGCGGTGATCGCCTGCGGCAACAGCACCAGGCGCATCAGCTGGGTCTTGCGCATACCGAGCGCGACGGCGGCCTCGCTCTGGCCCTTGGGCAGCGATCGGATACCGGCCCGCACGATCTCGGCGATGACCGCCGCGTTGTAGACAGTGAGGGCGATGACCACCGCGGCCAGCGCCAGCTGATCGGTGGGGAACACCTTGTAGTCGCCGAACACGGCGAACAGGAAGATCATCAGGATCAGCACCGGGATGGCCCGGGCCAGCTCGACGATCGCGCCCGCCACCCAGCGCACCCAGGTGTGATCCGAGAGGCGCAGGATGCCGAAGATCATGCCGAAGATCAGCGCACCGATGATCGAGAGCACCGCGGCCGTGAGCGTGCCCTCGAGACCGGGCAGCAGGTAGGTCTCCCAGACCTCGGCCTCGAGGAACGGCTTCCACTTCTCGGCGGTGAACTGGCCTTCGCGCTGGAAGGCCAGGAACATCCACACCGCGATCGCGACGAGCACCGCCGCTACCAGGACCGAGTAGATCCAGTGCCGCACCCGGGCCTTGGGGCCGGGAGCGTCGAACAGAACCGAAGCGCCTGAACTCACCGGACAACCTCGAATCGCTTGGCCAGCCAGCCGAAGAACAAGCCGGTCGGCAGGGTGAGCACGACGAAGCCGAGCGCGAAGATCGCACCGATGGCGAGCACCGCGGCCTCGTTCTCGTTCATCTCGCTCATCAGGAACGCGGCCTCACCGACGCCGATCACCGAGGCGATCGTCGAGTTCTTGGTCAGCGCGATCAGCACGCTGCCCAGCGGGGCGATGACGGCCCGGAAAGCCTGTGGCAGCACGATCAGGCGCAGATTCTGGGCGAACCCGAAGCCCAGCGAGCGGCCCGCCTCGGACTGCCCGATGTGGACGGTGTTGATGCCCGACCGCAGCGATTCACACACGAAAGCCGCGGTGTAGACGCTCAATCCGATGATCGCCCACCAGTAGTTGTTGTCCTTGATCGAATCACCGGCCAGCTCCCACTGCAGCGTGGTGTAAAGGCCGAGCGAGCAGAACACGATGATCAGCGTCAGGGGGGTGTTGCGGAAGATCGACACGTAGGCGGTGCCGACCCAGCGCGCGACGGGGATGGGAGACACACGCATTCCGGCGACGATGGTGCCGAGAATCAGGGCGCCGATCGCCGAGAAGAACGTCAGCTTGATGGTCACCCAGAAGGCAGCGAGGATTCGGGAGTCATACTCCGAGATCAGGTCGAACACGGACGCGCGTCCTCCGATCGATGAGAAAGGCCAGCAGGACAAAGACCGTCGCGGTGGCGCAGGGCCACCGCGACGGTGTTCGGGATCAGTAGCGGTCGACCTTCGGCGGCTCCGGGACCTTGAAGCCGGTGCCGGGGAAGGACTTCTCCAGCGCGGCCTTCCACGAACCGTCGGCGATCATCGCCTCGATCGCGTCGTTGATCTTGGTGCGGGCTTCGGTGTCGTCCTTCTTCAGGCCGATGCCGTAGTTCTCGGTGGTGAAGGTCTTGCCGACCAGCTTGTAGGTGCCGGGTGCCTGCGCGGCGTAACCGGCCAGGATCACGTCGTCGGTGGTCATCGCGTCGATGGCACCGCCACGCAGGCCCTCGAGGCACAGCGAGTACGTGTCGTAGGTCTGCAGCTGGGCCTGCGGGTAGTTCTTCTCGATGTTCTGGGCCGGGGTGGAGCCCTTCACCGAGCAGACCTT